>JBHGBA010000015.1:0-60096 GCA_041946775.1 Terriglobales bacterium
TCCGAGCGGCTGATGAGCTTTCCGTTCTCGAACTGCGAACCATCGGTCCCGTAGGAATACGTGACCGAGGGGGTGCCGTCGCTGTATGTGATGCTGGTCAGTCTCCGCAGGGCATCGTAGCCGTAGGTGCTAATGATGCCGCGAGAATCCGAACGGGTGTAAAGCAGGCCGGTGTCTGTGTAGGCATACGTTGTCGCCCCGCCTTCGGGGGTGGTTTCTGAGGTGAGGTTACCAAGTCCGTCGTAGACGTAGGTGCGGTCCTGGGCGGGTGCGGGTTGACCGTTCACCATTCCCATCTCGGCCTGCGACACCTTCGTCACGTGGTCGAGAGCGTCATAGGTGTAGGTGGTCACCATGGGATGATCCAGGGACGGATTCCCCTCCACCGCTGCCGCCCTGCCGCCCGTAAGCTGGTAGCCGGATGTGCTCACATTGAAGGAAGGTCGGAAGAAGTTTGCATCATCGTAACTTGAAGAGGCCGACAGGGCATAGTTCGCCGAATAGCTGTTCACCTTGGATGTGAAGTTCACCGTGGAAGAGGAGACACTGGCGTAAACCGGGGAAGCTGGATCGCCACTAAACGCAGCCGCTATCGCTGACGCAAGCGAAGCACTGGAATTACCAGGCTCATACTGGACAATCTTCGTTAATCCATTTACGGAGACGGTAATTGTGCCTGCATCATAAATGGTTTCGCACCAGTGGCCTAGATCAGGATCGGAATAGCAAGCCTTCCGGCTTTGCACCGAGCCTGAAATGGTGACTGACCCGCGGGCGGGGGTGCCGTCGCCCCAACCGGGTTCATCCACCTGAACAAGGCGACCCAATCCGTCGCCATAGCTGCGGCGCTGCTTGCCGGCTGGGTCGGTCGCCGTAACCGTATTTCCGGTATAGGAATAGGTGTAGGATCCGGAATTCCCCGGCGGGGTAACAGTCCTGACGCGTCCCAGAGCGTCATAGTCATAGGACGTCACCAGCGGAGTCCCGCTGGTATAGGGATTCGTGACGCTACTCAGACGTCCCATGCTGTATGCGCGATCAATCTTGCTAACAACGGTGGAGCCATTGCGGACTTCCTCATGCACAGCGTTGCCCAGCGCGTCAAAGTCGGTTATTTGCACAAGACTGTTGGCGGTTGTGCTGCGCGTAACCTGGCGGAGGTTACCGGAAAACGACGTGTCTATTAAGATTGACACCTGGTTTGGATAAGTGACCCGGTTTAACCGATCGGCGCTATCGTAACCAAAAGTAGTAGTCTGGTTGTTTTCGTCGGTGCGGGAGGCCAACGTGCCTGAATCGAAATTGTAGGAGTACGTTTGGGCGAGCGTGGCGCCCCGCAGAATCCTCGTGACATACGCCGCGTGATAGTCCGGGCTATAGTCCCAACTCAGTTGGTCAAGGCTGTCACTGAGCAGGTTCCCAAACTTGTCGTAAGTCCGACTGCGCGCAACTGGACCTGTCGCAGCGGCCGGGTTCGAGTACTGCGTGATAGTCGTTGGACTGTAACCACAACCCGTGCTGCTGTAGCCCGGAAAGGTCCCCGTCGGCGTGGTTGGGTTGGCAGAATAAGCGTAGTCAGTTCGGCTAGTGACCGCGTTTCCCGTCTTCAGGATTACCTGCGTTGGCAGGTTCAGGATGTGACAGGCTCCGGTGAAAGTTGCGTCGGCCGCATAGGTGATTGACTTGCTCCGTTTGAGAGAACCAGTCACGTCGTATTCGTCGATTTTCGCAATGTTCCCATAACTCCCGTAAGTGTAATACATCACCGCACTCTGCCCAGTATCCTCGTAAACGTTGCGAATGGCGTACACTCTTGGGTCGGAGCCGGAGGTCCAGTCGTAATATGTGGACCGGAGAGCGTGGCCGGTGTCGTCGGTTATTTGCACTAATGTGGCAAGACCGCTTTGATTGAGGTACGTCGTAGTCCTGGTGCCAGAGGGCTCGGTTAGAACGTAGGAACTCACGACACCATTAGTCTTGGCTACCCCATATGTCCAAGTGCTGTTGTTGACACCGTCGTAAATGGTTTGCTGCGTAAACGTGGGCAGGTCAGTTAGGGGCGTAGTCCCCGGTGGGTAGTTATACGTGACCGATTTCAGCAGCGCATTGGAGGGGCTGAGCAGATCAATCTGGCGAACAATGCCCCAATCGGCCCTGAGCTGCTGTGGGCCGTCAGGATTGTATACAAACCGATAGGCGGTACCATCGAGGAGGGTCACCTTCGTCAGTACCTTGAGGGCAGTGCCGCTCGGGGGAGTGTTGCTGCGCCACAATCCCGTCCCCCACGAGTAAGTGAACGTTTCCTGCGTCCATTCGAAGCTGGCGTAGGTCTTCCCGGCCATAGCAACCGATTGCAGAAGGCCGTCGGTGTTGTAGGCGAAAAAAACCTGTCGGCCCAGCGTATCCGTAATCGTGGCAATCTTCTGATCGGAGTCGGGCACATAGGATACAGAGATGAAATTGCCGTTACGGTCGGTGATTTGCGTGACGCGACAGATCGGGAGGTTCGGTGCCGGCTCATACAGCACTCGTGTTCCGTCCTTATAAATAAGCAGGTTGGTGCTTGAATCGAATGTGATGTAAGACGAATCAACGGAGTCGTACCGGGTCCCTGACGTATAGGTCAGCTTTCGTTTTGTTCCGTCTGATTCCGTCAGGACATAAAAAGTGTCGCCAGCCTCTAAGTATCCGAATCCGAGCCGGAACCCATACCCCGGAAAATCACGATCGACATTGAAAGTGACATAACGCGCCCCTGGCCACGCATCCGTTGCCGTCCAGACGTGACTGTTGTAGTACAGGGTCAGGTCAAGATCCATGCCGGCACGGCCCGGGAGATGCAGAAGAGGAATGTTGAAAGTATAGCTCTCGCTGCCGGGCAACTGAGTGTTGCCGCTTGCGTCCCGAAGGGTTGGGGTTGTCGGCGTCCCCTTTCCGCGCGCATTGCTTGGCAAAGGTCGCGCGGAAACAGTACTGGAGTAAGTAGGGGCTGCGGGATCCGGTTGTAACTGCCATCATCCTGTACCTGGGCGAAGCACAGCGAACCCAAACTGATAATGATAGCTATTATAGTGAGTGTGAGGACGGCGCGCAGGATGGTTAGACGTATGCGGGTCATGCCGGGCACCTCCTGGATGGGCGATCAGGCGAACAGCATAGGGCCGTTCCGAGTTGCGTCAACAAAAATTTTTGGGTCGTTCTGAAATCAGAACATCCTACGTCCCAAAATGGCCAACTATGCGAAAAGCTATTGCCGCCGGCCACGGACCTCATTTCACACAAGTGTTACGCGTCGTGCGCGTGACTTATGGCTTGGACTGCGGCGCAGACTGCTGGGGTGGGTTCTTGGCGGCTTTGCTGCGGCCGAGGAAGCGGATGCGGCCGGTAAAGACGCGGTGGCCGAGGCCGCTGAAGGTCAAGAAGTGCGGTGAGTCAAGGTTGTTGTTCACGAAAGTGGGATTGCGCTGATTGGTAAGGTTCTCGATGGTGACCCGAAACGCAAGGAACAGGCCGGCCAACTGGAAGCGGCGTTCGCCGGCGATGGAGAGCGAGAAGAAGCGCGGGAAACGCTGCGTCTCATGCTTGGAGACAACGACCTGGTTTTCGTTCACGATGGGAAAAGGGAAGCCATCACGCCATTCGAGCGAGTAGCCCAGGTCAATCTTCTTCACGAAGGGATACCATCCCCAGGCGAGGATGCGGTTGGGCGCGTCCCAGGGGAGCGGTGCACCGAATTGTGGGCCGAAGACGATGTTGTCGGCGCTGTAATCCAGATAGGCGTTGGTGCGCGCCGAGGAACGCGTGTACGACACCAGCATGGGATAGACGTTGCGAAAGGTGCGACGCGCGGTGAAGGTGAAGGCGTCATAGCGGTTCTCGCGCGCGTTGGTCAGGATGTAATCGCCGAACAGTTGATCAGGACCGCCGGCCGGAACAAAAGTTTGGCCGTGAGTCAGCCGCTTCTGGAGGAACTCCGCCCTCACATAGACCTCGTAGGGCAGCTTGTGTTCGATTCCCAGGCTCCAGTTCAACGAGCGCGGCTGCTGGAGCGCGTCCTGGTTGACCAGGAAGCGCGTGCCGGCGGGCGGGCCGAGCGGGGTGACCCCATCGGAGGCGAAGAGTTGATCAAAACGTTCGCCCACCAAGGGCCGGCTGATGAACTCCAGATTGCTGCCGATGTAGAACAGACCGATGCCGGCGGAAAGCTTAGTGCGGCCAACAGGATCGAGCATGTAGGTGGCGGCGACGCGGGGAGCGACCACGGGCTCGCGGATGATCTGGTCCCAGTCAACGCGCATGCCGCCTTCGATGAGCAGGCGTTCGCGGGGCGTCCAGCGGTCCTGCGCGTAGAGGGCGCCCTGAAAGTTGTTGAGCGCGGTGCGCGCGCGCGGCGGAAACGTGATACTCCGCGCCAGGGTGCCGTCGGTGCGCAAGGCGGAAATTGAAGCCCGGCGAAACTCGCGGTGATAGGTAATACGGTCGAAGTCTGCGCCCACTTTGAATTCATGGCGGCCGTGCCACTGGCGCGGCTGAAGGTACAGGTTGGCAATCCATTGCAGACGGCGAGCGCTGCCGCGGGTAGCGGCATAGAAGCTGCCCCGCGGACCGTCAGGAGTGAGCACGTAGGATACCGTCCCGGTGGGTGTGCCGCTGCCGCTGAAATCGCTAATGGCGAAGCCCAGCTCCAGCAGGGTGCCGCCACGAAAGTAATGCTGGTCGCGGAGAGCGCCCAGGTAGGAGGCGCCGCGCTGGTTGGTAGTGCTCTCCAGCGGGTTCAGGCCGGCGAGACCAAAATGGGGAGCGTGGAAATTATTCACCACGAACTCGGCAGTAAAGATGTTGGAGTTCGTGAAATTTGCCTGGATCTTTGCGAGGTTGCCGGTGCGCCATGATTTGGCGCGGTCCTGGCCTTCGGGCAGTTCTTCGATGATGTCCTGGTTGTACTCGATCTCGGGCGAATCGAAGAACCAGACGCGGCCGCGTTTGATGGGGCCGGAAATGGTGGCCCGCGGCACCCACTGATTGAAGTGCAGCCCCTTACGGTTTTGGAATGATGGAACGAAGTTGGTAGCGGTGAAGCGGAAACGGTCGTCGCCCATGCCGGTTTCGAGGTTGAGGACGCTGTCGCCGCGGCCATACTGCACGGTGTAGCGGCTGGGCTCGACTTCGATATTGCGCACCGAGTCGGCGCTGACCCGCATGTCCATGAAGCCGGGAACCGGGTTGCTCACGTCAAAACCGTCGAGCAGATTGAGCGTTTGCGAGCGCGCAGAGCCGGCGATGTGGAGATCGCCGGACATGTCCTGCACGACTTGCGGCAACAGCGGCAAGGCATTGCGGATATCGCGGCTGGTGGGATACGGAACATTTAGAATCTCGCGCTGCGTGAGGTTTTCAGCGTTGGACGTTTTGGCGGGATCGATGGCGGGCGGGGACTCAACTACATCAACCGTCTCGCGTACTTCCTGCTCGTGCAACAGGGTAATATCTACCGCTGTCGTCTGGGGAAAATCAATTTGTTGAATATCGAGGCGGTAGAAGCCGAGCTTCTCGGCGTGGAGGCGGTAGGTTCCGCCCGGCAGGGAGAGAAAACGACAGCGGCCGGCGAAGTCGGTCTCGCATCGCCAAGTCTGGTTCGCGCCCGCCAGGGTGAGATGGGCCTGGGGAACAGCCACAGCGGTTTCATCTTCAACGGTGACAAGCAGCAGCCCCGACGCGGGCGCCGTGTTCTGCGCGAAGGCGACGCACGAGGTCACCACGGACAAAACCAGCGCAACTAGGGACTGACTGAACGCCATCTGTCACGTGAGCAGCTCTCGTCCGCTATTTTGCTCTATTTGATTCGGCGCCCCGGCGATGGGGCTGCATGCCGCGAGCTGCGTCAAGAGCATCACTGTAACAGACGCAACCGCCGACCGATGGTGATTTGATTGGCAGCGCAGAACCGTTTCGTTACTATGGGAGGAGCAGGTTCACTACAGGACACAGCATGAATATTGCAGTCGTAGGGTCCGGCTATGTCGGACTGGTCGCCGGAGCATGTTTCGCCGAGTTGGGACACAACGTCGAACTCGTGGACAATGATCCCATTAAGTACCAGGCGCTGGCCAATGGACAGTGCCCCATCCACGAAGCGTATCTGCCGGAATTGCTGGCCAAACATCGCGGGGGACGACTTTCTTTTTCCAGCACGCTGGCTGAGCCCGTACACAACAGCCAGGCAATCTTCGTAGCCGTGGGGACGCCGCCGGCGGTGAATGGCGAAGCCGATTTGTCGTACGTCGAGGCTGTGGCACGCGAGATCGCCAGCGCGGTGAACGATTACAAAGTTGTGATCTGCAAGAGCACGGTGCCGGTGTATACCAGCGACTGGGTGCGCAAAGTGTTGCTGCTCAATGGCGCGCCGGCCAATTTGTTCGATGTGGGCTCGAACCCGGAATTCCTGCGCGAGGGTACGGCTGTAACGGATTTCCTGTATCCAGAACGCATCGTGATCGGCACGAACACGCTGGGCGCGGCGAATGTTTTGCGCGAAATCTACAAGCCGATGCTGGACGGCAGTTATTATCAGCGGGCCGATGCGATTCCCGCGCCGCCATCCGCAAAAGTGCCGCCCCCGCTGATTGCCACCAGCACCAAGTCAGCGGAACTGATCAAGTATGCATCTAACGCGTTCTTGGCGATGAAGATCAGCTTCATCAACGCTGTGGCCACCGTGTGCGAATCGGTGGGCGCCGATGTGGACGACGTACGCGAGGGCATCGGCACGGACACGCGCATCGGGCCGCGGTTCCTGTATCCGGGCATTGGCTACGGCGGATCCTGTTTCCCGAAAGACCTGTCTGCCTACCGTGCGGTGGCGCGCGAATGCGGCTATGACTTCCGCCTGCTGGAGGAAGTCATGCGGATCAACGAGGAACAGCGGCATCGCTTCCTGCGCAAGGTGCGCGGGGCGCTGTGGACGATCAAGGGCAAGCGGTTGGGCGTGCTGGGACTGGCGTTCAAGGGCGGAACCGACGACGTGCGCGAGTCGCCGGCGATTTCGATTATCGAGTCGCTGCTCGAAGAGGGTGCCGAAGTGCGGGCGTATGACCCGGCGGCCATCGAGAATGCAAAGCAAGTCCTGCCGCAGGGCGCGGTGACCTATGCCGCATCGGCTTACGACGCCATCGCGGGCGCCGATGCGCTGCTGGTGCTCACCGAATGGGAAGAGTTCAAGGAACTGGACTTTGCGCGCGTGCGGCAACTGTTGCGGTATCCCATTGTGATTGACGGACGCAACTTGTTCGATCCGCAGATCATGCGCGAACACGGGTTCATTTACCTCAGCATCGGGCGGCCCGATGTGGTACCCAGCGAGGAGAAGCTGCGGGCGCGGGCAGCCGGCGCACGGGAGAACAAGCCATAATGCGAGTGCTGGTGACAGGTGCGGCGGGCTTTCTGGGTTCGCACCTTTGCGATGCGCTGCTCGCCGAGGGCCACAGCGTGGTTGGCGTGGACAGCCTGATTACCGGCAACACACGCAACCTTGAACACCTGAAGAACGAACCGCGCTTCAGCCTGGAAGTCCACGATATTTGCACGCCGTTTGATTGCGGCCGGGTGGATTACGTGTTCGATTTCGCGTCGCCGGCCAGCCCGGTGGACTACATGATGCACGGGATCGAGACGCTCAAAGTGGGATCGCTGGGCACATTCAACTCGCTGGAACTTGCGCGGCGCTATAAGGCGCTGTTCCTGCTGGCATCCACCTCTGAGTGTTACGGCGACCCGCTGGAGCATCCGCAAAAAGAGACATACTGGGGAAACGTGAATCCGATTGGTCCGCGGTCTGTCTACGACGAGGCGAAGCGGTTCGCGGAAGCGGCGACCATGGCCTATCACCGGTATCACAATGTTAATACCCGGATCGTGCGCATCTTCAACACCTACGGCCCGCGATTGCAATTAAACGATGGCCGCGTGATTTCCAACTTCATGAAGCAGGCACTGCGGGGCGATGAACTGACGGTCTATGGCGACGGCAGCCAGACGCGCAGCTTCTGCTACGTTTCCGATGAGATCGAAGGAATTCTGCGGCTCTCGCGCAGCGATGAACACCTGCCGACCAATATCGGAAACCCTGGCGAATTCACCATCCTGGAGTGCGCCAGGCTGGTGCTGAAAGTGACCGGATCGCAGAGCAAGATTCGCTTTGAGCCTCTGCCGCAGGACGACCCCAAGCAGCGGCGTCCTGACATCACCAAAGCGAGAGCGCTGCTGGGTTGGGAGCCGCAGGTCGATTTGGAAACCGGGCTGAAGCTGTCGCTGGACTATTTCCGTGAAGCCGTGAAGCTGGAGGCGGCAACGGCGGCGGAGAAATAGGCGTTCGCGCGTCCCGCGTGAGATCAGTTCCCAAGGTGCTACGACAGAAGACGCAGCGGACACAGCGAAACCGGGCCCGCCGCTCGCGGACAGTGGCGCTACCGTACGTCTTCGCTAGAACTACCTGGCCGCTTTCTTCTCCAGAACCATGGGACGGGCGCTGCGCGGCGGGCGGCGCGAGCCGTCGCGCACCGAGCGCATGTCAATGTGCAACTCCGCAATGGTGCGGCTGAGAGTGTTGCGGTGCATGCCGAGCTCCCGCGCGGCCTTGCACTGGTTACCATTGCACTCCTGCAGCACGGAGATGATGAAACGTTTCTTGAATTCGCGTACCGCTTCCGAGTACAAGATCCCACTCTTGTACATCTGCATGACTAGAGCTTCCAACTGGTCCTTCACGGCGCCTCTCTCTTGAACCGATATGGATGTTAACCGTTACTTGCCCGGCGCGGGTATTGGTGCCGGCGGCAGTTCGCGTCCCTCGCGAATGTGCCTCCAGCCCTCGCGAAACTGCAGGCGCACTTCCCTGGGCGCCAGCCACACGGCCGCGCGCCCCACGATCATCATGTAGGGCGCCAAACGCGAACGCGACAACCATTGCGCGTTGGGCGTCCAGGCCGCCAGCGCCACCAGCACAATCGTGACCACCAGGAACCCGCGTACCAGGCCAAACGCTCCCCCCAGGACCCGGTCAAACCAGCGCAGCCCGGCGGCATTGGCGCCGGCACGCGCGATCCGGCCGATGATGCCGGCCAGCACCACGACCACAAGAAAAATAGTTAAAAATCCCGCAGCGTTGGCCGCCCACGTGGTTTTCACGTAAGGCGCATACCAGGCCGCCACGCGATGAAATTGCCAGGCGGCCGCCAGATATCCCACCACGACGCCCGCCAGCGAGAACACCTCATACACAAAACCCTGGGCGGCTGCCGCCACGACCGACAACACGATGGCAGCCACGATCACCCAATCGGCACCCGTCATGCGGCCTGCACCTGCAATTCACGCCCAGTCAGGCGACGATAAGCTTCCCTGTACTTTTCGCTCGTGCGCCGCTGAACCTCTTCCGGCAGCGCGGGCGCCGGCGGTTGCTTGTTCCACTTGATGGCCTCCAGGTAGTCGCGCACGTACTGTTTGTCGAAAGACTCCTGGGGCTTGCCCGGCTGATAATTCTCGGCCGGCCAAAAACGCGAAGAATCCGGAGTTAGGACTTCATCGCCCAGCGTCAGGCCGGCCTGGGTCCATCCAAATTCAAATTTCGTGTCGGCGATGATGATGCCGTGCTCACGTGCATGATCGGCTGCCGCGGTATAGAGGTGCAGCGTCAGATCGCGCAGCTTCTGGCTGGTCTCGGCGCCGACCAGCCGAACCATGTGGTCGAACGAGATGTTTTCGTCGTGGCCGGAAGTCGCCTTAATCGCGGGCGTGAAAATCGGTTCGGGCAGCTTGTCGCTTTCGCGAAGGCCATGCGGCAGCTTGATGCCGCAGACTGCGCCGCTGTGCTGATATTCCTTCCAACCAGAACCGGAGAGATAGCCGCGCGCCACGCACTCCACCGGCACCATATCGGCCTGGATGACCAGCATGGAACGGCCGCGAAGATCGTCGGCGTGGCGGCGCACTGCCGGCGGATATTTATCCACCTCCGCGGTGACCAGGTGGTTGGGGCAGAGATCCTTGAGGAAATCGAACCAAAACAGCGAAAGCTGCGTCAGCACACTGCCTTTGTGGGGAATGCCGCTTGCCAGGACGTAATCGAAGGCGGAGATGCGGTCGGTGGCCACAAACAGCAGGTGCTCATTGTCCACGCGGTACAGGTCGCGCACCTTGCCGCTGGCATACAGTTCGAGATCGGGGAAATCTGTGTTCAGTAGAACGCGATGGGCTGGCTCAGTCACGTGCGACTTTCTTTGGAACAATCTTCGAGTGAACGGGGCGTATTCTAAACGCCCCGGCAGGATTGTCAATCGCGCTGCATCACAAATAGATGCGACAAAATCAGCGGGCAGCACAGTTGCTGTTTAAGGTACTTGACAGCGGAGAGGAATGTGCAAGAGCCGCGCCAGATGCGGGTTTCACGTTTATGTCGGTAACCGATATAACTTCGGGATCCAGCAGTATTGTGGATCCATGTGGCGCGCGGAAGAGACCAGGCGCCGCCAGGTTTGTCAAGCGCTCAACAAAGGCCAAAACCAAGCAGCGCGGACCGGGCGGATTTGCGGACCGACGCAGATCGAAGGCAAAAACGAGAGATTTTTTACGGCGGGCATACGCGCAGGCAATATCGGGCCCGTCTTCGCGTGTGTCCCTGGGTGCGCTCGGATCCGTGCGATCCGCGTGATCCGTTGAATCCGCGCCGACGGTTTTTCACTGCACCGCTGCGGATGCCGGTTCCGCGAACCGCACCGAGACCAGTTTCGATACCCCGGGCTCCTGCATGGTGACGCCGTACATCACGGGCGCGATACTCATGGTCTTGCGGCTGTGGGTGATGAGAATGAACTGTGTGCGCATGCTCATATCGCGGACAAGTTCGGTGAAGCGTCCGATGTTAGCTTCGTCCAGCGGCGCGTCCACCTCGTCGAGGATGCAGAACGGACTCGGCTGGTACTGGAAGATGCCGACCAGCAGCGCCAGTGCGGTAAGCGCTTTTTCGCCGCCGGAGAGCAGCAGCACGTTCTGAAGCTTCTTGCCCGGAGGCGAGGCGATCACGTCAATGCCGCTCTCCGCGCTGTTCTGCTCGTCGGTGAGTTTCATCAGCGCCGTGCCGCCGCCGAACAGCTTGCGGAAGGTCATCTGGAAGTTTTCGTTGATCCGCTCGAACGCCTCGTTGAATTTCTGCCGCGAGACGGTCTCGATCTCGCGGATGGTCTCTTGTGTGTTGGCGATGGATTCCATCAGGTCCTTGCGCTGGGTTTCGAGGAACTGGTGGCGCTGCGCGACTTCGTTATATTCCTCGAGCGCCATCATGTTGACCGGGCCCATGGCGTCGAGTTTGGTACGAAGCTCGCGATAGGCGGTGTCTTCGGCGACTAGCTGTTCGCCTTCCACGAGGACCAGGTTCTCATCGGCGTGCAACTCTTCGCGGGTAATGCCGAGTTCGTTAACGCAGCTTTCGGCCAGGTAGGCGGCGTCGGATGCGAGCTTGGCAAGCTGGGCGGCCACTTCGCCCCGCCGGTCGCGTGCCTGGTCCAGCGCTTCGCGGCACAGACGCAACTGTTCTTCCAACTCCGCCAGCCGGGCGCGGACTTGTTCAGATTCCGCCGCGAGTTCGCGTTCTGTGGCTTCGCATGCTTCGCGTTCCGCTGCCAGTTCGATGAGGCGCTCGGCCAGGCGGATGTTTTCGGTGGTGCGCTGCTCTTTTTCGGCTGCGGCGGACGCGATCTGAGCCTTGAGGGTCTCGACTCGGGCGGCCACTTCGGAGACCAGCGACTCGATCCGTTGCAGCGTCTGAGCGGCGGCGCGGCGGCGCTCTTCGAGGGTGGCGAGTTGCGCGCGCGCTTCCGCGGCATTCTGTCCGGCGGCATCGCGGGCAGCGCGCAGCGAACCCAGATCAGCCTGCGCCGTGGCCAGGGCCTGCTCGAGTTCGGCACGGCGCTGTTCTCGGCGTCCGAGTTCTTCGCGTTCGCGGGCGATAAATTCTTCCTTGCCGCGGCGATCAGAGATAACGCGCTGAAGCTCGCGCTCGTAGGTCTCCAGGCGCTGGCGGACGCGCGCCATTTCGGTGTCCATTTGCCGCAGCGTGTGGCCGGAGGTCATGGCCTGCTTCTCGGCCTCGCGCTTGTCGGCTTCGAGGCGCTCCAGCAGGGAAGTCAGCTCGGTGATTTCGCGCCCGAGCGTCTGCACCCGCGTTTCTTCCTCACGCAGCACGCGCTCGATTTCGTTCATCTGGCGCACGATCTCGCGCAGCTCGCGCTTCATCGAGAGCGGACCTTCGGCGGGCTGCTTGCCCCCGGTGACGGTCACGTTATGGAAACACTCGCCTGATTTCGACAGGAAGAACGCGTCGGAGTTTTCCAGCGCCAACTCGCGGCCGAGGGCGGCATCGGGGACGATGTAGCCGTCGCGCAGCTTGGGCAAAATGACTTCCAGAGATTTGCCGAAGCCGTTGAGCACGCGAATGCAGTCTTTCACCGGAACGACGCTGTCGCGGCGCGGGACCTGGTGCTGAGCGGCGTCGAGTTCGAACGGGAACTTCGCCTGCGAATCGCTGGGATGCACCAGGAAGGTGGCGCGCCCGTCCACGTCGGTGCGCAGCAGGTTGAGGCCGGCGTCGGCGGCGTCCCACGACTTCACTACAACGTAGTTCAATTCGTCGCGCAGGAAATCCTCCACCACATGCTCGTACTGGTCTTCCACTTCGAGAAAATCGGCCAGCACGCCCGCGGCAGTAAAGCCGCTGTGCAGCGCGCCGGAGCGGAACAGGCGGCGCACCGAATCGGTGGAATAGCCATGCTCGGCGATGATGGCCTCGAGCGACGACTTCTTGCCCAGGGCACTGGCGTACTCGGCGCGCAGGGAATCCAGGCGGCGCTTGGAGTCGCTTTCGGACTTGCGCTTTGCCTCAAGCTGCCGGCGGGTGTCGGCGATCTGCGCGGCCAGCGCCTGAACGCGTTGCGATGCGGAATCGAATTCGAGCGCCAATTGACCGCGCTCGCCGCCGAAGCTTTCCAGTTGCAGATTGGCGGTGTTGATCTCGTTGGTGAGGCGCTGCGCTTCGCGGCCGAGCGCGGCGAGATTTTCTTCCGCCTGAGTGATGCGGTTGCGCACCGAGGCAGCGTCGTTGGCCGCCTGCATGATGGCCACGCGACGCTGTTCCTGCTGGCGTTCGACATCGGCCAGCGTGGCCGCGGCCCCGGCGGCGTCCTGCTGGCGAGCATCGAGTTGCTCCTGCGCGGCGGCGACGTCGGCCTGCGCGGAGTCGAGCGTCTGGCGGTTGGCGTCACGCTCGGCTTTGAGCGCTTCGAGCTTGGCGCTGGTCTGCGCGAGTTCATCCTGCGCAGCCGCAGTGCGCTGATCGAGTTCAACGAAGCGTTCTTCGTTTTGCCGCTGGCGGGCGGTGGCGCGGTCGGCTTCGCGGGCCAGTTCGCCCAGCCGGTCGTGGTTTTCGCGCGAAGCAGTCTCGATGGCGTAGCCGCGCTGCGTGCGCTCGCCGTGCTCGGCTTCCATCTGGCGGACGTTTTCGCCCTTGAGCCGCATGTCTTCGGCAATGGTCTCAAGTTCCGCCTGACGGTCGGCCGTGTCGCGCTCCAGTTGGGCAAAGCGGCTGGCCAGCACAACGCGCAGTCGCGCGCGCATTTCATCGCGCAGACGCGCGTAGCGGGCGGCCTTCGATGCTTGCCGCTTCAGCGAGTTCATCTGCCGCGTGACTTCTTCGAAAATGTCGTTCACGCGGTTCAGGTTTTGCTTGGCGTCTTCCAGGCGCGCTTCCGCCAGCCGCTTCTTGGTCTTGAACTTGGTGATGCCGGCGGCTTCCTCGATGATGGCGCGGCGGTCGGTCGGCTTGCTGCTGAGGATCTGTCCGATGCGGCCCTGCTCGATT
This sequence comes from Terriglobales bacterium, assembly GCA_041946775.1. GTDB lineage: Bacteria > Acidobacteriota > Terriglobia > Terriglobales > Acidobacteriaceae > JBHGBA01. Next base: position 13,907 of record JBHGBA010000015.1, read on the forward strand.
ATCGCGTAGGACTCCGGCCCCAGTCCGGTGCCCATGAAGATGTCCTGGATGTCGCGCAGCCGGCAGAGCTTGTGATTAAGCAGATACTCGCTGTCGCCGGAGCGGAACAGGCGGCGGGTGACGACGATTTCGCCCTTCTTCAGCGGTACGGGCTTGAACTTGCGCCGGCGAATCTTCAGTACGACGTGCTGTGCGCCTGTCGCGGTGGGCCCATTGGTCTCGGCCGAACTAGCTGTGCCCGTCGCCGGGGACAGCGGCGCTACTTCGTCGCTCTGCGGCGGATTGGCGCTTCCAGGATTCGGAGGCGCAGCGACTTCCTCGACCTTCCCCGGCTGGACTTCCTCGATGTACTGTTCGGTTTCCTCGTCGGCGGCCGCGCGCAAGGCTTCTTCGTCCCAGTCCTGTTCGGGAAGTTCGTCGCTGATCTCAATCTCGGGCTCGGCGTTCTTGTCGGCGCCTTCGTAGATGTCTGGGTCGATCAGCGTGAGCGACACTTCGGCCATGCCCGTGGGCTTGCGGGCGGGCGTGCCGGAGAAGATGACGTCTTCCATACGGGTGCCGCGCAGGGTCTTGGCGGACTGTTCGCCCAGCACCCAGCAGATGGCGTCGGCAATATTGGATTTCCCGCAGCCGTTGGGGCCGACAATGGCGGCGATGCCATCGCCGTGGAAGCGTAGTTCCGTACGGTCGCAGAAGGACTTAAATCCCAGGATGTGCAGCTTCTTCAGCTTGAGCAACGCTCTACTCCTTCACCTCACTGTGTGGTGTTGCCTTCGGGCCGTGCTCAAACCAGCGAGCCAGCAAGCTTCTCCAACAGTGGACTGTACCGAGGGATGCATCCGCCGGTCAACAACAAACCGCAATATGTTGTACCTCGGCAAGCAAAACTACCCTATGTTGCACAACCTGTGCAGCAGTTTCACGGTTTAAGCCTGTCCTGGCGAGTTACGGAGGTAGGAGAACCGCAGAGAGCTTCCCTACTGTACCGCCGCCTGCGCGCCGAAACCAGAGGCGCAGAGGGTAGAACCACAGCAGATAACCCAACAGATTGTGTGCGGAGATGAGGCGCACTGCAAATTGAGGCGCTGACATGGGCAGCTACTCTGGTAGCATGACGGCACTGTGTTCCGTCTTATCGGGGTACTTCTTCTCATTACTTGGTCGGCATGCGCCCTCTCGGCGCAGTCCATCCCGCCACGGCAGGAAACCGTGGTGGTCACCGGGTCGCCGCAACCGGTTCCACTGGACGAGGCCGATCGCGACATCAACGTCCTGGGAAGCGGCGACATGCCGGAACTCTTCCGCAGTTGGGCGGACTATCTGCACCTGACGTCCACTGTTGATCTGCAACAGCGGGCGCCGGGCGGCATGCAGGCGGACATTTCTATCCGCGGGGCGCAGTTCGGGCAAACGCTGGTGCTGGTGAACGGCATCCGCGTGAACGACGCCCAGACCGGGCACCACAACCTCGACGTCCCCCTGCCGCTGGAGATGATCGACCGGATGGAAATACTCAATGGCGCCGGTTCCACGCTTTACGGTTCGGACGCCGTGGGCGGGGCGGTGAACTTCATCACCCCTAGGCCGCGGCGAAGCGAAATCAGTTTGGGCGCGGCGGTAGGCAACTTCGGCATCAACCAGCAGGACGCTTCGGCGTCGTTTGTTCGCGGTAACTTCAGCCAGCAATTGAGTTTCGCGCGCGACTTCTCGTCGGGCTTTATGCCGGACCGCGACTACCGCGGGCTGGCGCTGGCCTCGACGACGCGGACCAAGTCGCGCCTGGGACATTCGAGCGTGCTGCTAGCGCACGGCGACCGGCCGTTCGGCGCGGACCAGTTTTACGGCAAGTACAACTCGTGGGAACGGACAAAAACCTGGTTTGCGTCGCTGCAACAGGACTTGGGAGAGCAGACTCAGGTCGCGTTCGCGTATCGCCGGCATACCGATAACTTCATCCTGTTCCGCGACCGTCCGCAGGTATATGCGAATGCGCATGCGACCGAAAACTGGCAACTGGCGCTGCGGCGGCGCACCAGGGTGGCGAACAACGCCACGCTGTTTTATGGCGGCGAAGGCTATCGCGATCGCATAGATAGCAATAATCTCGGGCATCATCAGCGCAACCGCGCTGCTGGCTACGTGAATCTGGATGTACGGGCGCTGCGGCGGTTCTCGTTTGCTGTCGGACTGCGCGATGAGATTTGGGGCGACTGGCGTCATGAACTGAGTCCGACGGTCAGCGGAGGCGCGTGGCTGTCGCCGCGGCTCAAGCTGCGCGGCGCGGTCAGCCATGCGTTCCGCTTGCCCAGCTATACCGACCTCTACTACCGCGATCCGGCGACGCGCGGCAACCCCGACCTGCGACCGGAAACCGCCTGGAGCTACGAGGCTGGCGCGGACTTTGACCCGGCGGGCAGGTTGTCGGGCGCGGCGACCGTGTTTCACCGGCGGGAGCGCGCCGGCATTGACTACGTCCGGTACGTGCCGGGTGGCACATGGACGGCGGCGAACATTGACACACTGCGGTTTACCGGCCTGGAACTTGCGCTGCGGGCGCAATTGCCCAAGTCGGTGTTGCAGGTGTCTTATGCCTGGCTGCACGTGTCGCAAGTGCCGCCGGCGGTCGTCGAGACCCGCTACGTGGGCAATTTCCCGCTGCACAACGCCGTGATCTCGTGGCAGGGACGCTTGGCGAAGAAGTTTTTGGGACGCACTCGCGTCGGCGTGGTCCAGCGCAGCGGACGTGATGCATACGGGTTGTGGGATGTGGCTTTGACCCGGCGATTTAAGTATGTTGCGCCCTACGTGCAAGTGTCGAACCTGACCGATACCAGCTATCAGGAGATCCCGGGGGTGGCCATGCCGGGCAGGACGGCGGTGGTGGGATTGCGCTTGAACTTCCCGGCACGTGACTAATGTTTGCAGTTTACGGTTTGCAGCTTGCAGCCAGTTTTCTTGTATCGGGGAATGAAACACAAGGTCCCTCGACTGCGCGCGGCAAAAGCAGCCGCGCTCGCTTGGGATGACAGGACATTGGTTGTACCTGTTTTATGTACGTCCAGGCCCGGTTTAGCTGCCACCTGTAAGCTGCGGACTGTAAACTGGTTCCACAACATGGAATTCATTGACCTCAAGAAGCAGTACAGTGCGATCAAGGCGTCGGTTGACGCACGGATTGCGCGGGTGCTGGAACATGTGCAATTTGTGCTCGGGCCGGAGGTCGGCGAGCTGGAGCAGCGGCTGGCCGCATACACCGGAGCGAAGCACTGCGTCACCGCCGCCAGCGGGACCGATGCGCTGTTGATTGCGTTGATGGCGCTGGGAGTCGGCGCTGGCGACGAGGTCATTACCAGCCCGTTCACGTTCATCGCCTCGGCAGAGGTCATTGCGCTGCTCGGGGCCAGGCCGGTGTTCGTCGATATCGACGCCCGCACGTATAATCTCGATCCCAAATTGCTGGAGCCGGCGATTACGCCGCGCACGCGGGCCATCATGCCGGTGTCGCTCTACGGTCAGTGCGCTGATTTTGACGCGATCAACGCTATCGCGGCGCGCCACGGCATCTCTGTCGTCGAAGACGCGGCGCAAAGTTTCGGCGCGACATACAAAGGCCGGCGATCGTGCAACCTGTCCACCATCGGCTGCACCAGCTTTTTTCCATCGAAGCCGCTGGGCTGCTACGGCGAAGGTGGCGCGTGTTTCACAAATGACGACCAGTTGGCCGAGCGGATGCGGCAGATACGCGTGCACGGACAGGACCGCCGCTATCATCATCCGGTACTGGGCATCAATGGCCGGCTCGATAGCCTGCAAGCCGCCGTGTTGCTGGCGAAGATGGAAGTGTTCGACGCCGAGGTGGAGGCGCGCCGGCGTATCGCCTCACGATATACCGAGAAGCTCCATGGCGTGGTCGGCACACCTTACGTCGAGACGCACAACACTTCGGTCTTTGCGCAATACACGGTCCAGATCAGCGATCGTGATGAAGTTTCCGACAGGTTAAAGCAACAGGGGATTCCAACTGCGGTGCATTATCCCGTGCCGTTGCATTTGCAGCCGGTGTTCAGCGGGCTGGGGTCGCGGGCAGGGTGTTTTCCGGTTTCCGAAGCGGCGGCGCGACTTGTGCTCAGCCTGCCGATGCATCCGTATCTCAGCGAAGAAGACCAGGATCGTGTTTGCGCGGCGCTGCGTGAGGTCCAAACGGCGGCCACGCGGGTGCGGCTGCACACCGGGAATTGATCTTCACCGCAGAGGACACAGCGGACACAAAAAAACCTCGGACCAGGGCCCGAGGTTTTCTCGCATTCAGCGTTTCTTTGTGCCTCTGTGGCGGACTTTATTTCTGCTCACCCACCAGTTCAAACCAGCGCACGACGGACTCGATGCCGCGATAGAAGTTCGGAATGTGGAACTTCTCGTTCGGGGCGTGCAGGTTGTCATCGGGCAGGCCGAAGCCCATCATCACGCTCGGCACCTTCAGCGACTTCTCAAACGCAGCCACGATCGGAATCGAGCCGCCGGAGCGGATGTACACCGTTTCCTTCCTGAACACTTCCTTCATTGCGCTGGCGGCCGCGCGGATGTACGGGTTGTCCGTGCCCACCACGATCGGGTCTGCAACCGAATGGCGTTTGATCTTGATCTGAATCCCCTTGGGAACAAGCTTGTTGACGTACTTGTTGAACTTCTTCCAGATGTCTTCCGGATTCTGGTCCGGCACCAGGCGCATGGAAACCTTGGCCGAAGCTTTCGCCGGGATGACAGTCTTTGCGCCGGCGCCGGTGAAGCCGCCGGGCATGCCGTGGACCTCCAGCGTGGGACGCGCCCAGGTGCGATAAAGCACGGGGTACTTGGGCTCGCCCGTCAACTCTTTCGCCTTCACTTCGTTCTTCAGATATTTTTTTTCGCTGAACGGCAGGCGCTTCCATGCCTTCAGTTCGTCCTTGCTCGGCTGCCTGACCTTGTCGTAAAAGCCGGGGACCAGGATCTTGCCCTTCTCGTCTTTCAGTTTGCTGATGATGCGCGACAGGGCCTCCAGCGGATTCGGTGCGGCGCCGCCATAGACGCCGGAATGCAGGTCGGTCCCCGCGCCGATAGCTTCGACCTCCGTATAGCAAAGGCCGCGCAGGCCGACGCACAGGCTGGGCAGCTCGGGCGCGAACATCTCGGTATCGGAGATCAGCGCGACATCGCACTTCAGGCGCTCGGGATGCTCTCTGACGAACTTGTCAATCGCCTCGCCGCCGACTTCCTCTTCGCCCTCGATGATGAAACGGACATTGACAGGCAGCTTGCCGTTGTTCGCTTTCATCAGCGCCTCGATGGCCTTGATGTGCATGTACATCTGGCCTTTATCGTCCACCGCGCCGCGCGCATAGATATTGTTGTTGCGCTCGGTGGGCTCGAACGGCGGCGAGTTCCACTCGTCCAGCGGATCGGGGGGTTGTACGTCGTAATGGCCGTAGCAGAGCACCGTGGGCTTGCCGCTGGCATGAAGCCAGTCGGCGTACACCAGCGGATGCCCCTGGGTGGGAATGACCTCGACGTTCTCCAGCCCTACGCGCCGCATCTCGTTAGCGATGAAGTCCGCCGCCCGTCGCAGGTCATCCTTGTGCTCGGGCAGAGTACTGACGCTGGGGATGCGCAGCAGGTCTTTCAATTCGTCCAGAAACCGCTCTCGGTTCTCGCGAGCATAGCTGACAGCGGCAGAAGCCATTCAAGCTCTCCTTTTGATTACCCGTAAGTAATGTGAACGGGGTTACCGCAGACGCGACAGTATACACCCGCGGCATTTGGTGACTTGGTGAAGTGGCGATTTGGGGGAGTAAAAAACCCGTGCGCGCGAACACTCATGGTTCGTAGCAGATTCGAAGTAGAAGTCCTTCGACGCGCGTCCAAATGCACGCGCCAAGAGCGGCCGCCCTGATGTTTGGCGCTGTCCGCTCAGGTCAGATTTCCAGGATGACCGGCATGATCAGCGGCCGGCGCGAGGTGTTCTTCACGATATAGCGTTTCAGGTCCTGGCGGATCTTTTCCTTGATGACGCCATAGTCGGCCTTCTCTTCGTCGCTGGACTGCTCCAGGGTGCGCATCACCATCTCGCGGGCTTCGGAGACGAAACCGTTATCGGCGGGCGCGCCGGCGAAGCCACGCATCACGATTTCCGGCGCAGCTTCCACGCGGCCGGTGAGCTTGTTGATGGCGATGATGGGCAGCACAATGCCGTCTTCGCTGAGGTGGCGGCGGTCCTTGATGATGAGGTCCTCGACGACCTCGCCCATGGAACCGGAATCAATGCACACCCGCCCCACAGGCACGCGCTCCAGCTTGCGTGCGCCGAGTTCGTCGAACTCCATGACGTCGCCGCTTTCGATCATCAGCGCCTGGCCGACGACGCCTTTCATCGAGGCCGCCAGTTCGCAGTGCAGCTTCAGTTGCCGGTACTCGCCGTGGATCGGGATGAAATAGCGCGGCTTCACCAGGTTGATGAGCAATTTGAGTTCTTCCTGGCTGGCGTGGCCGCTGACGTGGATGGGCGGCTTGGAACCATCTTCGTAGACCACGTGCGCATTGCGGCGGAAAAGGTGGTCAATCATGCGGTAGATCGCCTTTTCGTTGCCGGGAATGATGCGCGACGAGAGCACCACAGTGTCGCCGGGATCAATACGGGCGTGCTTGTGGCTGTCCACGGCGGCGCGCGAAAGCGCGGACATCGGCTCGCCTTGCGTGCCGCTGATCAGCACGCACACGCGCTCGGCGGGAAAATTCTTGATCTCGCCGGGATGGATCAGGGTGCCGTCCGGGATATCAATGTAGCCGAGGTCCATGGCGATCTCGGTGGAGTCGTTGATGGAACGGCCGACCAGCGCGACTTTGCGGTTGTACTGCGCGGCCAGTTCGATGGCCAGCTTGATGCGGTGGATGGATGAAGCAAAGCAGGCGAAATAAACCCGCCGCTCGGCACGGGAGAACACTTCGTCCAGCTTGCGACGCACGGCGCGCTCGCTCGGCGTGTAGCCGGGACGCTCGACATTGGTCGAATCCTGCAACAACAGCAGGACGCCTTGCTTGCCGTATTCGGCGAAGGCGTGCAGGTCGAACAGCTTGTTGTCGGTCGGCGTGGGATCGACCTTGAAATCGCCGGTATGCACCACCACGCCCAGCGGCGTGTGAATGGCGAGCGAGACGCAGTCCACCAGGCTGTGCGTCACCTGTATGGGGTGAATCGTGAAAGGCCCCACCGCGAAGCGCTGGCCGGGCACAATCTCGTTCAGAATGGCGTTGTCCAGCAGCTTGTGTTCGTCCAGCTTGTCTTCGACATAGGCCAGCGTGAACTCGGTCCCCCAAACGGGGACATTCAACTCCTGAAAAATCCAGGGAAGTGCGCCGATGTGGTCTTCGTGCCCGTGGGTGAGAACGATGGCGCGAACTTTGTCGCGGTTCTCGGTGAGGTAGGTGATGTCGGGCACGACGATGTCCACGCCGAGCAATTCGGACTCGGGAAACATCAGTCCGGCGTCAATAACGATAATGTCGTCCCCCCAGCGAATCGCCATGCAGTTCATGCCGAATTCGCCAAGTCCGCCCAGCGGGACGATGTGGAGCTTCTTGCCACTCATGGTCAGGAGGTTTGATGCTAGCACAAGTAATTCAGTACGCAGTACTCAGTTGCCAGTACCCAGTACCCAGTACCGAGCTTGCGAGTGCGAGTTCTTTTACGCCAACGGGGGATGGCGATTCATGCTTGACAGCGACATGCGATGATGCCGGGTCGCTGGTTTCAACTGACTGCCGGCCACTTCCGGTTACCGATCGCTGGTTTGAACTGACTGCCGCGACGACATCGAATACACTGGTATTACGGGGTACTGAGTACCGGCTACTTATGACTGACGGCTGGATACGCCGACGATTGGAAGGCGCGGTGCGCAAGGCGCTGACGCAAGCGTACGAGACCGTAAAGGTTGATCCCGCGCATTTTCTGCTGCAACTGCGGACCGCCTACGGACTTCCCATCAGCAGCTACCAGGGCACGTTTTCCGCGCCGGTGGAACGACTCGACGCGGTTGCCGACGACGTGATTCGTTCCGGCATGAAGATGGCCGCCGCGGAAGGCGCGGGGCTTGGTTTGGGCGGGTTCCTTACCGTCGTCCCAGACCTCGGAATTCTGTCGGCCATCACTATGCGCACCATCCAGAAGCTAAGCCTGACTTACGGTTTCGAGTTCAACACCGACAGCGAGATCGCGGAGTTGTGGGTGGCGGCTGCCAGCGCCGCCGGCGTGGACATCGGTCGCGAACTGGTGGAGCGCGGCATGGTCCGTCGCTTCGTGCCGCGCGTCATCAGCGCGATTGCGGTGCAGACCAGCAAGGACGTGGCGGAAAAATGGGCAGGACGGCTGGTTCCGGTCGTCAGTTCGGTCATCGGTGGCGGCCTCAACTATTACTTCGTGCGCGCTTGGGGCGAGCGCGCCATGCGGCACTTCCGCGCGAAACACATCGCCTTACGTGAAGCTGCCACGCTTCGGCACGGGCAATCTGAGATTCAAGCGCTGCCAGGCCGAAGCTGAGCCGCGCCGCTCAACTCTGGAATCCGGCTTCTCACCTGTGATCCAATGTTCTCTTACCCCAGTTGGCGAGGACCTATGAGCGCATTCGCAGGCATGAGCAGGGAAGAACTGCTGCGCGCCCTGGAGATGTTTGCCAAGAACTGGCTGGCGCACGATGGTTGCTGGTTCCTGGCGGCCGAAGCGCGCGACGGCATGGCGGCAGCCATCGAGTTGGATGCGCGCGCCTGGCAACAATTTGCTGAGGCCGAAGCACGCCGCATCATGAGCACCTTCGGCATTGCCGCGGGCGGCGGCCTGGAGGCCCTGGAGCGCGCGCTTGCGCTGCGCATGTATGCCCTGATCAACACGCAGCGCGCCGAGTGGTCCGAAGACCGGCGCTGTCTACGCTTCTTCATGGACGTCTGCCGGGTGCAGGAGACGCGCCGCCGCAAGGGTCTCCCGGATTTTCCCTGCAAGGCCGTCGGCATCGTCGAGTTCGAGACCTTTGCCAGGACCGTGGACCCGCGCATCCGCACCCGCTGCCTTCACTGCCCGCCCGACGCCACGCAGGGCCAGTACTGCGGGTGGGAGTTCACAATCATCGGGTGAGGCGATCCGGTGATCTGTCCTGCTGTGAGAGGCTGTACTCTGCGGGTGAAGGCACACGTTGCCACTACTCGGATCACCAGTTCGCGGTTCGCCAGATCACCCGATGACCCGATCGCCCGATCGGTGTTCCCGACTGTTTCGGTCGTGTTCACACATCGCAGGGATTAGTGACGTACATCACGGAGCCTCTGTGCGCGGAAAATTTAGGATGGCTGCCAGGTAGCCAGGACAGGGGGCAAGCCGTTAAGGGATGGTCCGAGACCATTTGGGGCTGTCCTGCGCCTGCATCCCGGCGGCGCCCAAGCTTACCGCAAATTTGCTGGAGAAGAACGAATCATGGCTCATGTGATTGTTGATAGCTGCATCAAGGACCTGCTCTGCGTTGACGCTTGCCCGACCGATTGTATCCATCCCAAGCAGGACGATCCCCGGTTCGCCGAAGCGACGCAATTATTCATCAATCAGGAAGAATGCATCGACTGCGGCGCCTGCGCGACGGCCTGCACGTCGAATTCGATTTTCACCGTCGAAGACCTGCCCGAGGACAAGAAGGACTTCGCCGAGAAGAACCAGGCCTGGTACGCGTAATTTCCCACGGTAGAAATGGAGGCGGCGAGCAGCCCGCTGCTCGCCGCTTTTGCGTTGGACCGCGTTTGGCGGTTACTTCACGTTGAGCTGGCTTTGCACGCTGCGCCCGGCCGCGTGCTCCCGGGCGATGCGTTCGATGGTCGCGCGTGTCTTGTCATTGGGGGCCGTGCCGGTCAGCACAACAGTGTCGTCGGTGACCTGCACTTGCACGTTTTGCAGGTCAATATTCGGCGTGTTGCGCAACTGGTCCATGATCGCCGTCCTGACCTGCTCCGGGCTTTGCTCGCTTCCTGCGGGTCTGGTTTCCTGTGTGGTTTCCGCCCTTGTCCCCGAGGGCTGAGCTGACGGCTGCGCCCTGCCCGCCACTGCGCTGCTGCCGGTCTGTTGCTGTTCTCTACCAGCCGGAGCAGTTGCCGTGGCGCCGGTTCCCCCCGTCCCTGCCGATGTGCTGCCAGTGGTGGTTTCGCTGGGGCGCTCGCGTCTCTCCGCAGCTTCAGTCTTGGCCTCGCGGAAGTACTTCGCCACCTCAGTCAGGAAGGGGCGCGTGCCCGGCGGCGGTGGCACCTGGCCGTTCAGAATGGCCAAGTGTGAGATTTTCCTGCCGTAGAGCTCCGCCGTTGCGTCTTCGTCTTGCCGGACAACAGCACCGTTCAGAGTGACCCCAGCGAAAGCGCCGCGCGAGCGCGAATAGGTCAGGAGCTGGGCGCGCATCTTCCAGTCGGTAGCGCCCTCGGCGTGCCTTCCCACAGGTCCTGCCGCGGCAGAAATGTCGGCGCCGATGCGGAACTTGCTGGAAAGCAGGTCCTCCATGCCTTTGCGGTTCATGGCAAGCATGACCAGATCAACCGCTTGGCCGCCGATCTGTAACCCGAAGCTACCACCCTCGATTCGGATGGGAACCGGCGCGCTCCAGCGGTTCGCGCCCTGCCCAGCGGTGCGGCAGGTGGCAATGCCTCTGCCGTAACGCCCGCCCACGATGAACCCTGCCCTCACCATCGAGGGCACTATCGCGACACAATCGGCGGCGGCCAGAATTTCCTCCGGGATGGCGTTGTCCGGCGTGGCCATGATTTCATTGAGCACTTTCTGGGCGGCCTGTACCCGTTCCAGTTCTTTGGTCCTGTCCTCTTCTGTCCACGCAAGCGACGCGCACAGCAGGACACTCAGCAAGAGAGTTGCTAGTTTGCTCATAATGTTGTCCTTCCACCACACCTGTCGGGGGAACGGGAAACAGGCATATTTGCGAGAGACTTGTCGGATGGGATGGGGCAACTTGGGCGGGGAGATGCCCGGAACGCCTTTCTCCGTTTCCCGTTTCCCGTTTCCCGAAATCTATACTTTCTAAGCTGCTGTTGAGCATACGTTCCGGAAACGGGGAACGGGAAACGGGAAACGTCTGTTACAGACTGGCCACACCGGCGCGCCGGTAAGCGGTGATGATATCGTCCACCTTGCGCGGGTTCAGTTGTCATTTCCCAAGACGCGCATGCGCTTGGCCACGCGCTGCACGGCGATGACCAGCGCCGCCTCACGCAAGGTCCCCTGGTGCGTTTGTGCGGCGGAATGCGCTGCGTCGTAAACGCCGCAGACGCGCTCGGCAATGACTTTCGGCAGGTTGGGAATTTCCAGCGAACAGCGCGTGTTGTGGGCCCATTCCAGGTACGCTGCGATGCTGCTGCCAGCGGTGGCAATCAGTGGCGGCACCACGATTACGCCGCGCTCGAGCAGCGCCGTTTCAGCCGCGCGTGTCATGGCCCCAGGGGTGACCTCGAACACTACCGAGGCACGGACGCGACCGGCGTTGACCGAAGTGATCTGACGTTCTGCCCCGGCGAGCACCAGAGCGTCACATTCCGCTTCGAGCACGTCGGCATTGCAGACGGCCTCGCCTCCCGCGAATCCGAACACCACGCCTTTGTGTTGGACGTGCGCCGCCAGCGCGGGCACGTCGAGGCGATTATCGTTCATCACGCCGCCCGAATGGTCGGCGGCGGCGACGACGTGTGCTTCGGCTTCATGCAGCACCATCGCCATCGGGGCCGGATGGATTGCCTGTACTGCCACGCGTTGCTCGTGCAGCGGTGGGCGCAGATATGCCAGCAGGGCAGTGATGCCGTAAGCCAGCGCATGGCTGGATCCCGGCACTCCCCAGAGCTCTTCGGGTTTGCCGGTGACGGCACCCAGGTCGCTGGAGCGAGTCCCCTCGAGCATCCAGGCAATCGTCTGCGGATTACAGCCCGCGCCCGGCGTGGGCACGTCGCTGGTGGATCCGAGCAAGCCCCGTAGCCCATGGGCGTAGGCGCGGGCGACGGTGCGCAGTTCGCGCTCGGAAAGCTCATCGGGATTACAGAGTACGGCGCCAGCCGCGCCGCCGAATGGCAGGTCGAGCAAGGCAAGTTGCCACGTCTGAAACATGGCAGCGGCACGTACGGCGTGCAGATGGCAGTCATGCGACCACCGCACCGGACCCATGCTCGGCAGGCCGCCTGTATGGTGCTGGACGCGAACCCCGGTGACGGGCAAGGTTTCGCCGTTGTCACGGGTAAAGGCGAGGTTGGCGGTGAGCTCGCGTTCGGGGTGGCGCAGGCGCTGAACAATCCAAGGCTCCAGGTCGAGGCGGGCGGCGCCCTCTTCGAACTCAGCCGAGGTGCGCAGTAGCGGGTCGGCCTCCTCTTCGATTTCCGCGATTTGGTCGGGGAGAAGATCGTTCGGCTGCATCGGCCACCCCCTGACAGCTCATGATTGGCAATCTGCAATTTGTAATTTGCAATTTCCTTCACGCCTCGATCACCCGATGATCCGATCGCCAGATCACCCGACGGGTTGGTCCTCTTAGGGGCGCCGTTTCCGGCCGGCGCCCCGTTGTTGAGGACTGCGCAGTCGGCGGAAGGAGACCCCGCCGGTTGCCGCCCCGGACTACGCCGATGCCGGAGTGGTCAGCCAGCGCTCCCGTTTCGCACTGCGCGGAAACACATCCAGGTGCAGGACTGCGTAGCGGAAGGCCACCACGCCGGCCGCCACCACCGCGGTTGTTAACATCAGTTCAGGCCACTTCGGGACGTAGTTGGCATGGTTGGTGGCCTCCATCGCCGTGATGGAAACGTTGATGCGGTTGGTGATCAGGCCCATCACCTGGACGATCGCCGTCCAGTAGAGCAGGATGGGCGTGTTCAGCACCTTCTTATTGGTAAACCCTACGACTGGGATGATGACCAGCAGCAGGATTTCCAGCCAGAAGTACAAAGTCTCGGAACGCGCCAGGAACAGGTACTTGTAACCGCCGTACTGCAGCAGGTCCACCGCGCGGAACCCCGCGTAAATGACCAGCATCGGCACAGTGATCTTGGCCAGGTCGGTCAGAATGTCATAGTCCAGCTTGACCCCCAGCGACCTCATGCTGAGATACATCGCGATGATCACCATGCACAGGCCGCTCGGAATGGCCGTCAGATAAAACATCGTATGAAGATATTGGCTGTACCAGAGCGGATAAATGTGGCCCTTCATGATCAGGAACAGGCCGCCGAGAAACGACTGGTGCATGGAGGACAGCAGGGTGCCGGCCAGCGTCAGGGCGATGACGAAGCGGTGCTGCCAGTGCGCCAGTTTGTGCGCCCACGCCCATGGCAGCTTCTCCAGCAACTGGGGCGCAAATTCCAGTACCAGCACCGTAGTGTAGGTCAGGATGCACAAGCACACATCGAACAGCACCGAGTGCGGATTCCAGAACCGGAATACGTTGTAGAAGCGCCACGGCAGGCCGAGCTCGTAGGCATAGCCTGCGCATACCGTCAGATAGCCGAGCAGTCCAATCAGTACGGATGCGCGCGCCACCGGGCGATAACGGTCCATGCCGAGCAGGTAAACCACCGCCGAGATCGAGAACGCGCCGGCCGACAGCGCCACACCGCACAGCGTAGCCAGGCCGACCCAGATGCCCCAGGGCTGCGCGTCGCTCAGGTTAGTGGCCACCTCCCAGCCCTTGAAGAACCGCAGGTAAGCCGAGTAGGCGCCGAGCACAAACAACACGCCAACGATTGCACGCCACATCGTAATCTTCTTTGCCAGGGCAGACATGGCTAGCTCCTTTCCTCATCGGCCTTCGGCTTGCTTTCGGCCAGCAGGACTTCGCGCCTGCGCTGCGTAATCCAGTAGAGGCCGGTCAGCAGGGTGCCGCCGACCAGCACCACCGTGGGGGTGTCGCCCATGGCTGCTTGCGAGAGCTTGGGCATGGGCTGATCATGCGGCGGAACGACGAACCCCAGCTTCTCGAAGGGCACGTCGGAGATGTACATGACCGAGGCGCCGCCCAGTTCGTGTTCGCCGTAGATCCGGCGGACGTAGGCCGGGTTCTCGATCATGCGCTTGCGGGCTTCCATGATCAGTTCATCGCGGTCGCCGAACAGCGTGGCGCCCGTGGGGCAGGCTTCCGCGCACCGTGTCTGCTGGCCCTGCGACACGCGGTCGTAGCACATGTCGCATTTCTGCATGAACGGCGCCAGCTTGCTCCACTGGTATTTCGGGACCTGGTAGGGGCAGGCCACCATGCAGTAGCGGCAACCGACGCACTTGTTGGCGGCGTAGGTGACCGGACCGAGGGCGCTCTTCTCCAGTGCGCCGACCAGGCAGGCCGAGGCGCACGCCGGGTCTTCACAGTGCTGACACATGCGCCGCACGTACTTGTCGTCATGCTCCTCCAGCACCGTGAACGCGGTGGCCGTCAGCTTGGCCGGCTGCTCCAGCGGCTGGCCATGCCCTTCGCGGCAGGCCTGGTCGCAGGCGTGGCAGCCCACGCATTTGGTGATGTCTATCAGGAGCGCTTTCTGTTTCGTCGCTGTCATCGCTGTTCTCCTCTCCGCTCCATCCAACCTTCGTCGTGCTGCACGTTGCCGGCGAAGGGCCGTCAATTTAGGTCAGAAAGAATTCCCGCGTCATGGCCCGCTGCGTGGCGGGATCCACTTGCGCCAGCAGGCCGGGAACCGGCACGCCGCCATCGGCTGCCGCGGTGCCCGACATCTGCGGCGTCATCGAGCTCAGCCGCCGGAGGCTGTTCTGCATCCACGGGCCAACAAACGTTCCCCGCAGCAGGTTGTTGGTGTTGGTAGTCAGGTCGGGCGACTTAATCACGCACACCCAGCCGTCCTTGTAAGGATCGCGCGTGATCAGGCTGGGGTCCTTCTGCACTTCGGGGTTGACGGCGATAACGACGCCTTCCACCGGCGCGACCATGTCCACCGTTAGGCCGTCGCGCGTGATGGACCACACCTTCTGGCCCTGGCGCACCCAGCGGTTCAGGCCGGCGACTTCGACGCGATCAATCTTGCCGATCAGGTTGGCGGCAAAGCTGTCCAGCCCCACGCGCGCGTTCTGGCGGCCTTCGTCGAGCACCCAGGTATGTCCGGGATGGAAACAGTAGCCCTTGGGAATTTCGAAGCCGTAATCGCGCATCATGGTGGGCGCGGTCGCGGGAGTAAATACGGGCACACGCTGCGTTACCGCCGGCTGCCCGCGCTTGGTGTAGTAGGTGACTGCCATGAGCACCAGGAACGTCAACAGCACGAACAGGATCGTCATAAGTGCCTCCGTCTGACAGCTTCCGGTCATAGGTTGTGCACGCCGAGGGCAAATCGCGGCAATAGCTGGCAGGTGCTTGTATCTCAGGGACTTACATCGGTAGACGAGCAAGGCGGAGGGCCGGGACGAACTGCGTTTTGCTCCGGACCACTGCAATTTGCAGTGGTGCAGAACGCACGAGGTGGTGGGTGCCCTACCTTCGCGATGTGCGGGGCGCGGAGCTAATGTGGAAAACAGTCGTGTGGCCCACAAGGGGGTGCCCCACCCTTGTCGCGCGCGGTGTTCGTGCCACAGGGTGGGAGAGCGCAGGCAGGAACTACGCCGCGATCGGCGCCTTCTCCACCTGGGGCGCCGCAACCGCCTTGCGCTGATCCGCGGACAGCAGCGGCCAGCGGCGGCGCAATACATAATCGAGCCAAGTGCCAGCCATCTGTGACGTGAAAACTGCGGCGATTCTCGCCAGGATTTCGCCGATCACCTTGGGTTGATGTATGCGGAGGAATGATCTCGTCCGCCGTAAATGCAGTCCGGCGCGCGGTGGGTGAAGCGCGAAGCCCGCCCTTTTGCGTAGTCCTGATTGCCCTCACCAAGCGGGCGTTATCTTCGTCGCCCGGAAAACAGAACGCTCGCATACGCGCGAGCAAGGCCGAAGTATCGTTCGCTTCCACGCGCTCACCGCCGTGCAAAAACAAAGCGCGGGCAAGCGCGCCCGCGCAGCTGCAATAAGTTCTGCCGCCCCAGGTTCGCGCCGCGTCCTTCGGCGCTAATCTGGGACGGTGTTCCTGTTAGTTCACTACCCGCGAAACAGGTCGGCGATCGCCTGCTTCATCACATCCTTGGCGACGTTTGAAATCGAGTTCGTCAGCGGGATGTCCTTCGGGCAGACCTCGACACAGTTCTGTGCGTAGCCACACTCCTGGATGCCGCCGTCGCCCATCAGGGCCTGCAAACGCTCGCGCTTGAGCGCCTTTCCGGTCGGATGGGTGTTGAACAGCCGTGCCTGCGAGATCGCCGCCGCACCGATGAAGCCGGTCTGCTCGTTAAATTGCGGACAAGCTTCCATGCAACAGCAGCAGGAAATGCAGCGCGACAGCGGATAGGTTATGTCCTGCTCTTCGGGCATCATTCGCGGCCCGGAGCCCAGGTCATAGCTGCCGTCGATTGGGACCCACGCCTTCACCGCTTTCAGGTTCTCGAACAAGACGGTGCGGTCCACGGCAAGGTCGCGCACCACGGGGAACTTGGTGAAGGGCTCGAGAGTGATGGGCTGCTCGAGCTGATCAATCAGCGCGGAGCATGCCATGCGGGCGCGGCCATTGATGAGCATGGCGCAGGACCCGCAGACCTCCTCCAGGCAGTTGGAGTCGTAGATGATCGGAGTGGACTGTTTGCCATCGCGCGTGACCGGGTTCACCGCGATGTCCATCAGGGAAGAAGTCACGTTCATGCCGGGCTTATAGGGAAGCTCGAACTCCTCCCAGTACGGCTTCGACTCTGGCGTGTCCTGACGCTTGATACGGAAGATGACGGTTTTCTTAGCCATTGTTAGCTCTTCTATGACTTTCGCTTTGGCTTCCGGTACAGCGATATGAGTGCCGGTGGGCGGACCCAATCCGCCCACCATCGAATTAGTACTTGCGGGTACGCGGCGGAATCAGCGACGTATCCACCGGTTCGAACTCGAACCGCGGTTCGTCGGCGTCGGCCGCAAAGTATGCCTTCGTGGTCTTCAGCCAGTTGACATCGTCGCGGTCCGGGTAATCCGGTTTATAGTGCGAGCCGCGCGACTCGTTGCGCAGGTATGCGCCCTGCGTGATCACGCGCGCCAGTTGGAGCATGTTGTAAAGCTGGCGGCCGAAGGCGAAGGTGCTGTTGGTCCACATGGACTTGTCGCTCAGGTTGATGTGGGTCCAGCGCTCCAGCAGTTCACAGATCTTTGCGTCGGTTTCCTGCAAGGCCTTGTTGTAGCGGATGACGGTGGCATTCTTGGTCATCATCTCGCCCAACTCGCGCCAGATCTTGAACGGGTTCTCAGTGCCGTCGGACTTCAGCAGCCGCTGGTTGAACTCTTCCTGGCGCTTCTTCTCGGCGTCGAAGCAGCCGTTCGCCGCTTCCGTCTTGCTGTTGCGCGCGTACTTGACCGCTTCCGGGCCGGCGACGAATCCGCCGTAAATGCACGACATCAGCGAGTTCGCCCCCAGGCGGTTGGCGCCATGGATGGAGTAATCGCACTCGCCCGCGGCATACAGGCCGGGGATGTTGGTGGCCTGCTTGTAGTCCACCCACAGCCCGCCCATGGTGTAGTGCATGCCGGGGAAGATCTTCATGGGCACGTCGCGTGGATCGTCGCCCACGAACTTCTCGTAGATCTCCAGGATGCCCTCGAGTTTCTTGTCGAGGATCTTGCGGTCGATGTGCGACACGTCCAGGTAAACCATCGGCTGGCCATCAATGCCGAGGTTGTACTCGTAAACGACTTTGAAAATGGCGCGGGTGGCGACGTCGCGGGGAACCAGGTTGCCGTACTTCGGATACCACTCCTCCAGGAAGTACCAACGCTCATTTTCAGGAATGCTCTTGGCCGGGCGGGAATCGCCCGGTTTCTTCGGTACCCAGACGCGGCCGCCCTCGCCGCGGGCCGACTCAGACATCAAGCGCAGCTTGTCCTCGCCGGGAACGCAGGTCGGGTGCACCTGGATCATCTCGCCGTTGGCGTAGTATGCGCCCTGCTGGTAGAGCGCCGACTGTGCCGAACCGGTGCAGTTCACCGAGTTGGTGGACTTGCCGAAGATCGCCCCTATGCCGCCGGTCGCCATGATCACCGCATCGGCGGGGAAGGTGAAGACCTCCATGGAGCGCAGGTCCATGGCGCAGATGCCACGGCACACGCCCTGCGAGTCGATCACGCCCGACAGGAATTCCCAGTATTCGTACTTCTTGACTTTGCCTTCAGCCTCGTAGCGGCGCACCTGTTCGTCCAGCGCATACAACAATTGCTGGCCGGTGGTGGCGCCGGCGAACGCGGTGCGGTTAAACAGGGTGCCGCCGAAACGCCGGAAATCGAGCAGACCTTCGGGCGTACGGTTGAAGGGAACACCCATGCGGTCGAGCAGGTCAATGATGCCCGGGGCCTGGTCGCACATGTCCTTCACCGGCGGCTGGTTCGCCAGGAAATCGCCGCCGTAAACGGTGTCGTCGAAGTGCTGCCAGGTGGAGTCGCCTTCACCTTTCAGGTTCTTGGCGGCATTGATGCCGCCCTGGGCGCAAACCGAGTGGGACCGCTTGACTGCAACCGTGGAGAACAGGTCCACGTGCCCGCCCATCTCGGCAATTTTGATAACGGCGGACAGGCCTGCCAGGCCGCCGCCTACGACGATGATTTTCGGATTCGCTGCCATTGCTGGATGAATTCCTTCAGCGCGAGCGCGCGATAAATTTATGAATGCGTCTGCACCACCGCGTTCTTGGGCGGCAGGTCCTTGGGTGTGTTCTTCCACTTCGGGCCGATAAACGCGTACATCGAGGCGATGCCGATCACGGCCAGAAGTACACCCGTCACTACCGAGACAAACGCGAAGTTGCGGCGCCCTTTCGGACCGGTCACGATACCCCACTTGGCCACGAACAAGTACAGTCCGTAAGCAAAATGGAAGGACACGCACAGGATGCCGACCGCGTACAGCGCGATCGCGTAGGTTTGCAGCATCTCCTGCTGTACCTTCCAGAACGCTGCATGGGCATTGGTGAACAGGTGCTCACCGGTGAACCGCATGGTGTAGGTGTGCCACACAATGTAGAAGAAGGTTACGGCGCCGGTCCAGCGCTGCACCGTGTACATCCAGTTGCCGATGAACGGATAATCGCCAACGTTGGAGTCGCCGCGGTACCAGATGTAGAACCCGTAGAGGGCGTGGTACAAGATCGGAATATATATTGCAAAAACTTCCAACCAGATCGCGAACGGCAGGCCAGTCAGAAATTTCACCTGGTCGCCATAGGCCCAGGGCCCGTTGGTTGCAAAGGCGTTCGAAATGAAGTGTTCCAGGATGAAGGCGCCGACAGGAACAATACCGCTCAGCGAATGCAGGCGGCGCCACAGGAAGGAGCGACCTTGCCCGGCGCGCAGGGGCACTACTCCCGCCGGAATGCGGGACGTGCTCTGGGCCGGACGACTAGCCAATGTCGCCACGGAACGGCTCCTTGATAGCAGGGGATAGAAGCGAACACCAGCATTATGATTTTCGCCCCAGCGTAAAGTCAAGAATTCAATGCCGCTGTGTGTTTGCCATCACATCGAATTGTGATCACCAGCAGAGTTGCAATGCATCCTCTTGTGAGTGCCCACCTTCGCGGGTGCCCCACCTTCGCGACGCGCGCAGCGCGGAGCTAAGGTTTGTGGGTGCCCCACCTTCGCGACGCGCGCAGCGCGGAGCTAAGGTGGGAACAAACAGTTTGCAGTTCACGGTTTGCAGCTCTTGATGCGGCCCTCGTACGGTAGCTGCAACCGCAAACTGGAAATTGCAAACTAAATTCTACCGCGCCACGCCGGGAGCGCGTTGCGCTTCTTCCGGCAATTCCGCATACCACTTCAGGAACTTGCGGAACGCTTGCCCCCGATGGCTCCATTTCGCCTTGTGCTCGGGTGAAAGCTCCGCAAACGTCGCATTCGCCTCAGGGATGAAGAACAGCGGATCGTAACCGAAGCCGCGGTTGCCTCGGAGCTCTCGCAGCAGCCGGCCGTGGGCGACGCCGCGGAAACAAGCCGCCAGTTTGCCGTCTCGCGCCACAGCAATGCTGCAGACGAAGTTTGCCCCGCGCTGTTCCTCGGGAACTTCGGCCATCTCTTGCAACAGCCGCGCGTTGTTTTCCTCATCGGTGGAGTGGCCGAGCCGGCCAGCTTGCCGCGCCGCATAACGCGCCGAATGTACGCCCGGCGCTCCGCGCAACGCGTCCACCTGCAATCCCGAGTCATCAGCCATCACGTAACGATGCGGCGCCAGGCGGCTGTAGTACTCGGCCTTCTTGCACGCATTCGCCTCGAAGGTGGGCGCATCTTCGGGCGCGGGCGGCACCGTGGCCAGCCCGGGTACCGCGGCCACCGACACGCCAAACTCGGCGGCGACCGCCGCGAAATCGCGCAGCTTTCCCTGGTTCAAGGTTGCGATGAGGATCTCACGCATGGACAGCTCAGATTGTAAATCACTACCCAGTACTCAGTACGGAGTACCCAGAGTTCACAGTTTGCAGCTTACGGTTTGCAGCTCTTCACTTCAGCAGTGTTGCTGGCACCGCGGGGATTAGTTGCACACTGCAAACTGCGAACTGCAAACATCACAACGCCACTGCAACTGGGTGCTGACTACCGACTACTGCTCTTTTTCCCCATCCTGCGGCAGCACCTCGCGGAGCGCCCACTCGATGCGCGCCGTCGCTGCATGCAGGATCTCAACGTGCCGCTGGTCCTGGCTGGTATGCGCCGACAATTCGATCTGTTCCAGGGCGTTGCGAATGTGATGGTTCATCTCGCTGATCATGCGCAGCCGTTGCAGCATTTGCCGATGCCGTTTTTGCGCATCGCGCAAAGTTCTCGCAAACAGCACGCCCCACACCAGCGCGACCGCCAGGTCAACCACCCACATTGATGGTATCCAGCGCGGATAACGCACTCCGAGTTCAGAGGCAACACTTAGCACCGCGAAGATACACAACGCCGCCCCGATGCCGAGCAGTGTTGTCTGGCGTGGGGAGATGCGTTGCCACCAGGCCTTGGCAGGGCCGTCCGACACTTCCGACCGCGTCGGCGGTCCGAGCATTCAGTCCTCCCTGGAAGTTAGGGCTAGATGATGGTTTGCAAAGCAAACGGCGTCAACGACAAACGGCACGTTTCCTATGTTTCGCTTGTCCCAAACAGGGAAGCACGGTCTTCGTCAGTGAACGCTTGTTCGACAGCGAGCGCCAACAAAAGACCCGGCGCGAACGGCGCCGGGTGTGCGGACGAGAATGTCTCTATGCGCCCGCGGCTTTGACCTTGCGCATGGTGAACCTCTTGTCCAGCTCAGCGAGCGTCTCCATGACTCCGGTGTACTCCAGTTCCGCCATCGGCAGCATGGCCGGGCCGATGAATCCCTGGCGACGCATGTCAATCGCTTTGGCCGCCACGCGGTTGCGGACTTCGTCCCAGAACGGATGCGCAAAAGCGTCCGCCGCTTCCGTCAACTTGGTCCCGTGCACGCAGAAGGCGGCGCACGATACCAGCGGCGGCCCGTCGAAGTAGGAAGTGGGAGTGTTCAATGCAACCGGCATCAGCGGCTGGTTGTGCGAGCCGCGCATTCCTCCGGCGACGAAGTGGCCAATCGCGTACGGCGCCAGGATCTCGCCGGTAGCCGGGAAGTTCATCTGCGTACGCACCAGCATCACCGGATCGTCCTTGCCGACGTACTTGCCGGCGATGTTGTGCAGCCGCGAGGTGGACACCACCGCGGCCTGATCGCCACTGGCACGCGACCAGATGGACTCCACTACGTACCGCTCCGGATCGCGCAACAGAGCCGCCAGTTGATACATCTCCTCGGGCGTGTTCAATTCGATGACGCGGTCGCCCTCGGTGCAGTTCACGTCCATGATTACCCAGCGGAAGCCTTTCGTCATCTTGGGCGAAAGGATCAGGCCGGGCGTGTTCATCACGTCGGCAAACGCGAGATACAGCGGCAGGTTGTACGCGCCGGGATCGGTCTTGTCGGCGGCAAAGAACAGAAATGGTTCGTTGGGTCGCTCGTCGATCTCCATCTCCGCCACGGCTGGACCCAGGCCATGCACGTTGCCGGAAAACGAGTCTTTCAACAGGTCCTGGCCGGCGCCATAAAGGCCCTCTTCCTTGGCAATGGCAGTACCAGCGACAAATGCGTCCCACGCCAGTTTGTGGACTTCCGGGCTGGAAACGCCGCGGGTATGGGTCATCAAGATGGCGATATCGTCACCGGTGTACCCGATGTAATGGTCCTGGATGAGCGCCCGGCCTGCGGCTTCGATGACTTCGGCAACTCGTGCCAGCAGACGACGCGAGGGTTGAATGTGCCCGCCAATTGATCCGACATCGGCCTTGATGACCGAAAGCGTGGTCTTCATGGTGCCTCCATGCGAGATGTGCGTGGCCGAAAAGATGTGACCGGTTTCAAACCCCCACAGTTCGAAACGGCTTAGGGTTTACTCCAAGCTCTAACGACTAGCGGTGACGGATGTCACTGGAGCGGGTGAGATGGAGGAGCAGCGCCGCCGACCCGGCGGCGGCCCGGCTTTTTCGTTTGCGTTCTCGTCAGCCGTTAAGAAACAGCAGATTCCTCGCTTGCGCCAACACCGGGCGCAGCTCGGAATGAAAATTTGCTTGGGCTGCAGAGTTTCCGCAGCTTCTACAAGCGCAGCACTATCCCGCCGGCGCCGATGAGGTTATGCCCGGTGGGCCCGCCGAGATCCAGCAGGCGGGGCGTCCCGGAGCGGTAGTCGCGCACCTCGCCGCGCAGGCTGATGAAAGGAAGGACCTTCATATCCAAACCGCCGCCGAAGTCCCACACCGTCTTGTTGTCGGTGCGCTCGGTGGTGCCGCTGCTCGCACGGAACCGGCCCCAGCCCACCCCTGCCACCACGTAGGGCGATACAGGTAACCCTGGCGCGAGCTTCAGCTTGAATCCCGGCGTAATGAACAAGGTCGAGAAATCCACCGTGGCGAACGGGGCCCTTGCTTGCAGGTTGAGGTTGGCTGTCACCGGAAGCTCGCCGTAGAGCGCGAGTAGTGGAACGGCCGCGATGCGCCGTGAATACACGCCCTGGATCGCCAATCCCGGCCCGGTGTCCAGGCTCGAGCCGATCGGCACATGGCCACCGACCAAAACGCCGAGTTCGTTCGCTTGGGCCCATGCACTCAGTGAAAACAACAGCACAACCAGCAGCAACTTGATCGTTCGCATTCGATGTTGGATGCAGCGGCGACGCTCTGTAGCAGGCTTCGCACGACGATCAATCCTTCTGGCGGGATTTACCGCGCGCCATTTATTCTGATCCTTCGATCTTCGAGTGCACGAGCTTGCTGATGAAGTGGCTGCGGCGTTGGAGAGTCCGGATCCTGCTTTTCCTCTCGGTAGTTGGGCCGGGCATTATCACCGCCAACGTTGATAATGACGCGGGCGGCATCGCCACCTACTCGCAAGCGGGCGCCGGCTTCGGTTACTCCCAGCTGTGGCTGCTGGTCCCCGTGACCCTGGCACTGGTGATCGTGCAGGAGATGGCGGCGCGCATGGGCGCCGTTACCGGCAAGGGTCTCAGCGACCTGATCCGCGAAGAGTTCGGCTTCCGCATCACGTTTTTCGTCATGCTGGCAATCCTGGTGACGAACTTCGGCAATGTGCTGGCGGAATTCTCCGGCGTCGCGGTCAGCCTGCAACTGTTCGGCGTTTCCAAGTACATCAGCGTGCCCATCGCGGCGGTATTTGTGTGGTTGCTGGTCGTGTACGGCAACTACAAAAGCGTGGAAAAAGTCTTTCTGGCCGCATCGGCGTTTTACATCTGCTACATCATCGCCGGCGTGCTGGCGAAACCCGCATGGGGCCACGCGCTGCTTTCAACGGTCAAACCGGCCCCCTGGCACGAGATGGCGAACTCGGCGTACCTGTATATGGCTCTCGCCATGGTCGGCACTACCATCGCGCCCTGGATGCAGTTCTACCTCCAGGCTTCGGTCGTCGAAAAAGGAGTGTCCGAAGAGCGGTACAGCGCCTCGCGCGTGGACGTTATCGCCGGCTGCATCTTCACCGACCTGGTCGCCTGGTTCATCGTGGTTGCTTGCGCGGCTACACTCTACGTGCACGGCGTGCGCGACATTCACAGCGGCGCCGACGCGGCCCAGGCCCTCGGCCCACTTGCCGGCGACTACGCGTCCATCCTGTTCGCCGTCGGACTGCTGAACGCATCGGTCTTCGCTGCGTCCATCCTGCCGCTCTCGACGGCCTACACCGTCTGCGAAGGCCTGGGATTCGAGTCCGGAGTGGGCAAGAAATTTCGCGAGGCGCCGGTGTTCTACTGGCTTTACACCATCCTGATTGCCGCCGGTGCGGGCGTTACCCTGTTGCCCAGTTTTACCGAGGATCGCCTGATCAAAGTAAGTATCCTGTCGCAGGCGGTGAATGGCGCGGTGCTGCCGCTGATCCTCGTTTTCATGCTGCTGCTGGTTAACCGCCGCGAATTGATGGGCCGCTTCGTAAACTCCAGGTTCTTCAATGTCGTCGCATGGATCACCGCCGTGGTGGTCATCAGCATGACCGTGGGCTACCTGTGGACGTTGCGATAGGCTCCCGGTTGCCGGCTTTCGGATGTGGGTCGCCGGTTTTCGGCATCGGCTAACATTCCGTCCGTCAAGTACGGGGTTGCCCCACCCTTGTCGCGACCGCCTCTGGAGCGACAGGGTGGAAATTTCGAATCGGGCAATCGTCAGGCCACGAACCGGTCCCAGTACCACCGCAGCAGCGCGTTCCCGAAGAACACCGCCAGCAACGCAACACTTCCCAGAAACACCCCGAACGGCATGGCGTAATACCGCATCAGCTTCGCCGATTCCCACGCACGTCGGCGGGCGATCGGCCCGGGTTCGCGGTTGCGCTTCATGCGGCGGCGGGTACGCTTGATCCACACCCATGGCATCATCGCCAACCCGAACACCGCGCCGATCAGTGACGCGCCGAAAATCGTAAACACCGTCAGCTTCACTCCCAGGAACGCGCCGGCCATCGCCATCAGCTTCACGTCGCCCAGGCCCATGCCTTCGCGTCCGCGTGCCAGTTTGTAGATCATGCCGGAGCCGAAGATGAACGCCGCGCCGGCCGCCGCGCCCAGCAGCGCATCCAGCAGCGACAACATTCGCCACTCGGCGGTCAGAAAGCGAGTGGCGACATCGTTCACCGGCACGAACCAGGCGAACACCAACCCCAAAATTACCCCGGGCAAGGTGTAGCTGTCGGGAAGCAGCTTGTGTTCGGCGTCAGTGAAGATGAGAGCGATCAGCAGAAAGGCGAACACGCAGTATTTCAGCATCTCCAGCGTGAGGCCGAACTGCGCATAGCTGGCGAGGAAGAGCAGGCCGGTGAGCAGTTCCACCGCCGCATAGCGAAACGCGATCGGCTTGCGGCAATGGCGGCAACGGCCGCGCAGGATGAGCCAACTAAGTACCGGAATGTTGTCGTACCAGTGGATCGGCTGTTCGCAGTGCGGGCAAAACGACCGCGAAGGCGAGGCCACGCTACGCCATGCCGCAATACTGGCAAGCGCCGTCTTGATGGCACTCTCGTCCGGCGACTCCTCCGGCAGGGCGCGCGGAATGCGGTAAATGCACACGTTCAGGAAACTGCCGAACGTCAGCCCGAACAGAAACACCGCCGTTGCGATGATGATGTCCACGGTTGCCGCGATTATAGCCGTGGCAGGTTTCGAAGTTTCAAAGAAGATGCTCGGCCTTGACGCGACCTACAACCTTGAAACCCTCCCCTCACGGGCTCGCAAACCGCAACAACTCTCCTTCGAGCACCTTCGATTTCGCTGTGCTTGGCGGCAGGTCGCCGGTCCAGTTCACGGTGTTGCGGTTTACCAACCGGGTTTCCGGCGGAAGGGAATGCCAGCCGCTGGCGTCTTCCGCGCGGATCGCCGCCCCATAGGTTTCCGCCGGGTCGTGCTCGTTGTTCTTCCACTCCAGCAGCGAGGCTTCCAGCGCCTCCGTGAGCGATTCGTTCGGCAGCAGGCACAGGATCCAGTCATTGCGCGCGTCCATCAGATAAGCGCCAGGTGATACGCCGGTGATCGCGGTCTTCACCGTAGCTCCGTGTTCCCGGCAGACGCGCTGCACCTCCGCGCTCTGGCCGTGGTCAACCACCACCACCTGGTCGCACGGGCGCAGCGAATCCAGGGCACGCGCCAGGCGGAGCGCATCGGTGCAGTCGTGGCTATGTATGAGGGCAGTGATCTTCGGCATGTCCGTGACTTGGATGCCAAGCCGGCCAGCCACGATGATCGGCCGCGGCGCCGCGATGCACCAGGGTTGCACACTTCGGTAACACCGGGGCGCATTTTCCGTGGAAATCCTTCAGCCAGCTCAGGATAGAATGCGGCCAATCGCGGTAGAGGTTGCGCGCGCAGGAGCTGGCAGGCCAAACGGTATGCGACTTCCGGGGCGAATTCCAATTCTGTACTTGATTCTCGGTGTCCTGGTGATGGTCAGCGTGGTGCCGATGTATTTCTATTCCACGCGCGTGGTGGCCATCAATCGCGAACGCCTCAAGGTCAACGAACAACTGCTGGAAAACGAGTTGACCCGGTCGCTGGCGGAAGATATCGCGCAGCGTGACAAGAACCTCGGAATCATGCTCGCCAACTTCACCACCGCGGTGGAGGTCACCAGCGGCGGCCGCCTCGATGGCGACAGTATCAGCTCGCCACAACTCAAAGCTTTGCTGGAGAAGTTCGTCACCTCATCCAAGGACCTCGCCTCCGCCAGCCTGGTCAACGCCGAATCTAAGGGCATCTCTGCCGGTCGCGTGCAGCCTGACCTCTTCATGCAGAAGGAAATGGAGCGCGCGTTCGTGGCCGCCAGAGAACACCGCAATTATCATGGCCAGCCGCTTTCGGTGGGTTCCGGACAAGACAGTCGTACGGTGATGCTGACCGCAACGCCCATCGTGCTCGACGGCCAATTCGTCGGCCTCACCGCCGTCTTTGTTGACCTGGGCTTCCTGATCGAGCGCCTGAAAGCCAACAGCCAGGGCGGCATGGTTGCATATGTGGTCGATCACCAGGGCCGGCTGGTTGCCGGCGCGTCCCCGGAGTTTGCCACCGGGCAGGACATGACGGTCATGGAGATCGTCAAGAACTTCGTGGACCAGGGCGGAAACGTGCAGTTTTCGCCGACCCTGGAGTTCAATGCGCCGGGACCGAAAAAGAAGATGGTCCGCATGCTGGGGACTTATGCCTCCGTACCATCACTGCACTGGGCGGTAATTGCGCAGAAGGCGCTCAGCGATGCCTACGCCGACGTGTACGCCATGCAGTGGACGGCGCGCCTGCTGGCCGTGCTTTCGGTGCTGGTAAGCATGATCATCTCCATCTGGGCAGCGCGCGGCATCACTCGTCCGCTCGAGGTGCTCAACGAAACCTCGCACGCCATCGGTAAAGGCGACTTTTCGCAACGCGCCGACGTCACCAGCCGCACGGAAATCGGCGAGTTGGCCAGCACCTTTAACCTGATGGCCGAGAGCCTGGAGAAATTTATCGCCGACCTGAAGCGCGCCGCCGAGGAAAACCGCGCGCTGTTCCTCAGCTCCATCCAGATGCTCGCCGGCGCGGTTGACGAAAAGGATCCGTACACACGCGGCCACTCCGACCGCGTTACGCGTTATTCGGTTGTTATCGCCCGCGAAATGGGCCTGCCGGAAGAAGAAGTGGAGAAGGTCCGCGTGGCGGCGCAGCTTCATGACGTCGGCAAGATCGGTATTGAAGACCGCGTGCTGAAGAAACCCGGTGCGCTGACGCCCGAAGAATACGAATTAATGAAGGCCCACACTACCAAGGGCGCCAACATCCTGCGTCCGGTGCAGCAGTTGACCGACATGATCCCCGGCATCGAGTTGCACCACGAATCGCTCGACGGCCGCGGCTATCCCTACGGGCTGAAAGGCGAGGAAGTTCCTGTGATGGCGCGCATCATCATGGTGGCCGACACGTTCGACGCCATGACCACTAATCGTCCGTACCAGTCCGCGATGGATCCTGAATACGTGATTCGCATCATCAATTCGCTGGCGGGGAACAAGTTCGATCCCAAGGTGGTTTCGGCGCTGACCGCCGTCTTCGAGCGCGGCGACGTGCTCCCGCGTGCGGCCGCAGCCGCGACTGCCGGAGCTTCGTAGCGCCGCCGTCCCGGCGGCGGGTCCTGCTGTTCTGAGATTACTTAGCGCCCTCTGCGTCCTTTGCATTCAGGCGTTTTGCGTTCCAGGAGCGCGCATCACGTTCGATATAATCGCTTTCTTGCGCAGCGCGGTTGCGCGCCGAGTTCCTCATGGCCAAAATCCTTACCCTATTCGGCAGCCTCGACGACGAGGCGCAGAAGCAACCGGAAGAACCGGAAAAGAAACGCGGCCTGTTCGAGCGTATGAAGCAGGCCGTGACCCGCACGCGCGAGAACCTGAGCGAGCACATTGACGAAGTGGTCTCGACCGTGCCGGCCGGCGGCGAAATCGACCGCGATATCCTGGACATGCTGGAGGCGACGCTGATTGGCGCCGACCTCGGCACCAAAACCACCCAGGAAGTGCTGAATCGCCTGCGCGAGAAAGCCGATCGCCGCCAGATCGCCAATGCCGAGGAGCTCAAACGGCTGCTCAAAGAAGAACTGCTCAACATTCTGACGCGCGCCAACATCCCGCCGGTGAAACCCGAGCCTGGCGACCCGGAAGTGATCCTGATGGTGGGCGTCAACGGTACGGGCAAGACCACCAGCATCGGGAAATTGGCAAACCGGCTGAACCAGGGGGGGCATTCCGTCCTCATGGTCGCCGGCGATACGTTCCGCGCAGCCGCCATCGAGCAATTGGAAATCTGGGGACAGCGCACCAACACGCCCGTGATCAAGACCAAGCCCGGTGGCGATCCGGCGGCGGTGCTGTTCGATGCGCTGGAGGCCGCCAAGGCGCGCAACGTTGATTACGTCATCGTGGACACCGCCGGCCGCCTGCACACCAAGACCAGCCTGATGGAAGAGCTGGCCAAGATGCGGCGTACGGCGCAGCGTTTTATCCCCGGCGCGCCGCATGAGACGCTGCTCGTCATCGACGCCACCACCGGGCAGAACGGCTTGCAGCAGGCAAGGCTGTTCACCGATTCGGCGGGCGTCACCGGCATTGTGCTCACTAAACTGGACGGCACAGCTAAAGGCGGCGTAGTGGTCGCCATCTCACGCGAAACGGGAGTTCCCGTGCGCTACGTGGGTGTGGGCGAAAAGGCCGACGACATTTTGCCGTTTGATGCCAAAGAATTTGTCGATTCACTGTTTGAGTGAGCCACAATTTTGTGCTGTGTCCCCTCTGTCCTCTGTGGTTATGGTTTAACCACACAGGACACAGCGGACACAGTCGCGAGTGTAAACTGCAAATGCCAGCTACTCCATGACAACCCACGCTCTCGACGACAAATTCATGGCCCGCGCGCTGGAGTTGGCGCGCAAGGGCATCGCCCTGGCCTCGCCCAACCCCCACGTCGGCGCCGTTGTCGTGAACGGCGCTGGCGATGTGGTCGGCGAAGGCGCCCACATCTATGAGGAGCGCAAGCACGCCGAAGCAGTGGCGCTGGAGAAGGCCGGCGAAAAGGCGCGCGGCGCTACCCTCTACCTCAA
Source organism: Terriglobales bacterium (assembly GCA_041946775.1). Taxonomy (GTDB): domain Bacteria; phylum Acidobacteriota; class Terriglobia; order Terriglobales; family Acidobacteriaceae; genus JBHGBA01. The sequence continues at coordinate 43,645 of JBHGBA010000015.1, forward strand.
CCTGGAACCGTGCTGCCATACCGGACGCACCGGCCCGTGCGCCGATTTGGTGATTGCCGCGGGTATCCGCCGTGTCGTTTCCGCCATGAGCGATCCCAACCCGCTGGTGAGCGGCAAAGGTCTCGAGCGGCTGCGGGCTGCCGGAATCGAGGTCACGACCGGCGTCCGCGAGCAAGAAGCGCGCAAGCTGAACGAAGCGTTCGCCAAGTGGATCCACACCCACGAGCCCCTGGTCACATTGAAGGCCGCCATGACGCTCGACGGCCGCATCGCTCCGGCGCCGATGGATTCGCGCGCGCCTTCAGGGACACAGGTGCCGCGCGGCTGGATCACCAGCGCCGATGCGCGCGCGCACGTGCAGGAACTGCGTCACGCCAGCGATGCCATCATGGTCGGCGTGGGCACGATCATCGCCGACGATCCGCTGCTGACCGACCGCACCGGACGTCCACGCCGCCGCCCGTTGCAGCGCGTCGTGCTGGATTCGCGTCTGCGCATTCCGCTGGACTCGAAGATCATTGAGTCTGCGCACGGAGATGTCGTCATCTTTTGCTCGTTTGCCGACACTGGCCGCCGGCGCGAACTGGAGCAACGCGGCATTCGCATTGAACAGGTCAGGCACACCGGTATGGCAAGCCGGCCCGATCTGCGCGAGGTTGTGCGCCGCCTGGGAGAGATGGAGATTACTAGCCTCATGATTGAGGGCGGCGCGATGGTGAACTGGACGGCGATGGTCGCCGGTATTCCCGACAAAGTTTTCTTTTACTATGCGCCGCGCATTCTCGGCGGCAGCCAGGCGGTGCCGTACGCTGCGGGCATGGGCTACAAACGGGTGCAGGATGCGCCGCACGTGCAGTGCCTCACGCTGCATCGCTTTGGTGAGGATTTCGCGGTCGAAGGTTACCTGCGCGACCCGTATGCATCGGGTGATCCGGCGATCGGGTGATTTGATCAGCGTCATCGGGACAGCGGGACAAAGGGACATCGGGACATCGGTCAACGGGTCATCGGAAAACCTCGACTCATCGCCCGATGGTTCAAGCAGCCATTCCAGGATCCGCCGACCTGGGCCACGGAGTGGCGGAAGATCGTAGCCCACAGCCGAACAGGCTGTTACGAAAGTCGGGCAGGAAACAGTTTGGTGGGACAACGGCACATAATCGCGCCGATTATGTGCCACGAGTGGCGAAAGACCATAACCCACAGCGGAAGCTGCGGGGGGAGTGCGAATAATCTGCCGAGCCCCGGAGGGGCGATAGAAATCTATTCACGAGGCCATCATGTTTACAGGTCTAGTCGAAGAAGTCGGACGCGTCACCCACATCAAAGAAGCGGAAGGGAAGCGCCGCATCACGGTGGCGGCCGAGCAGGTCACAAGAGAATTGCAGACGGGCCACAGCGTCGCCGTCAGCGGCGTCTGCCTGACGGCGCTGGACATCACGTCGCACTCATTCTCTGCCGACCTCGCTGCTGAGACTTGGACGCGCACTTCGTTCTCGCGCATCACCGAGGGCGCCCTGGTCAACCTGGAACTGCCCTTAAAGGCCGACGGGCGCATGGGCGGCCACATGGTGCAGGGGCACGTGGACGGCGTGGGCAAGTTCCTCGGCCTCGAACCCATCGCCGGCGCGCCCGACTTCTGGATGCACATCGAGCTTCCCGAAGAACTTGAGAGATACGTCGTTTTCAAAGGGTCGATTGCGGTTGAAGGCATCAGCCTGACGGTGGCGAAGCTCGAAGGGCTGAAACTGACCATCGCCATCATCCCGCATACGGTGAAGATGACCAATCTCGCTTCGCTCAAACCGGGTGACCCGGTGAACATCGAGACTGACATCGTCGCCAAGTACCTGGAGAAGTGGATGAGACGCGACCCGCGCGGACCGCTCACGAAAGAACAGCTCGTCGCAAAGGGATTCTAAGCGGCGGCTCCGCAGTTCAGAACTCCAGAGAATAGGAGCGCCACTCAGTTTGGCTCGGCCAGCTCTCGGCTGTCCGGTGCGGGCTGGCAGGGTATCCAGTCGCCCAGTTTCATGGCCATTCCCACCACCTGCCCCACGATCTCGGCATCTTTCGGGTACGCCAGAATGCGCACCGGCACCGGTGACAGCGGGTGGGATTGCAGGATCAACTGGCCGTTCTTCAGCGTGCACCAGGAGCAGGTGTAGCCCTGTCGCGTTTCTACGAAGTAGATCGGCCGCTCGTATTCCGAACGCCATACCCCGTTCACCACTGTGTTCTTGCGGTCGTCAATCTGGAGAAATGTTCCGGGCAGCATGATGGGGTACATCGTGAGGTCTTCCGTGCCCAGGTAGGCATAGGTGTAGCTACTCTCGGCGAATTCGGCCAGGAAGCACATGGGCAGTACCCCCCACTGCTGCACCATGCGGCCCAGGTTTGTGGTCTTGCGCGCATCGAATCCGGGATCAATGCGCACCGGCACCTTCGCCGCCGTTGCCGGGGTCAGCGCCTCCAGCAGGTGCGATTTGGGGGGTTCTACTACGCTCAAGTCGCCGGCCGCGTCATTCAAGTCCACGCCATACCACGACAATAGTTCGCGCATGTCCCGCCGGTAGATAATCGCCAATGAATACATCCGGTAAATGCTGGGAACGATGTTTTTCGTTTCGATGTCCGACAGCCGGCTTAACGGGATGGCAAACTCTTCTGAACGGCGCCTGGCGGCGAGCTTCGCGCTCGCCACCTCTACCTCTCGAATCGTCAGCCCAAACTCCTCGCGGAGCGCACGCAATCGCTGACCCGGAGTAAGCACACCGCACCTCCGTCTACTTGGTGTCTCGGGGGGAAATAGTTGCGGGTAAAGCCAACATAGTCGAACGCCTGCCATTCTGCAACTGCACACGATCCTCCGTACACCGACGGTAACCGGCTCGTGTGGCCAACTTAGGTGGTCCTACTTATCAATACCCGGCGAGCAGCGACACTATGGGAAAGTTGTGGCGGCCGCCGGGAAGACTAAGGATGTGAATTGCTGGAGATTTGTCTTCCCGAATATTCCAACCCACATATCTTGTCCAGGAAACCTGTTGATTTTGGCGAGAACACAACGACTTGCCAAACGCTGATCTGGCAACCAGATTGCACATGCCAGGAACGTTGCCATAAACCAAGGCTTCCCCATAACTGCCGCATCAGGCGGCTGACGTGAAGATAAGCCTTGTAGCAGTTAAGCCGGGGAGGGGGAGGCAGCGCGGGGTGGCTTCGGCTACCCCGCATTGTTTTTCGTAGCGTCGCCGTTCCGGCGGCAGGCCCAATTGTCCTCAGCGCCTTTTGCGTTGGTCTACCGTGAGCGTGCGCAGGGGGCGCGCGCACTAACGGTAGTGTTTGCGCATGAAATCGGCAATCGCCTCGTATGCCCCGCTGAGCGTTTTCTCATCCGGCAGGAAAACGATACGCACGTGGCGCGTCCCCGGGTCCTGGCCGAAGCCGCTGCCGTGCACGAGCAGCACCGCTTTCTCTACCAGCAGCTTCTTCACGAAATTCTCGTCCGGCTCGGGGATATCAAGTTTGGGATAAGCATAGAACGCGCCATTCGGCGGCACCAGGCTGACGCGCGGCGTTGTCCGCGCCCACTCCACTGTCAGATCGCGGCGGCGCCGCAGCTTCGCCAGCACTTCGACCAAATGGTCCCGCGGGCCCTCCAGCGCTGGTTTGATGGCGTGCATCATGGGATGGCTGGCGCACAGGCGCGCGCGCAGCAGCTTGTTGATGGCCTCCACGTACGGCCGCACCGCCTGCTCGGGACCGCTAACCACCCCCCAGCCGATGCGCCATCCCGGCGCCAGATAGTTTTTCGACAAGCCGCCGTAGGTGACCACCGGAACGTCAGGCGCAATTGCCGCCAGCGACACGTGCTCGCCGTCCAGCACCAGCTTGTGGTAGACCTCGTCGGCGAACACTACAAGATTGTGCTGCCGGGCGATCTCGGCAAGGCCTTCCAGCGTCTTGCGCGTGTAGATCGCTCCCGTGGGATTGTTTGGATTGATCACTACAATGCCGCGCGTACGCGGGCTAATCTTGCGGCGAATGTCTTCCAGATCGGGCACCCAGCCGTTGGATTCGTCCAGACGGTACGAGTTAGGCCCGAGACCCATCTTTGCTACGACCGCCGTGTATAGCGGATACTCCGGCGACGGGCAGAGCACGTTCTCGCCGGTATTCAGCAGAGCGTTGAAGCAAATGTCCACCGCTTCGCTCACGCCGCTGGTGACGAACGCATCGGCGATGTTGTGGATGCCTTTCTGCTCGGCGTCGCTGCGAATGGCAGCCACCGCTTCCGTCGTGCCTGAAGACGGCGCGTAACCGTTCTTGCCTTCGCGCATCGCCTTCGCGACTGCCTCAATCATGTGAGGCGGCGTGGCGAAGTCAAACTTGAGCGGGTCGCCGATGTTCAGCAGCAAGATCTTCTTGCCGCTGCGCGCCACTTCATCGGCCAGCACCGCCAGGTCGCGGATAGCATAGCGGACATTTTCCAGGCGCGACGAAGGCACAATTTCCTGCACGGTTTTCGTGATCATAGTTTGCAAAATCTTCCCTGGTGAATAAACGCATGATTGTAACAGCTTGACTCGCCTGATGAACTGGCGAACTGGTGATTGGCGATTAAGTGTTGAGGGCGGTGCCCCACCCTTGTCGCTCGCCGTTTTCGGGCCACAAAGGCGCGGTTGCCCCACCCTTGTCGCTCGCGCTTTTCGAGCGACAGGGTGGGTCGGGATCGACTCTTTACTTCTTCTGCTCCGCCTGCGGCTTGGGCTCGCTGCTTGGAGGAACAATGTTCTTCAGCCGCAGGTAGGTGATCAGGTTTCCATAGTGTTCGATGGTGTGCATGTTATTGATCGTCAGCACGTTCAGTTTCGCTACGTTGTCGTCTGCAAACACCTTTACCCTTTGCGTGCCGACCGCATCGGTCATGCTGTCATAGCCCTTGTCGCAATAGGCGAACACTTCCTTGAGTGCGGCAATCAGATCGGCTTTGGAACTCTTGGTCTGCTCGATTTTCAGGGCAGGATTTTTCTCCCCGAGGGCGGCAGAGCAAAAGTAGTACTGGGAGTCAGCCACGTGTCCCAGCAACTGGCCGAAGCTGCGCACCGTGTCGCTGGGTTTGAAGCTGTAATTCTCCTCCGGCATCTTTTCGGCGGAGCGGAGCAGCACATCCTTTATGTACCCATAGGCTCTTTTGTTGAATGCGCTGTACGGATTCTCCGGTGGCGCGGGGGCGGCGGTTTTCGGCGGCGGCTGGGATGATGGGGCAGCCGCTGGCTTGTCCTGGGCCAAAGCGATGGCAGCTGTCGCCATCAGGCAGACCAGAAGTTCTAGTGTTCGCATTGGTTCTCCTCCTCGACACGATTACGCAACGCCGGCAGAAAAGTTCCATGGTTGGCATTATTCCGGCGTCATGACTACTTTCCCTCGCGCGTGCCCTTGTTCCAGATAGCGAATCGTCATTCATGTTCGTTCTTCGATCAAGGGGCAGCGACCGCCGGCTCCTGCGCCTTTGCGCCCTTGATCACAAGCCAGAGCATGATCGCCAACTCTCCGACCATAGCGGGGAAGGCAATGTTCGAGACCATCTCTTCGTAGCGCGGTAGCAGTAAGCCCGTAAGGCTAATGGCCACATAGGCGAAGCCATTGACAATCAGCCACACGCCGAGGATGCGGGGGATGAAGCCCGACCGGTACACCAGGATTCCGAAGGGAAACAACCATAGCCCCCAAAAAATTTCGTTGGCCAGCACGCCGTGGTGATGCAGTCGCAGGAACAGCATGGCTAGCGCGTCCCGCTGCGGTTTATCAAACACTGACAAGAAATCGGCGCCCCGCACCAGTATCAGGGCAGCAGCGTCGTTCAGCGTGTTGACGAAGTAGATGGGGGCCACCATCAGCCCTCCCAAAATCACCAGCAGCACCGCCTGGGCCTGGTTCACGGCCTTGAACAACCGGTAAAGCGCCAGCACAAGGAAGATCACCATGGTCCCGGTGAACAGGTCGGCCACGATGCCGAGACGGAAAAGTCCCTCATGTGCGGCGATGTTGTTGGCCGTCGCCGTCGCGTTCCCGCGCACGAACAGTGTGCTGGGAATGTAGAGCAGGCGCAGCGGGGCGAATAACAATAACAGATACAGCGCTCCTGCGATCCTGGCTGCCTTAACCGTTGGGTGCATGGCTCTCTCCCTTCTTCTTGCTGGTAATGACGGCCTATTGACGTTCGCAGAATATTGTGACAGCCAAGTGGATTGTCATTCCGAGAGAAGCGAGGAATCTGCTTTTCGCGCAGTACATCAGGTTGATCTTTACTTGAGCATCACCAGATGAGCTCTCAACTACTTGGATGTGCTTTTCGTCCACCGATGTTCGCCCGCAGGCGCACTTCGCCCCTCGGGGACACATACGAGCGCCGCAGGCCGGGAGTTCCAGTTTTGTTTGTGTTGTGTTGCCTGGGGTTGCCCCACCCTTGTCGCTCGCGCCTTTCAAACGACAGGCTGGGCCAGGCTGCCGGTTCGGGCTTGGGCGGGAGCAATAGAAAGGGGCAGGAACGTGCCTGCCCCATTTGGTGATCTGGCGACGTGAGATTTGGTGAAGTAACTGCTCGCGGTCCGCAGCTTCTTACTTCACCAAATCGAACTTCACCAGATCATCACCACTTTACGCTGCCTTGCCGACAGTGGCAGGAACAGCTCCGATCTGCCGCATCATGCCGAGCGCGTCGTACGACTCAAATTCTTCCACGATTTTCCCGTTGCTTACCCGGGTGATGGTGATCCCTTGCACCTTCACCTGCTTGTTCGTGGGAGCGATGCCCATCAGCGGGCCGCGTGGGGCGTGCTGGGCTACTCTCGTGGCGTCCGCTCGGCGGACGCCAGCCACGAGCAGGGTGCCGCTTCCAAGAGCCCGCTCTACTTGCCCTCTGCGAAGGGCAGCCAGATCTGATGCACCTGCAAAAGGGCACGGCGCATGCGCCGTGCCCAACTGACAACTGGCTACTGGCAACTGGCTACTCAGGTCTATCAATCTGCGCCTTTTGCAGTTTGTCGCTGTAGTCCACGTAGATGGACTTCCACTCGGTGTAGAAATCAATCGCGCCGAGACCGCCTTCGCGGTGACCATTGCCCGTAGCCTTCACCCCGCCAAACGGCAAGTGGACTTCCGCGCCGATGGTCGGAGCGTTCACATAAGTGATGCCGGCGTGGATGTCGCGCATCGCCTGGAACGCCTTGTTCACGTCCCTGGTGTAGATCGCCGATGACAAGCCGTACACGACGTCGTTGGCAATATCTATGGCTTCTTCCATCGTGTCCACCGGGATGATGGAAACGACTGGACCGAAGATTTCCTCCTGGGCAATGCGCATCTTGCGGTCCACGTCGCCGAAGACGGTCGGCTCGAGGAACCAGCCGTATTTGTACTCGCCGCTGTCGAGGCGATTACCGCCGCACAACAGGCGCGCGCCTTCGTTCTTACCGATCTCGATGTACTCAAGGTCGGTTTCGAGTTGGGCCTTGTTGACCGCCGGACCCATCTCGGTGGTCTCGTCGAGGCCGTTGCCGACCTTGAGCCGACGGGCACGCTCGACGAGGCGGCTGGTGAATTCGTGATACACGCCCTTTTGGACGATGATGCGGCTGGTCGCGGTGCAGCGCTGGCCGGTCGTGCCGAACGCGCCCCAGAGCGCGCCATCGAGCGCCAGTTCGAGGTTGGCGTCGTCGAGCACGATCATCGGATTCTTGCCGCCGAGTTCGAGCGAGCAGTGCTTGAACGACCTCGCGCAGGTTTCGCCCACGATGCGGCCCACGTCAGTCGAGCCGGTCAGCGAGACCGCGCGCACGTCGGGATGCTCCATCAGCGGCTTGCCGATCTTGGACCCGAAGCCGGTCACGATGTTGACGACGCCGCGGGGCACGCCGGCGTCCACCAGCGTCTGCACGAAGTTGAAGACCGAGAGCGGCGTGTCTTGCGCGGGCTTAATGACGCAGCAGTTGCCGGCCAGAATGGCGGGGAACAGCTTCCATGACGGGATCGCCATGGGAAAGTTCCACGGCGTGATCATGGCGCAGACGCCCAGCGGCTGGCGCACGCACATGGCGAACTTGTTGGGCAGTTCGGAAGGCGTGGTTACGCCAAACAGGCGCCGGCCTTCGCCCGCCATGTAGAAGCCGGTATCAATGGCCTCCTGCACGTCGCCGCGGGTTTCCTTGATGATCTTTCCCATCTCGCGGGTCATGTCGCGGGCGAAGGCTTCCTTGCGCTCGACCAGCATCTGGGCGGCGGTGTAAAGGATTTCGGCGCGGCGCGGCGCCGGGACGAGCCGCCACTTCTTAAAGGCCTGCTTGGCGGCCTCGATGGCCATGTTGACGTCTTCAGCACCCGACTTCTGGAAGATGCCGACCACTTCGCGGGTGTCGGCGGGATTGATGTTCTCAAAGGTTTCGCCGGTGCGGGCTTCCATCCATTCGCCGTCAATGAAGTTCTTGTAGATTCTGCCGGTCGCGGTCTGCGTGATCACCTCGGTGGCCATCGCATGCTCCTCCAGGGCGCGGTATGAAAACGTGTCATGCTACAGCTTGCGGAGAGGGGAAGCAAGTCAATCGGGTGATCGGGCGGTCCGGTGATCGGGTGATTGAAAACACAAGGTCCCCCGGCGCTTGCTCGCGGAATGACAGAGCTGTGGTGATGTATGCTCAGGGCGATGAAGCTTGTGTTGCCGAAGCTGTACGCCATTGTGGATGCCGGATGCTTTGCGGGGGAGAGTGATCCCACTATGGCCGTAGTGCAGTATGCGCGCGAGCTGGTCGGCGCGGGAGTGGAGCTGATCCAGTATCGCAATAAGGCGGCCAGTGCGCGGGTGATGCTGAGCCAGGCGCGGGAGATCAGAAGGGCCGCAGGGGCTAAAGCCCCTTCTTTATCGCGAGCGGAGGCGACACGGCTGAAGCCGTGCCCTGGTACGAACCAGGATTTTGCAGCAACGGCTGAAGCCGTTGCCCTTCGAAGTGCCGTGCGGCTGATCATGAATGACCGGGCGGACCTGTGCCTGGCGGCGGGGTTTGACGGCGTGCATGTGGGACAGGATGATCTGTCGCCCGCGGCGGCGCGGATGATTGTCGGGGAAAGCGCATGGGTCGGCGTTTCTACGCACAATCCCGAACAGGTGGCTGAAGCCGACGGTTGGCCGGTCGATTACATCGCGGTGGGGCCGGTATTTGCCACGGCGAGCAAGGCGAACCCGGATCCGGTGATTGGAGTGGAAGGGGTACGGCAGGCGCGGGCGTTGACCAGGAGGCCGCTGGTGGCGATCGGCGGGATAACGAGAGCCAACTGCCGTGCGGTGATCGAGGCAGGAGCGGATTCGGTGGCGGTCATCTCGGACTTGTTGAGAGAGCCTGCGAGGGCGGTGGTGGAGTTTCTCCAGCGGTTAGCTTCGTAGAAAATCACCGCAGAGGACGCGGAGGTTACGCAGCGGTACGCAGAGAAGCTTGAAGGCAAAGGTCGCAAAGGGCGCAGCCGACGCAAGGTATTTGGTAATTGGGTAATAGGTTAATTGGGTAATTGACAACATTGGGACTCGAACCAAAGGAAATCGCAGCAAGACGACAGCGGTACCTCTGGAATTCCGCATAAGCAGGCAGTTGATGTAAAGTGCTTGCACCCCCAGACAGCGCGCGGGGCCCGCCGGCGGGACGCCGGCGCTACAAACCATGACCGCACAAGCCGCTACAAACCTATGAGCTCACAACTTGGGACGGAGACTCCCGCCGTTGCCACGCAGGACCAGGAACTGGTAAAGGGCCTGGGCCTGACCAGCGCTACCACTATCGTGATGGGATCGATGATCGGGTCGGGCGTCTTCATTGTCGCCGCCGACATCGCGCGAACTGTTGATTCGCCGGCATTGCTGATCGGCGCCTGGATCGTGACGGGATTCATGACCGTCGTCGCCGCGCTCAGCTACGGCGAACTGGCGGCTATGATGCCGCGGGCCGGCGGGCAATACGTGTACCTGCGCGAGGCGCTCGGGCCGCTGTGGGGATGGCTATATGGCTGGACGTTGTTCCTGGTGATCCAGACCGGAACGATTGCCGCGGTAGGCGTGGCGTTCGGCAAGTTCCTCGGCGTGTTCTTCCCGTGGGTGTCGTCGAGCAACTGGATATGGCACATTGCGAAGGTGCCGCCGATTCCGGTAGGGCCGATGGTGCTGGGCAACATGGATATCGGCCTGAACACGGCGAACCTGGTGGGAATCATCACTATTGTGCTGCTAACGGTGGTGAATACGTTTGGCATCCGCACGGGCGCGCTGGTGCAAAACGTTTTCACGTTCACCAAGGCCGCGGCGCTGATGGGGCTGGTGGTGCTGGGCCTGGCCATCGGAAGAAATGCGGTCGCGGCGGCGGCGAATTTCCAAGGTAGTTTCTGGCACATCGGAGCCAGCCACGCCGATGTCGGCATGAGCGGACTGGCACTGGTGGTCACCTTGTTGGCGGTGGCCCAGGTGGGCTCGCTGTTTTCCGCCGATGCCTGGAACAACGTGACCTTCACGGCCGGCGAGGTGCAGAACCCCAGCCGCAATTTGCCGCTGTCGCTGGCGCTCGGCACCGGATCGGTAATCCTGCTGTATATGGCCGCGAATTTCGTGTACCTGCTGGTACTGCCGCTGGCGGGCGATCCGCATGGGACGACGGCGCTGGCGCGCGGCATCCAGTATGCCGCGGAAGACCGTGTGGCCACGGCGGCGCTGAACGTGATGTTCCAGGACGCGGGTGCGTATATCATGGCGGCGGCCATCCTGATTTCGACATTTGGCTGCAACAACGGGCTGATCCTGGCGGGGGCGCGCGTTTACTACGCGATGGCAAAGGACGGCCTGTTCTTCAGGAGCGTGGCGCGGCTGCATCCCAAGCACAAGACGCCCGCGGTATCGCTGTGGGTGCAGGCGATCTGGACTTGCCTGCTGTGCCTGTCAGGTACTTACAGTCAACTGCTGGACTACATCATCTTCGCCGTGCTGGTGTTCTACATTCTGACGATCATCGGGCTGTTTGTGCTCCGCCGTAAGCGACCGGATGCGCCGCGGCCGTACCGGGCCATCGGGTACCCGGTGCTGCCCGCCATCTATATTGGGATGGCGGTGTTCATAGATGTCGTATTATTGCGATTCAAGCCGCAATACACGTGGCCGGGGCTGATTATCGTGCTGCTAGGGATACCGGTGTATTTTGTCTGGCATGGCCGCAAGCCCGAACCGGCTGCGTAGAACCAGAGCCATAGGATGAGCACGCATCGACGCACCACAAGGAGAATGCATGGCAAACCTGCTCGCAACCAAGCCGCTTGACATGATCCTGAAGGAGACGCAGGAAGAAGGCGAGCATGCATTAAAGCGCGCCTTGGGACCGCTGAACCTGATCACGCTGGGCATCGGCGCGATCATCGGTGCGGGAATCTTCGTGCTGACCGGCGCGGCCGCGGCGCAGTACAGCGGTCCGGCAATTGTCCTGTCATTCATATTGGCAGGCGTGGCTTGCGCCTTCGCGGGCCTGTGCTACTCGGAGTTCGCGTCGCTGATTCCCATCGCGGGATCGGCGTACACCTACGGTTACGCCACGCTGGGCGAGATCTTCGCCTGGATTATCGGCTGGGACCTGATCCTGGAGTACGCGTTCGGCGCGGCCACGGTAGCATCGGGGTGGAGCGGGTACGTGGTCAGCTTCCTGCAGGATTTTGGCATCCACATTTCGCCGCAGTTGACGGCAACGCCCGGCACCGAACTGGTGCAACTGGCCAACGGCCGCTGGGAGCGATTGACAACGATCTTACCGACATTGCAGGCGCAGGGAATCGATCCGGCGACGCTGCCCCACGCAACCGCGGTCTTCAACCTGGTGGCATTCCTGGCGATCTGCATTGTGACGACGGTCCTGGTAATCGGCATCCAGGAATCCGCGAATGTGAATACCGTGATTGTGATCATCAAGGTCGCGATTGTGCTGGTGTTCATCGCCGTGGCCGCCGCGTTCGTTTTGAAGAACCCGGAGGTTGCCAGCAAGAACTGGCATCCCTTTATTCCGCCCAACGCGGGTGAGTACGGCAAATACGGGATCTCAGGTATCGCGCGGGCTGCGGCGGTGATTTTCTTCGCCTACATCGGCTTCGACGCAGTGTCCACCGCCGCTCAAGAAGCGAAGCGGCCGCAGAGAGACATGCCAATCGGCATCCTGGGTTCGCTGCTGATTTGCACCGTGCTCTACATCGCGGTCTCGGGGTTGCTGACCGGCGTTGTGCCCTATACGTCGCTGAATGTGCCGGACCCGGTCGCGGTGGGCGTGGACGCGGCAGGCATCGGCTGGGCATTTACGGTGGGCAGCCACAGCATCCGGTTCAGCAGTTTTCTGGTGAAGCTAGGCGCGATCGCGGGACTCGGTTCGGTGATGCTGGTGATGTTGCTGGGCCAGTCGCGCGTGTTTTTCTCGATGTCGCGTGACCGCCTGCTGCCGGAATGGGCTGGCCGGGTACACCCCAAGTTCCGCACCCCTTACATCTCCTCGATTACGGTGGGTATTTTCGTGGCGATCTTCGCGTCGCTCATTCCAATCGGGGTACTGGGCGAACTGGTGTCCATCGGCACCTTGCTGGCATTCGTGATCGTGTGTGCGGGCGTGTGGGTCATGCGGCGCAAGCGGCCTGAACTGCCGCGTCCGTTCAAGACTCCCTGGGTGCCGTTTGTGCCGATCATGGGCATTGTGGTCTCGCTCTACATGATGGTCAGCCTGCCGCTGGATACCTGGCTGCGGCTGATTATCTGGCTCATAATTGGGATGGCGATCTACTTCTTCTATGGACGGAAGCACAGCCTGGTGCAGCGAGCCACCTCGGCGCCGACACCACCTAAGCCAACTGCAGTGACACGTTAATGCATGTGATTCAGATCGGGCCCTCTGCGGTGGCGGAGGGCCCTTTTAATTGGTAATTGAGTAATTAGTGAATGGTAATTAAAAGACGCAATTCTGCAATAGAATCGTGAACAGCAAGCAGCAAGCAACGAGCTGGCCACCCACATCTGCCAAAAGCAGGCAGATGTGGGGCACCAACGACAAGTCATAAGTCGTAACTGGCAACTGACAACAGGGTACTGACAACTTTTTGAACGTTCTGAAGAAACTCGGCTATGTGGCGGTGGCGTTGGCGGTGCTGGCGGTGGTCGGCACGGTTGGCTTCCACGTCATCGAGGGCTGGTCGTTATTCGACGGATTCTACATGGTGCTGACGACGTTCACCACGATCGGCTACCAGGAAGTGCATCCGCTGTCGCGCACCGGAAGGTGGTTCAACATCGGCCTGATTGTGGCGGGCGTTTCGCTACTGTTTCTGTTGATCGGAACCCTGACCCAGGCTTTGCTAGAATTCGAGCTTCGCAGCTTCTTCGGAAGGCGCAGGATGGAACGGGACATCAGCCGGCTTCGAGACCACTACATCATCTGCGGCGCGGGACGGGTGGGCCGCAGCGTGGCGCGGGAACTGGCGCGCAAGCCGGCGCCGTTCATCGTGATCGAGAACAACGAAGGCAAGTTGGCGAAGTACGCCGAAGAGAATTGGCTGACGCTGATCGGCGATGCCACGCAGGAACACACGCTGCGCGAGGCGCGGATCGAACACGCCGCCGGGCTGGTGGCGGCCACGACCACCGACGCGACCAACATCTATATTGTGCTGACCGCGCGCAGCCTGAATCCGAACCTGAACATCATCGCCCGCGCCAGCGAGGAAGATGCCGAGAAGCACCTGAAGACGGCCGGCGCCGACCGCGTAGTTTCGCCCTATCATTTTGCCGGACACCGCATCGCGCAGGCGTTCCTGCGTCCGCATGTGCTGGACCTGATTGACAGCGCAAGGCTGGGGATGGACCTGGAGATTGCCGAGGTCGAGGTGCCGGAACATTCGCGCTTCGTCGGGCTAACGCTGGCGATGTCGAAAATCCGGCACGAGATGGGGGTGATCGTGCTGGCGATCAAACACGGCTCGGAGATGCATGTGAACCCCTCGCGTGACGACGTCATTCACGCCGGCGACTACCTGATCGCCATGGGGGAACCGGCGGCGCTGCGCAGGCTGGAACAGGAAGTGGCGAAATCAATCGATCGGGTGATCCGGTGATCGGGTCAAGCGATCATCGGGACATCGGGTCAACAGGTCATCGCGACAACGGGACATCGGTCGATCTGGCGATTTGACACGGTACCGCGAACAGCTGATCTGGCCGGGAACCGAAAACCGACAGCCGAGAGCCGCTGGCCGACAGCAAGACGATGAAGATAACCACCGCCGACGAGATGCGCGCCATCGACCGGCGCACCTACGACGAGTATCACGTCCCCTCGCTCAATTTGATGGAAGCCGCGGGAACAGCCTGCGCCGAGCTGGCCATGGAGGCCTTTCCGGAGGCGCGGCGGATTGCGGTCGTCTGTGGGAAGGGCAATAACGGTGGCGACGGCTTTGTGGCGGCACGCAAGCTGCGCGAAGCGGGACGCCAGCCGCGCGTTATTCTGCTGGCTTCCGCAGGCGAACTGAAGGACGATGCGGCGGTGATGTTCGAGCGCATGGGGCTTCCGCACGTGGAGGTGCGCACGGCGGAAGAATTGCGCGCCGAGGCGGAGCAGCGGTTCGGCAACGCGGACTTGGTGATAGACGCAATCCTGGGTACCGGTTTCCGTCCGCCGGTGACGGGGCTGTACGCGGGGGCCATCCAGGCCATTGACCGCAGCGAATTGCCGGTGGTGGCGGTGGACATTCCGTCGGGCGCGGACAGCGATTCGTTTCAGATGCAGCGACCGGCACTCGCTGATGGCTCCGCGACCAAACGGGGGGCCGCTGGCGAGGACGCCGACCTTACGATTTGCCGGGCCGATGCGATTTGCACGTTCACGGCGCCGCGGCCGGCACACGTTTTCGGAAACCTGACGAATGGTCCGGTACGGGTGGCTCCGATCGGGTCACCGGAGGAGGCGATCCAGTCGGCGCTGAAGTTGGAGGTGATCACACCGCAGGACATTGCGCCGCTGCTGGCGCCGCGTGCGGTGGACGCCAACAAGGGGCGCTTCGGTCATGCGCTGACGATCGGCGGATCGGTTGGCAAGGCCGGCGCGGCGGCCATGGCGGGCATTGCGGCGCTGCGTGCGGGAGCGGGGCTGTCCACGGTGGCGACGGCCGCTTCGGTGTTGCCGACAGTGGCGGGGTTCGCCTACGAGATCATGACCGAGCCGCTGGCGGAGACCGATGCGGGAACGATCTCGCTCAGCGCGATGGAATACGGACGCGTGGACAAGATCGTCGAGGGCAAGAACGTGATCGCCATCGGGCCCGGGATCTCGCGCCATGCCGATACGGTACAGTTTGTGCGCGCGGCGGTGGGGAAGTACCGGCAGGCGGCGATGGTGATTGACGCCGACGGGCTGAACGCGTTTGAAGGCGCAGAACGGCTGCTGGTGGGGCGCGACCGAACGCTGGTGCTGACACCGCATCCGGGAGAAATGGCGCGGCTGGCGGGAGTTGCGTCGCCGAAAGAGGTGCAGGCCGACCGGTTGAAGCTCGCACGAAAGTTTGCGTGCGAGCATCACTTGATATTGGTGTTGAAGGGCTGGCGCACGCTGGTGGCGTTGCCGGATGAGACCGTGTGGGTCAATCCAACAGGCAATCCGGGGATGGCAAGCGGCGGCACGGGCGACGTGCTGACGGGAATGATTGCCGGCATGCTGGCACAATTTCCGAACGACACGGCGCGCGCGGTGTGCGCGGCAGTGTACCTGCATGGATTGGCCGGCGATGTGGCGCGGGAATCTGCTGGCGAACAGGCGCTAATCGCGGGAGACCTGATCGAGTGTTTGCCGGAGGCGATGCAACGGGCGAAGGAGTGGGCAGGGGAGAGGCTGGTGCGAATCCAGTAGAATTCAGGATTGGGAGTTTTGGATTTAGGATTTGAACGCCCGCCGCTCACAACGACGCGCAAATCCCGAAATCCCAAGTTGTCCCAAATCCCCAATCCCAAATGGCGCAAGAGATCACGACCCATTCACCGGAGGAAACCATCGCGTTTGGCCGGACACTGGCCGAAGCGCTGGCGCCGCCGAAGCTGGTGCTGTTGCGGGGCGAACTGGGCGCGGGCAAGACGACGCTGGTGAAGGGCATCGCCGAGGCATTCGAAGCTGCACCGGAAGACGAAGTCACCAGTCCCACCTTTACGCTCGTCCATGAATATCGCGGGCCACAAGTGAGCGTGTATCACATTGACCTCTACCGGATTGATACGGAGCGCGAACTGGAGACGCTCGGCCTGGAAGACCTGTTTGAGCCGCGAAATGTCCTGCTGGTGGAATGGGGTGAAAAGTTTCCGCGCTTCATGCGCGATCGCGACGTGGAGATAAGGATCGAGCGGACGGGGGAAAACGA
>JBHGBA010000016.1:0-63160 GCA_041946775.1 Terriglobales bacterium
AAATTCTCCAAATTCTCAGCATCTCGCTTTTCGAAAAAACCCCGATTTTACAGGGTTTTTTCGAGTTCAACCGTCAACTTCCAGAACCGGATCCTTGCATCCAGTTGCAAATGTTCGACTTATAACCGGACACTACTGACTCTGCATAGATGATCACGACTTCAGTCTCAGTGTGCGCAAGCTGCTTCTGGAACGGCAGGGCTACCGCGTAATCACCGCGACTACTGCCCGCGAAGGTGTGGTGAAGTTTCGCCAATCGCCGGTGGCGCTGGTCATACTCGACTATTACCTGCCCGACGGGACTGGTGAGGTAGTGGCGCGGGAACTGAAAAACCTGAAGCCGCACGTCCCGATCCTGATGCTGTCAGGGGCGGTCGACTTGCCCGAAGACATGGCGGAAGTGGACTTGGTGTTGTCCAAAGTCGAAAGCCCACCGGTCTTTCTCGAGGCGGTCGCCGAGTTACTCACGGGTAAACAGCCGCTGGAAGCAGCGGGATAGTCTGCTTTTCTATTTTGGGACACGGCACCCACGGGGATTTCCTCTATTACTCGCGCCTAGCACCGGCCAGACGTATAATCCGCACGCGGCGAAATGCAAGTTGAAGGGGCAGAGGCGAACATGCAACTGCACTTCACGGTAGGCGAACTCAAGCTGCTGGTTGAAGTTTTGCAGTCGGAAGACAGCGCCACGGCCGAACACCTGCTGGACATGGTTCTCGCGCGCGACATGCGCTTCGCCTTTGACGAACTGGAAGATCTGGCAGAGATCGTGTCGAAGGCGCTGCAAAGCACGCCCGTAACTGACCCGCACGACAGACGAACCACGCTTCAACGTATCCTCGACAAGCTCATCGCAGCGTGCGCCATGGCCTGAGGCCGTCCCGGCAGGCACCAGAGGGTGATCCAAAGATCGGCTTTCTAATGATCTGAGCGTCACCCCTCAGTGGCCCAAGCCGCATGAGTGGCGGCTCCGGACGGCACGGCTGAAGCCGCGCCCTTCCCAAAACTATTCTTGAAACGGGCCGGGGTCTAATCAGACTCATCTCTTGCGTCTTCAGGCGAGCACCAATTAGACATTTCTGCAAAGCGTCGTGCACAATGACGGATTCGACTGGAGATGGCATGGCGGGCGTCGTGGCAAAGATTACTGCCCTGGGTACGTTTGTGCCTCCACGTGTGCTGACCAATGCTGATCTGGAAGGTATGGTCAAGGCCAGCGATCAATGGATCGTGGAACGCACTGGCATGCGTGAGCGGCATATCGCCGATGCCGGAGTGGGAGCGAGCGACCTGGCCACAGAAGCGGCGAGGAAAGCGCTGGCGCAGCGAGGCTTGGATCCGAACAAAGTCGAGTTGATCATCGTAAGCACAATCACTCCCGACATGACATTTCCGGCCACCGCGTGCCTGGTGCAGCAGAAACTAGGGGCAGCGGACGCCTGGGGATTCGACCTGGCGGCGGCCAGTGCGGGCTTCGAGTACGCCTTGCACACTGGGGCGCAGTTCATCGCCGCGGGCGCACATAGGCACGTGCTGGTCATCGGGTGCGACGTGATGTCGGCGATCACTGACTACACCGACCGCGCTACCTGTGTGCTGTTCGGGGACGGCGCCGGCGCGGTGCTGCTGGAACCGGCGGACGACGGACTCGGAATTATTGATTACCTGCATGAGACGGATGGCTCGGGCGCGCACTTCCTCTGCCAACCGGCGGGGGGCAGCCTGCGGCCGGCATCGGCCGAGACCGTCGCGAAGCGAATGCATTACCTACACCAGGATGGACGGCAAGTGTTCAAGTATGCGGTACGCAAGATGGTCGAGTTGAGCACCGCCGTACTGGAGCGCAACGGATTCACCGGCGCCGACGTTGACTGCTTTATTCCTCACCAGGCGAACGAGCGAATCATCGCAGCAACTGCTGCGCGCCTGCACCTGCCCGCAGAGCGGGTGATCATCAACGTCGAGCATTACGGCAACACAACGGCGGCTACCATTCCACTGGCCATGGAAAGCGCAGTACAGCAAGGAAGATTGAAGAAGGGCGATTTGGTGCTACTGGCCGCGGTGGGCGCGGGTTTTACCGCCGGCGCGAGCCTGCTGCGCTGGGCGTATTAGTGTTCTCGTTTGGGAAAATCAAACACTAAGGTCCCTCGACTGCGCGCGGCCAAGGCGGCCGGCATGACATCTCCGAGAAATTGCTGTGGAATCGCTCCAAGTTATCGCAGTCGCTTGAGGGCGGAAACGGCGGGTTCGAAGTTGCTGGCCAGCGTCAATGCGGCACGATATTGGTCGGCGGCGGCGGCCTTGTCGCCCATCTTCTCCAGCAGAGCACCGAGCAGATAGTGGGCCCGGAACACCGGTGCGTCCTCGGCGTGGCTGGCGGCAGCAATATAGGTGCGCAGCAGTTGCGCGGCGCCGCTGAAGTTGCGGCCGGCACGGTAGAGGGTTTCGGCGGCGTCGTACAGCACGTGCGTATTCTGCGCGCGAGTAGCCGCCTGCACAGCATTTTCAACTGTGCGCTGCACATCTTCCACGCGGCCACGCCGGCGGTAGAACGACGCTAGATTCAGAATGAACCCGGGATTGCCGTTGCTGGCGGCAATGGCGGCCTTCAGATGCTGTTCGGCAGCGGTGTAGTCCTTGGCGGACTCGGCGATGCGACCGGCGATCCAGTGCGCCGTGGCCTCGTCCCCAAGTTTGCGTACTGCGTCGGCTTGGGCAGCGGCCTTGTCCTTCCCGCCACCGAGGAAGCCGGGGGCTTCCGCGTAGAACTCGGCTAGATCGGTGCGGGCCTCTACGCTGCTGCCGTTCAACTGGACAGCGCGCTCGAATTCGGCACGGGCCTTCTTGGCAAACCCCATAGCGTTGACCCAGCTTGCGTCGTCGGCCTTCTCACCGTAAGCGCGACCCAGCCAAAGGTGATAGCGCGCGTTGTTCGGATCCAAGGCGATGGCCTTCTGGCCTTCCTCAATGGCGCTGTCCCACCTCTGCAACGAAAAGTAAGCGCGCGCGAGCAGGTGGTACGCTTCGGCGTCGTTCGGCGACTGCTGAATGCGCCCGCGCAGCACGCGGATGGCATCGTCCACGCGTCCCGCAGAGATGAGTTCCACAGCCGGCTCGGCGGCTGCTGCCTGCGGCAGACCGAGCACCGCTGTCATGGCCAGAATTACGGCAAGAACGAGCGTGTACATCATCGCGATACGACTCTCACTTGCATCCCCGGAGCCAACGGGCGGCCGTTGGTGGAGGCGATGCAGACTTCGTCACCGGCATTCAGTCCCTTGGTGATCTGCACCCGTGTCAGGTTCGCCATGCCGGGCTGCACGTCGCGGCGCACCAGTTTGTCTCCCTGGACCAAATAGACGAAGTGAGTGCCGTCTTCCATGCGCAGCGCCTCGCGAGTCACCGTGATGGTGTCGTCCGCTTTGTCGGTGATCACAGTGACGCTGACATTCAAGTTGGGCAACAGCATGCGATCGGCGTTGTCCACCTGACAAGTGATCTCGCCCACGTTGCGCGAGCCCAGTGCCACGACAGTGGACGGAACGCGAGTGACTGTCCCCTCCCAGACTCGGCCGGGGAGGCCGTCCCAATTGACGTACACCGGTTGGCCCTGACGCAGCCGGCCAATATCCGGTTCATCCACGAACGCGCGCACCTGCACTATGCTGAGGTCTGCTACCTGCACCAGAAGATCACCGGCATTGACGAACTGTCCCTGGCGCACGGGCAACGAATACACAGTACCGGCAAAGGGCGCGCGGATCTCCGAGTGGCGCAGCAAATCCTGAGCGGCGGCCAAGGCGGCGCGGGCTTCCTTCAGTTGGGCCTGGGCGCGCTCAACGTCGAGGTTGGAGAACCGCTTGGTTTGCTTCTCACGCGCGAGCTTCAGATCGGCCCGCGCGCTGAGCAGACGCTGTTGCGCCGCTTGCACCTCGCCGGCAGAGGCCGATCCCTTCTGCGCCAACCGTTGCAGCGCCTCAAGGTTGCGTTGCGCGTTTTCCACCTCGGTCTGCGCTTTGGCGACCTGCGCCTCAGTGGTAAAGACTTCTTCCTGGGTGCCGCCGGCGCGGACGGCCTGGAGGTCGGCTTCGGCGGCGCGCACCCGGGCTTGTGCCCGGGCGGCTTCGGCACGCGCTTCGGCAGCACTCAATTCCACAAGCATCTGGCCTGCCTTCACCTGGTCACCTTCGTGCACCAGGATGCGCTCGACTGTTGCAGGCGCCGGTGCATGCGACTGGAAGTTGTTGACCGGCTCGATACGGCCGTTGGTGTAAATCATGGCAGCAATGTTGCCGCGCGTGATTTTCTCAACCCGCACCGGCACGGTCTTGCGTCCCATGGACATGAAGGAGACGAGCAGGAACGCGGCAGCAATCACCGCGAGGATGATCAGCCATTTGCGCCGGCGATTCGAATTGGCATTGCCGTTCTGTGCCATGTTCCGGGAAGATTGCAGTATACAGTCCAGCGCGGCCGCAGACCACCGCCGCGCCCCACATCGGTGAGAACACGCTCAAGAGATGCAAGTTCCGCTACGCTGCGGAATGACCGCAGTCTGGGACGACGAGGATTGGTCAGCGGGAGCCTCTATTTCGATGACCTGAGACGGTGTTTCGCTGAAAATTCTCGGCCGGCAGGGAGGTGCAGAGCGGTTTCTGTGTACATGGCTAGCGGCATCCAACAGCGCAGAATCATGCGCTTCGAGGGTAAGCAGGTATCAGTCAAGCAGATACTGGTGAACGCCTGGAACGACGTGATGAACAATCACATCATGAACATGGCGGCCGGGCTTTCTTACTACTTCGTGCTCTCGCTGTTTCCGCTGCTCGTCCTGGCAGCGGCAGTGCTGGCGTACCTGCCTATTCCCAACCTGTTCGAGAACATTTTGAACGCCATGGCGCACGTGGTGCCGGCGGAAAGCATGGGACTGGTACGCAGGGTGGTCGCCACGGTCGTCACGCCGCGTGGAGGACTGCTCACCTTCGGCATCATCGGCACACTGTGGACGGCTTCCAGCGGCTTTGCAGGCTTAATTGAAGCTTTGAATGTCGCGTACAACGTGCCCGAAACGCGGCCGATCTGGAGAACCCGCTTGCTGGCACTGCAACTGATGTTCGTAGCCGGTGCCCTGCTGGTGGCCGCGCTGGTTTTGCAGATTGCGGGTCCGCTGGTCGTCGGCTGGCTGAAGGAGCGAACCGGTTTCACGCCGCTCGTGCAGGCGTTGCCGGTCGTGCAGTGGGTGTTGTCGGTGGCGTTCACGATTATCGGCGTGGAATCGCTGTTCTTCTGGGCCCCGAACGTGAGGCAGCGTTTCAAGGCCACTTTGCCGGGCGCAGTCATTGGCGTCGGCTTCTTTATCGGCAGCTCATACGTCCTGGGTCTCTACTTTCAGAATTACGCCAATTTCAACAAGACTTACGGCACGCTGGGAGCCGCTATCGCCCTGCTGGTATGGCTTTACTACAGTTGGTTTGCCATCCTTGTCGGCGCGGAAATCAACTCCGAACTGGTAAGAGCGGGCGGCGGTGGCACCCTGGAACTGAAGCAGAAGCCGCCCGCGGCCGTCAAACCGGTACTCCCCTACGAGGAGCGGCCAGCCGCATGATCAGCGGGGCAGCGGGCCAAAGACTCATCGGGTCAGCGGTCAGTGTCCCATTGGGCATGGTGCTGGAGCAAATGTATTAACCTGCTAATACCTAAGGGGTAATTTGTGCGCGGGAGCGGGATACAGCTCACGGGAGTAAACTAGAGCCGACGGCATTCGGAATCCGCGTTTGTACTCACGTTGGAGCACCGGAGGTACTGCCTATGCCAGCTAATGCAATCGGTACTGCGAAAGAGATGCTTGAACCACTCTCAGAGAAGATGCAGGAAGGGGTCGAGGTTTCCAGGCGGGCGTTGAGGAACGTGCGCGACAAAGCCGAAACTGTGCTAAGTGACGCCACCCATGGCGTAAAGCGGCATCCGTGGGAATCGGTCGGTGTTGCGCTCGCGATTGGCGTCGCACTCGGGGCCGCGGCAGGGTTTTTCATCGGCAAGGCCCTGACCCGGCGACGGCGCAAGTTCTTCTATTTCTAGTGGCTGGGAGACTGGCCGCACACGGCAGGAAAGTTAGACATTTGTGAGGCGCGGCGGCCTGTCGCGCCTCTTGCCTTCGTCTCCGATTTACAATGCAGTTTATGGTTAAGAGCCCGCGATATACGCCGGAACACGCCACGTCCGGACTGGACGCGCATCTCCCCGACATTGAGACCTGGCCCAACCAGTTTCCTGCATACGAAATCATCATTGACGTGCCCGAGTTTACCTCGGTGTGCCCGAAAACCGGGTTGCCGGATTTCGGTGTGCTGAACATCCGCTACATGCCGAACAAACACTGTCTCGAGTTGAAGTCGGTAAAGGAATACCTGTTCGCTTATCGCAACCTGGGCGTCTTCCAGGAGAACGTCGTGAACCGCGTGCTGGAGGACGTGGTGCGGGCCGCCAAACCGGTGTGGGCGGTCGTGCGCGGCGAGTTCCGCCCCCGGGGTGGGATTGGCACCGTCGTCGAAGCGCGCTGGCCACGGCCGAAAAGATAGTTTCCGGTTTCTAGTTTCTGGTTGGCGGTTTCCGGTACTCACTTCACATGCGTGACCGCGTACACCCGCGAGCGGCGCTGGCTGTTCTGACGGCGCTGAATTTCCTGAATTACATTGACCGCTCCATCCTGTTCGCCGTGCAGCCGCTCGTACAGACAGAGTTTGGCGCGAGCGACGCGCAGATGGGGATGCTGACCACGTCGTTCTTCATCTGCTACGGCCTGACCGCGCCGGTGTTGGGGTATATTGCAGACCGGCATGCCCGACGTCCCATTATTGTTGGCGGGGCGCTGGTATGGAGCGCGGCGACACTGCTGACGGCGCTCACCTGGGACTACCGCAGCCTGCTGGTGCGGCACGCCATCGTGGGCCTCGGCGAAGCCAGCTTTGTGGCCACCACGCCCAGCTATCTGGCCGACCTGTTCCCCCAGGCGAAGCGGGGACGCGCGATGTCGGTATTCTTCATGGCGATTCCCGCGGGCACGGCCATGGGATACCTGATCGGCGGCTACTTCGGATTCACACACGGCTGGCGCATGCCGTTCTACATTGTGGCGGCGCCCGGCGTAGTCTTGGCGCTGGCCGTGCTGGCCATGCGCGAACCGATGCGCGGCGCGCTGGACACGATTCGCGAAACCGTGGAGCGCGGCACCATCCGTGGGCTGGCGCGGAATCCCGCTTACTGGACCGCGACCCTCGGGCTGGCAATGACCACGTTTGCGCTGGGCGGTTTACAGGTCTGGATGCCGACCTTCCTGACGCGGCTGCGTGGCATGACGCTGCTGCATGCCAACTTGTTCTTTGCCGTGATCACCGCGATTAACGGCGTGGTCGCGACCCTGACCGGCGGCTGGATCGCCGACCGCCTGTTACGCCGCCGGCACGACGCCTATTACTTCCTGTCGGGCCTGACGATGGCCGTCTCGGTCCCGGTCATGTTGGCGGCCATCATGATCACCGGGCCGGCAATGTACCCCATGATTTTCGTCGCGGAGTTTTGTTTGCTGCTGAACACCGGACCGCTGAATGCCGCGCTGGTCGATTCCGTTGGGGCGAGCATTCGCGCGCTGGCGATGGCAATCAACCTGATCGTGGTCCACGCGCTGGGAGATGCGCTTTCGGCGACGCTGATCGGCTACGTCTCGGACCGCACGCATTCTTTGCTGAGCGGGTTCATGACCGCCGTCGTTGCCGTAGTGCTGTCGGCTGCCATTCTGCTCTATGGCAAACGCTACGCCCCGCGTGCGAACCAGGCCTCGCTGCCGCAGGAAACCGGAGCTACAGCGTGAACTAATCTCTTGCCTGTTCTGGCACCGCGTCCGAAATGGCACTCAATTAGAGTAGTTAACCCACACTGGCGTACCGGAGATCAGCGTCCCACCAGCAGAATAGCAGTGCTACGAAGGGGACTATGCCAGTGCAATCTGGGGCACAAGCCGCAACTCCAGCGAACGCCGAGGACCACGCCCGGCGCAACTTCGCTGTCAGCACCGCGGCCAACGAGTTGCTTTACTGCCGGGCAATGGTGAACTCCTGCGAGGACGCCATTGGCTCCAGGGGCGGTGAATTCGCTTGGTCAGAAAGCCAGGCAGCGCTCGACACCGCCATCGAGAACTTGCAATTCGCCATCGGCGACACTGGCGCGACAGTAAGCCACAATGCCCTCCCCCTCGTCTATGGCGATCTTGCCCAGCTCACCCAGGTGTTCCAGAACCTGATTGAAAACGCGCTGAAGTTCCGCCGTACGGAGCCGCCCAGAGTGCGCGTCTCGGCCGTACACCGGCCCGGCGCCTGGGAATTTTGCGTGGCGGACAACGGCATCGGGATCGCCCCAGCGCACCACGAACGTATTTTCCTGCTGTTCCAGCGGTCGCACACGCGCACGGAGTACCCCGGCACCAGCATCGGGCTGCCGGTCTGCAAGCGCGTGGTGGAGCGGCACAGGCGCCGCATTTGGGTGGATTCGGAACCGGGCAGGGGGAGCGCGTTTCTATTTCACCATCGCGGAGGGATGCCATGATATCTGAGCGACTGGGCCGGCCGATTGAAATTCTGCTGGTCGAGGACAACCCTGCCGACGCGCGGTTAACGCAGGAGATCCTGAAGGAGAGCAAACTCAACAACCGCTTGCACATCGTTGGCGACGGGGAGCAGGCGATGGAATTTCTGCGCCGCAATCAGGGCTTCCGCCGAATGACGCGGCCCGACCTCGTGCTGCTGGACCTCAACCTGCCGCGCAAGACCGGGGTCGAGGTACTGGCGGAAATGAAGGCTGATCCGGAACTGCGCCGCATCCCTGTTGTAGTCGTGACCACTTCGCGGGCGGAACGCGACGTGCTGCGCTCGTATGACCTTCATGCCAACTGTTATGTGACCAAGCCGGTGGACCTCGACCAGTTCGTCACCGTCGTGAAGTCAATCGAGAATTTTTGGCTGACAATCGTGAAGCTCCCCTTTCGCGAGTTGGAAGCGCCTGCTGTAAGCAAACATGGCTAACCGCGAAGTTACATTTCCGGAGCGGATGCGCGTCCTGCTGGTAGAGGACAACCCGGCGGACATCCGCATGGTGAAGGAGCAGTTCCGGGATTGCGGCGTACCGCAATGGAGTTGCACGGAGTGCGTGCGGCTGGAGGATGCGCTGCAACACCTCGCCTTGGAAAGCTTTGACGTGGCGCTGCTCGACCTGAACCTGCCCGACAGCACCGGCCTGGCAACCTTCGAGCGGCTGCATAAGGCTTTCCCGCGGGTGCCGGTCGTCGTGCTCACCGGCGACAAGCGGCTGGCCTTGGAAGCAATGCGGCAAGGCGCGCAGGATTACATCGCCAAAGCCGTCGCTACTCCCGAACTGCTGGTTCGGGCGATCCGCTACGCCATCGAGCGCCAGCGACACTTGGAAGAGCTATGGAAGCAGGCCGCTGAACTGCGCCGCAGCAACCAGGAACTGGAGCAGTTTGCCTTCGTCGCCTCGCACGATTTGCAGGAACCGTTGCGCAAGATCCAGGCCTTTGGGCAGCAACTGACGGAACTCTTCGCCAACCAGTTGGACGACATGGCGCGCGATCGCCTGAATCGGATGGTAAAGGCCGCCGAACGCATGGCGCAGCTCATCCGGTCACTGCTGGACTACTCGCGCGTTTCCACGCGCGGCGGGGCCTTTACCGACCTCGATCTGACTCCGATCGTGCTCGGCGTGATCAAGGACCTGGAGATCGTCATCCGCGAGACCGGCGCACGGGTCATCCTGGTACCCCTGCCAAGCGTCCGTGCCGACGGGACGCAGATGCGCGCGCTGTTCCAGAACCTGATTGCCAATGCACTCAAATTTCGCCGCAGCGGCGTGGCCCCACATATCGCCATTGCACCCCGCGCGGCCAACGGCGGCTGGTGCGAGATTTCCGTGACGGACAACGGCATTGGGTTCGACCCACAGCAGGCAGAGATAATTTTTCAGCCGTTCGCGCGGCTGCACGGCCGCGACGAATACGAGGGCACCGGCATGGGCCTGGCGATTTGCCGGAAAATTGTTCAGCGGCACGGAGGTGAGATCAGCGCCAGCGGTAAGCCGGACGACGGTTCGACTTTCCTGGTGCGACTACCATTGCGCGAGAGAGTGTTGGCCATGGCCGCCAGGTCAGGTTGAGCTGGGCTGGCTGTATGGTTGAGGCCCGTTGCGCGGCGGGCCTCGTTTTTTTTCTCATCTCCTCATCTCAAGGCTGGGCCCCCGGCGTTTTCGCTCCGAAGATCTGATGCGCGGCGATACAGTTCTGCATCCTACAAGTCCTGACGGGAATGTCGCGTCCCCGATACACGCGTTGAGAGAAGCCTCCGGTTGCCATGTTGTATCGTCGTGTTCACCCACTCGTCGCTGTCGTCTTCCTCCTTCTCATCTGTGGCGCCATCGCCGTGGTGTCCGGCCAGCGGCTCGGGCCCCCCGCTCTGGACAACAACCTGCGCGCGGAGTTGCAGGAGTTCACCAGCGTGTACCACATTGTCGAGCAGAACTATGCCGACAAGGTTGATCCCGCCAAGGCGATCTATGGTGGCGCAATCCCGGGAATGCTGCACGCGCTGGATCCGCACTCCAGCTTCTTCGATCCCAAGCAGTATGCCGAACTGACCGAGGAACAACGGGGCCGCTACTTCGGCGTGGGCATGATTATCGGGCCCCGCGCCGACAAGATCGTGGTGATCAGCCCGTTTGCGGGCAGCCCGGCGTACCGTGCGGGGATTCGCCCCGGGGACGTCATTATCAGCGTGGACGGTGTTTCCGCCGCAGGCATGACGACCACCGAGGTCGCCAACCTGGTGCGCGGCCCTGAAGGAACCAAGGTGCGCGTGTCCGTCATGCGGGAAGGCTCGGAACACGCGTTGGAATTCGTATTGACGCGGGCGTCGATCCCGCAACACAGCGTGGATGTGCATTTCCTCATCCGTCCCGGCGTGGGTTACATGCACCTGGCCAACTTCAACGAGACCACGGTCACCGAGGTCCAGCGAGCGCTCAACAATTTCGGCGCTCTGAAGGGCCTGGTCCTCGACGTGCGCCAAGATCCCGGCGGGTTGCTGGATGCCGCAGTCGGGGTTGCGGACAAGTTCCTCCCCAAGGGGGCGATCGTCGTTTCCCAGCATGGGCGGAGCTCGGCGGAACGCGTCTATCGCGCCGAAAACGGCAACAATGGCAGGAACTACCCCATTGTAGTGCTGGTCGACCGCGGCACAGCCTCGGCGGCAGAGATTGTGGCCGGCGCGCTCCAAGACCATGACCGCGCGATCGTCGTGGGCGAGACCACGTTCGGCAAAGGCCTGGTGCAGACCGTCTTTCCGTTGTCCGACCGGACGGGAGTGGCCTTGACCACCGCCCGCTATTACACGCCCAGCGGGCGAACGATCCAGCGCAAGTACTCGGGCTTGTCGCTGTTCGACTACTTTTACGGCCGCGGGTCCAACGACGACGACGCGAATCGCGAGGTCCGGTACACCGACACGGGCCGCCCGGTATATGGCGGCGGGGGCATCACCCCGGACGTGAAGATACCTGCTCCGAAGCTCGATAACCTGCAAAACCAACTGCTCGTGCGTTATGTCTTCTTCGATTTCGCGCGCAACTTCGCCGCCGCGAATCCCGATCTGAAGAACGTCAATGTAGATGAGCAACTGCTGGCTGACTTCGCTCAGTACGCCACTAGCAAAGATGTGGAGTTCACTCCAGACGAATGGAACCGCAACCTCGACTGGATCAAAACGAAGCTGGCGCAGGAGATCACCACCGACCTGGCGGGTGTCGAAGCCGGCTTGCAGGTCCAGGCGCGGGCCGATCCGCAGGTTCTCAAGGCACTGACGCTCTTGCCCGAAGCAGAACAATTGCACGCGCGCGCTCTGGCCCTCGCCAGACAGCGGGCGCAGGCGGCGCGCTCCGCCAGCCAGGGTGGCACCCCGCCCTGACTTACTCGCAAGTTGATGGTGGTCCACATCTGCTCGCCCTTGGGGCGCGCAAGCGGCGACTCTTGCGCGGTCAATCTGCTACATTGAACGGCTACACAATCCAGCAGTTCCGGCAGTGAGGAGCCAAACCGGATGAGGGAGCGCACTCTCGGCAAAACGGGACTCAGCGTCAGTGAAATCGGCTTCGGCGCCTGGGGGATCGGCAAGAGCATGTGGATCGGCGCCGAGGACGAGCTCTCGGTTCGCTCGCTGAAGGCGGCGCGCGATGCCGGCGTGAACTTCTACGACACGGCGCTGGCCTACGGCACGGGACACAGCGAACGCCTGCTCAACCAGGCGTTCGGCAACTCGGCGGATGTCATCATCGCCAGCAAAGTTCCGCCCAAAAACATGATCTGGCCGGCACGCGCGGCGACGCCGCTGGGCGATGTCTTCCCCAAGTCTTACGTGCTTCAGTGCCTCGATCAGACGCTTGCCAACCTGGGCCGCGACACGGTGGACATTTATCAGTTCCACGTGTGGAACGACGAGTGGGCCGATCAGGACGAGTGGCTGGAAACGGTGCGACAAATGCGCAGTTCCGGCAAGGTGCGCTTCGTGGGAATCTCAATTAACGATCATGAACCGGCAAACGTACTGAAAGCGCTCGCCACCGGATTGATTGACACCGTGCAGGTGATCTACAACATTTTCGACCAGTCGCCGGAAGACGAGTTGTTTCCCTACTGCCGCACACATAACATCGGCGTGATCGCGCGCGTGCCGTTCGACGAAGGCGGCCTGACCGGCAAGATACGCCCTGAAACTACGTTTGAGCCGGGTGATTTCCGCAACGTTTACTTCGCGGGCAACCGCCGGCAGGAAGTTTGGGAGCGCGTGCAGGCAATCGCACGGACCGCGCGAATTTCGATTGACGAGTTGCCACGGTTGGCACTGTGCTTCTGCTTGTCGCATCCGGCGGTTTCCACCGTTGTCCCCGGCATGCGCACGCCCGAGCACGTGGCCGCAAACATCGCCGCCGCTGGTGCGGGACCGCTTTCTGAGGAGCTGTTGCGCGCCTTGCGTCCGCATCGCTGGGTGCGGATGTTCTATGCCTAGCAAACCAGCTATGATTCTGGCGGCACGTTTCTTCATGGCATGAACGTTAAGGTCGAATTCAGCGGCCCGGTGCAGTACCGCATCCGCAGCATGGCGGTGGCATGTAAAGCGACTGCGGAAGTGTTGCTGCGCCGCCGCCGCCAGGGCCCGCGCCTACCGACCTGGAACGTGTTTGTCGAACTGACCACACAGATGATGAAGGCGCAACTGACTGAAGCCTTCAATCTGCACGACGTCAGGAAAGCGCGGCTCTACCTGGACTCGATGGTGATTAACTGGCCGGTGCTGTCGGAGGTAACCATCACGCCTCTTGCGGGCGAGGAGTTCAAGGGCAGTTGGTTTGTCCCGCGCGCGGGCGATACTCGCGCCACGTTGTTGTATCTGCACGGCGGCGGATACGCGTTTTGTCCCAAGTCGTATCGCAACCTGATCGCGCACATAACGGTGCACGCGAAAACGCGTACCTTCGCGCTCGACTATCGGCTGGCGCCGGAGCACCGGTTTCCCGCACAGCTTGAGGATACGTTGAACGCCTATCGCTTCTTGCTCGAAGATACCGGTCCCGGTGACCTGATTGTGGCGGGCGATTCTGCAGGTGCTCATCTCACACTCGGCCTATTGCTGAAAGCGCGCGATGCCGGTCTGCCGCTGCCGGTACTGGCCATCGCCATCTCGCCACCGACCGACTTCGACGCGGGCCGCGCGGCCATGTCAAAGAACGCAGAGTTCGATTTTATTGACCCATACATGCTGCAGGAATGGTCGCGCTGGTTCTGCGATCCTGAGCGGTACCGCGATCCGCCGCTGTGTTTCAAAAATGCGGATCTGCGCGGTCTGCCGCCGATTTACATCCAGGCCGGCGGACTCGAAATCCTGTACGACAGCATTCGCGCCTTCGCGGAAAACGCCAGGGCGCGCGGGGCGGATGTCACCCTGGAAACCTGGCACGACATGCCGCATGACTTCCAGTTGTTCGGCGAGCACGCGCCGCAGAGTGCCGCCGCGCTGAAGCGCATCGCCGAGGTAATCGAGTCGCACACGGGAGTGCGGAGCCGCTAGGCGATGATCGTGCGCGGACCAGAGCGAAAGGTGTACACCATGCGCCAGGCGATGGACGCGCTGGAATGGGCGCGCAAAGAGATCGTCCGCGTTAACGCACCCGACCAGTTTCGCAACGGCATACGCGAGCGGCGCGTACAGCAGTTGTGTAAGGAGTTGCTGCGCCAGCGGCGCAGATGAGCTTTAGAACGAAACCAGAGAAGGTGTATTTCGTGTGGGATGCACCGGGAATCACGTCCCCAACCGGCGCGTACCTGGGTATTTTCTAGCGTCCCTTCGGGGACCCAGTTTCGTGCCCTTGCCATTCGTCGGGATGCACGAACTCTGGTTCTGCTCCGGACAACGCTTAATCGCAGCCAGGTAGCCGCACATCACAGCGGTAGAGGTGCTGATGAGATTCTTGCACTGAAGAGCAGCGATTATTTTGCAGCAGTCTTGGAGGCGGCGCTTGGCTCGGCGTGCCGTTCCAGTACCTTCTCCAGCGCGCCGCGTGCGACCGGCGGCGAATAGTAGTAGCCCTGGGCGTACTTGCAATTCATTCGCTGGAGCGCGGCGATCTGGGCCGGTGTTTCTGTACCTTCCGCCACCACGTCCATCTTGAGGTTGGAGGCCAGATTCAGGATGGTCCTTACGATCTCGCGGCTCTCGTGATCGGTATTCAGCGTCATCACGAACGAGCGGTCGATCTTCAGCGTGTCCACGGGGAATCTCTTCAGGTAGGAAAGCGACGAGTATCCCGTACCGAAATCGTCAATGCTGAGGCCGACTCCCAGCTCCTTCAAACGGCCGAGCGTTTTCTCTACCCGTTCGACGTCGGTCATGGCCACCGTCTCGGTGATCTCGATGCGCAGCGCGGAAGGCGGCAGCTTGGCTATGGCCAAGGCCTCTCTGACCTCTTCGACCAGGTTGGGCTGCGCGAATTCCTTGGCGGAAAGATTGACACTCACCGTGCGCGGCGAAGTTCGCGGGGCGAAATCTTGCAGCGCCCGTAATTGCAGGCACGCTTCGCGCATCACCCAGCGGCCGATCTGCACGATCAATCCGGTGTCTTCGGCGACGTGGATGAACTCCGCAGGCGGCAAAAGCCCGCGTTCCGGATGCTCCCAGCGGACCAGCGCCTCGACACTCACGACGGTACCGTTTTCCAAGGAGACAATCGGCTGCAGGAAGACGCGCAGTTCGTTGCGTTCTACGGCGTGACGCAGATCGGTTTCCAACTGCAGCCGGCTGCGCGCGTAATCTTGCATGCCGGCATCGAAGATCTGCACCCGCGCTCCTCCGACAGCCTTGGCCTGGTACATGGCAATGTCGGCGTCGCGCATGACGTCATCGGCGGAGTGGTAGTCGGGCGAGCCCATGGCAATTCCGATGCTGGCAGTCGCGTATAATTCCGTGCCCTCAATCTCAAACGGCTCATCGAAGCGACTGAGAATGCGCTGCGCCACGCGGTCGGCATCCACCGTTTCGCGTAATTCTTCAACCAGGATGGTGAACTCGTCGCCCCCCAGCCGGCCCAGGGTGTCATCACCCGCGGGGCGAATCCGGTCGGGGGTGGTCTGCCGGATGCACTGGTTGAGCCGCGCGGCAATTTCGATCAGGAGCCGATCGCCCGCGTTGTGTCCCAGGCTGTCATTCACCAGCTTGAAACGGTCCACGTCAATGAAGAGCACCGCATAGTGATATTCCGGATCGCGCCGCGCGCGGTTGACGGCGCGTTGCAAGCGCTCCAAGAACAAGGCCCGGTTCGGCAACCCGGTGAGCGCATCGTGAAACGCATCGTAAACAAGTTTCTCTTCGGTGCGCTTGCGTTCGGTGATGTCGCGGCCATTGACGACGAGACCGTTGATACCGTCAGTGTTGAAGCCGTTACTGACGATGAATTCGAAGGTGCGCCAGGTGCCGTTGGCGTGCCGGCAACGCGTCTCGATTTGCCGGCTCTGCTGCGTCTGCGCGACCGCGCGCAACGCCTGCAACACACTTTCCTTGTCGTCGGGATGAATGATCTCCAGCAGCGACGACGACGAGAAAGGCCGCTCCTCGTTGTAGCCCAGAACATTTCCGACAGAACTGCTCAGGTACTGCAGGGCGCCGCTTTCATCGAGAATGGCGATCAGGTCGGAAGAGCGCTCGGTCAGCGTGCGGAAACGCCGGTCACTGCGCTCCAGCACGTGCGCTTCAGCCGCGGCAAACTCCGCCTTGCGCCGCGCAGAGCCGAGGCGCCACAGGATAGCGGCCAGCGCGAAGACGAAGGCCAGCAGGCCCAGCGCGCCTTCGACTTCCGATCGCCAGATGGACTCGCGCGCCGCTTTGTCGTAATCGGTCATCGCGGTGTTCAGCTCCTGCACCGCGTTCATGTACCTGCGGCCTGCCTCGCCTGCGGCCGTTTCACACGGGGAAGCTTCGGCAACATAGGCGTGAATGGCAACCGCCACATGTTGAAGGTCAGCGTTATCTTTGAGGTTGAGCAGCGCGTTCGCCTGTTGCGCCAGGCCCGCCTTGGTTGCGTCCCATTCCCACCGCCCGGCGCGTGATAGCGCCGCACATTCCGGCGCCGGCTGCTTCAGAGCGTGCAGCTTGTAGAGGCTACCCTCAGTTCGCGCCAACAGGAGCTGCGTCTGACGGTACGAATCAGCTTGAGCGCGGAACTGCGACAGAGCAATCGCGGAGGCCGTGGCGGCGGCCACGGTTACGCCCAGCATCATCCAGTTGGCCGCTGAAGCGCGGATCTTGCGCATTCCCAACTTGCAACTCCTGTTGTGTTCCCCCGGAGCGACTGCTCGCGGCGCAACACAAGCCTCCTCACGGTAATCGGATATTCGCTAGGTGGTAAACATGACTTCGGTAACAAAATGTGACCGGGGTACGGATGGCAGCAACAAGCAACCAGAAGCAGGCAGCTAGCGTTGTTGCCACGACAATTCAAGCAAGTGGAATTGTCATTCTGGGCCGGAGGTAGCGGAGGCGAGGAATCCGTCATGCTAACAGCACAAATGGAGGTTCCTCGCTTCGCTCAGGAGGGCAAGTGGAATCTTCCAGCGGAATGGGTGGCTGGGTGCTCGTTGCGCTAGGTGCATCTTGCGGACGGCTCGTTGCGGTGGCTGCTTTAATGGCTGCCAGTTGCTGGCTGCTTGTTGCCAGGCGTGACAACTTGCAGCATGAAAGAAACAAGGCGGGCCATCGCAGCCCGCCTTGTTTCTTGCACGGAATGTGTTTACGCCCTGGTTGCCTTGGCGCCGATCGTCTGCACCAGGGTTTCGCCGATCAGGGCCGGCGACCTGGCGACGCGAATGTTGGCCGCTTCCAGCGCGCGAATCTTTTCCGCTGCCGTGCCTTTGCCGCCGCTAATGATGGCGCCGGCGTGGCCCATGCGGCGTCCCGGAGGCGCGGTTTGTCCGGCGATGAAGGCCACCACCGGCTTCGTGACGTTGTCCTTCACGAATGCGGCCGCGGTCTCCTCGGCGTTGCCACCGATTTCGCCGATCATGATAATGGCTTCGGTCTCCGGGTCGGCCTCGAACAAGCGCAGCGCATCCACGAAGTTCGTGCCGATGATGGGGTCGCCGCCGATGCCGATGGCGGTGGATTGCCCGATGCCCCGCTGCGTCAACTGGAAGACGGCTTCATAGGTCAGCGTGCCCGAGCGCGACACGATGCCGATGTTGCCTTCGCGGTGAATGTGTCCCGGCATAATACCGATCTTGCACTTCCCGGGCGAGATGATGCCCGGGCAGTTCGGCCCGATCAGCCGCGAATTCCGCTTTTTCAGGAACTCCCAGCAATCCACCATCATGGTGGTGGGAATGCCTTCGGTGATGCAGACGATCAGCGGGATGCCGGCATCGGCCGCTTCCATGATGGCGTCGGAGGCAAACGGCGGCGGCACGAAGATGACGCTGGCGTTAGCGCCCGTTTCGCGCACGGCCTTTTCCACGCTATCGAAGATCGGCCAGCCCTCGTGCGTGGTGCCACCTTTGCCGGGGGTCACGCCGCCCACGATCTTGGTGCCGTAATCGGCGCACTGCCGCGCGTGGAACGTGCCCTCGCGCCCGGTCAATCCCTGGACGATTACTCGAGTCGATTTATCTACGAGAACGCTCATGTTCAGTCCTTTGTTCCAGGCCTTGCAGCAGGCCGGCAAACTTTGGTCGGCAAAAATCTGTTATTGGACCTTGCCCGCGGCCGCGACCACCTTCTCGGCCGCATCCTTCATGGTTTCGGCGACGATGAAATTCAGTCCGCTGTTGCGCAGAATTTCGCGGCCCGCCTCGACATTGGTGCCTTCCAGGCGAAGCACGATCGGCAATTTGATGTTGGTGCTCTTGGCCGCCGCGACCACCCCGTTGGCCAGCGTATCCACGCGCAAGATGCCGCCGAAAATATTGATCAGCACCGCCTTGACGTGCTTGTCGCTCAACAGGATCTCGAACGCGTGCGTCACCTGGTCTTCGTTTGCGCCGCCGCCCACATCCAGGAAGTTGGCCGGCATGCCGCCCGCGTATTTGATGATGTCCATGGTGGCCATGGCCAGACCGGCGCCATTCACCATGCAACCGACGTTGCCGTCCAGCTTGATGTAGTTCAAGCCGTACTTGCTGGCTTCCACTTCCAGCGGGTCCTCTTCGCTAACATCGCGCAGTTCGCGGATTTCCGGATGGCGGCACAGGGCGTTGTCGTCGAAATTCACCTTTGCGTCCAGGGCGAACAGCCGGCCATCAGTGGTCGAGATAAACGGGTTGATCTCTACCAGTGACATGTCATTTTCGACCGCCGCGCGGTAGAGCCCCTTCATGATTTTTACCGCCTGAGGAAGCTGGGCGGGCTTCAAACCGAGCGCGAATGCCAGCTTGCGCGCCTGGTAACTCTGCAATCCCAGGCCTGGCTCAATGTATTCCTTTACGATTGCATCGGGATCTTGCGCGGCGACCTCCTCGATTTCCATGCCGCCGAACTTCGACGCCATGAAGACGAACTTCGACGTCTGGCGGTCGAGCACGAGCCCGAGATAGTACTCCTTCTCAATAGGCAACGTCTCTTCAACCAACAGCCGCCGCACCTGCCGGCCTTCCGGTCCAGTCTGGGGAGTGACGAGTTTCGTGCGCAGCATGGTACGCGCCACACCCAGCACGTCCGTCCACTCCTTCACCACCTTGATACCGCCGCCCTTGCCGCGACCGCCGGCGTGGATCTGAGCTTTCACCACCACCCCGCGCGCGCCATGGCTGAACAGCGTTTTGGCCGCGGCTTCCGCTTCCTCCGCAGTGATAACCATTTCGCCGTACGGCACAATCACGCCGTACCTGGCGAGGATGTTCTTTGCCTGATATTCGTGAATTTTCATGGGCTCGATGCTTTTCGGGGCGGCCATCTCCGCCCGGTTAAGGGCCTCGCAACACGCGAACAGTCCACCGGGAACGCACGCACCCCAACGGCTATCGCGAATTGCAGGCCGGATGTTGGATTTCCAGTCGCCGATGTAGCTCCGGCTCATCGCCGGCGGGTGCCGGGCTCCTCCCCTGCACCTTGTAATTCAGTGGTTGAAAGCGGATTTTATGCCAGCCAGGGCGCGCGGGCAAAGACTTTTCGCTGTCGGGCTAGGCAGGGGCCGCCTGGCCCTCCAGCAGTTCCTTCACCCGCTTCAAAAAAATACGCGGGACCGTGCTCGGGCGCGATCACGTCGTCGGGACAAGGATTGGGCCGAACCCAGACATGATGTCCGGCAACGAGCGCGATTAGCTGGCGTGGGTCCTTCGCCTTCAGCTCCTCGCAGAACTCCAGCGCCACTTCCGGCTCGCGTTCCACGTCAATCAGGACCAGGTCGAAGACCTGCGGCGCCCACAGCGTCCGGGCTTGCGCGTAGTTTGCCGCGTAGGATGTCCGGTAGCCGCTGTTCTGCAGCAGCATGCACCGCGTCTGACCCAGACGAGGGTCGCCGTCAATCACAAGAATGTGGTAGTTGCCCCGCTCTGGCATTGCAGAATTCGATGCGGCGGCTCCGGCAACAGTTCGCCGCAGGGTTCGTGCTAGCATACTGAGCAACTCCCGACGAAGTTCCCATGATCACCGATGCGCTCCATCGTCTCGCCAATCACCGCGAGTCTCTCTCGCGCGAGCAGGCGCGCGCGGTAATGGCGGAAATCCTTGCCGGCAACTGTACCGACGCGCAGATTGCGGCCCTGCTGGTGGCGCTGCACATGAAGGGCGAAACGGTGGACGAGATCGTCGGGTTCGCCGAGGCGATCCGCGCCGCCGCCACCCCGCTGCAACTGCCTGAAGACCACGCGCTGGACGTTAGCGGCACGGAACGCGATGCGCTGGTGGACACCTGCGGGACGGGGGGCGATGCCAGCAACACCTTCAACATTTCCACCGCCACCGCGCTCGCCGTGGCGGGCGCAGGCGTGCGCGTGGCCAAACACGGCAATCGCGGCGTCACGTCGCGATGCGGCTCCGCCGACGTGGTCGAAGCCCTCGGCGTAAAACTCACCTTGTCGCCCGCGCGGGTGGCGCAATGTTTGCAACAGGTGGGAATTGCGTTCCTGTTTGCCCCCGCCATGCATTCGGCAATGAAGTACGTGCAACCCGCACGGCGCGAGCTCCGGCTGCGCACGGTCTTCAATCTGCTCGGCCCCCTGACGAATCCCGCGCGCGCTTCAGCGCAGGTCGTGGGCGTTTACTCGGAGGAGCTTGTCGAGAAGCTGGCGCACGCGCTGCTGCACCTGGGTTTGCATCGCGCCCTGGTTGTGCACGGCGGCGACGGGCTGGACGAGATCACTATCACTGGAGCAACAAAAGTCGCCGAGGTGCGTGACGGTGCAGTGCGGACCTACACCATCACCCCGGAACAATTCGGTTTTGCGTGTGCGCCGATGCAGGCAATCTCCGGTGGTGATGTGGCCGATAACGCGGCGATCATCCGCGCCATCCTGGCGGGTGACCGCTCACCCCGGCGAGACGTTGTACTACTGAATGCGGCTGCCGCCTTGGTCGCTGCGGGCCGCGCCGATTCAATCAAGGAGGCGATTCCCGTCGCGGCCTATTCCATTGATTCCGGTGATGCTGCGGGCAAACTGGAACTGCTCATCAAGTTCACAAATGCACATCCGTAAAAACCCTAACCACGGATTTACACGGATCAAGAACTGAATCATTGATTCAGTGAGTCACTGAATCATTGATCGCAGCACGCAATGACTCACTAATTCGGTGAACCAATGATTCGGTAGTTTCCGATCCGTGTGAATCCGTGTGAATCCGTGGTTAGGTTTTGCTTTGCGGAGTGCGCACGAGCTTCGCGGTATCGAATCCCCGCGACTCCAGGCGCAGGATGATTTGGCGATACTGGGCCTCGTCCATATGCGCGCGGCGGCTCAGGATCCACAGGTACTTGCGCGTCGGTTCGCTGACCACTGAATACTCGTAGTCAGCGCCGAGGTCCACGATCCAATAATCGCCCGAGAACGGCCAGAAGAAGGTCACCTTGAGCTTGGCGTTGGTGCGCCGGTCCACAACACGCGCGGTACCGCGGGCGATCTGGCTGGCGCCGTCCGCGTGGCGGCATGCGTTGATGACTTCGATCTTGCCATCACGGCGTAACCTGTAGGTGGCGGTCACGTCGGTCGCGCACCTTCGCTGGAAACGATTCGGGTAACGCGCGATCTCGTACCACTGGCCCCCGTAGCGCTCCAGGTCAACCGAACCGACGGTCGCAGGAGCATCAATGCTGCGGTCGGCCAGTGCGTACACGGCAGCGCCCACAGCCACACCAGAAATGACGAGTGCCGCCTTAACGATCTTACGCATGTGGCTCTAGATGCCTCCAGCTCTGCCGGGATCTGTATCCTCCGTGGTTGAGCGTACCCATTTAACCACAGGCGGCACAGGGGGCTCAGAGGACCAATTCAAGATGTCCCGACAACCCGATGTCCTGATGCTCCCTTGCTATAATCGCGCGCAGAAATATGCCTGGACAGCAGCAAATTCACAACATCAGCGAACTGCTGCAACGCTGGCGCATCGACCTGCTGGAGTTCCTGCGCAGCGACGCGCCCAAGATCGTCCTCGTGCTGCTGGTGGCGTTTATTCTCATCCGCCTGCTGCATGTGGTCACGCGCCGCCTGACCGATTTCACCCGCCGCCAGGACCTTGCGGGCCTGCGCAGCCAGCAGTTGCGCACGCTGGCGAGCGTTATCAATGGCGTCGGCCTGTTTATCGTTTTGTTCGTTGCCGCCATGCAAATCCTG
The DNA here is from genome assembly GCA_041946775.1 of Terriglobales bacterium. Taxonomy (GTDB): domain Bacteria; phylum Acidobacteriota; class Terriglobia; order Terriglobales; family Acidobacteriaceae; genus JBHGBA01. Next base: position 22,421 of record JBHGBA010000016.1, read on the forward strand.
CCGGTGGTGGGAATTAACATAGGACCGTTGCTGGCCAGCGCGGGCATCGCCGGTTTGGCCATCGGTTTCGGAGCGCAGACGCTGGTGAAGGACGTCATCAATGGGTTCTTCATCCTGATGGAGAACCAATATGACATCGGCGACGTCGTGAAAGTGGCGGGGGTGACCGGCACGGTCGAATACATGACTTTGCGCCGCACCGTAGTGCGCGATGCCGATGGCAGTCTGCACACGGTTCCTAACAGCCAGATCAATGTGGTTTCAAACCTGACCCGCGACTGGACGCAGACCGCGCTGCACATGGCCGTCAGTTACCAGGAGGATAGCGATCGCATTATCGGCCTGCTGAAGGAAGTGGCGCAGGAAATCCGCAATGACCCGGCCTTTGCCGACGCGCTGGTTGGCGATCTGGACGTGCCGGGCATCGAGCGCATCGCGCCTGGCGAGGTGGTTTACCTGATGCTGGTAAAGACCAAGCCGGGCGCGCAGTACGGGGTGATGCGCGAGTTGCGCCGCCGCATCAAGGTCTGCTTCGAAAAAAACCATGTGCAGGCCGCCGGACCGGTGCCCATCTACGTGCTCAACGAGTCGCCGACAGCCCGACCGAAATAAGCCCTACGGCCAGTTCTTCGAGATCACGGCGACCTTGTCCGCGTTCGGCAGCGGGGGCTTCACGTCCCCGGTCTCAGCCAGGATACGGGCGGCCGCCTGCAACGCTTCGATCTCGCTTCGCAGGACCTCGATCCGCGCCTCCTTCTCGTTCAGCACATCCGTGATGCTTTTCATCACCATGCTTCCCTCCGGTACAGCGACGCTAACGCAAATCGGGCGAGGGCGGCCAATGACCAGAGTACAGGTCCGCCCAGCGACCTTCGTTACTGACACAACGGCCAAGAGTACGTACGGTCGCACCGGACGGTGGGATGATAAGGGCGACAACCAGGCCACCGAATTCGGCTGAGTAGGGAGTCAGTTATGAGCGCAAGTACCCTTCCCCACGCCTCTCAAGCCGCGCAACTGGCCGACATTGCTGCCCGGGCCTGTAAGCTGACCGGCGGCAGCGGCGCCGCCATCGCGTTGTGCGAAGGAGACGAACTCCTCACCGTCGCCAGCACAGGCGACTCGGCGCCCGATGTCGGCGTTCCCGTCAGCGAAGGCAGCTTTGCTGGCCTCTGTTTCATTTCGGCGACCGTCCAGGTATGCAGCGACACCGAGAACGACCGTCGCGCCAATGCCGAGCTGTGCCGCGCGCTGGGAGTGCGGTCCATGATCGCCGCCCCAATCCGATGCGGGCAGAAGGTGCGTGGCGTACTCGCGGTGTTTGCCCCGGTGCCCAAGGCTTTCGACGGGAGTGTTTCCGTCCTGACGACTTTGGCCGACATCGCCGGGGAACTGGCAGCGCGCGAGGCGAACGCCACTCCGCCTGAGCGGGAAGTTGCACCGGCTCCGCCGGAACCACCGGCAGGGCCCGCGGCGCCGGTAGCAGCGGCCACAACCCTGCTCCAGATGCCCGCGCCGACGTTGCGGGAGGCCAGTGCCCTGATTAACGAGATCACCGCGGTCGAACCGCCCAAGCCGGCGCCGCGGACGAGTGCTGTCCCGATAGTGCCCCCGCCAAGCGAGCCGCCCAGACCAGGCAAGCTGGATCTCCTGCTCCCGGCTGAGGACCCGGGTCCGGCGGTGTTTCATCCCGTGGCGCCAACGCCCCCTCCGGCATTTGCCATGCTTGACCAACTGCAAAAGCCGGCGCGGCAAGGTCGCAAGCGTGCCCGGTTCGCCGCCGTCGCGGTCGGCGTGGTGGCATTGGTGGCGATTGGCGGCTGGCGCTTGCATGCGAACCGGTCGAACACCGTCCCGGTGCTCGCTGCCGTGTCTGATGAAATAGTTCCCGAGACCACGCCCGCAATGCCGGATCCCGTCACCACGCCTGCCCCGCCCGGCGCAGAGCCGGTCACCATCACAGCCCGCAGCAGCAATGAACCGGCAAAAGCCCAGACGCCACAGGTAAACGCCACGGGGGTAGCGAAGCCCACGGCCGCCGAGCCGGAGCCGGCTGCTGTCCTGCCGGAGAGGAAAGAGCTGGCTATCCTAATGCCGACCGCCCGTCCCAAGCCGGAGCCCGAACCGGAAGTGGCCGCGCCGGCCGTCACCGTTACCACAAACGCGCTGCCCGAGCTGACCGCCAAGCCTTACGTTCCCGCGGTGGCGGCCGCCAAACCGTCGCAGTTTTTGCCCGCCCGGCTGCTCAAATCGGTGGCGCCGGTGTATCCCAGCATCGCCAAGAACGTGAAGGTGAATGACACCGTCGTGGTCAGCGCCGTAATCGACAAGGAAGGCCGAATGACCAACATGCGGGTGGTGCGCGGCATGGTTATGTTCCATCACGCGGCCTTGGAGGCCCTGAGGCAGTGGCGCTACGAGCCGGCGACCCTGAACGGCAGCCCTATTGAGAGCTCCGTCCAGGTGGAAGTGAGGTTCAAGGGCAGCGATTAGAGTAGAGGGCCGGAACCGCCTGGGCCCGGTTCATGACGACCGCACCGCATTTCTTCCTTTGGGTTACGACCGCCATACCCGTATAATCGCCGCCGCATGAATACTGGACTAAAGGATCGTGTGGCGATAGTGGCCGCCGCCAGCCAGGGGCTGGGCCGGGCCATCGCCGAAGCGCTCGCCGCGGAAGGCGCACGGCTGGCGATCTGCTCCCGCAGCGAGAAGAACATCAACACCACGGCCGCAGCCATCCGCGATAAGCATAAGGCGGATGTCTTCGCTCAGACGCTGGACGTAGTTGATGAAAAAGGTGTGAAGAGATTTGTGGAGGTGGTGGCGCAGAAGTACGGACGCATTGACGTATGCGTTACCAACGCCGGCGGCCCGCCCGCGAAGGGCTTTCTGGCAACCAGCACCGAGGAATGGCGGCGCGCCTTCGAGATGAACCTGCTGAGCACCATCCATTTCGCCCGCGAGGTCATTCCCCACATGCAGCGCGCCCGCTGGGGCAGGCTGATCGCAATCACCTCGGTTGCAGTGAAGCAGCCCATCCCTGACTTGGTGTATTCCAACGTGGTCCGCACCGGGGTGGTCGCGCTGATGCGGAGTCTTTCCAACGAGTTCGGCCGCGATGGTCTCACGTTCAATAACATCGCCCCGGGCTACACCGCCACCGAACGCCTGAAGGAACTGGCGCACCATCGCGCCCACGCCGCCGGCCTGGAGACCAGGGCGATCATTGACAAATGGGCCGAAGGGACTGCAGCCGGCCGCATCGCCCAGCCTGCGGAAGTGGCGGATGCAGTGGTGTTTCTGGCGTCCGAGCGCGCCGCCATGATCACCGGACAAACCCTGCTGGTGGACGGGGGAAGCTATAAGGGGCTGTAGTTGTTTCCGGTTTCCGTTTCTCGTTGCCCGTTTCCCCCACCCAAGCGGCAGTCCTTCCCCCGCCGGGCGCTTGCACTGCGCTTAGTGCAAGCAGGATACTCCCCCAAGACCCCCCCCCCGAATTTCCACAGCTTTCTTTTGACATCGGTAATGGGGGGCATTGGCATCTGAGACATTGGGATGCTGGTGCGGATCTTAGTGGTCGATGTGCTCGCGGGAGCACTGCTGGTCGTGATCTGGTACTGCTGCTTTGTGCGCTACAACCGGCGTCGTGGGCTCCAGGTGCTGCGCTGGATTGAGCATGCCTTTCGTGGCCATGCGCAGGTGGCCGGGCTGCACTGGTTCTCCCCGTCGCGTTTCAGCGTACAGATGCGGCTCGCGCCGTCACTCTTCCATCATGCTTCCGCCATAGTCCAGTTGATTCCGCGCGAACTGCCCGTCTCCTGGCTCGCCGCCCGCATCCGCAAGCAGCAGGAGACGTTGACCTTTCAGGCCGATTTGGATGGCGCCCCCAGCTTCAACCTCGAAGTCCACAACCACCGCTGGTACGGGCGTACCCGTCGCCGCTTGCCCACTAAATCACGAAGCTGGATGTTGGAGCAGGCCGGGCCTTTCGTGCTGACCACGCGCCACGACTGGCAGCGCGACATCACCACTATGCGTCGTGCCCTGATCGCCTCGCGCGAGTGCGATTGCCAGACGGTTTGCTTCCGCCGCACTTCTCCCCATTTCTCGGTGACTGTCCCGCTACAGGCCATCGCTCCCCTTTCGGAAACACAATCGGAGATCTTCGACGTGCTGCGCGAGCTTGCGGCCGGCGCCTCGGCCGCCCGCTTCAACTGACGTTCTCCGTGGGGTTTCACGTTCGCGTTGCGCTCTTCGGCGCACGCCAAGTTGCGCCGCGTTTCTCCGCATTGCTTGTTCGCCGCTCAGGCATTCACCTAGGATTGTGTTACCCCGGTTCCTATGGTACGTTTAAAAGCAAGTTCACACCTCAGACCTTTCTGGGTTTCAGCGCTCGCACTTTTTCGTTTGAGGTCACTTTGCCCGCGGGCGCCGAGGAGTTTGCTGAGCGATCAGTTGTTCCCGGCGCCGTATCGGCTGGGGGAGGCGGCCACGCGATGAAAGAAGGAATGGATTCGACCGCAGTCGGCAGAGCACCGGAACCGGAACGCGAAGGGTTCGCCAACCGGAAGCTGATCCGCCCGACGCTGAACCACCGTGCCGAACTGCGCAGTGAAGCTCCGCCGGAGCGGCGCGAGCGGCCTGCAGGCGCGCCCGCCAAGAAGGCGCCTCCGCCGGAGCAGACGCACGCCGAAAATTTCTATTACCAGAAGCAGATGCAGTCGAAAACCGCGATGGTGGTTGTGCTCCAGGACGGTGAGGAGCTGCACGGCGTCATCGAGTGGTATGACCGGAACTGCATCAAGCTAACGCGCAGCGGACAAGCCAACGTTCTCGTCTACAAGCCCGCTATCAAGTACATGTACAAAGAGTCTGAGGCGCGCTAAGCGAGTTTCTAGTTTCTAGTTTCTGGTTTCTAGTACGAACGGCTCCCTCGCGGGGAGCCGTTGGTGTTTTGTTCCCAAGAAATTGTTTCAGCCGAGGCGGAGGCTTTTGCTCGCTGCTTGTTGCTTGCTGCTACTGGGTACTGAGTACTGGGTACTGGCTACTAGATTTTCGGCAACACAATCCCCTTCTGCGCCTGGTACTTGCCCTTCTTGTCCTTGTAGCTGGTCTCGCAAACTTCGTCCGACTGGAAGAACAGGATTTGGCACAGGCCCTCGTTGGCATACACCTTGGCGGGCAGCGGCGTGGTGTTGGAGATTTCCAGCGTGACAAAGCCTTCCCACTCCGGCTCAAACGGCGTGACGTTCACGATAATGCCGCAGCGCGCGTAGGTGGACTTGCCGACACAGATAGTCAGCACATCGCGCGGAATCTTGAAGTACTCCACCGAGCGCGCCAGCGCAAACGAATTCGGCGGGATGATACAGCAATTGGTGCGCACCGTCACAAAGGAACGTTCATCGAAGCACTTGGGGTCAACCACGGCGCTCATGACGTTGGTGAACACTTTGAACTCGTCGGCGACGCGCAGGTCGTAGCCGTAGGAGGACAGGCCGTAGCTGATGACGCCGTTGCGCACCTGCTTCTCTTCAAACGGATTGATCATATCGTGCTCCAGCGCCATGCGCCGGATCCAGGTGTCACTCTTAATGGCCATGCGTCTCCTTCGCGTTCCGGTGATCAAGTATGGTGGGGTAAGCTCATGTTAATGGGCAGAATGCGGATGCAGCAACCCGCAATCGCGCATGCGGGAAACAGTTGTTCCACGTGGAACAATTACGTGGGCCGTATCGAAGCCGCAGCGCTCCCGTTGACAACTGCCGTTCTCGCCTTTAGCATCAACAGCTTAGCCCAACCCCAATGCGCACCGGGGCCGCTGGCCGGGTCAACGAGGCGCTCAATTCCGAACGGAGCTGCTTGTGATCAAGCTGGACATTATCAACGAAGTGGTCAACAAGACCGGGATCACCAAGAGCAAGGCCGAAGTGGCCGTAGAAGCGGTGTTCGAAACGATGAAGAAGGCCTTGGCGCGCGGCGACCGCATCGAACTGCGCGGCTTCGGCGTTTTTAACGTGCGCCCGCGCAAGACCGGCATCGGGCGCAACCCGCGCACCGGCGCAGAAGTAAATATCCCTCCGGGTAAGGCGGTGCGCTTCAAGCCCGGCAAGGAATTGCAGTCCATAGATTGAGGCGCCATTCGCTTCTTTAGTTGGCCGGAAGCATCTATCATCAGTGACTGTGCGAATGCGGAACTCCCGCGTTCCGTGGATTGGCAGAAGGACAGGGCAACCACAGGATGTCTGATTCCACTCCGCCACTTACCTCAACCTGCGAAGTGGTCCGTCCGGTGGAGGTCTTCGTCGTTCGGCCAGTGCGGCGGCGTTACTGGCTCAATCTGCTGCTGCTGCTGGCGACCATCTGCAGCACCCTGCTGGTGGGCGCCGGGCTGGAATACAACTACCTGCATGACCGACCCGCCTTCCCCGAAAGCCTGCGCCTGCTGAAGCTTTTCCCTCTGATGTGGGTGGTGGAAGGTCCCTCACGTCTGCTGCTAGGGGTGCCGTTTTGCGCCACGCTGATGCTGATCCTGCTGGCGCACGAGATGGGACACTACCTTTACTGCCGCTACTACGGCGTGCAGGCAACGCTTCCGTTCTTCATCCCCGCGCCGACGCTTATCGGCACGCTCGGCGCATTTATCCGCATTAAGTCGCCGATCCGCTCGCGCGCAGCGCTGTTTGATATCGGCATCGCCGGTCCGATTGCCGGGTTCCTGATGGCAGCCATTACTTTGGCGTTCGCGCTGCCGCTGTCGAAGCCCCTGACCGCAAGCACCGCCGATACTGATTTCCAGCTCGGCTATCCACTCGTGTTTTACGCGGTGCAATGGCTGCTGATTAAGGCCGGCGTGGCGGGCGGGGCGACGTTGCCGCTGGCGGTCACGTACCTGCACCCGACGGCAATTGCCGCCTGGGTAGGCATGTTCGCCACGGCGCTCAACTTGCTGCCCGGCGGGCAACTCGACGGCGGTCATATCGTCTTCGCGCGTTTCCCGCACGCCCACCGGTTCGCGTCGCGGTTGACTGGCATCGCGCTTCTGGTCGCCGGATGGTGGTGGGGCGGATGGATTCTCTGGGCAGTGCTGCTGCGCATCAGCGGCATGCGTCATCCCCAGGTCCCCTTGCAACCTGGGCTGACACCAGGACGACGCAGATTGTTCTGGCTGGCGTTGGCGATGCTGGTGCTGACATTCGTGCTTGCGCCGTTTCAGGGCGGCGGGTTGCGGGACCTGGTGGCGGAGTTGGGGCAGTAGCGTTTCCCGTTTCTTAGTTTTCCGTTTTCCGCTCCCCATTTTCCGTTTTCTGGTCCCGGCACTTCGAAGGCCGCTAACCCAGCACTTCTTCGCCCCTCCGGGGCTCGGGGGTGCTGGGCCATTCTCGTGGCGTCCGCTGTGCGGACGCCTGCCACCAGGGTACAGCTTCCAAGGACGCGCTCTAGACTACTTTCCGGCGCAAACCGCTGTCCGTGGGATAGGGGCTGCGTTGCTCATGTCGCAGTTTGACCGCCCCTGCCCCCTTGCACTGCTGGAGTCATCAACTGCTGAAGCAACGTTGTAGCACGCAACGAATGACTTGCAGCCTGTGAATTGCTGCTCCGGAGTGCTCACTTTTGCACCGTGAAGTAGTCTAGACGCAATGGGCGCAAAGTACGCAAAGCCCGCGAAGGAAGCAAAACTTCAGGGGATGCCCCACCCTTGTCGCGACCGGTTTTGAGCGACAGGGTGGGGTTTTTGCCGACGTAGTTCCGAGGGCCCGCCGCCCGGACGGCGGCGCTACTCGGGCGCTACCCCACGGCGCACCAGCAGCAGTGAGCAGTCGTCCTCGCGCGCGATGGTACCAGCGAAGTCGCGTGCCGCGCCAATCAGCGAAAACAGTTTCTCCGTCACGACCGAGCCCGCCGCATTCACCATTTCGTTCAACACGCGCTGAGTGCCGAACTCCTCGTCGTTTTCATTACGGCACTCAATCAGGCCGTCGGAATAGCCGACCAGCGTATCTCCGGGCTGCAGCTTGACGCGCGCGGAGGTGTAACGCGCTGCGGACACCGCGCCCAGCACGGGCCCGCCTTGGTTCAGGTGCTCCACGTCGCCGTTGCTGCGCAGCAAGATCGGAGCGGGGTGGCCGGCATTGCAATAGAGCAACTCGCCCGATTCCCAATGCAGGCGCGCCAGGAACATGCTGGTCAGCGGCGCAGCCGGCGCTTCGCACATCTGCCGGTTGATGTTGGCGAGCGCGACCGCGGGGTCGTCATGCGCTTCGCCCTGGGTGCGCGTCAAGCCGAGTACGTAGGTGAACCACATACCGGCCAGCAGCCCTTTTCCCGCGATGTCGCCGATGCCCAGCAGCGCGCTGGAGCCGAGGTCGGTCACGTTGTAGAAGTCGCCCGACAGGTGGCGCACGGGAAAGATTTCCGCGGCGATCTCGAACCCCTCGCGCCGCAGCAACCGCGGTCCACTCAATTGCCGTTGTAACTGCGCGGCTTCGTACAGTTCGCGATAGATCTCGGCAAACTCCAGCCGCAGCCGCGCGAGCTGCTCGGCGGCGGAGTGCGGCTTCTCCGGGTCTCGGACGAACGCCAGGCCGTTGCGCGGGTCGGGCGCGGGGAAGAGGTGCTGCCGGCTGGCCATGTACAACTCCGTGCTAGGCGGATCAGCCCACAAACTTGTAACCGGTTCCGTGTACGGTCAGGAAAAACTGCGGTTGTTCAGGTTCAGGTTCCAGCTTCTGGCGCAGGTGGACGATGTGCGCGTCCACGGTGCGGGTAGTGGGAAAGTTCTCGTAGCCCCAAACGTCCTGGAGCAGGCGCTCGCGGCTCAGATTTTCGCCGGCATGGCAGATGAAATACTTGAGCAACTCGAACTCGGTCGCCGACAGATCAACGCGCATCCCGTTGCGCGACACGCGGCAGCCGCGCAGGTCCACCTCGACCGGGCCGAAGCTGTAGCGGTCCTGCTCTTTGGGAACGACGCGCGCGCGGCGCAGCACCGCCTTCACCCGCGCCAGCAACTCGCGGATGGAGAACGGCTTGGTGACGTAGTCGTCGGCGCCGAGTTCCAGGCCGACCACCTTGTCCAGTTCCTGGCCGCGTGCCGTCAGCATGATGACAGGCAGGGAGGGCCGCTTTGCTTTGAGTTGCTTGCAAACTTCCAGCCCGCTCATGCGCGGCATCATCACGTCGAGCACGACGAGGTCCACGGGATCGGTCAGCGCGCGTTGCAGGCCCTCGGCCCCATCGCCGGCCGAAAGCACGCGGTAGCCTTCATATTCGAAGTTGTCGCGCAAGCCGGCAACCATGTTGGGCTCGTCTTCCACGATGAGGATGGTCGCCATCGGCCGGGTCGCTGATGCCGGCTCGCGGTGATTGCTTGTGATCACCGGGGCCGCAATCTTGTGCTGTCTTAGTGCCATAAACTAAGCCACCTGCGCCGCGCTGCGCTCCGTTCCGCTGAGCGGAAGAATGATGGTGAACGTGCTGCCCTGGCCGGGAGCACTCTCGACGGAAACGTCCCCGCCGTGTGCAGTGACCACATGACGGACCAGCGACAGTCCGAGGCCGCTGCCCTTGGTGTTGTGCACCAGCGGATCGGACGCACGATAAAACTTTTCGAAAATCTTCTCCTGCTCGGAACGGGGGATGCCGATACCGCGATCGGTGACCTGCAATTTCACCGAGCCGTTGGAGCGCTGGACGCTGACGCCCAGGTATTTGTTCTGCGCCGAATACTTCACGGCGTTGTTGATCAGGTTCAGCAGAGAACGAGCGATGGCCTCGCGGTCAACGCTGACCGGCGGCAGGCCAGTTTCGATCTGCTCTGCTAGTTCGAAGCCCTGCTGCTGGATCTGGTACCGATAGGAATCGAGCGTCGTTCGCACCAGTTCGGCGATATCGGTTTCGCGGAACTCGTATTCCTTTCTGCCGGCCTCGATACGCGAAAAATCGAGGATGTTGTTGATCAGTGCGGTTAGCCGCTCGCTCTCTTTGCGGATGATCTGGTAGTACTCCTGATATTTCTCCGCTGCGGTCAACCGCCCCATTTCCAGCGTCTCGGCATAGAGCCGGATCAGCGACAGCGGGGTGCGCAGCTCGTGGGAAACGTTGGACACAAAGTCGGATTTCAGCTTGGCCAGCGCCATCTCCTTGCGGACGCTGCGGTAACTCAGGAAAATGCCGCCGGCCAGCAGCAGCGACAGCGCGCCTACGGTCGCATAACTGGTGCGAAGGAACCTATCGCTCAAGGCAGCAATAGTCGTGCCGCGATATTTCACGCCAAGGACAAGCCCGGGAAATGCCGCTTCCATCGTGCGCTCCACCTCGGGATTGCCGCCATCCCAGTTCGCGGAAGTGGCCAGGGGCACGTTATCGCGTTTGGCATGGAGCATCAGCGCGGTACGATAGCGGTCATTCTGATCGCGGACCGGGTTCTTGGGGCAATCCGTCATGTAGTTGAGCACTTCGGGGAAGAACGAGCGCACCAGGTAATCCCCATTCCAGATCACGCCGGCGATGCTCACGCGGTCTTCCGGGGCGTCCCTGAGAGGAAACATCATGACGTACTGATAAACTTTCTTGCCTCCCCGGGGGATGCCGTAGAACTCGAAGATGAACGGGCGTCCATCCTGCTTCCCGATCTTCCACAGCTTCTCGACCATCTCCTTGCCTTCCATGGAAAACCAGCCGTGATACATCGATTTGAGACGGTCGTGCTCGGCGGCAAAATCGCGGTCCCCCATCTGGGCCGGCTGCGACACCATCGTCGTGCCATTCTTGGCGTCGTACACGAAGGCGTGAACGATCTCCGGCTGGGAGGGGAGCAGACGCTCCAGGGCGGGGCGCATCGCTTGATCGGGCGAAGGGAATTGCGTGCGCACCTGCTCCGCCATACGATAGGCGCGCCAGGCCATTTCCTTTTCCGTCAGCAGCAGGACCTGGTTGAAATCGCGCTGAAACGCAGCCTCCACCGCGCGGTCGCGCTTGATGGATTCCAGGTGGTAGATGTTGAACGCGATCAATGCCACCGCCGGAACGATCACCGCCAGTTCCAACAGCAACAAACGCCGGCGCTCATTGGCGACCCGCTTGACCTTCACCCGTAGCACCCCACATCCGCGTTGGATTCAGAAGTTAGCGCAAGGTCACAAACGATGTGCGAAGAGAGTGTAAAAAGACGTGAAAAGTTGTTAATTCAGGCCACGATGGGGAACCAGCCAAAGTAACCATGCGGGCGCAGACATGGGGCCGGTGGTCTGCTAATATGCGCTCGCTATGGCCAACACAGGTTTGTTCTGCTCCCAGTGCGGAGAGTTGAACGACGCCAATGCGCAAACCTGCCGCAAATGCGGGGCGTCTCAACCGGCATCGCCAAACGCCGCTTCACGCGCGCCGGCTTTCGGGACCTCGCCTGCGGCTGCGGCGGCGCCCCAGCCGGCCGCGTATGCTCCGCCGAGCTACAGTACGCCGGGCGCGGCTTTTGCCACGCCGGCTCCGACCTTTGCGGCGAGCGAGTACCACGGGTACGGCGGCTTCTGGATTCGCGTGCTGGCGACCATTATTGACGGCCTGGTGCTAGGTATGGTGCTGGCGCCGCTATTCGTCATCATTTTTGTCACATCCGGGGCGGCTGGCGGCGCGGCCGCCGGCGACCCGCAGGCGGCCACGATGGCCATCATGAGCCTGATGCCGATGTTCATGCTGCTGCCGGTTGCAGTCGGCTGGCTGTACGAGGCGCTGATGGTGAGTTCCAGTAAGCAGGCCACCCTTGGGCATCTAGTCCTGCACATGAAGGTGGTGGATAAGAGCGGCGAGCGGCTCTCGTTCATGCACGCCACGGGACGCTACTTCGCCAAGCTCATCAACAACCTCACCTTCTACATCGGTTGGCTCCTGGTGGCCTTCACCGAGCGTAAACAGGGCCTGCACGACATGATCGCCGGCACGTACATGATCAAGACGCAGTGACGAGTGGATTCAACTGTTGGCCGTTGGCCGAAGTTTCTCTGCCGTTTTTGGCGCCTTATCACAAATCCCGTGAGCCTTTTGTCGGACACCAGCACCTCAGAGCTAGAAGCTAATGGCCAACGGCTAAGAGCTTGTCACCAACCACTAGCAACTAACCGCTATCCACTTTGATTTAAGATGCTCCTGTGCCCATCAATATCTCGCGCCTGCGCAATTGGTTTGCGGTGGCGACGATCGCCATCGTCCTCGTGGTGGCGGGATTCTATCTGTACGGCCGGCTGCGCGGCCTGTATGCGCTGAAAGACTTCTCTCGGAACAAGCTGCCGGTCGAGATCCAACAGAGCACGCAGGATTTCTCCCTCTCGAAGTCCGAGGGCGGGCGGACCATCTTCACCATTCGCGCGGCACGGGCCATGCAATTCAAAGAAGGCGGGCGGGCCGAGCTCAAGGATGTCAACATCGTGGTGTACGGCCGCGAGGCCAATCGCTTCGACCAAATTTACGGCAGCGATTTTGTGTACGACCCGCAGTCCGGCAACATCACCGCGCAAGGCGAGGTCCACATTGACCTGGAGGGTAATGCTGAAGGACAGAAGCGCCCCGATCAGGCGCCGCCGCAGGAACTGAAGAACCCGATCCACGTGCTTACAAGCGGGCTGGTGTTCAACCAAACGACAGGCAACGCCGTGACCCGCGAGCGGGTGGAGTTTCGCGTGCCGCACGCCAGCGGCTGGGCCCAGGGCGCCACGTACGATTCGCGACTAAACCAATTGCGGCTTGATCGTGATGTGCACATCACCTTTTCCGGGCCGAATCCCGCAAACGTAGTTGCGCAACACGGATTGCTGACCAAAGAGCCACGGCGGGCGGTGCTGTATTCGGCTCGCATCCAACGGCAGAACGCCACTATCGAGGCCGGCCAACTGACGATCTTCCTGCGCGAGGACAATTCGATGGACCGCATTTTGGCCGGCGGCGGGCTACGCTCCACAACGGCCGGCGCCACCGCGTTGGCGATGAACGCGCCGCAGGCAGTGCTCCACCTGCGCGGCCATACGAATGATGTTGCGTTTGCGAATATCACCGGCGGCGTGTCGTTCGCTGCAACTGGCGGGAACACGATGTCGGGCAGCGCGGATGCAGTCCGGCTTGAGTTCGCTGCGCGCAACCAACTGAGTAAAGTCCGCGCGCAGAGCAACGTCAAGCTGGTCCAGCCGCCGCAGCACGCAAGAAATGCCGGCTTGCAGAATGCGAAGGCACAGGCGCTGCCTTCGTCACACGCGCAGAGGGTGGAATTGGCGGCCGACGCCATTGACTTCTACCTGACCAACGGCAAGCAACTCCGCCGCGCGGAAACCGGTGGCAACGCCCAGATTACGCTGACCCCGCAGAATGCCCAGCCCGGTGAGCGGACGGTGGTAACCGCGGCCAAGTTCAACGCCGGCTTCAACCGGGAAAACCGGCTCAGCAGCCTGAAGGGGGCGCCCGACGCGCGCGTCTTGTCGTATGCTCCCGGACAAGCCGACCGCATCAGCACCAGCGAAAGCATCGAAGTTGCTTTCGGCGCCGCTGGTGGTGTTTCCAGCCTCGTGCAGCGGGGAGATTTTCACTACTCGGAGCGGCTGCCCAACGGCACCGAGCGCGCCGCCTGGTCACAAACCGCGACCTACTCGCCGGAAACTGAGCAGCTTACGCTTCAAGGCCAGCCCCGCATTGTCGAAGGCGGCATGACCACCACGGCGCGCCTGGTCCGCATGAACCGGCGCTCGGGCGATGCGACCGCCGAACAAGAGGTCAAGACGACCTACAGCGAAGTGAAGCCGCAGCCGAACGGCGCATTGCTGGCGAGCGGCGGTCCCATCCATGTCACCGCCCGCAGCATGACCGCGCAGCGCGCGACTGGGCTAGCGCATTACGCCGGGGACGCGCGCCTCTGGCAGGGCGCGAATATCATCGAGGCGCCCACCATTGATTTCGACCTCAACAAGCGCATGGTGTTGGCGCAGGCCGGCAAAGGCAAGCGGGTAGCCACCGTCCTGACGCAGGACAGGAACGGCCAGCAGACGCCAATTAGCGTCACCTCAGCGAAATTGACGTATGTTGATGGCCAGAGGACCGTCCGCTTCGAAGGCGGGGTGGTGGTCCGCAGCGCCGATGGATCGCTTACGGCGAACCACGTGGACATCCTGCTGAAACCAGCAGCCAGCGCTGGCGGCGGTCCGTTGCTGCCCGCGGCCGGCTCCAGCCAAGTGGAACGAATCATCGCCGAAGGGAAAGTCGGTCTCCAGCGACCGAAGCGACGGGCGACCGGGGAGAAGCTGGTATACGCGGCGGCGGAAGACCGGTATGTGCTCACGGGTGGCCCGCCGAGCATCTTCGATGCTGAACACGGCAACATCACTGGCGCTTCGTTGACCTTCTATGATCGCGATGATAGAGTGCTCGTTGAAGGCGGCGGCAACAGCCGCGTCGTCACCCACACGCGAGTTTCCCGATAGATGCAGACCCTGGCGACCGACGATATCGCTAAATCCTATCGCGGGCGGCGGGTGGTCAATGGCGTCTCCCTCCACGTAAATCAAGGCGAAGTGGTTGGTTTGCTCGGCCCGAACGGCGCGGGCAAGACTACCAGTTTCTACATGATCGTCGGCCTGGTGCCGCCCGACAGCGGCCGCGTCTTGATGGACGGTGTTGACATCACCAGCGAGCCGATGTACCTGCGGGCGCGCAATTTCGGCATCAGCTACCTGCCACAGGAGCCCTCGGTCTTCCGCAAGCTTACGGTCGAGGAGAACATTCTGGCGGTGCTCGAAGCGCAGCCCATGAGCTGGCACGAGCGCCGCGAAAGGATGGAAAAGCTGATCCAGCAGCTTGGCCTGGGACATATCCGCAAGAACCGCGGGTACGCGCTCTCCGGAGGCGAGCGCCGCCGGGTGGAAATCGCCCGTTGCCTGTGCATCTCGCCGGCTTTCATACTGCTGGACGAGCCCTTTTCCGGCATCGACCCCATCGCCGTGCTCGACCTCCAGAAGATCATCTTCAACCTGAAGGCCAGCGGGATTGGCGTGCTGGTGACCGACCACAATGTCCGGGAGACGCTTTCGGTCACCGATCGGGCGTACATCATCAACGATGGGCGTATCTTCCGCGCGGGGACGCCGGAACAACTCGGCAACGACCCGGAAGTCAAACGCGTCTATCTCGGCGAGAGTTTTACGCTCGTGTGATCACCGGTTCCAAGTCAGCGCCGCTACCGGCTGAGGCGCCCGCAGAGACGCGCGGGGCCGGGCTGAGTTCTTGGATTCGTGAGCACTGGCGCTTTTTTTCGCACTGAAGTAACCGCCGGGCGCTTGCGCCCGTTTATTGCTGGTGTAACATAGCGACAGGAGAGAACGACGCAACACAGTCCGGCCTATGGTTTCCCTGCAACCCAAACTGAATCTGAAAGTCACGCAGAAGCAGATCCTTACTCCTGGCCTGGTGCAGATGGTCAGTGTGTTGGCGCTCAACAAGCTTGAGCTGCGCGACATGATTCAGGCGGAAATGGTGGAAAACCCCGTACTGGAAGAGCTTGAGGACTCGGTCCCATTGCTGGACGATGCCCAGAAGCGCGACCAGGAGCCGGCCACCAACTCGGAAGACCCGATACTGGCCAACGAGAAGAAGGACGCGTTCGAAGAAATCGATTTTGGCTCGTTTTTCCGCGATTACCTCGACCCCGGCTATCGCAGCCCCGACCTGGAGGCGGTGGAAAAGCCGTCGTTCGAGAACTTCCTTTCCAAGCCGAGCACGCTGGCCGACCACCTGATGTGGCAGTTGGGCGCGATGATTATGCGCCCCGAAGTGCGCGAAGCCGCCGAATTGATCATCGGCAATCTCGACGAGGACGGCTACCTCACGGCCAGCGAGGAGGAACTGCTCGCGGCGGCCGTGCTACCCGCGCACGTCGAGGATGGCAGCGCAGTTAAGCCGCGCACCGCCGACGTGCTGGAGTTTGCACGCCCGGTGGCCGCTGGCGTTGCCAAAGTGCAGAGCTCCGAATCCTCCCCTGTTACCCCGCCGCAAACGGATACAATGGTTCCTGCGGGCGTCGAACTGGCCGAACCGCCGCCGCCGGAGCATGTCGCTACCGGCCCCGTGCTCTTTCGCCGCTCCGACCTGCTGGAGGCGCTTGAACTTGTCCGGCAGATGGATCCAGTAGGGGTGGCCGCGCGTGACCTGCGTGAGTGCCTGCTGGCACAATTGAAATACCACCAGAACCTCCACGAGCACCACAAGGCCAAGACTGGCCTGAATGGTACGACCGAGGTGTTGCAGGACGCCATCGTCATCGTCAGCGAGCATCTCCGCCTGGTGCAGAACAAGCAGCACAAAGAAATCGCCAAGGCGATGGGCCGGCCCATCGAGGCGGTACAGGCGGCTCTGGACTTCATCAGGACCCTCGATCCCCGTCCCGGGCAGCGCTACAACAAGGCCGAGCCCCGGCTGATCGAGCCGGATGTGGCCTTCATCAAGCAGGGCGACGACTACATTGTCGTGCTCAACGACGATGACGTGCCCCAACTGCGGCTGAACCCGACCTACCGGCGCCTGCTGAAGAAGGACGAGTCGGAAAAGGACGTCCGCAGTTACATCAAGGAAAAGTACAAGTCAGCCATCCAGCTCATCAAGAACATCGAGCAGCGCAAGCAGACGATTCTGAAGGTCTGCTACACCATCATCTCGCGGCAGCGCGAATTCCTGGACAAGGGCATTGATTATTTGAAGCCCATGATGATCAAGGAAGTCGCCGAAGAGATCGGCGTACATCCTTCCACCGTGAGCCGCGCGGTGGCCAGCAAGTACGCCCACACGCCGCAAGGCGTCTTCGAGCTCCGCTACTTCTTCAGCGAAAGCGTCCAGGGCCCGGAGGGCGGCAATACCTCGCTGCTCATCCTGAAACGGCGCGTCAAGAAGCTGATTGAAGAAGAGGACCCCGCCAGGCCGTACACCGACGAGCAGATCACCCGCATCCTCCAGTCGCAGGGTATCCAGGTCACTCGCCGTACGGTCGCCAAATATCGGGAGGACATGCGTATCCCGAGCACCCACCAACGCAGAGTGAAAAGCTAGCTGCTTCACGGTCGGCGGCATGCTCCAGGCATGCTGTGGACCGACGCGGGACCCCGGCCGGGCTGAAGTGCGGTCCAGTCGGGCATCCGCCGGAAATCCGGCCCCAGCAAGCGCAGACTTGCGGAGGCACCCGATCCGGCGGTCGTGGTGAACCCACCCCGCGATACCTGCTCCGGCACAGTTCGGAGCCCGGTCGTCCGGGGTTTTAGGAGGCGCGTTCAATGAACGTGGAATACACCGGCAGGCAGATCGAAATCACCCCCGACATGAGGAAACAGGTCGAGCAGGGCCTGAAGAAGCTCATCAAACTGATCGGCGACAACTTCGAGAGTAAGGTCGTGCTTACGGTAGAGAAGCACCGCAACGTGGCCGACATCACCGTCACCAGCCCCAACCGCAATCCCATTGTGGGCCTCGCCGAAGCCAAAGACATGAGTTCGGCTGTGGACGAGGCGCTGGACCGGATCGAACGCCAGTTGCTCAAGAACAAGGGCCGGTGGCGCAACCTGAAGCGCCAGCCGAAGAAGACCTGGGCCGAGGGGGAAGCCAGGCCGGAAGAACTCCAACTCGCCGTGGGCATGAGCGCCAGCGCTGCTGTTCCGGTAGCGGTGCACAGCTTCCCGGCGAGGCCAATCAAGCAGGAAGCGCATATCGTTAAGACGACCGACGCGATCGCGTTGCGTCCCATGACCGTGGAGGAGGCGGTCAAAGAGGCTGAGTTCCGCGACCGGCACGTATTCGTGTTTCACGACAAGAAGTCCGGCCGCACCACCGTCCTGCATCGCCGCATGGATGGCAAAGTGGAACTGATCGAAGTGCCGTAGAAAGTACATATCCGGTTTCGAGAGGGGCGCAGCCAACACTGCGCCCTTTCCCTCTTCTGAACCTCAATGGGGTTGCCCCACCCTTGTCGCGACTGCTTTTGGAGCGACAGGGTGGGACTGGCGTGAACGGGGAAAGGGGAAACGGGGAACGGAAACGGAAAACGGAAAACGTCGCTTACCCCCCTTGCACCGCAGTGTTACGATGTAGCCGATGCCCAGCGCCAAACCGAGCAACTCGCACGGCACTGCCCCGTCGCCGCAGCGCGAGCCGCGCCGCAGCGCCTCCGAAGCCCGCCAACGTCACAAGATCTTGCACACGCGCGACGGCCACCCGCAGTACGGCGGGACAGAGCTGGTCATCATCACGGGCATGAGCGGCTCCGGGAAGGTCTCGGCATTGAAGGTCTTCGAGGACCTCGGCTTCTACTGCGTGGACAACCTGCCGGTTGACCTCCTCCCCAACTTTGCCGAGCTGGCGTGGGCTTCGAGCGAGATCGAAAAATGCGCGCTGGTGGCCGACGTACGCGAAGGCCCCTCGTTGAAGCGCCTTCCTGAGATCGTACAGGAGCTCAAGCACAGGCTGAAGACCACGGTCGTGTACCTGGAAGCCTCCGACGAGTCGCTGATCCGCCGCTTCAGCGAGACGCGCCGTCCGCACCCCCTGGGCACGGAGACGCCGGTGAAGGCGTCCATCCAATCCGAGCGCCGACAACTGCTGCCCATCCGGCGCATGGCTGACGTGGTGATTGACACGTCCAAGTTCAACGTCCACGAACTCCGGCAGTACATCACCCAGCGTTTCCAGCCCGAGCCGTCAAACAAGCCGGTGCTGGTGTCGGTGGTCAGCTTCGGCTATCGCCATGGCGTGCCGGAAGAGGCTGATCTGCTGTTCGATGTGCGCTTTTTACCCAATCCACACTTCGTACCCGAGTTCCGCCCGTACAGCGGCAAACATCCGAAAGTCGCGAAGTACATTCGCTCGTTCCCCCAGACGCAGGAATTCATTTCGCGAATTTCCGAGCTGCTGATCTACCTGCTGCCGCACTATGTAGAGGAAGGGAAGAGCTACCTGACCATCGGCTTCGGCTGCACCGGCGGCCAGCACCGCAGCGTGCTGATTGCCCAGGAAGTGTTCAAGCGGCTGCAGAAGGCCGGCTATCGCGTCAAGGTGACGCACCGCGATTGCCCGAAGTAGGTGTTGCCTCGGATACCGGATCTCACCTCCTGTCCCGTGTTCCGTTACAATTACTGCTTGCGCTGTTTCCAGCACATCTCGGCGCCGCTGCCTTCTAGATCGGCATCGTCCACCATGAGCCCCGAGGTTCCGTCATGCGGCAATTGACGCGATTGCTGCGCTACGTGGGTCCTTACTGGTTGCAGGTATTGGGCTCGGTTGTGCTGCTCGCGGGGGTCGGGCTGCTGGAATCGTTCCGCGTGCTGCTCATCGGCCCGGTGCTGGACCGCGTGTTGCGGCCTGAGTCGCAGTCGAACGATATCGTGCTGTTCCGTATGCCGTGGTCCGAGCAGGTTATCTATTTGCAACAGTTCGTTCCGCACCAGTTTACGAATGCCTGGACCATTGTCGCGTTTGCGCTGGTGGCCTCCAGCATCCTGAAGGGCATCCTCGATTACGTCGGAACTTACCTGGTGAACTATGCTGGTTTCGGCATGATCACCGACCTGCGGAATGACCTCTACAACGCCATCCTGCGGCGCTCGGTGGCGTTCTTTCAGCGAGTGCCGACGGGCACGCTGCTGTCCACGACCATCAACGATATTGAGCGCGTGCAGTATGCCATGTCGGCGGTGCTGGCCGATTTCCTGCAACAGTTCTTTACACTTCTGTTCCTGACGCTGGTGGTGATCGCTAAAGGCGGCAGGTTCTCGCTGGTGCTGGTAGTCTTCGTCCCCATCATCCTGCTGTCGGCGCGCAAGATCGGCACGCGGGTGCGGCACACCACGCGGCGTGGTCAGGACAAGCTGGCCGACATCCACAACATCCTGCACGAGACCGTCACCGGGATGCGCATCGTCAAGGCGTTCGGCATGGAGATGTGGGAAATCCTGCGGTTCCGCGGCGCCGCCCGCCGGCTGCTGAAAGCCAACCTGCGGTCGGTCAGCGCACAGGCGCTCAGTTCGCCCCTGATGGACATCTTTGGCGCCATCGCCATCGCCATGCTGCTGCTGCTCGGCCGCGACCAAATCAAGGCGGGCGTGTTCACCGTCGGGAGTTTCTTCACCTTTATCGCCGCCGTGTTTATGCTCTACAGCCCGGTGCGCAAGCTGGCGGCCTCGAACAACGCCTTCCAACAGGCGCTGGGCGCGTCGCGCTCGATCTTCGAGTTCATGGACTCGGAAGACGACGTGCGCGAGGGCCGCCACGCCAAGCCGCTGCCGGAATTCAGCGACGGTATCCGCTTCGAGCACGTCAGCTTCTGCTACGGCCAGAACGGCGAATCACGCGACATCCTGCGCGACGTTGACCTGGAGGTCCGCCGCGGCGAGGTGGTGGCCATTGTCGGCTCCAGCGGTGCGGGAAAATCCACGCTGGTCCACCTGATTCCGCGCTTTTTCGACGTGAGCAGCGGCCGCCTGCTGATAGACGGCCACGACGTGCGCGATGTGACCATCGCCTCGTTGCGCGCGCAGATCGGCATCGTGACGCAGGAGACCATTCTGTTCAATGACACGCTGCGCAACAACATTGCTTACGGGCAGCCGCAGGTTTCGCAGGAATTGGTGGAAGCCGCCGCGCGTGCCGCATTGGCGCACGATTTCATCAGCCAGTTGCCCGAGGGTTACAACACCGTCATCGGCGAGAAGGGTGTGCGTCTGAGCGGCGGCGAGCGCCAGCGCATCGCCATCGCCCGTGCGCTGCTGAAGAACGCGCCCATCCTGATTCTCGATGAAGCCACCTCCGCGCTGGACAGCGAGTCGGAGGCGCTCGTGCAGTCGGCCATCCACAACCTGATCGCCGGACGCACCGTGTTCGTCATCGCCCACCGGCTGTCCACCGTACGCAACGCAGACCGCATCCTGGTGCTGGAGAACGGCAGCATCAGCGACTCGGGTACCCATGAGGAGCTGATGAACCGCGGCGGCACCTATCGCCGGTTGTATGATTTGCAGTTCGCAATTGATACAGACGTCGTGAACGGCAACCGCAAGAGCCCGGAACTCACGGCGGGAGCAACCGAATGAACGACGTTTTCTTTACGACTGGCTGGATGCGCTGGGTCGCGCTTCTTCCTGCAGGATTGGCGCTTTTGTGGGTGGCCAGGAGCGCCGTGTGGCCTGCGAAGCACGAACGTCTTGCCTGGTACGACCACGTGTTGCGTGTGGCAGGCGCCGTGACCGCAACTGTCATCGTGCTGATCGGCGTCGCTGTGAATCTTGGCTGGGTGGGCTAACAACAAGCACTGGCGCTCATCTTTCCCGCCACTCCCGGGCCTGAACTGTGACACTATACTCTTGGATTCTCAGCAACCTGATTAACTTATGAAAGTCCGCTCCATGACGGGTTTTGCCCAGGTCAAAGGGCAAGTCAGCGATCACCTCGCCTTCACCCTGTCGCTGAAGTCAGTGAACCACCGCTTTCTCGACCTGCACCTGCGCATGCCGTCGGATACCGACGCGCTTGAGATCAAGCTGCGCCGTCTGCTGAAGGAGAAACTCGCCCGTGGCCACGTGGACCTGGTGCTGTCACTGGACCGTGGCGGGGCCGGCGAATTCTCGGTGAACAAGAACGTTGTCCGAGGCTATGTCGAGGCTTTTCGCCGGATCGCCGACGAGCTTGGCGTCAGCGGCGAACCCGATTTGAATGCCGCCTTCAAGCTGCCGGGGGCCACGGACAACGGCGCAGGCGGCGAGCTGGATCCGGGGCTGCAGGCGGCCGTCGCGGCGAGTCTGGAGCAGGCCGTTCGCAAACTGAACGAAATGCGCGAAGAGGAAGGCCGCAGCATCGCCGCCGAGATGCGCCAGCGCCTCGCACGGCTGGAAAAGGCCACCGAGGAAGTCGGCCAGCACCGCTCTGCCGTTCAGCATGCCTACCTGGAAAAAATCCAGACGCGTATGGAAGAACTGGTGGGCGCGCGAGCCGATCAGGACCGCCTGTTACAGGAAGCTGTGCTGCTGGCCGAGCGCAGTGACATCCAGGAAGAGATCGTCCGTATGCACACGCACATACGGCATTTTCTTCAACTACTGGATGAAGGCGGCGAGATCGGCAAGAAACTCGACTTCCTGCTCCAGGAGATGAACCGCGAGACCAACACCCTGTTGTCCAAGACCAGCGGTGTGGCAGGCGAAGCGCTACGCATCACGGAACTGGGCCTGGCGATGAAATCCGAGATCGAAAAGATCCGCGAGCAGGTGCAGAACGTCGAATGAGCGGCATCGTTTTCATCATTTCCGCGCCGTCTGGTTCCGGCAAAAGTACCCTGACGGCGGAACTGCTGCGCAGCGTCCCTGGGCTGGAATTTTCCATCTCCTATACCACCCGCCGCCCGCGCGGCAGCGAGCAGGATGCACGCGAGTACCACTTCGTGGATGTCAACGAATTCAAGAAGATGCTCGCGGCGGGGGAATTTCTGGAGCACGCCTGTGTCTTCGGCGATTATTACGGCACGGCGCGCCGCTATCTGCGGGAGGCGGCGGATCGCGGCCATGACCTGGTGCTCGACATTGACGTGCAAGGCGCCGCGCAGGTCAAGCAAAAGCTGCCGGACGCGGTCAGCATCTTCATTCTGCCCCCCTCGCGCCAGGAACTGGAGTCGCGGCTGCGCCGGCGCAGCGAGAGCGAAAAGCAGTTGGAGGATGCGGCCCGCCGCCTGAGCGATGGCGAGAGGGAGGCGACTATTCAGCGCCGTCTGCAAGCCGCGGCAAGGGAGATTGAGAATTATTGTGAGTACGATTATATTCTAGTAAACGACCAGCTTGAACGATCCATCGACCGCCTGAAGGCCGTTGTCTTGGCCGAGCGCCTGAAGCGGTCGGGAAAGACGCTCTCCCCCGCGGACCAGCAGATTGTGGAACTTGCCCACAACTGTCTGTTGCCCAACGTGCGCGGCCAGGTACAGCAGATCCTGGATTCGTTCACTGCGAGTCGGGCCTGACGGCGATTCCCCTCGTGCGTCCGGTGTCCGGTCCCCAGGTATCCAGTGGTATGAGAGAGGAGTGCCGCAATGAATCTGGCAGATGGCTTCGACAGCAATTATCGCTACGTTCTGGTGGCAGCACGGCGCGCGCGCCAGCTTTTGTCGGGGGCGCGTCCCACGATCGAGACCAATACCCGCAAGCCCTGCAAAATCGCCATGGAAGAGATCCAGGCGGGCAAGGTGAAGTGGACCACGCCCGAATCCCGGCGCTCGGCGGTTGACGTTGCCAATGAACTGCTCGAGAAGGCAATGAGCGCCAAGGCGGGCGAGTGAAGACGTTTGCGATTGGGTGATTTTCGATTTGCGATCGAGCATTGATCGCTTCCAGGGCGGCGCTTCTTTTCAGAACGCGGCCCGGGTTCGCGTATGCTGCTTCCGTCACGAGGGGTTTAAATCGAAATTCAAAAATCGAAAATCAAGAATGTTATGAAAGTTGCGCTGGGCGTCACCGGCGGTATTTCGGCGTACAAGGCAGCGGAAATTGTCCGCCTGCTGCAAGACCGCGGGGTGCGCGTGCAGGTCATCATGACGCGCGCCGCGCAGGAGTTTGTGCGCCCCTTGACCTTCGCCGCGTTGAGTGGCGAAAAGGTCATCACCAGCATGTTTGAGAGCAATGGCGGCGGCGCGAACCTCGAGTCCGCCATCGAACATATTGACGTTGCCCAGTCCATAGATTGCCTGCTGGTAGCGCCGGCGACCGCCAACATCATTGCCAAATTCGCGCACGGCATCGCCGACGATTTCCTGACCACGCTTTATCTCGCCACCACTGTGCCGGTGGTGGTCGCACCCGCGATGAACGTCAACATGTGGGAACATCCCGCGACTCGCGAAAACTTAGATACGTTGCGCAAGCGCGGCGTGCGCATGGTGGAACCCGGTAGCGGGTATCTGGCCTGCGGTATGGTGGGCGCAGGCCGGCTTGCCGACAACGACCTGATCGTTGCCGCGGTTATGGAAGCCCTGGGCAAGCCGGTCGAACTGCCCGCTGGGACCGAGCTGCCGCCGGAGTTGCGCGATCTGACGCGCGAAACCGTGCTGATCACCGCCGGACCGACGCGCGAACCGATTGACCCGGTGCGCTACATCAGCAATCGTTCGAGCGGCAAGATGGGATATGCGCTCGCGGATGCCGCGCGGCGGCGCGGCGCGCGCGTCATCCTGGTGAGCGGCCCAACCGCGATTCAGCCGCCCGCAGGAGTCGAACTCATCCGCGTGGAAACCGCCGAGCAGATGCGCCAGGCGGTGCTGAAGCGCTGTGTGGAATCTACGGTAGTCATCAAGGCTGCGGCCGTCTCCGATTACCGCGCCAAGTCGCCCGCCTCGCGCAAGATCAAGCGCGAAGGGCAGGGGCCGCTTACCCTGGAGTTGGAACCGACAGCGGACATTATCTCCGAGGTCGCCCGCGTGGCCGAACCCTCGCAGATCGTGATCGGCTTCGCCGCCGAAACGCACGATGCCGTCGAGAATGCGCGCCGCAAGCTGATCGGCAAATCGCTCCAGGCGATCGTGGTGAACGACGTGATGCGCCCCGGTATTGGGTTCGATTCCGATCGCAACGCCGTCACCATCATCACCGCCAACGAGCAGATCGAAGTCCCCGAGGACACTAAGGGCGAGGTCGCGCACCGCATTCTCGACATCATTCCCCGCCTGCGCCAGCAAAAAACGCAGTCCGCGCCGGCGGGACCGAAGCTGTAGCGCCGCCGTCCCGGCGGCCGGCCCCGATTCCTGTGTCCCCTGCGTCCTGCCAGCGCGGCGGAATGAAGCTGCCCGTCAACAGCCCGTGTTGCAGCAGTTGTGCAATCCACTGGCAATCCAGCACGTCCGTCTTGCGTGAAAATCCGTGTAAATCCGTGGCCAGCCTTTACGCCGCGCGCCTCACCACTTCACTCGTGCTCACCAGCTCCGCCCCGCGCCGCGCCAGCTCATCCAGCGCTTTCTTTCCGCTCTCTTCGTCCAACGCCCGGATCGCATCCGTCACCACGCGCACCTTGTACCCGCGATCCAGCAAGCCACGCGCGGCCAGCCCGACACATACTTCGGTCACGACGCCGTATAGCGTCACCTCGCGCCGGCCGAGCCGTTGCAGCAACGCCTCGGTATTCGGATTGGTGAAGACATCGACCGCCTGCTTCTCCAGAATGACCTGCTCGAAGTGCGACAGGTCCTGCGGAATCTCGGTCGGTACGTTCCGGATCACGCACGCTGTATCCAGCTTCGTCTCCTTCACCTTTTCCTGGCCGGGCGTTCCCACGAGGCAATGCAGCGGCCACTGGTTGAATTCAGGATCATCGGAATGATGCGCGTCCATGGACGCCACCACCAATATCCGCTGCTTTCGCGCGTACTGCGTCAACTCCATTAGTCTGGGCAGGATCTGCTCTGCCCCGCGCGCGTACAGCTTTCCCTCCGGCAGCATGAAATCGACCTGGGTATCCACGTCCCAGAACAGCCGCGCCTGATCATGCTGGGCGTCAGGGATACTCGCCATAAGCCTCCTCCATGTCTTCAGATGTCATCCAAGCGCTGACGGATCAAACTACCCGATCGTCCCAGTTCACCAGTTCTCCAGCTCGCCAGTTCGTCAGTTTGCCAGTTCACCCGCTGACCAGTTATCACGATGCCCCGATGGTCTCCTTGCGCACTTGCTCCAGCAGCTTCTGCAACTCCTCGCTGACCTGCACCGCATACCTCGCCGGGGAGTGCAACTCGCGCACCGTCGCGTGCAGCCGGCACACCTTGTCCCGCGCCTGCTCACGGATTGCCGGCAACGCCGGCGCAGGCCTCAGCCGCTTGCCTGCGCGCATCACCGGCTCCAGCAGCGGCTCGCCCTCGGGATAACTCTCCCCCGCGCACGCCAGTACATCATGCGAATAGCATTGGCCGTCGGAAAAGCGGAACACTTGCTTGCTGCCGGGATACGAGAACTTGTCGGCGCTGAATTTCGCCGTGTAGCGCGGCAGCATGCGCGCCTGCGCCGCGTGCTGTTCGTGCACTTCCACCAGCTTGTACACGCCGCCGAGTGCCGGTGCATCTTTCGAGGTGACCAGTGCCGTGCCGACGGCAAACAAATCCGCGGGCGCGTCCTGCGCCAGCAATCGCGTGATCGCGAACTCGTCCAGATCACCGCTGACGAAAATGCGCGTGTCACGCAGCCCGGCCGCATCGAGCCGTTGCCGCACCTGCTGCGAAAGCTCGGCCAGGTTGCCGCTGTCCAGCCGCACTCCACGCGGCCGCAGGCCCGAGCGAATGATCTTCTCGATCGCGGCCATCGTATCGTAGGTATCCACCAGCAACACCACGTTTTCGGGAAACAGATTTGCGAAGTCACGGAACGCGCGCTCTTCATCGCCGTACGCCATAATGAACGAGTGCGCCACCGTGCCCAGCGTCGGGATGCCGAAGCGCACGCCCGCTTCGACATTCGACGTCCCCACGCAGCCGCCGACATAGGCCGCGCGCGCCGCCAGCACGCCTGCTTCCGGGCCATGCGCCCGCCGCGTCCCGAAGTCCACCACATCGCGCCCCTGTGCGGCTTCCACTAACCGTGCCGCTTTGGTCGCGATCATGGTTTGAAAGGTCAGCGTGGCCAGCAGATATGTCTCCACGATTTGCGCTTCGACGATCGGCGCCGTCACACGCAGCAAGGGTTCATCACCGAACACCGGTGTTCCCTCCGGCATCGCCCACACCTCGCCAGTGAAGCGCAAGTCCGCCAGGTAATCGAAAAATTCCGGCGGCACGCGTTTGAACATCGGATGCCGGCGCAGATACTCGATTTCATCCGGCTCAAAGTGCAGCTTTTCCAGGAAATCAACCGCCTGTTCGAGCCCGGCCATCAGCAGAAATCCGCGATGCTGCGGCAGGTTGCGTACGAACAACTCGAAGGACGCGGTCGCCCGGTGCAGATTGCACTGGAAGTACGCCGCCCCCATGGTCAACTCGTACAGGTCGGTCAGCAGAACGGAATGACACAGCGCGTCCGGCACGCAACAATTCTACTGCTGTACGTTTAGCGCCCACATCTGCCCGCCTTTTGGCAGATTTGGGTTCGTTTGGCACCCCCTATCCGGCGCCTTTGGCAGACGCGGATTCGGGATAACGTTTGCTTTCCTTTGACCTTATCGTCCTGCGATATATCTCTCGTGTGCAACCTCTTGCACACTGGCATCCTATATCTGGGCTATCGCACCCCGCCCCAATTTACGCATAACGAATTGATAAATACATGCATTTGGGTGTTTTAGTTGCCGAACTCTGGTCGCCTTGGGATACAATTACGCCTCGGTCGGAGTTGGTGCCCGCCTAGGTCAATTTCCAGCGCGGCACTCGTGGGTTTTCCTGGTTGCCTCTGTATCAACTGGTGTTCGTGAGCTTGTGAACGGAGGATTCCTTTCATGTCCAATTGCAAGTTGTCTCCCGGCCGCGTTGCGACCCTGCTCTGCGCGCTGGCCGCGTTTCTCGCTCTGACTTCCTCCATCGCGCCGGCGCAAGAGACGGCTTCGAGAGTGCAGGTTTTCATTGGGTATTCCTGGTTGGATCCAGGCGGGCGTGTGGCGACTCCGCCGGCCACCCCGGGCGCAGATCTGACCTTTGCCCCCGCCCACCGGATTCCCAGCATCACCCAAGGCTTCGGATCCGAAGTCACCTACAACTTCAACAAGTGGATCGGAGTGACCGGCAACTTCGGCGGCCACTTCAGTGATCCCGCCAACGTGGGTACGGTTCTGTTCGGCCCAACGCTCAGCTTCCGCAGCGAGCATTTCACCCCATTCGTTCACACCCTGGTGGGTATTGCCCGCATCTCGCCCAAGGACCTCGATTCCAACACCGGCTTCGGAGCGGCCGTGGGCGGCGGTCTCGACATGTTCCTCAACAACAAGGTTGCCATCCGCGTGATTGAGGCCGACTGGCTCCGCCAGGAGCACTCCGCAAGCAAAGTCGGGGGCGGCGGTAGCTTCGATGGAGCCCGGGTCCAGGGTGGCCTGGTGTTCGGACTCGGCAGCCTGAAGCCGCCGGTCCCGCCTGCCTCATCCTGCACGGTGCAACCAACCGCGGTGATGGCGGGCGAACCGGTTACCGCCAACGTCACCACGCAGAACTTCAATCCCAAGCACACGCTGACCTACAGTTGGAAGAGCACCGGCGGTACGGTGACGCCCAAGGAAACTGCGGCGACGATTGACACCACAGGATTAGCTCCTGGATCGTACACGGTCACGGCGACCGTCACCGATCCGAGGGCGCACAGGGATTACAACACCACAAGCTGCAATGCCGGCTTCACGATTAATGAACCGCCGAAGCGTCCGCCAACGCTGTCGTGCACGGCGAATCCCACCACCGTGCGCGCGGGCGAACCAGCGACCATCTCGTGCCAGGGCAATAGCCCCGACAATCGGCCGCTCACCTATACCTGCAATCCGTCGGCGGGCCGCATCACCGGCACAGGACCTGCCTTCACGCTGGACACCGCCGGCGCCTCTGCTGGCCCCATCACGGTAAACTGCACCGTCACTGACGATCGCGGCCTGAGTGCCACCAGCAACCCGACGGTCAACGTCGAAGTGCCTCCGCCACCGCCCGAAGCCTCCAAGATCGGCGAGATCGTCTTCCCCAACAAGCAGAAGCCGGGCCGCGTGGACAACACCGCCAAAGCCATTCTGGACGATGTTGCCCTCCGCTTGCAGCGCGAGTCCGATGCGAAGGCAGTGATCGTCGGTTACTTCGAGCCTACGGAAAAGGGCGGTGTGAAGCTGGCGCAGCAACGCGCCGTCAACACCAAGGCCTACCTCACAACGGAAAAGGGCATCGATCCCACCCGCATCGAGCTCCGCACCGGCACAGCGGGCGGCAACCGCGCGGAAATCTACCTGGTTCCGCCGGGCGCCACCTTTAATGTTTCCGGCACGGAAGTCTTCGACGAATCCGCGGTCAAGCCGGCTACTGAGCGGCGGCCCGCCCGGAAGCCGGCGGCCAGGAAACCTGCCCCTCCGGCATAACGCGCGGCGTAGCAATCGGCCGGTCGGCCACCCGACCGGCCTTTTTCACTTTATGTGCACTCCGCCGCAAGGTACTCTGACGCCAGTACAAGGGCTTCCGGCACCCCCTGGCTGACACTTTCGCTACTTTCGCCGAGCACCGAACCATCCGACACTTCTCGGTGAAAGCATCCAAATCTGTCGGCCTAGGACAACAAACGTGAGCGACCGCGACACAAACTGCTCTGGTTTTTTTGTGGCCCTGGTATTTCTGCTGGCCCTCGTCGTTTGCCCTTGGGCAGCGGCGCAATGGGTCACGCTGGGGCCGGATGGCGGAGACGTGCGCAGCCTGGCCTACGATCCGCATAACCCGGATCGCCTTTTTCTCGGCACCAGCGCCGGCCAGTTGTTTCTCTCAAATGACAACGGCGCTTCCTGGTCTCGCCTCGCCCGCCTGGGTTCGGGCAACGACCTCGTCCTGGACAATATCGAAGCCGACCCCAAGTCGGGCGCCTTGTATGTCGCCGCATGGAGCATCGAAACCGACGGCGGCGGCCTGTTCCGTTCCGACGATAGCGGTAAGAGCTGGCGAGCGCTGCCGGGCGTTCATGGCAAGTCCATCCGCGCCCTGGCGCTGGCGCCCTCGGATGGCCGCATCGTAATCATCGGCGCACTGGACGGAGTATGGCGCAGCACCGACGCAGGCAAAAACTGGGAGCGCATTTCCCCGCTCAACCACGCTGAAATCCGCAACATCGAATCGGTCGCGATTGATCCCCACGATCCCAACATTGTTTACGCCGGCACCTGGCACCTGGCGTGGAAGACCGAAGACGGCGGCCGCAGTTGGCATTCCATCAAGCGCGGCGTGATTGACGACTCCGACGTCTTCTCCATCATTGTTGATTACAACAACCGGCAGAACGTGTATCTCAGCGCATGCTCCGGGATTTACAAGAGCGAAAACTCCGCGGACCTGTTCCATAAGATTCAGGGCATTCCGTTTTCGGCGCGGCGTACCCGCGTTTTGAAACAGGACCCGATCAATCCCGCCATCGTGTATGCCGGCACCACCGAGGGCCTGTGGCGCACCCTGGACGCGGGCAAAACCTGGCAGCGCATCACCGCCGCCAACATCATCGTTAACGACGTTCACGTTGATCCGCGCAACGCCAGCCGCGTATTGATCGCCACCGATCGCAGCGGCGTGCTGGCCAGCACGGATGCGGGCAGAACCTTCGTTGCGTCGAACCGCGGCTTTGCTCACCGCCAGGTGGCCAGTGTGTTGGTGGACCGCTTCGATCCGCGCACCGTCTATGCCGGCGTGGTCAACGACAAGGAATTCGGCGGTGTATTTGTCTCGCGTGACGGCGGCCAGAACTGGCGCCAAGTCAACAGCGGCATTAACAAGCTCGACATCTTCACCCTCGGCCAAACGGAAAGCGGCTCGCTGCTGGCGGGCACCAACAAAGGTGTGTTCGAATTGCCGCGCAACGCTTCTGATTGGCGTGCACTGAACGTAGTGCTCACGGAAAAGGTGGTTCCCGCGCCCAAGGTCGTCCGCGCGAAGTCCTCGAAGAAGAAAGCGCCGCCGGCCCCGCCCAAGATCCAATGGGTCAGGTCGGAGCTGAACGCGCGCGTGTCGCAGTTGCACGTCAGCCCGGGCAAGTGGTTCGCGGCCACCTCGAACGGCTTATATCACTCGCAGGACGGCAAGAGCTGGCGTGGCGGAGCGGTGCTCGGCGAACGCGATTTCCGTTCCGTCAACGCCTCCGGCGACGTCGTGCTGGCAACCACGGCCCGCTCGTTGGTATTGTCGCGCGATGGTGGCGTGACTTGGGCGAGGGTTCGTCTGCCCATCTACGTGACAGTGGTTTACAGCGGCATCGTTACGCCTGAAAACGTGCTCTGGCTGGCCACGCGCGAAGGCGCGGTGCGCAGCCGCGATCTCGGCGTCACCTGGGAACACGTGCTCGATGGACTGCCGCCGAAGCAACTGGTGACCTTCGCCCACGATTCCCAGGCGCGCCGCATGATGGCCGTCACTTCCAACGGCGAATTGTTCACCAGCAAGGACAACGGCAAGTCCTGGCACAAGCGTGACGCCGGCTTCCACGTGCGCAATTTCGCATTCACTCCGGGCCGCGTCTTCGCCACTACCGCATTCGACGGAGTAATTGCAGAAGGCGAAGCACGCGAATCCCAAGTCGGTGGCGGCGGAGGCAATTAGCCCCCTCTTGGTATCTTCCTGACGCAAGCGAAGGACCTATGTACCGCCAGCAAGGTGCATAGGTCCTTTTTGCTGCGCCTATAACTCGGGAGCGCACGTAACGGCCCCGACTAAAACATCGTTTTGTTGCGTTTTCTCTGGCCCGGCACGACAATGGGGCGTTCTCCCGGTGCCCACATCTGCGCCGCAGATTGTGGGCGTTTTCGGGAGAGATATTCCTGTGTGTTGTAGCGGTTCAAATGCAGCGGTGATCCAGCCGCGGAGCGGCCGCATAGGTTGGCCCCGGGCGGGAGCCCGGGGTAGACGACTGCGCTCAACCCAACTTTCCGAATCCACGCCGCACGCCAATTGCGGTGCCGGATTGGAACTGACCGCGTAAATACCTTGGCGTCTCTTGATTGCTTCTCAGTACTGCCCGTTGTCTAATTGCACTTGGAGGGTGATCGTCATGCCCACCATTCTTTGCATTGACGATGATCCGAAGATTCTTGAACTTCAACAGGCCGTCTTGGAGATGAACGGTTACACCGTTTTTATCGCCCCTGACGGCCCAACCGGGATTACCCTCGCTTCCCAGCACCCGGTTGATGTTGTTGTGCTCGATTTCAAAATGCCGGGCATGGACGGCGGCCAAGTGGCCGAGGCGCTTCTGAAAGAGCACCAGGACCTGCCGATCGTGATTTGTACTGGCTTCTTCGATGCCGTTCCGGAGTGGCTACGCTGGTTCGCTGCTGCATATCTGCAAAAGGGCGATGGTCCCGATGTTTTGCTGGCCGCGATCCGCGAACTCGTCGCCAAGAAGCCCCTACCTGATGGTGGCGGAACAAGTCGCAGTTTGCACCAGGCCGCCATCGCCTGACCGCGCGTTCGCCCGCCAGTTCACTCACCCCGCCACCAGCTACTCACCCTGAGCAAAAACTACACGGTAACCGGTCCGAACCATGCCGTAACCCGTTGAAAATGCAAGCTGCAGGATTGGCATCGTAGGTGCCATAACCCCGTCTGGGTAGGCAGAAGGAGCTACCTTGATGCGTACTAGGTTCAAGTTGTTGCCGTTGCTGTTTGTTCTCGTGGTTATGGCCACATTGCTGGTCGCGGCCGGTTGCGGGCGCATGCCCAACTCCGCCCAGGCCGAACCGGCGGACAACTCGGTCGCAGACACGGCCGCTGCCGGCCAGCCCGTCCCCTTTGCTGGCGCTGGCAGCGAGCGTGGTAGCGCCCTGGCGCCGACCGGCATCACGATTCCCGCGGGAACGACCATCGCGGTACGCTTGCAGCAGTCCATCTCGAGCGCCTCGGCACGATCAGGCGACCATTTTGATGCCGTACTCGATCAGCCTTTGGTCGTGAAAGGCCGAACGGTGGCCCCGAAAGGTGCGCCGGTGGTCGGACGCGTCGTCCAGGCCCGCAAGTCCGGCCGTTTGCACAACTCCGGCTATCTACGGCTGACCCTTGCCTCAATCACCGTGAACGGACGTGATGTCCCGGTACAATCCTCCAGCGTTTCCGCACAAGGCAAGGCCCACAAGAAGCGCAACATCGCCCTGATCGGCGGCGGCGCCGGCGCCGGCGCATTGATTGGTGCCCTGGCCGGCGGCGGAAAAGGCGCGCTGATCGGCAGCGCCATCGGCGCAGGTGCGGGCACCGGTACGGCCTACGCCACCGGCAAAAAGGATGTAGGTTTCGGTGCGGAACAGCGGTTGACCTTCCGCCTCTCCCAAGCAGTCACGGCAAGCTGACGGCAGTCATCTCCCCCGACGGAAACGGCGCCGAGAAGTTCGGCGCCGTTTCCGTTTTGGCCCGCAAGCCTGTTGAATTTGATTTTCGCTTTCAGCGCGGTCCTTGGCCGCCATTTTGGTCCGGGTTGTCCCAAAACGCGTACGAATTTCCGCCCCTTACGGGAATTTGTCCCGATTTGGGCCTGCCCGCAAAAGCCCTGTCTGGCGCGGCTTTGCACGCCTCTCGCACCCTGGGTTCGCATGGAAGGGCCATTTTGGACCGCTTCCACTTTTGGGAGACACCTACAAAGTCGTTTGCAGCCAGCTATTTAACGGTTCAATTCCAAAACGGAATCAGGTATTCTCGTGTTGGCCCGCCCGCCCATCTTGGGCCTCCCCCTGGCGCGGCACATTTCGGGAATCATGCGCCCTACGACCCGAAGCCGCCGTGTTCCAGTGCGCGCGTCTGAGCTGTTTCGCGCAGCTCTGGATGCTTCCCCTCATCCCATCGTGGTTGAACGCGAGGGAGCTATCGCTTATGCCAATCCTGTGGCGGCACGCCTGTTTGGCTTCGCCGGTCCTGCGGAGCTCATCGGCCGCGCCTCCGATGCACTGAAGCCGCCGGAAAGCGGTGCCAATGTGGAATTACTCAAGTACCGTTTTGACTTTCGCGGCTCTCCCGTTACGGTGCGCGCCTTACGCGACGTCAGCGGACGTCGCCTGCTCGAGCGCCGCCTGGCGCAGGCGGAGAGTTTGGAACGCTTGGGACGGCTGGCCGGCGGCGTGGTCCACGACTTCAACAACCTGCTCACCGCGATCAATCTTTATGCCGACCTGCTTGGCAA
Source organism: Terriglobales bacterium (assembly GCA_041946775.1). Classification (GTDB taxonomy): domain Bacteria; phylum Acidobacteriota; class Terriglobia; order Terriglobales; family Acidobacteriaceae; genus JBHGBA01. Next base: position 56,254 of record JBHGBA010000016.1, read on the forward strand.
CAGCCTGACACAGGACACACCGCAACGCGCCTGGGTGGACGAGATCCGTCGCGCGACTGCACGTGGTGAAGAACTGATTGGGCAACTGCTCCGGTTTTCGCGGCGGCCCACGGGCAAACCGCGCGCCGTTCCCGTCAATCTGGTGCTTGCCGGCATGCAGGACATGCTGCGCCGGCTGGTGGGAGAGGACATTGTGCTGCTGTTCCGCCGCAGCGATCGGCTAGAGGCCGTGCAGGCCGACGCCGCACAACTGGAACAGATTGTATTGAACCTTGCCATCAACGCGCGCGACGCCATGCCCGAGGGCGGCACACTGACGATTGAGACCACGCGCGTGCTGTTGGATCGTAACGCGTCGCGTGCGTGGCACAGCGTCAATCTGCGGCCCGGCGCTTATCTGAAATTGACCGTGACCGACAGCGGCTGCGGCATGGACGAAGCCACGCGGCAGCGCGCCTTCGAGCCGTTCTTCACTACCAAGCAGGGCCGTGGGACAGGGCTGGGATTGACCACTGTGCACAGCATCGCCACCCAATGCGGTGGGGCCGTGGCGATTGACAGCCGCCCCGGAGCGGGTACCAGTGTTACCGTGCTGCTGCCGTGCGCCGCCAGTTCCAGACGCGCGTTCGATGCCGGCCGCAAAACGCCCGTGAAACGTGGTTCCGAGACCATCCTCGTCGTTGAAGACGATGCACTCACGCGCGATGCCACTTGCCGGTTGCTGGAGGCATGCGGCTACCGCGTCGTACCGGCCGCAAACGGCGCTGAAGCTCTGGCAGCGGCGCGCCACGGCGAGCGAATTCATCTGTTACTGACCGATGTGATTTTGCCGGGCGGGAGCGGGCGCAAACTGGCGCAACGATTGCGTCGGCTGCTGCCTCGGCTGCGGGTCCTCTACATGTCCGGCTACGGACCGCTGCGCAACGAAGTCGCGGCGGTACCAGCGAGCGAAATGATTTGCAAACCGTTTACTCAGTCAGCGCTGGCGCAGCGGGTACGCCAGGTGCTGGATGGCCGCGGTGCACGCAAGACGGTGTGCCCACGGTGAGTCGTCATTCATAGGTCGTCTTCGGGGGATAACAATGATACACAGCGGCATGGGTACTGTACCTATGGCAGAGTTGCCACGCGAGTCGGCGCTGGGCAACCTGCTGGTGGTTGACGACGAACGCGCCATACGCGAGGGCTGTCGCGAAGCGGCGCACGTCGTCGGCTATAACGCCTTCACTGCGGAAAGCGCCGAACAGGCATACAAGATCATGGACGCGCAGACCGTAGATGTCGTCCTGCTTGACGTCAAACTGCCCGGGGCAAGTGGGCTGGAAGCACTGCGCCAGATTAAAGCTCGCCGGCCGGATGCGATCGTCGTCGTCATCACCGGCTATGCCACCGTCGCTTCGGCCGTGCAGGCCATGAAGCTCGGCGCATCGGAGTATCTCACCAAGCCCTTCAGCCTGGAAGAGCTGAAGAGCGTGCTGGAGCGGGCCGCCGAAGAGGTGAAAAACAGCGCCGAGCGCCGCGTGTTGCGCGAGAAGATGCGCTCCAAGCAGGGCTTCGGCGCCATCGTGGGCCGCTCGCCAGAAATGGAGCGCCTCTATCGCATCATCGCCAAGGCGGCGCAGAGCTCTCATCCCGTCCTCATCCTCGGCGAAAGCGGCACCGGCAAAGAACTGGTGGCCCGCTCTATCCACTACTCGGGGCCCTACAAAGAGAAGCCGTTCATACCGGTGGACTGTGGTTCGCTCGTGCCTACGCTCATCGAAAGCGAACTATTTGGGTACGTGAAGGGCGCATTCACCGGCGCGCAGCGTTCCAAAGACGGGCTGCTGGCCATCGCGGATGGCGGCACGGTGTTTCTCGACGAAGTCGGCGAATTGCCGGTTGATCTGCAAGCCAAGCTGTTGCGCGCCATCCAGGAGCACGAGATCCGGCCTGTCGGCAGCACCAGGCGCATTCCCATCAATGTGCGCATCCTGGCTGCCACCAACCGCGACCTGGAGCAGTCGGTCGCCGATGGCCGGTTCCGCCGCGACCTCTATTTCCGGCTTAACGTGCTAACCTTGCGCATCCCCCCGCTGCGCGAGCGCAAGCAGGACATTCCCCTTCTGGCACAGCACATCCTGGAGCGTCTCAACTCGCTCGGCGGCATACACCACACCATCAGCGACGAGGCCCTCAAGGCGATCCTCGCCTATGATTGGCCAGGCAATGTGCGCGAACTGGAGAACTGTCTGGAGCGCGCCTGCACCATGAGTTCGGGACCCACCATCCACGTGGCCGATTTGTCCTCCGCCGTCCAGAATGCCCAGACCCAAGGGCCGCGAGGCTTGCCCACTGGTCCGCGCATCTTGCCGCTCGCCGAACTGGAGAAACAGGCCATCCTGAGCACCATCGACCAGTTGAACGGCGATAAGCTCTTGGCGGCCCGCCTGCTCGGCATCGGCAAGACCACGCTGTATCGCAAGCTCAAGGAGTACGCTTCCCACGCCTGAACTCGGACCTGGCCAACGGTTCCCAAAGCGGGAAGGCGGCGTGCGACCCGCGCCGCTAACCCGCTGATTTCTTTGGGCGAGAGTTGTGGCCTGCAATTTGCTCCAATCTTGGGCATGATGCTCCTGATCACTTCCAATCCCCGCGGCAACGAATTAGTCGAAGCGCTGAACAAGGCCTGCGGCGAGCAGGTAGAACAGGCTACCACCTTGCGCAGCGGGATGGCCCGCGTGCGTCAGCGCGAGTTTTCCACGATCATCATTGATCAAACATTATTGGAACCCGATCCGCTGGCCATGGACACGCTGTTGCACCACTCCGGCACAGCTGTCCCCATCTACCTGAACTTCGCCCTGAGCAGCACCGAGCGCCTGGTGCATGAAGTGCAAACCGCCCTGCGTCGCGGCCAGGCCGAACGCAACGTGGCGCTGCGCGCGGTCTCGACCGCGCTGCGCAACGAACTCAAAGGCGCGCTCACCGGAATCCTGTTGTCGTCGGAGCTGGCCCTCACCGTGCCCGAACTCCCCCCCGATGCACAAATCAAAATCCGCTTCGTGCACGACCTGGCCGAGAGCATGCGCAAGCAACTGGACGTCAACGGACGCATGTAGCTGTTGCTCTTAGCTGTTGGCCGTTAGCCCTTGGCTCTTAGCTGTCATCCTGAGCGCGCTGCGCTTGCGCGCGCAGGATCTATGCATTTGTCAGCGCCGGCAAGCAAAACGCATTCTTCCCGACGACACGCGATCCGATGAATCGTGCAGATACGTGGGCTGATTTACGTATGCGCGGCCTTGAGCTAACGGCTAAGGGCTAAAAGCTTGTTAGAATAGCTGTGCGCTTCCAACCCGCCGCGGAGAGATGGCCGAGTGGCTGAAGGCGCACGCTTGGAAAGCGTGTATAGGGGAAACTCTATCGAGGGTTCGAATCCCTACTGCCATCGAGTTCTATGTCAGCGCCCTCAGGTGTAGACGAAATCTCCAAACTTGCTTGAGGCGCGGTGGGGAGGACTGAAAGAGTTTCTGGTCTGGTGTTCGCGCTGGGGAGAGATGTCGTCGGGCCGTGAACGGGATCGTTCGCAGCCTTCGTTGCTTGGACTTGTTGAGGTCCTTCAAGATCAAAGCCAACGTGCTTGTCGACGATCCACTTCGAATCGAGCGGCTTGAGTTTCTTAATCCCTTTAAGGGCATCTTCCGCTGACGCTGGGATAAAACGCCCTCCGCCGCGCCAGTTTCCGGCAAGGATCACCATCTCAAGGTAAACGGTCTCGCCGGGCTTCAGTTGCAGGTCGAGTGGTGAGTGTTTCATGCTGGAACTGATTTGGTGCTTGCCCGACGTAACATGAAGGGAAAAATAGCGACCATTGTCTAATCGAGCGATCTGCTGACCGTCGACATAGACGGAGGGAGTGAGACCGCCACCCGTGAAGCGCTTGGGCCGAAAGAACACGACCAGCGAATCATTTGTTTGCTGCGAATTCGCCCTCGCTACCTCTTCAGTCTCCTGACTCGCATTCACATCAGTCGATGCCGTTGCACCCTTCGCTACTTGCCCGGCAACGCACAACTCTATTGCCAATGCCGCTACAGCAATCGTCAGTCCAGTTCTTCGCATTGTGCCTCTCCACAATAGACTGAACCCCAAGAGCATAGATAAGAGAAGGAGAAATTGTAGTGTAGTGGAACCGGAGCGCAGCGATTGTTGTTCACATTTCAGAACCGAGGGTTTCATTTCGGAACGATCACACCTGCTGAGTTACTCTGGGATGCTGGGGAATCAGAGTGGTTCGGCTCCGAGTTTTCCCTTAGCGACATCACTCCGATTGCGCTCGCTACGCCCCACGCCGGCGGGCCTGACTTCTACCGCATCGGCGTGATCATCTGGTTCAGCACCGACTCCAACTGCTGCACCCCGGCATAGTCCGCATCGTTCTCGGTAATGAACTCCACGCCATAGGTGTGACTGCGGCGGTTGCGCACGAACGCCCGCACCGTCACCAGCCGGCCGGAGTAAGGCGGCGTGAACTCAATCGCAATCTGGTCGCCGATTCGGAGATCAAGCAGCACCAGCAGGCGCATGCCGCCGCCGTTCAACTGGGTGCCGTGCCCGTTCGCTATTTCGTTGTTGGCCGGTCGCTGCGTCAGCACGCGGACCGGAACATCCACGTTGTAGCGCGCCCAGCGCCGGGGGCGGCGGTATTTGCGCGGGACAGGAGCAGGCTCGGCCATGGCGGTAACCTCGGCCTCGCAGCGTAAGCGCCCGGTCCTGCGCTGGATAGATTACCGAGGTCGCGTCACGGTTACCGTCGGCGGTCACTGTTCCAGTGGCGCTGTACCGCCGGCATCTACTTGGTCAGCGGGTATTGCTTCTCCCGCCATCCGCGGATGCCGCCGTCCATGGAAACCACGTTCCTGTAGCCCATCTTTTGCAGATTGTCGGCCGCCAGTGCGGAGCGGAATCCCCCGCCGCAATACAGCACCAGCGGCGTATCCAGGTCGGGCACGCGCTGCTCGATGTCCCGCTCAATCACTCCCTTGCCCAAGTGGATGGCGCCGGGCAGATGATCTTTGGCGAACTCGCTTTCCTCGCGCACGTCAATCAGCACAAAGCGCTCCTTGCGGTCGAGTTTGCCCTTGACGTCGTCCACCGTCACTTCGCGCACGCGCTTTTTCGCGTCATTCACAATTTCCAGAAAACGTGGTGAATGTTGAACTGCCATGCTTGCCTCCTTGCCACATCGCATGATACATGCCCGAGCGCCATAGCGGTCGCCGGACTACAATGGCTGCTCCGAGTTTCGCGGGCCGTCTGTAGGTGACCGATGAACGTTGCCGCTGCGCTGTTGGGAATCGGGGCAATTGGGCTGCTGTACCTCTGGTGGCGGGCGGCGCGGCGTCCCAGCGCCTGGCTTAGCGATGACGCCCAACGCCAGGTACACCAGGAGTGGCGCCGGCCGCCGCGCGTGCCATTGGCAGTGAGTGTCGAAATCACCGCCCATCAGCGCACTGTCGCCGCGCAGAGCAAGAACATTGCGATTGGCGGCATGCTGCTTACGCCCGACAAACGTCTTTTCGCCGGCGAGCCCGTCGAGGTCTCGTTTGTTCTGCCCGACGGTCCCGCCATTCGCATCCCCGGCGCGGTGTGCCGCTTGCAGGCCGCCGATGCCGCCATCCGCTTCGACGCCACCGACGCACAGCGCTTCCTGGTTGGTAGTTGGGTCGATGCCCGCGTGGCGAAACACTAGCCAACCACGGATTTACACGGACTAACACGGATCAGAATGGAGGTTTCAAAGTTTCAACTTCAATGTCTAAACCGCCACGTTGCAGGTGTGGCTCTCTTGAAAACTTGGAATGGAAGCCAGCTTGGAGTGCGAAGATCCGTGTAAGTCCGTGTTAATCCGTGGTTAGGTTTACCTAAGACCCTGTCGCGAAGTGATTGCCCGTTCGTAATCTTAGGGCGGCCAGCCCGGTCATGTAATCCTTTCCCCTGCCGGCGCCGCGGTGTGAAGCTCCAGCACCGGCGTGGAACCGTATGTTGCAGACTCACGAACCGCGATTCCGCAGCCATCTGCCCGTGCTGGTGGTGGGCACGGACACCATGGGCAACCCGTTTAAGCAGACGGCGACGGTCGAGAACGTCAGCCGCCGCGGCGGCCTGCTTACCGGTATTCGTTGTCTCCGTGCACCCGGGGACCTCGTGCAATTGCAACACCGGGGCCGCAAAGGTCACTTCCGCGTCGTCTGGATTGACCTGCCCTCCGGCCGCGCCGGGATTTGCAGCGTTGACGGGCCCGCGCCAATCTGGGGGAGTAACTTGCCCGAAGCCGCCGAACTTCCCACGCCAACGCCCGCACCGGCCACCGAACCGCCGCGGCTGGACCCGGAACCCGTGCCCCCGCCGCCTGTCCGCCATACTCTTTCCCCGACGAATGGCGGAACGCGCCGCTTCCCACGCTATCGCTGTATGGGTGGCGTGGACGCGCGCGTCCCCGGCAACGCGACCAGGCTGTGGGGACGCCTCACCGTCATCAGCCTCGGCGGATGCTATGTCGAGACACTATCGCCCTTCCCCATCACCACGAAACTTGAATTGCTGATCGGCGGCTACGGCATCGAAGCGCGCATACACGGCGAGGTGCGCTACTCACAACCCAGACTGGGCATGGGGATTGTCTTCACCGGGATGAGCGACAACAACCAGCGCGAACTCGAGCGCCTCATCGCCGCCGCTGCGCAACGCAGGAACTGATCTTTGTTCCTGCGCTCCGCAAAACCTGAGGGGATTTGGGGATCTTGGATTTGGGATTGCGGGAGTCCACTCGCGCAGCCACCGAACTGGCGCATCGTCTTATTGAGGTACGCAGAATATTGTGACAGCCAAGTGGATTGTCATTCCGAGCGAAGCGAGGAATCTGCTT
>JBHGBA010000017.1:0-59111 GCA_041946775.1 Terriglobales bacterium
AGCCGCAGAGCTAAATGCCTGCGGCTCAATATTTTGGGATCTAAGTTCTTTGACAACAATATTTTGCACCGAAATCGCTAAAATATTGGAAATCCAGGTACTTAAAATACATGAGTTTTCAATATTTTGCCGGATCTCTTTTGCGTAAGCTGTTGATGGCGCTCTATTTACCGCGAAGCAGAGGGGGAGGGGGGTACCCTCTAAGGTTTACTCCAGCGTTAATCCAGGCAGACTCGACTTTCGCGAACCGGGCGCAAGGGCCAACATTCACCCCAGGTTAGCGCCGAACACGCGGCGCGAACCTGGGACAGCCGACTTGCATTCTACGTTCGAGGCATCGGAGGCGAGACTACGGTCTTGTACGCAGCCAGGCCTTTGGCGTCTCTCTTGGGATTGCAGAGAATAGAAGGCGCGAGATCGTCGCGGTAGACGAAACCTTCTGCCGCGCTGACGCCGCCGTAGCGCGCGCGCAAGGCTTCCATCGGGCCGACATCCAGGGCGCGCATGATGCAGGCCTCGACGCAGATCGGCTTCTTCTTTTCAATCAGCCGGTCGAGACACAGGTCGCACTTCACCATTCTCGCATCGTCGCCGGCTGCGAATTGCGGCGCGCGGTAAGGACACGCTCCGAGGCAAAGCTTGCAACTGTCCTTGCCCAGGCAGACGCTGTTATCCACAATGACGACGCCATCTTCGTCGCGCTTACTAATCGCCCCGACCGGGCAGGCCGATACGCAACCGGGATTGGCACAGTGGTAGCAAGTAACCACCATCGAGTGGACAGAGACGTCGGGGTACTTGCCCTTCTCGACGGTTGCCACCCGCATGAAGCTTACCGGGCCGGCGGGAATGTCGTGCCAGTCTTTGCATGCCACCACGCAAGTGCGACAGTTGATGCAGAGATCCTGATTGAAGTAAAAACCCATCTGCATTAGCACACCCTCCCTTCAGCCTTCTCAACCTGCACCAACGCGGTGTTGCAAGCCAATCCTCCTCCTGGTGAGCAGAGGTCATTAAGCAGCACGTTGGGGCAGCCGCCTCGGTCCACGCCGTTTTCGTCCAGAGACAGCCATGCACCCTCGGGGATGTCCACGATGCCGGGCATGATTCTCTCGCTGACACAGGCGGGTAATAACGTTTGGCCGCGGTCGTTGAAGACCCTGACCAGATCGCCATCTTGAATTCCCCTCGACCGGGCGTCGGCACTGTTCACGAGCACCGCCTGCGGTTCAAGCTCGCGCAGCCAGGGAACATTGTCGAACCGGCTGTGGACGCGTCTGAAGTAATGGCTGCTGATGAGTTGAAGAGGGTACTTTTTAGCCAATGGATCATTAACACTTTCCCATGGCTCGATATACTTCGGAACAGCGGGCAGGTCCGGGTCCCCTAAATCAGCGAGCGCCTGGCAAAATATTTCCACCTTGCCAGACGGTGTCGGGAAGGGATTGTTTTCCGGGTCACAAATTTGCTTTTCGAACGCAACTACTGTGTTCCTGGGGACCCTGTACATGGCATCTTTCTTAAATTGCTCGTAATCTGGAATACCGTATGTTTTCGCTGCCTGTCTGAGCCATTCCTCTTCCGTCTTGTCGGTGAAATCTGTAATGCCCAGCTTTGCCGCCAATCCGGTGGCGATTTCAAAGGTCGACCTCGATTCCCCGAGGGACCCAATCGCCTTGGCTCTAAAGCCATAAAACGGAAAATTGGGAGAACCAGTGATGTCGTTTCTCTCAAAGAATGTATTCTGCGGCAGAATAATATCGGCGTACCGGGCGGTAGCCGTCATGAACTGCTCATGGCAGACCATGAACTCTAACTTATTCAGCGCCTGAATCAGCTTGTTGCTGTTGCCGTACTGGTTGACCCAGTTGCAGGTCACTATGTAGAGCAGCTTGTAATCCGCAGGGTAACCGCCCTCCTTGCCTTGAAGAATGGCATCTGCTACCCGGGGCCGTAGTAAATAGGCTGTACTTGGGCCGCCCAGATAATAGTGGCCAGTTTCCGGAATGCTGGGAAAATTCTTTCTTTTTTCGCGATGATAGTAAATCGAATCGGTCCTCAGGGGAGATGCCTTGTCCACCGGGTTCCCATCACACTTCATGTCCACATGCACGCCGTTCAGCACATGGAGCTTGATATAGGGATCATCCACTTGCATCGGGCCGCATCCTGAGCTTCCGCCCTTGATTCCAAGGTTCCCGGTCATGCAGGTAAGGGCGGCGGCTGCGCGGTTATATTGCTCTCCGCGAGCGGTGCGCCCGGGAGCCAGGCCATCCAGCAGGGCGGCAGGTTTGGTGGTAGCGTACTCCTTGGCGAGACTGACAATCGTGGCTGCCGGCACTCCAGTGATTTCTTCAGCCCAGCCCGGAGTTTTGGGAATGCCGTCCTCGTCTCCCAGTACATACTTTTTGTATTCCTCAAAGCCTGCCGTGTATTTGTCGAGAAACGCCTGGTCCTGAAGATTCTCCTTAATGATGACGTACGCCATGGCGACCAGCATGGCGGCATCCGTGCTGGGCCGGATGGGTATCCATTGAGCGTCGAGGAAGGACGCCGTCTCCGTATATCTCGGATCAACGGAGACCACTTTTACCCCAGGCTTCTTGAGTTGAGGAAAGAAGTGTGCGATATGGCCGAGATAGTTTCTGGTGACAACTGGGTTGATGCCCCACAAAATGATCATGCGGGCGGAGAGCAAACTATCCACGCTGTTACCGCACATGGCGTTGTCAACGCCATAGGTTGCTATAGCGGCAATGCGTGTGGCTTGATCGGAAACCGTGCCGATAACGCCAGTATAGCCACCCACCCGGTTGAGTACCCGGTCAATCAATCCTCCTTCGTGCAAGTAGCCAAGATCACCGGCTGAACACAGCAGGATAGTGGACCGGGCGCCATAGGTCGCTCTGACGCGCAGGATCTGCGAAGCGACGGTTTGCAGCGCTTCGTCCCAGGAGATCCGCTCAAACTTACCCTCGCCGCGCTCGCCAACTCTCTTGAGCGGATACTTAAGGCGATCAGGGTGGTGAAGAAGCTGGCGATGAGCGCGGCCCCGCACGCACGCCCTGAATTGTGGTTCCGGGCCATTGTCCGTCTCCACCCGGACCACCCTGCCATCCTTGACGTGAACCCTGAGGAAACATTCGTTCGTGCAGTGGTCGTGACATACGGTATTGATCACCTGCTCGGCGCCACCTGGTTGAGTCATTCCTTATCCTCCTGCTCTTGCTTTCGCGTCCCTTCCCTGCGAGCCACAGCGGCACCGCGAGGGACAGGTGCACTAGATTTGGAGTTCATGCCTGAAATGGCGGCCAGCGGGGCAAGAACCTTGTCTGTAAAGCATACTTACCTGACTAGCTTGGCAAACAACCCACAACAATAGCCGCTTCGGGCGAGTAGGCTGAGGTGTTGACCCCACTGAAAGTATGTTGGGTACGATGGCCCGGAACGTCGCGGATGTCAAGAACATTTGTCGCCCCACTCTCGAGTTTCGAACAGTGGCCGCTGCGGGAAAGGGGGGTTGTCCGGTTAGCGCCGGACGTGGCGCACCCACCGGCCGACACAGCGCGCCTGTACAATCCGGACAATCTAACCACCTTCCGAGCGCGCCATAGCGGGTACAGAGCGGGAGAATCCGATGTCCTGGTGAGGAAAAGTAAAAAGGCTGGAATTGGAGACCCTCTCGCCAATCCCAGCCCCTTGGGTGTCCCAGGTTCTGTGGTAGGTGAGTGCAGTTTCACTCCGCTCAGATTTGCTGGCAAGTAACGCAGGGTGCTTGTACTAAAGTAACCACCAGGGCATCGGGTGATCCGGTGATCGGGTGATTGGAAGTCGCACTGCGTGGAAGCAGGCGCGCAGAAGGGGGCAAAGGTACAAAACCCGACCTGTCGGTAAGGGTGGGAGAACGCCTACCGGCATAGAAACGGGCCCGCCGCCGGGGACGGCGGCGCTACGCTTACTCATTCCTGACCCGCAAGTGGACGATAGCGCTACCCTACTCGTTCCTAGTCGCGAATCGGAGATAGCGCTACCCTACTCGTTCCGAACCAGCGAATGAGTGATAGCGTGGACGGAGAGCGCGATGCGGTTCTGCACGCCGACTTTGCGCATCAGCTTGGCGACGTGCGCCTTCACCGTGCGCTCTTCGATGTTGAGGGCGGCGCCGATTTCTTTGTTGGAACGTCCGGCGACCAACAGTTCCAGGACTTCTTTTTCGCGATCGGTGAAGGTGACGCGGCCGGCCGGGAAGATGCGTCCGGGGTGCGAGGTGACGCGCTCGATGAAGGTGGAGAGCACGCGGCGCGGCGCCCACACCGAGCCGGAGTTGACGATGCGCATCGCCATAATGAACTCGGAGGGCGGGGCGGCTTCGTCCACGTAGCCCTTGGCGCCGGCAGCCAGCGCTTTGAGGATGGTCTCGTCGTCGGCGCCCGAACCGGTGACGACGATGCGCAGGTCGGGGCGCGAGGCCTTCAGTCCCGCAACCATATCGAACAGGTTCTGACCGCCGCGGCTGCCCAGCAGCACCAACTCGATGTTTTCCTGGGTGGCGACTTCCGCCAGCGACGCGGCCACCAGTTCAAACTCTGGTTCCGACTCGAACAGCGCCCGAAAACCTACCAGGCGCAGGGGGTCGCCTTCGACGACAGCGATATGAATACGGGGCTTTCTGGCTACGGCAGTTCCTTTGGTCATAAGGTGTCCGATCCCGTCCGGCAATTTCGGGCAGAAGCATAGCTTTATCAGGGGAAATTGGGAAGATAGGACATTGTTCATCGGGTCATGAACGATAGTAATCAGGCGGGAACCGGGAAATGCGGCAGATTGGGAGTTAATTGGCCGGCGCTCGCGTTTTCAGCGGTCATTCGTCTAACCTGCTGTCCCGCTATATACTTCGGCAACTTCAGGGAGGCAAACGTGGCGAAGCGAGCGTGCGTTGCGAGCTTGGGTTTCATTCTGATCTGCGGCGCAGCCTTGGCGCAAACCCGCCAGGAAGCCACCGTCATGATGCGCGGTCCGAGTGCACCTGCGGCGGACAAGACCAGGGCCAAGGTCATGCCGAAATACCAGAAATACGGCATGGAGATGCTGAAGATTGCCGAGGCCGACGCCGGTGCGCTGGAAGGCGGCATGCGCGCCTACGCATACTGGCAGTTGGCCCGTGCCTACGAGCGCAGCGACAAGAAAAAGGCCCTTGAGCTGCTCGAGTCGGCGCTGCTGGCGATGCGCGCCTACGACGACGACCACATGAATGGCAGTCTTAAGCAGCGGCTGGAGGAAGACATCCTGCGTTCCATGGCGCCGATGGCGCCGCAGCGCGTGGACGAGTTGATCACGCAGGTGGATGCCGCGGCGCGGGAGAAGGTGCTCACTTCCCTGCTGGCCTATTACGAACAGAACAAGCAAAGCGACCGCGTGCTGGAACTGATCTACCGCATTGGCCAGGAGAGCGAGATTCCTTACGACGCGGCCAGCCGCTACCTGATGTCGCTGAAACCGGAACAATCGGGCGAACTGCTGCAATTGTTTACCGCCTCGCTGAGCAGCTATCGCGATCACCCGCACCCGCTATTTGAGAACAAAGGCTTTCCCGACATGATCGTGCGCTTTTGGAACCGCTTACCCAAGAACCTGGTACGCGAGGCAATTGATGAAGTGCTTGGGCAGGCGGAGGCAGCGGACAAGAAGGAACAGGGCAAGAAGCCCAGCATTGCCATGGCATCGGACAAGGGCTCGGTTTCCTTTACCTCGCTGTACGAGTACCGGCTGTTCCAACTGCTGCCGGTGCTGCGGCGGATTGACGAGTCCGGCGCTGAAGAGCTGCTGAGAAAGTACCAACAGGTCAGCGCCACGCTGGATAAGTATCCGGAGGGCACGAGCTCATTTGCGCCGGACAGCGACAGCCCGGGCGAAAAACCCGGCGGAAAGCGCGGCGGCATGATGTTTTCCGTGAGCGGCGGGCCGAACGACATGGCGGCCAAGATGGCGGAGATGAGCCGGGCGCAGAAGATCCTGGCCGACGCCGACAAACACCCCGAGCAGGCGCTGGCGAACATCGAGACGCTTCAGGACTTGGACATTCGGGCGCAGACGCTGGACAACTTCGCTCGCGTGAACAGTAAGCAGCACGCGTCTTCGGCCCGCAGCGCACTTGCCAAGCTCAGCGACATCGTGGAAAAAGTCGAGCCGATGGCGAGGGTGCGGCTGGTCGTCTCCATTGCGCGCACTTACCAGAATATGGGCGACAACGATTCGGCGAAGAAGGCGGTGGAAAAAGGCCTGAAGATTGCCGAGGCGTCTTTGCAGGAGGACTCGAACGCCGACCGGCCGAACAAGGCGCTGAAGGCGTTTTGGCCTTCGACAAACGGTTATTGTGCGCTGCTGCGGGTGGCCGGGAGTATTTCTCCGGCATGGGCGCTGTCGTTGTTGAAAGAGATCCCGGACACAGAAATCAAAGCAAACGCAGAAATCGCGCTCGCGGCGGCGTGGCTCAATGTGCCGACGGGCACGGAGGTCTCGGCCACAGTGCGCGGCAACATGCGCGGCATGAGCGTTATGACGGTGGACTAGTACCTCGTGCCGACAATAACAAGCTCAACGCAAAGGGGACAAAGGGCGCAAAGGACGCAGAGGGAAACTGGGCCCGCCGCCGAAGACGGCTGCCGAGGACGGCTGCCGAGGACGGCGGCGCTACAACTGCGCCGGGACGGCGACGCTGCTGGCCGCACTAGGGAGAGACTTGGCGCTTGTGCGCGGCGCGCGTCTGCGGCCGCTGGGTGACGAGCGCGTCGTAGAAGCCAATGGAGAAGCCACGGGCATAGACTTCGCAGTAGCCAGGAGTGCGTCCGCCAGCGAGGCAGTGCTCGGCTGACTTCTCACTGAGCGAGACGGCGGTTCCGCTTCGTCCCTGCTTGTGGCCGGCGTCATAGCCGGAAGAGATCGCCTGGTCGAACTCCTTGTACTGGAGCACCGGGTGGTTCAGACCTTCGGCGGCCCGCCGTACTTCCGCCTCGCCGCGAAAGACACTGCCCTGGAGGGCGTCGGTGTAAGCCGCACGAAAACCCTGCTGGTAACCATCGCAGAAGTACCGCTTGTCGCCATATTCTTTGCGGTGCGGTGGCTTGCGGAACTGCTTGAGGTCCTTGAGCGGGCGCGGCTGGCGGCCGAAGTGGATATCGAGGTCACCTTCGCGAAAGCCGTCTTCGTAGCCGTGGATATAGCCGTGCAAATAGGCTGATTGGGCGAGGACCTCGCGCGCGGGACCAGTGTCGAGGTGGCGATCAGGGTCGCGGGCCAGGGCAGGCAGACACAGCACCGACGCCAGGCAAACCGGGTAAAGCCAACCCTTATCCCGCAGCACAACACCCTCTGCCTGCTCAGAGGCAGGCGTCGCCTTTCACGTTGTATGCAATCTTTTGCCGGATCAGCTTCTTTCGGGGGTGACGGACACCGCCCGCCCCTGCGCGAAAGTGACCTTCAGCGGACGACCGCCATTGGCGTAGCGGACCACTTTTATATCGCCCTGGGTTGATTCGGTGATGCCCATGCCGACAGCGAAGGCCGCCTGTAGTTCGCTCATATCGGCGATGACGCGGTGCTGCTCGATTGCGTCCCATACGTCGCGCGGCCAGTGCTTGTAGAGCTCGAGCGGATCCTGGATGTAGAAGATTTCATCCGCAGAGATGGTGTAATTGCCGCCCTGCTCCACGCCGATGGGCACGGCGTATGTCTTGCCGTTCTTCTCGAAAACCGCCATAACCTCACGCTGCGCGACCCGGACTTCGCCGGCTTTGAACGCAGCCCGCGGCATTGGCACACTGATTACGTCTTTGATTTGCAGCTTCTCAATAGGCCCCAGTTGTCCGGCTTCGTTGCGGAAATCCACCTGCCTGGTGCGGGGGTCATAAGGGTAGAAAGTGTACTTGTAGCCTTCGCGCGCCCAGACCGGTTGCTTTGTGAGTTGGCGCGCGCTGTTGAGGTCATAGGCGTACAGCTTGCGCGGATAGACGTAGTAGTCGGCCTCGAGTGGCGGCGCTGGAGCGGCCTTGGGAGGCGGAGCGTGGCGTCCGCGATAGATCACAAACAGCCTGGCCGCGGCGGCCACGATGGCGACCGCTAGCACGATTTGCACCAGTTTTCGCGTGTTGATTGCCATTTTGCCGCCGCTCGGTCGTTTTTCGATTCACCCAAGCTGGTTAAGTGCTACTCCCACCGACAGTTAGCACTAAGGTGTTATTCCGAAGGCAATAGGTCATTCCCTCAATTGGACTCCCCGAGTTTTCCGCCGATACTCAACTTACCTTAACCCTAAGCCAATCGAGTTCGTTGAACTCACTTGCACGAAAGACAAAATCCTGGGGGAAACGGTGCAGGGGAGGGCGAACGAAATCAGTTGGAGACGCTCCCCGCGGGCTCAACGGCTTGCGGGGAGTTTCGTTGAGGGAGCGTAAGTACCTTTGAAAATGCTTCGCCTGCGCGCCATCGTCGCCATAGTTGTGGCCGTGTGTGGACTGACGGTGATCGCCGCGAATGCCGCAGTTCCGGCCAATCCATACAACGCTGAACTCGCCGGCCTGGAGACACAGGTGTCGCGCGCCGCGCCGCCGGAAATCGCGGTGCTGCTGGCACGCGCATATCGGCTGCGCGATTACATTGATTCCCCTGAGCAAGTTCTGGAACTGCTGCGGCGCGTGGCGTACGATCCGCGACAGCATCCGTTGGTGCGCGATGAGGCAGGACGCTACCTCGCGGACGCTGACCTCCAGGCGAATGACTTCGCGGCCGCTGAGAAGAAGCTGAGCGAACTCGGGTTTGTGAGGCAATGGCAGATTGCCGGCCCCTTCGCCGCGCCGCAGGGACTGGACGCGCAGTATGGCCCCGAACGCGGTTTCGGTCCGGGCGATTCGTTTCAGGACGCCGCCGGCCGCAGGCGCACGTGGCGGGTGCTTCCCCTTGGCCCATCGGGTTGGGTCAATCTGGCGGACCTGTATCCGAGCAGCGGACCGAGCGTGGCGTTTGCCGCCAGCGCGATCTACTCCGAAACGCAGCAAGCGGTCGCGCTGCGCTTCAGCGCTGATACAGCCGTGGCCGTGTTCGTCAATGGGCACGAAGTTTTCGTTCATCGCGACTCCCCCAAATTAGCGCCCAACGACCCGGTATTTGATCAGAATGCCGCCGGCGTAAGGCTGCGCGCCGGGTGGAATTCCGTGGTGCTGAAGCTTGCGCGATCGGGCGATGGTCCGTGGCGCTTCGCACTGCGCGTTACGACGCCCTTGGGCGGCGGCGTGGCGCTGCCCGTGTCGGCAGCACAGGTTGTCGAACCCACGGCGGAAATGCCAGCTACGTTTGCGGTCGCTGACTTGGTGGACATCGCCAAAGCCGCGGCTGAAGCGAATCCGGGTTCTGCGTCCGCACTCGCTACGCTGGGACTGATCGAGCAGGAGCACGCTCGCGGCAAAGGGCTGGAACATCTTGAAGCTGCTGCCCGGCGCGGGCCATCCGCACGGCGGTGGCTGGATGTGGCCGCCAACTGCGGCGATGCGGTTTGCAAGTTCAACGCCGCCAGTGAAGCGCTGCGCCTGGAGGCGGCAAATGCGCGCGCACGGGTGGCGCTCGCCAACTACTACACGGCCCGTGGCCAGTTGCACAAGGCGCGGAACCTGCTGCGGGAGGCTGTGAACCTGGCGCCGGGCGACTTCGTTGCGCGCAACGGCCTGCTTGATCTGTACGTGTCGCAGGGCTTGGACCGTGAAGCCTTGGACGGATCGGCACGGCTGGAGCAGGAATTTCCGCATGTGCTCTGGCTGAAGCGCAAGATAGCGTCGCGCTACTTCGATGCCGGTTTGCTGGACCGCGCGCAGGCGCTGCTCACGGCCGTCCTGCGCCAGGACTACACGGCCGTCCGGGAACGCGCAATGCTGGCACAACTTTACGAGCGGCGGCGGGACGTGGCCAGCCTGCGTGCCACGTACGAGGAGATGACGCGTCTAGATCCGACAGACCCGGCGCCGCTGGCGAAACTGGCGGCTCTGGACGGTGGCGCCGGCAACCTGGCTGCGGCCGGGGAGCGCATGCAGGCGGCGCCGAACATCGCGCCGGAAAACGGCGAGTTGCGCGAGCGTCAGTCATTGCTGCTGGCGAATCCACAAGAATCGCGCCCCGAGTTGGTGCGTGCGGTTGACGTCAAGCCGCAGCTTGAGGCCGCTCGCCGCCGCCTGCAAACGGACGAAACCGACAGGGAGACGCAGTACCTTGAGGACCCCGCGGCGCTGGCTGCAGCGGCGCATCGCGAGCCGCCGGCAACTACCGGCTATGCGGTAGTGCTGGCCGAGGTGCGGGTAGAACACGTTGCCGACAGCGGCCTGAGCACGGTGCGCGAGCAACAGCTTTACTACCTGGCGACCGACCAGGCAGCGCGGGAGTTCCGCACGCGTTCGGTGCAGTATGCTCCGGGCACGCAGGACCTGCGCATCCTGCACGCGCGCGTGTACAAGGCGGACGGCCGCGTGCTTGAAGGCGAGGAAAGCGGTGAGTCCAGCGTGGCGGAAACCAACATTGCCATGTATTACGACGTGCGCTCGCGCGGCGTCCGGTATCCTGCGCTCGAACGCGGCGACGTGATCGAGTTGGATTACCGCATCACACCGACCACCAACGTAAATGCCTATGGCGATTACTTCGGCGGGCTGGTGGCGTTTCGCTCAAGCCTCGCGCAGCAGCTTCAGCGCTTCGTGCTGATCACGCCGGCGCGCCGCCGCTTCAACATTTTGGAGCAGCGGATGGCGCCCGCAGTCGTGACCGAGGATGGCGGGCACCGCATTTATCGCTGGGAGGCACGGAGCCAGGAGGCGCTGCCCAACGAGCCACACGCCCCGGCGCTCACCGACGTTGCGCCCTACGTGCACGTTTCGACGTTCCAGTCGTGGGAAGACTTGGGGCGCTGGTATGCGCAGCTCATCGAGCCGCAATTTGCGCTCGATGCGACGCTGCGAGACGCCGCGGCGCGGTTGGTGAAAAACGCGCGCACGGAACGCGACCGCATCACCGCGATCCACCAGTTCGTGCTGCGCAACACGCACTACGTGGCGCTGGAGTTCGGGACCTACAGCTACAAGCCGTATCCGGTGAGCCAGGTGTACGCGCGGCGCTTTGGCGATTGCAAGGACAAGGCCAGCCTGATGATTGCGCTGCTGCGGCAGGCGGGAATTGACGCTGAAATCGCGCTGGTGCGCACACGGTCGCTGGGCGAAATCGGACCGCGCGCGACTTCCATCTCGGTGTTCAACCACGCGATTGTGTACGTGCCCAAGTACGACCTGTGGCTGGACGGCACGGCGGAATACGCCGGCTCGCAAGAGTTGCCGCTGGATGACCAGGGCGCCACGGCGCTGACAGTCGCGGTTGATGGCAGGGCCACGTTGCGGCAAATCCCGATGACCGGGGCGAATGACAATTACACGCGACGCACGGTGCGCGCGCAGGTGATGACGGACGGACGCATCCAGTTCAGCGGCGTCTTCTACACCCGCGGCGAGGACGCGCCCGGCCTGCGTCGCGACTACGAGACCCCCGAGCGGCGGCGGGACATATTGCGCAACACGCTTGCCAAGGTGTTCCCTTCGGTGCGCGTGGACGATGTGCGCGTGGAAGACAACGACCTGGAGCAGCCTGTCACAGTTGAGTTTCGCGGTACACTAGACACATTCGTGGGGAGAAAGAGCGTGCCGCTGGGTTCCTCGTGGATGCCGCGCAACTACCTCGCCAACCTGGCGCAGGCGGCGACACGACAACAGGAATTGCGCTTGCGCGCGAGCTGGACGACCGAAGAAGAACTGCACTTCGCGCTTCCCGCGGAAGCCGTTGTGAAGTCGATGCCGAGCAACACCGCACTGGAGACGCCGTTCGGTTCAGCTACGCTGCGTTACGAGCGCGTGGGCAACGAAGTGGTGGTGCGCACCTCGGTACAATTCCGCAAATGGCGCATCGCGCCGGAGGAATACACGGCGTTCCGCAACTTCTGCCAGCAGGTGGAGCGCGCTTTCCGGAACGAAATCAAGCTGTCTCTCCGATGAAGTTCATGCGCACAATACGGCGCGCCACTCGGGGCGCGCTGCTGATGGTCATTATTGCCGCGTTGTCCGCGGCGGCTGAACAGGTCGCTGCAGGCAGGCCGGGCGCTGCGCCAACGAACGCGACAACCGAGCTGTTCGTGAATTCCGCCCTGGAGTCCGCCCGCAAATTGGCCACGGCCGAACTGCGCCGGCGTCCCCGGGACACTGGTGCGCTGTTCGTTCAGATGGAAGTCGCCGCGCTGGAGGCGGACATTGCAGGTGAGCTCGAAGCTGCGTTGCGCCTGTGCGAGAGTGGCCCCCACAGCAACGATCCGCGCGCCATGATTGCCGCCGCGCGAATTCTCGATCTGGCCGGCAACAACGTGCCGTTTCGCACCGCGATCCCGCGCATCCAGCGTTTGCTGGCGGCCGACAGCGTACAACAGAATTTCCTGCGCGCCGCATTGGTGGCGGCCGCCGCCGATGGCGCACCGGGCCTCTCGACACTAGAGCTGGCACATCAGTCCGGGCTGATCACGGATTGGAGGGTCGCCGGTCCATTCGGCGAATTTCCCAACGTCGCCTTCGATCGCCATTTCGCTCCCGAGCGCGACAGCGTGGCGGGCAAGCAATATGACGGCCGCGCCGTAGAGAATTTTCGATTCGACGATGGCAACTTTGCGCTGGCGCCGTATTTTTCGCAGGATGGCATTTTCTATGCGGCTGCCGATGTGCCGGTCACCGTGGCAGGTGAATTTCGCGTGCGGCTGGAAAGCGCCGGCACAGTGGAAGTCTTCGTGGATGGCGCCAGCGTGCTGCGCAAAGACGACCGTTTTCGCGCAACTCCGGAGATCGCCTGGGCCCCGGTGCGCCTGGGGGCGGGCAAGCATCGCGTCCTGCTGAAGTTTTTGCCATCGGCGACGCCGCTGCGGGTAGCGGTGCAGCCAATGAGCAAATTCACCGTATCGCCCGCGCCGTCACTCTCCGAGCCCGAAGCCACATATGTTCGCGCTGCCGAAAAGTACTGGTTGGGCGATTACGATGGCGCGATTGCGGAGCTGGCGTCGTTGCGCGCGCGGCATCCGTCGGCCGCGGCAACTTTTCTGCTGGCGCGGGCCTGGGCACACGCCGGCGGATCGCCGGAAGAAGCCGCGCTACTAGAATCAACTCTACAGCTTGCACCGGGCGCGCTGGCCGCCGAGTACGAGTTGGCGGCGCGCGCGTTTAACAGCAACCACTTCGAGGAGGCGCTGCGGCGTGTTCAACGCATCGTCAGCACACGGCCGGATTTCGTTCCCGCACAGGCGCTGCGCGCGCAGGCGGCGGCACGTTTGAAGTGGGACAGTGAAGTGCGGGCCGCGATGGAAGCTGAATTGCGGCTCGCGCCAACTTGTGCCACGCTGCGGCGGGCGCTGACGTTCTTTGGAGCAAATTTGGCGTTCGAACGCGCGCGCCAAGTGGAAGCACGCCTCAACGGCTGTGCACCCGGTTCGCTGGCTTATGCCGAAGCGCTGAGCCAGTCCGGACGCCACCTGGCGGCGGCCGCCGCTGCCGACAAGGTCGTCTCGGAACGCCCGCTGGACCGCGCCGCGCGCGAGTTCTTCGTTCGTGAACTGGCGATGGCCGGGCGTCGCGACGAGGCCACGCGCGCCGCTGTTGAACTGGCGGCGCTCGCTCCCAACGCGGCATCTTTCCGCAAGCTGGCTGAAGATGCAGCGGCGGGCGCGCAGGTATTCGACCGCGCGTCGTCGCGCACCCGCGACTTCGCCGCCGTGACGGACTTCTATTCGCGTTTCCGCCGCGACGGTGTGGAGATGATCCGTGCTACCGAGCACCGCCGCTTTTCCGGCGGGCCCGCGGTAACCATCCTCGACGACCGTGTGGCGCGGGTAGCGGCGGACGGCAGCGTTTCGTTCTATGTTCACAAGGTCACGCGCGTTTTGAACCGCGACGGCATCGAGCGCTACGGGGAGGTGACGGCGCCGCCCTCGTCCGACCTGCTCGAGCTGCGCACCATCAAGCAGGACGGCACGATTGCCGAGCCCGAATTCAATCAGCACAAGAACAGCATCTCCATGCCGGCGCTCGCTCCCGGCGACGCGATTGAGTTGGAATACGTAGTGCGGTACACCGACGGCATTGAACGACACGCGGACATGTTCACGTACACGTTCGGCTCGTTTACCGCGCCCATTTTGTACGCTCGGTTCGTGGTGTTGTCACCAGAAGAGCCGGAGATGCTGGAGATCGCCGGTGTGAACGGTGCGCCCGCGCCGCAAGTCGATACTGCCGATGGCGTGACTACCCGCGTGTGGGAGCAGGAGAACATTCTTCAGTCCACGGAAGAGACGGGCACTCCGCGGGCCGACATTCTGCCGACCGTGCGTGTTACCGCGCTGCAAAATGGCGGCTGGCCGAAGGTCCGGGACTTCTATCGAAACACGATTATTGAGGCAGTACGCGCCGGCACACACGTGGAGTCAATGGCGGCCGAGTTGCGCGGCGCAACTGACGATGAAACGGGACGCAATATGTACTTGATGGTCACGTCGCGGGTGCATTCCACCGAATGCGCGTTCGAGACGGGCGCAGTGGCTTCCGCCGAAGCGACGCTGAGTGCCTATTCCGGATGCCGGACCGCGGCGCTGCTGGCGCTGGCTCGTGCCGCCGGATTGCAAGCCGGCCTGCTGCTGGCGCGTACCATCGAGCAGCCGCGTCCCAGGGCGCCGCAGAAAGGAGCATACACGCACCCGCTGGTGCTATTCCGCCTGGGACAGGGCCCTGCCGCTCATGAGGTGGTAGTAGATGCGGAAAGCGATGGGCTGGGATTCGGGGTGTTACCGGCGACCATCGCGCACGAAGACGCGCTCGCCGTTCCGTTGGACGAGCCGGCCACCGCGAAAGCTGAAATCGTAAGCGTGCCCGCATCTGCGGGGGACGAGCACAGCGTGGCTGATGGAGATATCACGATCGACGACAGCGGAAACCTCACGGCGAAACTGACGATCACCATGGGCGCAGCCCGCAGCGCCGAGATGCGCAATATCCTGCGGGGCATTGCGCCGGGCGAGCGCGGCCGTTTCTTCGAGCAGCTTGCGATGCGCATTTTCCCCGGCGCGAGTGAGGCGTCCGGCGAAGTGCGCAACGAAAATGACTGGCAGCATCCGCTGGAGTTGCGCCTTGCGTGCCAAGCGCCGCGCTTTGTGGCGTTCAGCGGGACCAGCATTGAAATGGAACAACTGGCGCCGGCGCTTGGCCTGCGCAAGATGTACGGGCTGGGTCCGCGGCGGTTCCCGCTGTACATTCAGACGCCGCTGATCGAGACCACCATCTTCCGAGTACGCATTCCGGCGGGATACCGCCTCAGCGGACAGCCGCCCGCGCTGGAGGCGAATTCGCAGTTCGGTGCTTATACGGTGCGCGGGACTGTGACGGGAGAAAATGAATTCGAAATCCGGCGCGCTTTCCGCATCCCTGTGCAGATCATCCCGCCGGACCGCTTTGACGAGTTCGCCCGTTTCGCGCGGCAGATTGACGAAGCGGAGCGGCAACGCATCACGTTGGTCAGTGGCCAGTACTCAGTACTCAGTAGCCAGTAGGCGAGACGGAGCATGGAGCGCGACGCAAACTGGCGACTGGGTACTGAGTACTGCTGTTTCTACGCTCTTCCGAACTCCTGGCGGGCCTCGGACCAGGCGCCTTCGATACCGCGCCGCTGCGCCTCCTCGGCAACGCGCTCGGCGATCTGCGTAAGCGTTTGGAAGATTTGCAGGCCGCGCGTGACGTAGTCCGGCGCATGTTCCCAGATCTGTTCGAATTTTTCCGGATACTCCGCGGCGAGCACCGCCAATCCGACGGTGGCCGCGGCAATGCCGGCCGGACGTCGGCCGGTAAAGATCAGGATTGCGCCCGCGCCGAGCGAACCGAATACCAGCGCCCGCTTCCAGGTCTTCATCTATTCACCTCTCGCTGCTACAGAACCATATTTTAGAGGAACAGCGCGCCAGCACCGTTGTATGTAAACCGCCAAATCGTGGGAGCACGCCGGCGCACAACAAGTGTACGTGTTTCTAGAAGACCGTAGGAGCGGCGAGGGAGCCAAAAACGCGTTGAACGAAGAGGACACGCTATAATGGAGACGCGCGCGCCCGTAGCTCAGCTGGATAGAGCGGATGCCTCCGGAGCATCAGGTCGGGAGTTCGAATCTCTCCGGGCGCGCCATTTGTGTTCTCTTGTCGGCCAAGGCACTTGCCGGCAACCAAGCTTCCATTGTTTCGGACCGTTCCGAGGACCGAGGTGTTCTTCGCGGAGATCCGAAAAAAAAGGGCGTAGTGACAGCCCTGCGGCGGCAGCGAACACGGCGCGCTTGACATCGCCCAAAGTTATGTTCGGCAACGAGCCCGACAGTCATCGATCAGTCTCACGGCTCACCATAAACTCCCAGAGATCGCGCGATTCTTGCGAGGCGCCGGTCGGCAGTCCAGAGCAAAACATTTGCTAATATTGCCGACGCCAGCACATGTACATCGATCCAGCCGACGCCCTGACCCATGAGGCGATGCCGCTCGACAAACGTCATGACTTCCTCATTCTCCACGACCGAAACGGTTGGCAATCTTCGGAGCAATTGCAAAACCTCAGAGCGGCGGCTTATGGAGCCACATGCCAGCTCGCCGATAACAAAGGGATGGCATTGAACTTCGGAGCGATGAAGAAGTGAGACGAGCCCCGGCAGGCCATAACGCAAATGTTCCACCCAGATCGAGGTATCAACAAGCATCAGCGGTTGGCCACTGGGTCCTGGGGACGGCGTCGCCGGATTTTCCGGAGATGCGGCTCGCTGCCGCCCAGCGCCGCCAGCCTCTTAGCACTCTCACGGGCGATAAGGGCCTCCAGTCCGGCGTGAACAACAGCCGTTTTTTCCGTGATACCGCTGAGCCGCGCCGCCTGCTTCAGCAGGTCATCGTTGATGTTCAAGGTCGTACGCATATGTATCAGTATGCACTATTTAGGCATATGCCTCAAGGGGGGGACAGCATAGGGCGCCGCTATCTTTCAAGCTCTGCAAGCTACGTTCCGGCAGTCTCGAATTCACCCACTCCTGACACGGTCCAGACTGCTGGCCGACTTGGCTCATTTCTGCTTGAACGGAATCACAGTACTCGGATGGGCGGCTTTCTGCGTCTCTGTCTCAGGGCTGGATGGAGCCAACCGCAGGAACCGCGGAGCGACGTTCCAGCGATGACCGTCGTCTGTGATGACGGTGACCGACTTTTTGTTGTAGCGAGTGAGGATGCCGAACACAGGAGTCCCGCCCTGCGGATCAAAGGTAACGCGATCGCCGATGCGGAATTGCAGCATGGCTTTGTGGGCGTGCACCTGACTCATAAATCTGAGGCGCTGCACGATCCGATGATTTAGGTCGATCAGCTCAGCTTCGGTCAGATGATCTATGTTGATGCGATTCATGTTCCTTTGCTGGGAGGCGAAACTTCTGCCTGGTCGAACAATTCTGCTCGGTTCTCTTGACGAGGAAAGCTGGATTATAGGCCAGAACAGGCATGGTCGAAACCGGCGAATTTCCCTCAAGCGCGAGAGATTTAAAATCGTCCTCTAGGGAGCGCCATTCCTGTCTTTGTCCCCTTTGACTCCACCTACACGGAGCCCGCCGGGACGGCGGCATTACCCTGCGGGCGCGCTGGAAAAGCGCGTGGCGAGCCCGGAGGGAGTCGAACCCCCAACCCTCAGATCCGAAGTCTGATGCTCTATCCAGTTGAGCTACGGGCCCGCGCTACAACGGATTCTTACCATTTACGGAACGCGATTGCCAGTCGCCGGCAGCGCGAAGCTCGAGCGATTCGCGACGACGCTCCGCATACAAGAAACCCCTCCAGGACGGAGGCGCGCCTGCGCACTTGTGAATCGCGAATAAACGTCGCCTACTTCCCTGCCGCTGCCGGCACGGTCTTCGGCGTGCTCAAATAGCCGCTCACTTTGTTTTTCTCGACGGAGAACACCACCAGCTCGAAAAGCTGGCGATCGCGGCCGGTATAGAACTGCAAGGGCTCGGCGACGGTGCGATCTTTCTTCTCGATGGTGCGATCGTCGGCGATCACATTCAGCGTGAACTTGCTCTTTTTCGCGTCGGCTTTCTTCAACTGCAAGCTGACGGTGGAAACCGGCGTGGGCCTGGCGCCCTTTTGCAGGGTGAATTCGTAGATGTTGCGGTCGCCGCGGCGGCGCAGCTCATCGAGGTCTTCGCGGGTGCGGGCGATCAGTCCGCTCTGCACGCCCAGATCGCCAATGGCGCGCTCCAGTTTCTGCTTAGTCGCTTCCAGATCAGTCTTGGTGGCGGCAAGATCGGTCTTGGTCCCACCCAGCTCTGTCTTGACGCTGGCCACTTCGCCGCTGACCTGTCCGATCTGTTCTTTCTGTTGCTTGACCAGGCGCTGCTCGGACGCGCGCTGCTGGCGTTCCAGTTCCGCTGCGCGCGAGGCCATGCGTGCTTGCAGGTCCTGCTCGGTCATCCCCAGCCGCGCCGCCAGTGCCTCGGTTGATGTCTTGACGTTGGTGTTGGTCTCGGCGAGCCGATGGCTGAGTTCTTTGATCGAGGCCTGCTGCGCCTTCTCGAGGTCCGCCAAGCGGCTGCGCGTCTCGAAGATGAAGTACAGCGATGCGATCACGTAAACGACGGCGATCGCCAGCAGCACGATGCGCAGAACGCTGTTGCTGCTGCCGGTCGAAACGGGGGCCTGGCCGGCCTCTTCAGGGTCCATAAGTACTCTCCTTGTGAGTTGTTGCTGCGCCAATTGTTCAGCATTGGGGCGGGAGTGTCAATCGAGCCGAAAAAGCGGCTGGAAAAAGTGCATGAGGCTGCATTTTTCATGCAACCGTCATCATAAGCGGTAGGTGCACTGATCCAGCGGTAAACGAGGTGACCCTGGCCGGAGATGCGGACCAGGACCGCACACCAGCTATTTGGGCAATCCAATTGCATCCAGCTTAGGGCAGCGTTCCCCGGACAGCAACTGAGTTCCCCGCCAAGCGCCAGCGCAGCAGGCAGTTAGGCGCTGGCGCCCGCGGAGCGTGTATTTGCGAGCAGTGTACCAGACCAACTTACAGCACCCAATTTTGGAATCCGGGTGCTCACACTTGGCTGCGTAAGTAAAAGAACGATTCGGTCCTGAGGATCCAATGAGGTCGTCCAAGATAGCCGCCATCCTCGCTGTGATGGCCGTGGTCGCGATTGTGATCATGCAACGGGGCGGCATGGCCCAACCAGCGAGCAACATACGAATAATCTCGCCGCAAAACGGCCAGAAACTTTCCACCAATTTCGTCGAGGTCCGGTACGAATTGGTGAACCCGGCGGTGGCCGCGGCCGGCACGCCCAACTACCAACTGCAGCTTGATGGACATACGCCTGTGCAGACCACTTCGACCACTCATACCTTCACCGGGCTGGCTCCGGGGCAGCACACCGTGCTCGTGCAACTGGTGGACGCCAACGGCACACCAATCGCGGGCTCCACGAACACCGTCCGGTTCACCGTGCAACCGCAACCCGCGCCGGGCGGCATGGCCGCTGGTCCCCAGCCAGAATTCATACAGGTCAGCCAGCAAAGCGAACAGGTCCTCCCCGGAGGCAGCAGTGCGCTGCCGCTGTTGTCCATCATTGGCTTTGGTGTGTTGCTGGGCGGAATCGTCTCAGCGCTGAAAACGCGCTAGTCCGCCTTCTGCTCTGGATTGCACTCTCTCCTGCCGCTGTGCCCAGGCGCAGTATTGCTCGCGGCGCCCTCATTTACGGCATCCTACCCTTGCGCGCCCAAGAGGAGGCCGGATGGCAACTGAGCGTTGGCGGTGGGAGAGGGTGGCCAGCAACACGGTTGCCGGCCTGCGACAGCTTGGCAAGAGGCTGTCCGGAGTTCGGCGCTACCCTCCGCTAGTGATGATCGCTGCCGGTGGGACCTTGCTGTTGTATGTGGCCGCGCAGTACACACAAATGTACCTAACGCAGAAGCGCCTGGCCGAGCAGTGGTCAAGGCAGCAGGCGCAACCCGCAGTCCAGAACACACGCGGCGCTGAGGTCCGCCCGTTGAATGACGGCCTGACGCGGCTCTCTATCCCGAAGATCAACCTCGATGCCATCGTGGTCGAAGGCACGAATCATCGCGCGTTGCTGCTTGGTCCCGGCCACTTGGCCAATACGGCAGAGCCCGGCGCTCCCGGCAATTCCGTCCTTACTGCCCATCGCGACACGTTTTTCCGCCACTTGCACGAGCTGGCGAAAGGTGACCTCATCGCCATACGGAGAAATGGAAAGACGTTCCACTACGAAGTCTCTTCCAGGAAGATCGTCAAGCCGGAGGACGTTTCGGTCGCCGGACCTTCCAAGGACAACCGGCTCACGTTGATCACCTGTTATCCGACTTACTTCATCGGGCCGGCGCCGGGGCGGCTAGTCGTGGTATCCAAGCTGGTGGGATCGCCGGAAGAGAATGCCGCCGTCGCCAAGTCGGAGACGGCCACCGCGCCGACCGAGCACCAGGTCAGGGAGCAGTAACGACAAAAATCACCCACAACTCTGTTGCCGCTCGGCACACTCCGGGGTACGATGGCGGCATCTCGGATGGAGCCGAGTCCAATCTTGCACAGCGCCAGTGAACCGCAACGCAGTCTGCGTGTGTCCTTCAGCCTGCGCCGCACGTTTTGCGCCTCGCTGGTCGTGACTTTCGCCGTTTTAAACCTACTGGCGGAGACTTCCGCGGTTGCAATGCTTTTGCCGCAGGGCAAGGTGCAGGTCAACGGCGTCCCCGCACCTCGGAACGTCGCCCTCTTTACCGGAGACACGATCCAGACCGCGGAGGGTTCGGTGGTGATCTCGACCGCGGGAACCACGGTGTCCGTGCCGGCACATTCCAGCCTGGCTATGGGCGCCAAGGCGGTGCACTTGGCCAGCGGCGGAGTGATCGTCAATACAACTGCCGGCATGAGCGTCCGCACGGAGACATTACTGATCGAGCCGGTGGGCGAAAGTGCAACGTTCAAGATCGTCAGCACAGATGGGCTGGTCGAGGTGCTCGCTCAGCGCGGAGGCGTGGCTGTTAGCGGCACTGCACGTGCGACGTTAGCCGAAGGCCAGACCGCGAGCTTCCGTACGCAGGAGTCTTCCGGCACGACAGCCGCAGACGAGAACGAACGTCGCAAATGGCACCGAAGAACAGCCATCGCCTATTGGGGCAGCATGAGCGGTGGCGCTATGTTCGCATATTTCGGCAGCCAGGGCGATCGTTCCCTAGCCGAAGGAAAAAGCTCGGGTCGCGAGGCGATCAGCCCTGTCCAGCCTTAACAATTTCACCATGGAACCAACGGGCTCCAGACAGACTGGAGCCCGCTGCCGAACCTGGAGCGCAATCCTAACCCGCCTGTTGCAGGGCGGCGTTGGTGTTCTGGTCAGCGCGGAAGCGCAGTAGCGCAGCCACATTGCCGACCTTCTCGAATTCCGGGTCACGCGGCACGTGGACGATTTCGATGCCGTTGCGCACCGCAACCCGAAGCAGCACGTCGGCAACATCCTCGACGTGGCGGGTTTCGGCCCCGCACACCGGGCACTTGATGTTGGTCTTCAGCGGCTCCACATGACCGCAGTTGCGGCATTCGCTACCGGGAGCAGCGAAGTTTTGCGCCAGCAACAGGATCTGGACCTCACCCGTCTCCAGCGACCGCAAGACGCGCTTGATGCCCAGCGCACCCAGGCCATTCGCCTTCGCCTCGTCCACCACCCGCTTGAAGAGCTCGCGGTAGCGCTTCTCGCGGTACTCACGCAGGACCCTTTCCGCCTGCTGGTACACCTCATCAAACGTCGCGGTTGCCGGGTCAAAGGGAAAACGGCCGATCAGGCGCTGCTTGGCGTAGGGATGCAGGTACGGCTCGATTTCCGGCCAGGTCTCGTCACGGCAGCCGATGATCATGCGATCGAAGCCGCCCTTTTCCTGGCGCTTTTGCAACCGCTCGGCGAACTTCTTGAAGTGGTGCATGGCTTCGTGATCCACATGCCGTTGGGCGTGACCGGCGTCGTATCCGGCGAAGCCGTCACTGCGTCCGCGCCGCGGTAACTCGGAAACAAACTTCTCCGTCTCTTTCAGCTCGCCCATCCACAGGTCGAAGAAGCGAGCTGTGGTGCGGCCAACCAGGGCAATACAGACGCGCGGGAGCACGTCGGCAATCCCGGTCAGTGGCCGCAGGTGGAAGTGTTTATTAATGGTCAGCGAGTTGCCCGCCAGCCTCGCCGGAATTTCATACTCTCGCCAGAACCCTTTCGACGAGCAGGCAAACACCGCGCGTGCCCGGCGACGGTCGCCGCGCAAGTGCTCGGCCATGCCCAGAACGCGCTCCAAATCCTCGCGCGCACAGCGATTATTTCCGTTCTTCTCCGCTTCGTGCAGCGCGTTGCGGACCAGTTCCTTCACCCGGATGGCTTCTTCACGATGCGACTTGTTCTGCGGTAATACCGGTTGGTAATAGAACGTCAGGGCGCAACCCTCAGGTGATTCAAATTGGGCCAATTCGGCGATGTTTTCGCGGGTAATCATCGGTACACGTCTCCTTGGCTGACGCTGGTTAGGCTATCTTGCTCTGCTGGAGAAGCTTCTCTTTGAAGTCATCGGAGACGGGCAGAGCTTTGCGCAGATGTTCACGAGCGGCCAGAATAGACGCTCGCACCTGCTCCACCGGGCGATCGCCGATGACTGCGATCTCCTCCGGGGTGAAACCCTCGATGGCATACAGCAGGAAAGCTTCACGGTCCTCAGCCTTGGCCCCACGCAGCGATTGCTCCACCAGACCCACCATCTCGTCGGTGTAAGCGATCTCTTCCGGCGTGGCGGCGCCGCGGTCGGGAATTCTGTCCTGCGCAATAATGGCCTCATCCGGCTGGTGGAACTGCAACTGCGGTTCGTCGCTGGCCAGCACGTTGGGACGCCGGGTGTTCTGATGCAAGGGGACGGCAACATCATGCTCGGCGTTCCGTTGTGCGAGCTCATCAATCGAGCGCATGGCCAGGCGAAAGAGCCAGGGTTCCAGAGCGAGCTTCTCCGGCTTTTCCACCTCGTCGCTCATGGCCGTGGCAATGGCCTCATCCACCACCTCTCCGCGCGTGACCAGTCCCGGGCGAATCTGACCGTTGGCTTCCCGGTAGCGCAGTTCGCGATCTACGAAACGGACCAGCCGGTAGAGGTTCGCGTTCACCCAGGAGCTGATGTCGTCCTGCGAGACAGTGGGCAACTTCACCGCGGCCAAGGTCTCCTCGAACGGGACCTGGGGCTGTGGGCGGGTGCGTCCCGTTCGCCGCGGGCGTATCCACTTGTATTGCGCACGGAGCCTGTCCTTGTGCTTCGATACCTGTTCCTCCAGGTCGTCGAAGGCCGACTTCAGCGCCGCAATCGGCATCGTGCCCATGCCGGAGGCGGCCATCTGACCGGAAGGAAGCCGCAGGTTCAGCGACACCATCATCCCTTCACGCGCGGAGTTCTGCTCCACGGTGGCGTGCAGGTGGATTAGTTCCGGCCGGAACACCTGCAGGCGTTTCCGCAGTTTTTCCACTTGCTGGTTGATTTCTCTTTCGATGTCGGGAGTTTTGAAGGCCTTGTAGCTAACGTGGACGTTCATGCAGAGCCTCGAGAAGCCCACAGTCCGTACGTTGGGGATTTTACACCTGTCTGGTAGAAGCAAGCGGCGATTTCAGCGTTGCATCGCTTGCTGACTATAAGCTGCTGATATGGCACGGGTTCCGCAACGGATATCAACTCGCCGCAAGCTTCCGGCCAGAAGTTGACGCCAGGCCACCGCCGGCATGGCCCACACGTGCGCAAAACGCCGGCCCGCCCAGGCGGAACCCCTTCTGCGGTCGCAACAATTATGGAGATGTCAGCACCTTTGCAGTGCTGCATTCGGTGAGAACGGCGCGTTTTGTGGGCGGCAGTTCCCTCGGGTAGGATGTTAGGTCGCAATGACCACGGAGCGGAAATGAATACTGCACTGGACCATCTTGAACCCAAGGCATTGTGGAAACACTTTGCGGCGCTCGCGGCCATCCCGCGCGGCTCCGGCAACGAGGCCGCCGCCCGGCGTTATGTAATCGACCAGGCCACGCGGTTGCGGTTGGACTTCTCCGAGGACAGCGTGGGCAATCTTGTTGTTCGCAAGCCTGCCCGCCCCGGACGCGACATAGCCGCCACTGCCGCGCTGCAAGGCCATCTCGACATGGTCAACGAGAAGAACGAAGACACCGTCCACGATTTCGAGAAGGACCCGATCCGCCTGGTGCGCGATGGGGACTGGCTGAAGGCTGACGGCACTACCCTCGGCGCGGACAACGGCATCGGCGTGGCATCCGCGCTCGCAGTCATGGAGAGCACCGACATCGCTCACGGGCGGCTGGAGTTCGTGTTTACTATCGACGAGGAACGCGGCCTGACCGGCGCTTCGAATTTCGCTCCCGGCCTGCTCAAGGCGAAGTACTTTCTCAACCTGGACGGCGAGGAGGAAGGCGCCATCTGCATCGGTTGCGCGGGTGGACTGAGCACGGTGGCCCGGCGCAAGATGACTCGCCAAGCTGCGCCCAGGGAAGCGGCGTGGCGCATTAAGGTCTCCGGTTTGAAGGGCGGACACTCCGGGGTGGACATTCACCTGGGTCGCGGCAACGCTGTGCGCGTGCTGGGCCGTGTCCTCGATCGGTCACTGGAGCGCCTGCCGGCCGCCATTGCTGACATGCAAGGCGGCAGCAAGCTCAACGCGATTCCTCGCGAAGCATCGGCCATCATCGTTCTCGACGGCCGCGAACAGGAACTGAAGTCACTTGTTGCTGAGGTCGAAACGGAGGTCCGCGCGGAACTCGGCACGTTCGATCCTGGAGTGCAGATCACCGTTACAGCCGCAGACCGTCCCGAAACCGTGCTGGAGGCCGCCGACGCGAAGCTCGTAGCCGGCGTGCTGAACTGCCTGCCGCACGGGGTAATTGCGATGAGTCCCGACGTGCCTGGACTAGTTCAGACCTCCACCAATATTGCGACCGTCAGCACCGGCAAGGACGCAGTCGAGATCGGCACCAGCCAGCGCAGCTCCATCGAGAGCAGCAAGATGGCCATCGTCGGCGCCGTCTGCAACATCTTCCGCCTGGCGGGGTTCGAGATTCAGCACAGCGGTGGCTATCCCGGCTGGAAGCCCGAGCCGAACAGCGAACTTGTCCAGAAGCTGCAAGCAGTACACGAGCAGATGTTCGGCAAGAAGGCCGGGCTGGTCGCCATGCACGCCGGCCTGGAATGTGGCGTCATCGGCGAGAAGTATCCGGGCATGCAGATGGTTTCATTCGGCCCGCAGATCGAGAACCCGCACAGCCCCAACGAGCGGCTCAAGATCTCGTCCGTCGAACCGTTCTGGAGGTTTCTGACGACGGTGCTGGAACGGATATAGGAACTTGGGTATTGCACATCATCCAGGCAGGAAAGGGTTCACAACCTGAACGTTCCCAAAGCGCTGGCCTGTCGCTAGATCTTCGGAGTACAGGACCGTTGCGCCTGATGCTTCCGCCGCCTGAAGAATCAAGGCGTCCCAAAACGAAGTCTTGTAACGCATCTCAACATCCAGCGCTTGCAGAACCGACTCGGGGGTGTTCGCAACGATCTCCCAAGTCGAATAGTCACGGATCAATTGCCGGACTTCCTCTATCGGGAGTGGATGAGCGACTTTACGACGAAGGCTGCTGCAGAGTTCTTGTAGAACCTGCGTGCTTAATACGCCATCGCCCGATTTCCACAACTGCTCTACAAGGGCCAGCGCCCGTTGACGTTTGGCTCCGCCCGCCCGGTCATGCGCATATACCAAAATGTTGGTGTCAACAAAGCACTTATCGCTCATGCAGTTCGTCCCGTGAGCGAGGGGGCGTCCACCGCAAATCAAAGCCTCTTCGCAGGCGAGCGAGGGCACGCCTGCGCGCCTGCTGGTACCCCCTCCGTTCGCGCACTGCCTGCTCAAGCCGGGCGGCTACTAAGGCACTAATGGACGTGCCTTCTTCGGCGGCGAGAATCCGAGCTTCTTTTAGTAGCTCCGCTTCGATTTTCAAAGTGATGTTGGTTTTCACGTCGGCACCATTTTACGTGCTGCACCATTTTACGTGCGGAAGAGGACCGAATCAATCCCGAAGCGTGCGAGCGAGTTGCCTGGTTATCGGCGGCCAGCTACTGTGTACGCTTCTTACTTCAGCACGGGCACTTCCTCAAACTCCCGCGGCGCCGGACGTGGCTTCGCGCGGCGGAACTTCGCCTGCAAGCGTTCCATGTAGGTGTAGAACACCGGCGTGATGTAGAGCGTCAGCAGTTGCGAGACTACCAATCCGCCGACGACCGCTAGGCCAAGGGGCTGGCGCGCTTCCGAACCAGCGCCATAACCGAGTGCGATTGGCAGCGTGCCCATCAGCGCCGCCATGGTGGTCATCATGATGGGACGAAAGCGGATCAGGCATCCCTGGTAGATGGCTTCCTCGGGCGGCTTCCCCTCCTTGCGCTGCGCCTCCAAGGCAAAGTCAATCATCATGATGGCGTTCTTCTTCACGATGCCAACCAGCATGATGACGCCGACAAATGAGTACAGGTTCAGCTCCAGGTGGAAGAGTTTGAGCGTGAGCAGTGCGCCCAAGCCGGCTGCGGGCAGCCCCGAGAGAATGGTCAGAGGATGGATGAAGCTTTCATACAGAATGCCCAGCACGATGTAGATCACGGCGATGGCCATGATCAGCAGGACGCCCAAGCCGCGGAACGATTGGGTGAACGCCTGCGCCGTGCCCTGGAACGTGCCGGTAATCGTGTCCGGCAGGACCTCGCGGGAGATGCGGTGAATGTCGCTCACCGCGTCGCCCAAGGCCACGCCGGGACGCAGGTTGAACGACGCGGTGACTGCCGGCAACTGGCCGAGGTGGTTGATGGCCATCGGGCCGACGCTACGGCCCAGGTGCGCCACCGCGCTGAGCGGCACCAACTGGTTGTTCTTCGAGCGAATGTAGAGCAGCGAGAGTGCATTGGGGTCGAGCTGATACTCCGGTTCCACTTCCATGATGACGCGATACGCGTTATTCGGCGCGTAGATGGTCGAGACCTGCCGGTCACCGTAGGCCGTATAAAGCGCGTCCTCCACCTGGTTAGCGGTAATACCCAGTGCAGACGCCTTGTCGCGGTCAATAACAACATTCACCTGCGGATTTTTCATCAGCAGATCGGTGGTGACGTCCTGCAGCAGGTTGCTCTTCCTTAGCGCGGCTTCAAATCTGGGCGCCAGCTCGTACAGTTCATCCGTGTCAGGGCTTTGCAGCGTGTACTGGTACTGGCTCTTGGTGAGATGGCCGCCAATGCGGATCAGCGGCGGATTTTGCAGATAGGTGTTGATTCCCGGGACCTGCGCCACGATGGGCCGCAGGCGCTGCGCGATCTCATCCACGTGCGGGCGCTGGTCACGCGGCACGAAGCGCATAACGATAAAGCCCTGGTTAGTGGCCCCGCGCGGCGCCGCCACCATGAAGGTGTTAATGTACTTGCCATCCGGCGAATCAAGAATTGCCCGCGCCACCGCCAGTTGGTGGCGCACCATGTCCTCGAACGAGATGCCCTGCGCCGCCTCCGTCATCGCATACAACTGCCCCTGGTCCTCGCTGGCCAGAAAGCCCGTAGGCACGGCCTTGTAGGCGACATACGTCCCGACCAGCAACAGGCCGGAAGCGACCATGGTTGCGAACTTGTGGCGCAAGACGACCCGCAAGGTGCGGTCGTACACACGGAGCATGCCATCGAACACGCGCTCGGACCCCTGATAGAGCCGTCCGTGATGCTCTTCCGCGTGCGGACGCAAGATTCGGCTGCACAGCATGGGAGTCAGGCTGAGCGAAACGAATCCTGACACCAGGATCGCCACACCGATGGTCACCGCGAACTCGTGCAGCAGGCGGCCCACGATGCCGCCCATGAACAACACCGGCACGAACACCGCCGCCAGCGACAAGGTCATGGACACAATGGTGAAGCCGATCTCGCGGGAGCCGCGCAGCGCGGCTTCCATCGGACCTTCGCCCATCTCCATGTGGCGCACGATGTTCTCCAGCATGACGATGGCATCGTCCACCACGAACCCCACCGAGAGGGTCAGGGCCATTAATGACAAGTTGTCGAGCGAGTAGCCCAACAGATACATCACCGCGAAGGTGGCAATGATGGAGAACGGCAACGCCAGGCTGGGAATTACGGTCGCGGAAAAATTCCGCAGGAACAGGAAGATCACCATTACAACCAGCGCCAACGACAAGTAAAGCGTGAACTTCACGTCCTCGACTGACTCGCGGATGCTCTTCGAGCGGTCGTACAGGGTTTCGAGCCGCACCGACGCCGGCATCTGGTTGCGCAACTGAGGCAACAAGTCGCGAATGCGGTCCACGACTTCAACCGTATTGGTTCCCGGCTGGCGCTGGATGGCGAGCACGATGGAGCGCGTCAGCTTGCGGTCGGGGCCGGCGAACCAACTGGCGGTCTTATCGTTTTCCACACTGTCGTAAACGCTGCCCAGCTGTTCCAGCCGGATGGGTGAACCGTTGCGATAAGCGACGATGAGCGGCCGGTACTGGTCGGCTGTGGTGAGTTGGCCATTGGCCTGGACGGTAAACGCCTGGCGGTCTCCCCAGAGAACGCCGGTCGGCAGATTGACGTTGCCTGTCTGGACGGCGTCCTGAACCTCGTCGATCCCGACTTGCGCGGCCGCCAGCTTGTTGGGGTCCAACTGCACGCGCACCGCATATTTCTGTGCGCCGTATACGCTCACCTGCGCCACGCCGCTGACCATCGAGATGCGCTGCGCCAGCAGAGTTTCGGCATACTCGTCCACGTCGGAGAGGCGCAGCGTGGGCGAACTCAGGGCGAGGTAGAGGATGGGCGAGTCCGCGGGGTTGACCTTTTGGTATGAAGGCGGCGACGGCATGTTCTGCGGCAGATCGCGTCCCGCTTTGGCAATCATCGCCTGTACGTCTTGCGCCGCCGCATCCAGGTCACGGCTGAGCGCAAACTGGAGCGTAATGGACGTGCTGCCCAACTGGTTAGTGGACGTCATTTGCTCCAGGCCGGCGATGGTGGAGAACTGCTTTTCCAGCGGCATCGCGACCGCCGACGCCATGGTATCGGGATTGGCGCCGGGGAGGCTGGCATTTACCTGTATCGTAGGAAAGTCAACGTTGGGCAGGTCGCTGACCGGCAGCGCGCGGTAGCCCATGATGCCGAACAACAGGATGGCCAGCATGACCAGCGTGGTCATCACCGGCCGTTTGATGAACAGGTCCGCAATACTCATGTGGTCATGCCCTGCTGTTTGTCCGCCTCCGCGTTTTGCCCCTGGCCTGGCAGATTGCTCTTCACTTCAACTTTGGCGCCGGGTGTCAGGCGCAACTGACCGTCGGTTACGACCACCTCGCCCGGCTGTACCCCACTGGCAATCACCGACTGATCACCAAGCGTGCGCGAAACCGTCACCGGCCGCGATTCCGCGGTCATGTCCTTGTTGACGACGAACAGGAAATGGCCCTGCTGCCCGCTTTGCACTGCTTGCGATGGGACGACCACCGCGTTGGGCTGGGTTGTAAGCGTGAGGGTCGCGTTTACATATTGCCCCGGCCACAGCCGGCGGTCCGTGTTGTCGAAAGTGCCCTTCAGCTTGATGGTACCGGTCTGGCGGTCCACCGTATTGTCAACGAACGTCAGCGTGCCGACCGCAGGTCTCGGCTCGTTAGGCAGAGCAGCCATGACCGTCAGCTTGCGTTGCGCCATGTGCCTCTTGACCTCCGGCAGCAACTGTTCCGGAATGGTGAAGCTGACATAAATCGGACTGATCTGGTTGATGGTAACCAGCGGCAGGTCATTGGCCTTGACTACGTTCCCAAGCTGAATAGTGACCGCACCGGTGCGGCCGCTGATGGGGGAGTAGATATTCGTGTACTCGAGCTGCACCCGGGCGTTCAGGACCGCGGCTCGGTCGGCGGCAACCAGGGCTTCGGCGGCCTCGGCCGCCGTCCGCATCTGCTCCGCCTGTTGGGAGGCGGCCACACCTTCCTTGTACAGCGCCTCATAGCGTTTGGCCTCGGCACGAGCGTTGAGCGCCGTAGCCTCGTCCCGCGCGAGTGTGGCCTCGGCGCGGCGCAGCTCGGCTTCGGCCGGGCGCGGGTCGATGGTAAAGAGCAGCTGGCCCTTCTTGACGTCGTCGCCTTCCTTGAAACGGATGGACGTGATCTCGCCGTTCACTTGCGACTTTACCGCCACGCTGGTGATGGCCTCCACCGTGCCGATCGCGTTGATCTGAATGGGCACATCCTTCTGCACAGCGGTCGCGACGGTCACTGGGACAACCGACGGCATCGCCTGCTGCTGCTGCTTATCGCCGCAGCCGGCCAACGAAACCAGGATCAACAGCATCGCTGCCATCACGCCCGCTCCCGCGGCGCGCCCTCGTCGTAGCACGTTCATTTGCTGTGTTTCTCCGCATTCTCGACTGCGTGAAGACGCGCCTTGGGCCGCTGTCTCGGCCACATCCCTTTCAGCCACACATCGGCAATCGCAACGCTGGCCTCGTCAATACTGATGTTATGGTACTGTTTGCCGCCGAACAATTCCTGGACCATGAAGTGATAGACCACCATGCCCCAGAAGCCGCGCGCGGCCAGCAGCGGGTCCACGTCGCTGCGAAAGACACCGGCTTCCATCTGCCGGCGAATGTACTGCGCCAGCGATTCATATAACTCGGCAATGTGCACCTGAAAAAAGCGCTGCGAGAGCTTGTGGTTCTCCAGGGCGCTGAACAACAGCAAGCGCCCCAGGCTGGAGTCCTGCTGCCTCATGCGCAGAAATCGCTGCGCAATGCCGACAAACAACTCCTGCGGCTTGGCGCCGCTGGCTACGAGTTCGGCTACGATCTTCTTCCCCTGCCCTTCCTGGCA
Organism: Terriglobales bacterium; assembly: GCA_041946775.1. Lineage (GTDB taxonomy): Bacteria > Acidobacteriota > Terriglobia > Terriglobales > Acidobacteriaceae > JBHGBA01. The sequence goes on from JBHGBA010000017.1 coordinate 31,063, forward strand.
CTTGTGCTCGATCACCGCCCAGTAGAGGTCTTCCTTGGTGGGGAAATGGCGAAAAATGATGGCCTCGTTGACCTGGGCGCGCTCGGCGATCTGGCGGGTGGTTGTGCCCTCGTAGCCTTGGCGAGCGAACAGCGCGGTGGCCGTCTCCAGGATCTGGTGGCGCCGGTCTTCGGCACTCACGCGCTGCCCGCTACTGCGGAGATGGGAGGTTGCCATGGGAATGTCTGTCTGCTGCGAGTAAGTAACTACTTACTTTGACTTATTTTGCCGGCCGGTGTCAATGAAACTCCGGCTCTGAGGCGTTCGGCTACAGCCAATAGGCAATACCCACCCGCATGTGCCGCAACCAGGCCTGGGGCAGCGTAGCCCCCAGCGCCAGGCCGAGGACGGCATGCGCCATGGCCAGCGTGTACAGGTTGCGATACCGCGAGAACAGCCAGGTCAACGCTATCGCCAGCACGAATGTGCCAGGCACCAGCACAGGATGCGGAATGTGGGCGGCCGAAAACAGCAAGGCCGTGCAAGAAACTGCGCGCCACCGGCTTCGAAACACCAGTTCCAGGCGGACAAAAATGAACGATTGCGTGATAAATTCCTGGATCAGTGCCCACAATACGTACAGCATAGACCGCCACAGTGGCGTGCTGTGCAGCGGGCGCAGGCTGCCGTTTACCCACCCTGCCAGTACAAACACCCCACCCAGCAACAGCGCCGCTCCCACGACCCACAACGACGGCCAAAACCCGGCTGCCGTAAGTCCCAGATCGCGCGCAGAACGCCGCGAGAGCAAGGTAGTAGCCATAATCCAAGCCGCAAGCGCCAGCGCCCACACGGCTTGCGCTCCGCCGTACGACCAGAGCCCGCCTTCCAGCAAGGCATACACGACAGCGATTTCCAACAGTTCGCGCGCCCGGCTTCGTTGGCGCCCAACGTCGGAGGTTAGAGGTACCGGCGGTATTTGCAGGGCCACAGTGAAATAGATTCAGCACGCGTCGCCAGCGACGGTTAGCACAGAAGCCAATTTGCGTCGGTCTCGCGCCTCGGCGGCGTCCGGTCGAATCCAATAAGCGGGGTCAAAGTGATGAGGAAGGTAGTAATTATCGGGGCTGGCTTCGGCGGACTCGAAGCCGCCAAGTGCTTCCGCCAGCAACCGGTGCACGTCACGATTATTGATCGCAAGAACCACCACACGTTTCAGCCGCTCCTGTATCAGGTGGCCACCGCCGGCCTATCACCCGCAGACATCGCCACGCCGGTACGCCGCATTTTCCGCAAGCACGAGAACATCGAGGTACTGCTCGGAAAAGTGACTGCCATTGATACGGTGTGCCGTCGCGTGATCACCGAGGACTTCCACCTGGATTACGACTACCTGATCGTCGCTGCCGGGGCAACGCACTCCTACTTCGACCATCCCGAGTGGCAGAAGCTCGCACCGGGGCTGAAGACCATCGAAGACGCGGTTGAGATTCGCCGGCGCGTGTTGCTGGCGTTTGAACTCGCCGAGCGGCAGGCTTTTGTTCGCGGGTCGCATCCGCCGCTGAACCTGGTGGTCATCGGCGCCGGACCCACGGGGGTGGAACTGGCAGGCACGCTCGCCGAGATCACTCGCACCGCCCTGGCACACGACTTCCGTCACATTGATCCGGCGCGGACGCGCGTGATCTTGCTCGAAGGCGGCCCGCGCGTGCTCCCTACTTACCCGGAAGACCTGTCGCGCAGCGCTGCCGAACAACTGGAGCAGCTTGGCGTAGAGGTCCGCACCAGGACGATGGTTACCGGCGTGGAGCCGGGTGGCGTGCGAATCGGAGAGGACTTTCTCCCCGCGGCGGTCACGCTGTGGGCTGCCGGCGTGGCCGCTTCCCCGCTGGGCCGCCTGCTGGGAGCGCCAACCGACAAGGCAGGCCGAGTCCTGGTCGAACCCGACCTGAGCCTGCCAGGACACTGCGAAGTGTTCGTCATCGGCGACCTCGCGGCGGTTACAAACCCCGACGGCAAACCAGTCCCCGGTCTGGCGCCGGCCGCTATGCAGGAAGGCCGCGCCGCTGCCGCCAACATCCTTGCCGAGCTGGCAGGCGAGCCCCGTAAGCGCTTCGTTTATCGCGACAAGGGCACCCTGGCCACTATCGGGCGTGCCGCTGCGGTTGCCGATTTCGGGCGCATACACCTTTCCGGGTTTACCGCCTGGCTGGCATGGCTGTTCATACACATCCTGTTCCTCATCGGTTTCCGCAACCGGCTGGCGGTGATGTTCGACTGGGCGCTGTCGTACATCACTTACGAGCGTGCCGCGCGGCTGATCACCGCCACCTCCGAAATGCCCGGCGCGCGCGAGACCGAATTGCCGTCCTTTGACGAGCAAGACCACATTGCGGTTCCGCAGCAGAAGGTCTCATGAGCGTGCGAAACCAACACATCGGGTGATCGGATCAGCGGGTCAGCGGACAACTGGTGAACTGGCGAGCTGGTGAAGTGGGGACCTGGCGAGGTGCCCGAACCTTCGCTCCGAACGACGCCGACAGCCGAGGCCCGAGATTCGAGGGCCCCAACAACTGGCAACTGGCAACCGGCAACTGAGAACTGTCATAATCATGCTACTTTGAAACGGCCGCTTATCCTTGCTCTTCTCACCCTCCTGCTGGCGGCAGTCGGGGCAGCGCAAAGCGCTTCCACCACGTCGCAAACCCTGCTGATCTTGCCGTTTGAGAACAGGTCGAAGGCCCCCGGGCTGGACTGGATTGGCGAGGCGTTTCCCGAAGTGCTGGGCCAGCGCATGGGCTCGTCGGCGCTTTACGTTGTGCCGCGCGAGGACCGCAATTACGCTTTCGATCGCGCCGGCATCCCGGTCAGCGTCCGTCCGTCGCACGCCACGCTGTTTCGGATCGGCGAGCAGATGGACGCTGACTACCTGGTGTTCGGCCACTACAACTTCGACGGCCAGCAGTTTATCGCCGAAGCGCAACTGCTCGACGTCAAACGGCTGCGGTTGTCTCCGACCGTCACTGAGTCCGGCCCACTGCCCTCGCTGATTGATGTTCAGACCGCCCTGGCCTGGAAGCTGTTGCGGATCGTGCGTCCCGACTACGACGTTACGCGCCAGGAATTCCTGACCGGGTCGCCCGAAATCCGGTTGGACGCCTTCGAGAACTACGTTCGCGGCATGACCGCAATCAGCCGCCAAGAGAAGCTCCGGCGCCTGCGCGAAGCCATCCGCCTTAACCCGGCCTACACCTTGGCCATCATGCAACTGGGACGTACGCATTTTGCCGGGCGGGAGTACGAATCGGCGGCCAACTGGTTTTCGCGCGTCCCCAAGACCGCTCCGGAGGCACGCGAAGCCGCCTTTTACGCCGGCCTTTCGTATTACTACATTGGCGAGTTCACCAAGGCGGAGAACGCCTTCAGCTTCCTGGCCTCGCAGTTCCCCCTGACCGAGGTTTACAACAACGTGGGCGTGGCCACGGCGCGGCGCGGCAAGAACGCCATTGAGTACTTCCAGAAGGCCACCGAGACCGATCCCAGCGATCCTGACTATCACTTCAACCTGGCGCTCGCGTTGTACCGCACAGGCGATACTGCCGGAGCGGCACGGCAACTGACGGAAGCACTCAAGCTCCGGCCCACCGATGCCGAAGCAAGGTCGTTTCTGGAGGCCGTCAACACAAACTCCGCAAATGGCCGGCTTCCGCTGGAGCGCATCAAGCGCAATTACGACGAGACCTCGTTCCGGCAGCTTGCGCTGGAAATCCAGAACGCCACCGAGGCCCGGCTGGCCAAAACTGACCCGCGCACCCATGCCGCTTATCACGTGGAACGCGGCAGCGAGTTCTTGCGCCAGCGGTTCCTGCTCGATGCCAGGCGCGAGTTCCGCGAGGCGATCGTGCTCGACCCGACCAACGCGGCGGCCCACGCCGGCCTGGCGGCGGTCCTTGAAGCCAGCAACGACATGGAGGGCGCGCGCAAGGAACTGGCCACCGCCCTGAAATTGCAGCCCACGGCCCAGGCCTACGTAGTGCAAGCCAGGCTCAATTTGCGCGAGAATAAGCTGGAAGCGGCCAGCCAGGACGCCGACATGGCGCTTGGGTTGCAACCGTCGAACGCTGACGCGCAGGCGCTTAAGCGCATTATCGCCGGCCGCATGGCGGCAAAGCCGCAGCAACCATGAGGACGCTCTTTCATCTCGGTATCAGACGCGCCCTGCTTACGATGGTCGCCCCGCTGTTGCTTTCTGCCGTGGCGCAGGCGGACATCGTCAAGATCCGCATCAACGACACCATTCATCCTATAGCCGACGAATACATCGGGCGCGCCATCGCCGACGCCGAGAATACCCGTGCAGAGGCGTTGCTCATCGAGTTGAGCACACCCGGCGGTCTCGCCGATTCCACCCGGCACATTATCGAAAAGATCCTGGCCTCGAAAGTGCCGGTCATCGTGTACGTGGCGCCCAGTGGCAGCCGCGCTGCTTCAGCAGGCTTCTTCATTCTGGAAGCGGCGGATGTGGCGGCCATGGCCCCAGGCACCAATACCGGCGCTGCACATCCCGTCACCATCGGCGGCGGCAAGATCGACGATGTCATGAAGCAGAAGATGGAGAACGACTCTGCCGCGCTGATGCGCTCCGTGGTGTCGAAGCGGGGCCGCAACGTCGAGGTGGCCGAGAGTGCCGTGCGGGAATCCAAGTCATTCACCGATGAGGAAGCCCTCAAGCAGCGCCTGATTGATCTCATCGCCAAAGACCAGCAAGACCTGTTGCAGCAACTCGAAGGCCGCACCATCAAGCGTTTCGACGGCAGGGAAGCGAAACTCCGCCTGGCCGGGCAGACGGTGCGCGAGTTTCCCATGACGCTGAAACAGCGCATCCTTGGCTACCTGATGGACCCGAACGTGGCGTTCATCCTGCTGTCCATCGGCATGCTGGCGCTCTACGCCGAATTCAATAATCCCGGCGCCGTCATCCCCGGCGTTGTGGGCATAATCTTTATCCTGCTCGCGGTGTTCGCCTTCAACCTGCTGCCGACCCGCTACGCTGCTCTCGCCCTCATCGTGCTTGCGTTCGTGCTGTTTGCGCTGGAGGCCAAGTTCGTCAGCCACGGCGTGCTCGCGATCGGCGGCATCATCAGCATGGTCATGGGCGCTCTGCTTCTGGTGGACTCCCCCATTCCGCAGATGCGCGTAAACCTGATCACCGCACTGGCCGTAAGCATCCCCATCGGCCTTATCACGGTCTTTCTGGTCAGCATCGCGCTGAAAGCGCGACTCAACAAGGTGACCACCGGCGCCCAGGCGCTGATCAGCGAAACCGCCGTCGCCCGCTCGCCGCTCACGCCCGCGGGCAAGGTCTTCATCCACGGCGAACTATGGAACGCCATTGCTTCAGCGCCGGTCGCGGAAGGCGAGGAGGTCACGGTCCGGCGCGTCGAAGGCCTTACGCTTTACGTTGATCCCGTCCGAGCACGCGAGCGCACCGCTCCCGGAGCGGTCAGCGGAAAGTAGGCATTTTCAGCGCCCTGGGCAGCCGTTCCCTGTTACAATCCCCGTGCTATCCACAACTGCATCGGGGAGAGGCAAAGATGGGACAACTTGCCACTATCGTCCCGCTGGTTATCATCGGCTTGTACCTGCTCAACTCCATCAAGATCCTGAAGGAATACGAACGCGGCGTGATTTTCCGCCTCGGCCGGGTGCTGGCGATGGCGAAGGGGCCGGGCATCATCCTGGTCTTCGCTCCCATTGACACCATGGTGCGCGTGTCGTTGCGGCAGGAGGCCCTCGAAGTGCCGCCGCAGGACATCATCACGCGCGACAACGTCACCTTGAAGGTGAACGCCGTCATTTTCCTGCGCGTGGTTGATCCGCGCCGCGCCGTCATCGAGGTGAGCAACTACCTGTACCAGACCTCGCAATTTGCCCAGACCACGTTGCGTTCGGTGCTGGGCGAGGTGGAGCTCGATGAGCTGCTCGCGCACCGCGACAAGATCAATTTGCGCTTGCAGGCCATTCTCGATCAGCACACCGATCCCTGGGGCGTGAAAGTGTCCAACGTGGAAGTGAAACAGGTGGACCTGCCCGAGACCATGCTGCGCGCCATGGCCAAGCAGGCGGAAGCCGAGCGCGAAAAGCGCTCAAAGATCATTCACGCCGAAGGCGAGTTCTCCGCCGCGCAGCGCCTGGTGGATGCCGCTCACCTGCTGTCCACCGAGCCGGTCACCATCCAGTTGCGGTACTTGCAGACACTCACAGAAATCGGCGTGGAAAAGAACACCACCATCGTGTTCCCGTTGCCGGTGGACATCATATCCGGCATTGGAAGGCTGATGGGCAGCGCGGGTTCGGACGGACCTGCGGCCCAGTCGGCGGGCGCACCATAGCGGGTGCCCCAGCTTCGCGCTTGGGTTTCGGCGCTACCTTAGGGATGCACTGTCCTCATGGTGCCCCCACATCTGCCCGCCTTTGGCAGATGTGGTTGAGCCGGGAATTTAGACCAGGGCGCGCAGTCCCGGGGACGCGCGGGCGCAACACGCGAGGCCCGATTCCATCCTTACGTACGCCTGTGTTACAAAGAACTCGTCTTGAGAGATCCAGGAAAAAAAGATTCCCCGGGGCCGCGTGCTCCCGCTTTCGTGTACCGCAAGCGCGTACTGCACTGCGAGCGGCTAGCCATCCCGCAGCTCGTTAAACGGCACGGAACGCCGCTCTACGTCTATTCCGCCACGACCATCCGCGAGCGCTACCAGGCGTTCGATGCAGCGTTCACCACCGTGCCGCACACCGTCTGCTATTCCGTCAAAGCCAATCCCAACCTCGCGCTGCTGCGCTTACTCGCGAATTGCGGCTGCGGCTTCGACGTGGTCTCCGGCGGCGAACTGCAACGGGTCATTGCTGCCCAGCGCACGGCCGCCAGGCACGTGGTCTTTTCCGGCGTGGGCAAAACGGCCGACGAGATTGATGCCGCCCTCCGCGCCGGCATCCTCATGTTCAACGTCGAGAGCGAGAGCGAATTGCGGACGCTGGCGGCGCACGCTTCCGCCCTGCGCAAGAAGGCGCGCGTGGCGCTGCGCGTCAATCCCGACGTCTCGGCCGATACCCATCCCTATATTTCAACCGGACTGCATCAGCACAAATTCGGCGTCCCGCTGGATACCGCACGCCGCCTGTACGCCGTGGCAGCGCGGCAGAAATGGCTGGAGGTGGCCGGGGTCAGCGCACACATCGGCTCGCAAATCCTCGACGTCAGCCCATTTTGCGAGGCCGTGTCGCGGCTGGCTGATCTAGTCCGCGAGTTGCGCGCACAGGGGCTCGAGATCCGCTACCTTGACGCCGGCGGCGGGCTCGGCACCCCGTACCACGCGTCGCCTACCCCTGAACCGTTCGCCAAACGTGTACAGGCTTACGCTCAGGCGATAATCAGCGGGCTCGGCGGCCTGGACGTCCATCTGCTGCTCGAGCCAGGGCGCGCCATCATCGGGCCCGCGGGCGCGCTTATCGGGCGCGTGCTCTACCGCAAGCAGAATGATGGCAAACGGTTCGTCGTCGTGGATGCCGCCATGAACGACCTCATCCGCCCTTCGTTGTACGGCGCGTTCCACGAGATATACCCTGTGAAACAAAGCAACGCCGCCGGGCGTGCGTTTGACGTGGTCGGACCGATTTGCGAGACCGGCGACTTCTTTGCCCGCGACCGCGATCTGCCGGAGTTGGCCGAGGGCGAGTTGATTGCCATTCTCGACGCCGGCGCCTACGGCATGTCGCTGTCGTCGAACTACAACTCCCGCCCGCGTGCCGCCGAGGTCCTTGTGGAGGAACGCAACGCACAGCTAATCCGCCGCCGCGAAACCTTTGCGGACCTGATCAGACCAGAACAATAACATTGCGATTTGGCGATTTGTGATTTGAGATTTTTTGCGCGCGCGGCAGCACTGCCTTCCCAATTAGCATAATCGCGTCCCCGGGGTAGCGCCGCCGTCCCGGCGGCGGCGAGGAATCTGCTGTTTCAAAACAGATTCCTCGCTTCGCTCGTCGAAAATCACGCTTGGAGCAGGGGTCCCTCGACTCGCCTGGGCCAAAATCGGGCCCAGGCCCGCTTGGGATGACAGAGCTGATTTTCATCTTCATTGGTGACCGGCACGGACATGAGGCACTCGGGATGACAACCTAGACAAACCAGGATGACAGCAAGAGAGAAACTGCTCTGGCCCAGGGCGCCAGCCCGGGGTAGCCGCCCGTTGCATTACCCAGCCCGGCAGGGCGACTGAACAATCCATCGCACCGTCTTTACAACAGAGATGGCGCAGCTTGCATCCTGACAAACAAAATGTCCCTCAGAAACGGAATGTCTCATGGTCAAGTTCATGTTCGGTCTGTTCTGCGGAATCGCGCTCGGAATGGTTGTGGCCCCGGCTAGCGGCGTGGAGACGCGGCGTCAATTGCGGCAGAAAGCCGAGCAGTGGAAAGAATCCGGCAGCGAGAAGGGCCGGCAAGAACCTCGCGCCTTCGGCAGCGACGTCGCCGAACGGATGTACGACCGCGCCGTTGGTGAAGAATAGGCTTGATTTGGCGCAGTACGATTTTGGCGAAGTACGATTTGGTAAAGTAAGAAGCTGGTGAAGTGCTTTGTCCCCTTACAGTCAATTCACCAAATCACCACTTCACCAAATCAGACTTTAGAGGTTTCCGTACACCACCTTCCCGCCCACGATTGTCTCCAGCACCTTCACATCCTTGATCGCCCGCGGATCAATGGTAAAGATGTCATCACTGAGGACAACCATGTCGGCCAGCTTCCCCGGGCGCAGGCTTCCCTTTTCGTTCTCCTGGAATTCGGCGTACGCTGACCCCATGGTGTATGCCTCCACTGCTTCGGCAACCTTGAGCTTCTGCTCGGGCACCCAGCCCTCGGGGTTCTTCCCGTCCAGCGTGGCGCGAGTCACGGCAGCATAGAGGGTCCACATCGGGCTGAGAGGCGCTACGTTCCAGTCGGTACCCAGGGCGAGGCGCACGCCGTTGTCCAGGAACGTACGAAAGGCGTAAGTGGTCTTGATGCGCTCCGGCCCGATGCGCTTTTCGGCCCAACGCCCGTCATCAATAGCATGGTAGGGTTCTACGCTCGCGATGACGCGCAGCTTGGCGTACCGCTCGAAGTCCTTAGGCGCGACGTGCTGCGAGTGCTCGATGCGCAGGCGACGGTCAGCTTGCCCATTCGCCTGGAATGTGTCCTGGAACAGGTCTAGCGTCTGCGCGATCGCCGCATCGCCAATGGCATGAATGCAGAGCTGAAGCCCAGCCTTGTCGCCGCCCACCATGCGTTCGCGCATCTTTTCCGGTGGCGACATCTGGTCTGACAGCAGGCCGCGAGTTTTCGGCGCGTCTGTGTAGGGTTGGAAGAAATAAGCCGTGGTCGAACCCAGCGAACCGTCGGCGAAACCCTTGAGCGCGCCCATACGCAAGTACGGCGAGCCAAACGCCCGCCGCACACCCAGTTTCGCCTGCGTTTCCCACGCCATGATACTCGGCACCGCGTAGATGCGCGCGGTCAGCTCTCCGCGCTCCAGCAGTTCAGCATAGACTCGCAACTCGTCGGCCGACGTGCCCATATCCTGCACGCTGGTCACGCCCAGCGAAGCCGCGTGCTCCAGCGCGCGTTTAACGGCACGCACACGCGCTTCCGGAGTAAGGTCGGGAATCACCTTCCAGACCAGCGCTTGCGCGGCGTCCTTCAGCAAGCCGGTTGGACTCCCCTGCGCGTCGCGCACGATCTCGCCGCCTGGAGGATCCGGCGTCTTCGCCGTGATGCCCGCCAGTTTCAGAGCCAGCGAATTCGCCAAGGACTCGTGACCGTCGTAGCGGTTGACGAACACCGGCGTGTCCGGCGTCTCCGCATCAATCATCTGCCGCGTCGGCAATTGCGGCGGGCTCCAGCGCTGCTCGTCCCAGTCGCCGCCGGTCACCCATTCACCTTTCGGCGTGGCCTTGGCGCGTTCGGCGATACGACGGGTGAATTCTTGGGGCGAGTCGGCGTCCTTCAGGTCAACACTGGCCAGTTGCACGCCGCCGCTGACGAAGTGCACATGGGCGTCGTTGAACCCCGGCAGCACCAGCCGGCCGCCCGCGTCGATAACACGCGTACGCTCGCCGCGCCAGCAGTCAACCTCGGCCGCACTGCCAACCGCCACAATGCGATCACCGATCACAGCCACGGCTTCGGCGCGCGGGCGGTCCTTTTCTCCGGTCCATACTTTCGCATTCGTGACGATCAGATCGGCGGCGGGACGGCCCTGGGCAATTGCCAGCAGCGGCAGAATAAGAACTACCAGCAACAGGATTTTCATAAACGGGAAAACATAGCAAAATCCGGTGAACTGGTGAACTGGCGATCGGGTCATCGGGTGAACTGATGATGCCCGGCGGATCATCTCGTCGTCTGCTATTCCTGGCGGCAGCTATTCCTGGCCGCAGGCTGGTCCTGTTGACGTATTGCGGTCATGGCGAGCTACGGCCGACCTTGCCGCGAGTCGAGGAACCCTGCGATTCGATCACCCGATCACCGGATCACCCGATCACCCGATGATTTATCTCTGCCCCCACTTCAGCTTGGTGCGCAGCACGTCAAAAAAGGTCTTGCGCAGGCGCAGCAGCTTCACGCAGTACTTGCTCTTGCGGCACACGACGCGGTCGCCGTCCACCACCGGCACGCCGACCTGGCCGTCAATCGAGAGGAACGCGTCTTGCTCGACACTGCGGCACACGATGTCAATCTCCGCCATGTCGCGCACTACCAGTGGCCGATGCGTCAACGAATGCGGACACACAGGATTGATGATGAACGCATCAACGGAGGGCATCAGGATGGGTCCGCCGGCCGCCAGCGAATACGCGGTCGAGCCTGTCGGCGTCGCGACAATGATGCCGTCACCCAGGTAGTTGGAGACGAAGATGCCGTCAATCATCAGGTCCAGGCTGACCAGGCGGGCAATCGCGCTCTTGTTCACCACCGCGTCATTGAGCGCGTCGTAGTCGGCGATGCACTCGCCCTCGCGCACGAGTTGGACGTGCAGCATAGCGCGCTTTTCCATGGGGCACTGGTCATTGTCCGCGGCTTCCAGCGTGGTGTAGAGCTCGCTGAGTGGTACCTCGGTGAGGAACCCGAGCGATCCCAAGTTTACGGCGATGATTGGTATGCCCGCGCGAGCCACGGCGCGCCCCGCCGATAGCAGGGTCCCGTCTCCGCCCAGCACAACCGCAAAGCGCGGCTCGCATTCGCCCAGCCGTTCGCGCGGCACCACCGAAAGGCCGGGCGCGTACACCGCCGTCTCTTCGTCCACGTACACCTTGTACCCGTGGTCTTCCAGCCAGCGGATGACTTCTGGCGCAATCCGGTACAGCTCATGCTTGGACGGCTTGGAAATGATGGCGGCAGCTTTCATTGGTGGGAACATTTTACAGGAGCGCCCAGCCGAGCACCGCGTCGGCCACGCGGCGCTAGGGCTGAAAGCGCGCGTACAGCAGGAATTCCCGGTTGCCTTCCATGCCCAGAATCGGCGACTCGATCACGTCGGTTGAGCGGGCGCCGAGCTCGGCCAGGCAGACGCGCACTCTTTCCACCGCCGCCTGTTGTGCCTGCGGATCGCGCACAATGCCGCCTTTGTCCACGTGCTCGCGACCGGCCTCAAACTGCGGCTTTACCAGCACCACCACGTCGCCGATGAATGGCTTGGCCGCCGCCAGCACCGACGGCAACACCAACGTCGCCGAGATAAACGAAACATCCATGACGATGACTTCAACCGTCGCTTGAATGTCTGCGGGCGCCAGAAAGCGCGCATTGGTTTTCTCCAGCAGGCGAACGCGCGAATCCAGGCGCAGCCGATAATCAAGCTGACCGTATCCGGTATCCACGGCGATGACGCGCGCCGCTCCGTGCTGCAACAGGCAGTCGGTAAAGCCGCCGGTGGAAGCGCCGACATCGAGAACGGTGCGTCCCGCGACATCAATTTGCCAATGCTCAAGCGCCGCCTGTAATTTCAGGCCCCCGCGCGAGACGTAGCGAAGGTCCTGGCCGAGCAGCCGAACCTTCGCGTCCTCGGCAACCGACGTGCCTGGCTTTTCGATCTTCTGCTCGTTTACTAGCACTTTTCCGGCCAAGATCAGCGCCTGCGCACGCTCGCGCGACTGCGCCAGACCGCGAGCTACGAGCAACTTGTCCAGGCGAATCTTCACGGCAGAAGCATATCTCAGCTACTGAACAAAGGCGTGTGCAAACCGGTCCAGAGCAGCCAAACACGCGGGGTTGCGCATCACGGAAGCAGGTTTTCCCCACGGTTTTGCACAAAGCTGTTGAAATCCGGAACAGCCGTGAGGCTGCCGTTCTCCCCGATGTAAAATCAGAGGTTGTTGTACTGAAGTGCGTTTATCTATGGCAGAGACAAAATCAACCGAACCCTACAAAACCGCGGCGCGCGAGGAGCGCTACGACCCGCAGCGCATCGAGGAAAAGTGGTCCGCCCGCTGGGCCCAGAACCCGGAACTGTTCCGTTCCGACCCGCGCGACGCCGCGCGCAAGAAGTATTACGTGCTCGAGATGCTCCCCTACCCCAGCGGCGTGTTGCACATGGGCCACGTGCGCAACTACTCCATCGGCGACGCCCTCGCACGCTATATGTGGATGCGCGGCTATAACGTGCTCCATCCGATGGGCTGGGACTCCTTCGGCTTGCCGGCGGAAAACGCGGCCATCAAGAACAACGTCCCCCCCAAGGACTGGACCCTGAACAACATTGGCTTTATGAAGTCGCAGATGAAGCGCATCGGCTTCGCCTACGACTGGTCCAAGGAAGTCACCACCTGCCTGCCCGACTACTATCGCTGGAACCAATGGTTCTTCCTCAAGCTCTACGAGCGCGGCTTGGCATATCGCAAGAAGAGCAAGGTCAATTGGTGTCCCGAGTGCGCCACCGTGCTGGCCAACGAGCAGGTAGTCGGCGGATGCTGCTGGCGCCACGAGACTACACCCGTTATGCAGCGCGAACTGGAGCAGTGGTTCCTGCGCATCACCGATTACGCACCGCAGTTGCTTGATGATCTTGACCGTCTGCCCGGCTGGCCGGACAAGGTCAAGACCATGCAGCGCAACTGGATCGGGCGCAGCGAAGGCGCGCTGGTCGAGTTCAAGCTGGAAGGGGAAGCTGGCGCGGCGGGCGCCACAATTCCCGTGTTCACCACGCGCGTTGACACCATCTTTGGCGCCACCTCCGTCCAGCTTGCACCCGAGCATCCGCTGGTGGCCGATTTCGTCGCGCGCGATGGGGAACTGGGAGACAAGGTCGCCGAATTGCTGCGCGAGCAGCAGCGCGCCCGCGAAGTAGGAGATGTCGGCGCGATCGAGAAACATGGGGTTCCAACCGGGCGCTATGCCATTAACCCCTACAACGGTGAACGCCTGCCGATCTGGGTGGCGAATTACATTCTGATGGACTACGGCACCGGCGCCATTATGTCCGTGCCGGCGCACGACGAACGCGACTACGAGTTCGCGAAGAAATACGGCCTCGAGATCCGGGTGGTCGTCCTCCCGCGGCGCAACTGCGAACCGCCGGACGCCGGAGAGCCCGATTGCGACGTGCTGCCTTACACTGGCACGGACAGCCTGGTCATCAACTCCGGCGAGTTCAGCGGCATGCCAGTGGACGAGGCGCAGAAAAAGATGGCCGCGTACGCCGAACAACACGGTTTCGGCAAAGCGACGGTCACCTATCGCCTGAAGGACTGGGGTATCTCCCGCCAGCGCTATTGGGGCACGCCGATCCCGATGGTCTATTGCGACCGGTGCAGCATTGTGCCCGTGCCCGAGAAAGACCTGCCGGTGCAGTTACCGGAGAACGTAGACATCACCCTTGCCGGCGCATCGCCCCTGGCGCGGCTTCCCGATTGGGTGAATACCACCTGCCCGAAATGCGGCGGCGCGGCACGGCGCGAAACCGATACCATGGACACCTTCGTCGATTCGTCCTGGTATTTCTATCGCTACACGCAGCCCACGCCGGGCAAGCCGTTCGACACCGATATCGCGAACTACTGGTTCCCGGTAGACCAATACATCGGCGGCGTAGAGCACGCGATTCTACACCTGATGTACGCGCGCTTCTGGACGAAGTTTATGCGCGACCTCGGCTTGGTGCGCGACGACGAGCCCTTCGAGCGCCTCTTCACCCAGGGCATGGTGCTGAAGGACGGCGCGAAAATGTCGAAGTCGCTGGGCAATGTCGTGTCGCCCGACGAGATGGTGCAGCGCTACGGCGCCGATGCCACCCGCATGTACACGCTGTTCGCCGCGCCTCCCGACCGCGACCTCGACTGGCAGACCGCGGGCGTTAAAGGCGTGCAGGATTTTCTCGGACGCGTGTACCGCTTCGTCACCGCCTACGCCGGCCAGTACGACCGCCAGTGGCGCTCCAGCATGCCGGCCGAGTTGTCGCCCGATGCGCGGCGCATGCGGCGCGTGTTGCACCAGACGATCAAGCGCATCACCGACGAGTTCAGCGGGCGCTGGCACTTCAACACCTGCGTCTCGGCCCTGATGTCGCTGGTGAACGAGCTGCAACTGATGCGGACACTGGTCGAACGCCGCGAAATTCCTGCTGCCGTGGTCTCCGAGGCGCAGCGAACGCTGGTGCTGATGTTGCATCCGTTCGGCCCGTACCTGGCGCATGAACTCTGGGAGATGCTCGGCGAGACCAGCAACCTGCTGCACGAGCCCTGGCCAGAGTATGACCCGGCACTTGCCAAGGAAGAGGAAATCGAGCTGGCCGTGCAGGTCAACGGCAAGCTGCGCAGCCGCATCGTGGTGCCGGCAGACGCGTCGGCGGAATCGGTCCGCGAGGTGGCCCTGGCAGACGAAAGGCTGAAGGCCGCCACCGCCCAGAAGCAGATCGCAAAAGTGATCGTGGTTCCCGGCAAGCTGGTTAATGTCGTGGTACGATAGATATACTTGCCGGTTGCCACGGCAAGTTCAACTTACCGCTTTTTCCGGCGCGACTCCAGTCGCGCCTTTTTTTGGTGGTCTTTGCGCTCCCACATTGCCCGCCTTAGCTTGGACGGCCGCGCGGCGGCGGCTGAAGTTGGCCCAGGGCGCCCAGCCATGGGGTGAGCCGCCATACCGGACGCGCGGGCCCGCCAGGGCGACTGAAGCCCGTACCACAGGCTTGGTTTTTCTCCCCCGCCAACGCTATCCTGACCTTCCATGTCCAGGTCGCCTGTACGCGAAGGTCTCAAGGTGGTGGCCCGCACGCCCGCGCTGTGGCTCGCCGAAATCGCCTGGCGCTGGACATTCGGGCTCGGTTCGCTGTTGTTCGTCTGCCTCGCGTGCCTGCAATTCACGCGCTCCATCCACGTTTCCAATTCCGACTTGCATGTTCTGCGTAGCGGCGATCCTTTTCTCGTTGCGGGCACGCTGGCGGGCATCTTGCACGACACCGCCGCGCTACTGCTCCGAATCCTTACCCTCTTGGTTCCCGCGATCGCCGTTCTGTGGACCTTCGCCGCCGCGCTTGGCCGGGCTGCCACGCTGAACGTTCTCTTGCGTCACCCGGCGCAACGCTTTTGGAGCCTGCTTGGACTGAGCTTCCTGCGCGCGACCCTGACCCTGGCGGCCATCGTGGCTTTCTTCGGTTCGGGGATGCTGGCGGGCTATCGTATGGAGCCGACCTCCGATCCGCAGCGCGCCATCGCTCAGGCGCAGGCGGTCGCGGCGGCTTTTCTGGTCGCCGGCCTCGTGATCGCGATTGTGTGGGCGCTGCTGAATTGGCTGCTTGCACTCGCCACCGTCTTCGCCGTACGCGACCGGTGCGCTACGGTCGAAGCTGTCGCCGAAGCCGTGCGTGTCTGCCGACGAAACCTCCACGATTTCCTCACCGTCAGCACCTGGTTCGGCTTCTGGCGCGCCGTGCTGCTGGTCGTCGCTGTCATCGCCACCGGCGGCGTGCTTGCCGCCGCGGGAAGCTTGACTGTCGCGATCGTCGCGGTCGCCTTGATCACGGTCGTGTACTTCGCCCTTGTGGATTTTCTTTACATCGCGCGGCTTGCGGCCTACGTGGCGATCATCGAAGGACCACCGGAAGCTGAAATGCCTGCTGTTCCCGATAAGCCCACAAACTCGACTGCCCTCAAGGACGCGCAGCTTCATGAACCCAGCAGACTGCTGAAAAACTCAGATTGATAGCTCGTTTTGGGTGGGGCACGGCTTCAGCCGTGCCCAAAGTGTTGAAAATGCGTTGGGCTGGCCCTGAGGTGCGAGATCGCACCTAAAACCGAATTTTTCAGAAAGCTCCTAGCGCGCCACTTCCTGATAAGCTGTTGCTAAGAGCTAAAAGCTAAGAGCTAAAGGCCAAGAGAGCTTGCAACAAGCAATCGTCATCCTCGATTTCGGCTCGCAGTACACGCAGCTTATCGCGCGCCGCATCCGCGAGCAGAACGTGTTCTCCGTCGTGCTGCCCTGCACCGCGCCGATGGACGAAGTGCGCTCGTACAGTCCCGTCGGCCTGATTCTGTCAGGTGGCCCGTGTTCGGTTTATGACGCCGACGCGCCACCCGCCGACGAGCGCGTCCTCGAGCTCGGCGCACCCGTGCTCGGCATCTGTTACGGCTTGCAGTTCATCGCGCACAAGCTTGGCGGGCGGGTCGAAGCTGCCTCGCACCGCGAGTATGGCCACGCCGAAATCGAAATCGGCGACAGCTCGCCGCTGTTCCGCGACGTGCCGCGCACCACCTCGGTCTGGATGTCACACGGCGATCAGGCGCGCGAGTTGCCGTCCGGTTTCCGCCTGGTGGCTCGCACGTCCACGGCGGTGGCTGCCATCGAAGACCCCGAGCGCCGCATCTGGGCCGTGCAATTCCATCCAGAAGTGCACCACACGCGGCTGGGCACGCAGATCCTGCGCAACTTTATCTTCGACATCTGCCACGCGCAGCCCAACTGGACACCACAGCGCTTCATCGATGAATCCATCGCCAACATCCGCGGGCAGGTTGGCCCCGAAGGGCGCGCCATCTGCGCCCTCAGCGGCGGCGTAGATTCCTCGGTCGCTGCTACCCTGGTGGACCGTGCCATCGGCGACCGCCTCACCTGCGTGTTCGTCAACAATGGCGTGCTGCGCAAGAACGAGTTCGAGAAGGTGCAGCAGAACCTGCGCGACAAACTCGGCCTGCACCTCATCGCGGTAGATGCCTCGCGGCGGTTTCTCGACAGGCTCGCGGGCGTCACTGAACCGGAGAAGAAGCGGCGCATTATCGGCGAAGAGTTTATCCGCGTCTTTGAGGAACAGGCGCGCCGCATCGCCGAACAGCAGAGCCACGTCGAGTTCCTCGTGCAAGGCACGCTCTACCCGGATGTTATCGAGTCGCGCTCGGTGCGCGGCCCGTCGCAGACCATCAAGAGCCACCACAACGTCGGCGGCCTGCCCGAGAAGATGCACCTCAAGCTGATCGAGCCACTCAAAGACCTGTTCAAAGACGAGGTCCGCCGCATCGGTCGCGATCTCGGCATGCCCGACGACATCCTGCAACGGCAGCCCTTCCCCGGACCTGGGCTGGCCGTGCGCATTCTGGGCGAGGTCACGCCCGAGCGCATCGCATTGCTTCAGGAAGCCGATGACATCGTCGTCACCGAAATCAAACGTGCCGGCCTCTACACAAAGATCTGGCAATCATTCGCCGTGCTGTTGCCGGTGATGTCGGTCGGCGTCATGGGCGACCAGCGCACCTACGCCTACACCTGCGCCATCCGCGCCGTACACTCCGAAGACGGCATGACCGCCGACGTGGTCGAACTCCCCTGGGAAGTGCTAAAGCGCATTTCCACCCGTATAGTGAACGAGGTTAAAGGCATCAACCGTGTGGTCTATGACACCACCTCAAAGCCACCGGGAACGATCGAGTGGGAATGAACCATCTGGTGATTGGTGATCCGGTGATCGGGTGATCTTGCCGGGCAC
Organism: Terriglobales bacterium; assembly: GCA_041946775.1. Taxonomy (GTDB): domain Bacteria; phylum Acidobacteriota; class Terriglobia; order Terriglobales; family Acidobacteriaceae; genus JBHGBA01. The sequence goes on from JBHGBA010000017.1 coordinate 49,047, forward strand.
GGAGAACGATTCAGACTTTGCTCTAGGTTAAGGACGCTGCTACAAGGGAAGAGACAAGATCACCGGATCACCCGATCGCCAAATCACCGGATTCTCTGTGCCTCCGTGCCTTGTGGTGGATTTTGTTTTTCATGAATATTCGTGAAAACGTGCCCCTCGCGCCGCTGACTACGCTCGGTGTCGGCGGGCCCGCCCGCTACTTCGTCGAGGCGGCGAACACGGAAGAAGTTCGCCGGGCAGTCGATTTCGCACGCTCGCGCCAGCTGTCCCTGTTCGTGCTCGGCGGCGGCAGCAACGTCGTGGTCGCGGACACAGGCTTCCCGGGGTTAGTGCTGAAAATTGCCATTCGCGGTGTCACGTTCCACGAGGAACACGGTACGGCCATCTTCACCGTGGGCGCGGGCGAGGACTGGGACATGTTCGTCGCCGACACCGTTGCCCGCAACTGCGCCGGCATCGAGTGCCTCAGCGGCATTCCCGGAACGGTCGGCGGCACGCCGGTACAGAACGTCGGCGCCTATGGACAGGAAGTCTCCGATACTATTCGCAGCGTTTCCGCGCTTGACCTCACTACAGGCGAGACCCGCGACTTCGACCGCGACGAGTGCGAGTTCACCTATCGTGGCAGCCGTTTTAACACCAGCGAGCCGGGACGCTACGTGATCCTCCACGTGACATTCGCGCTGCAACCCGGCGGCCGATCCAATGTGACGTATGCGGACCTAACGAGGAGCTTCGGCAAGCGCCAGCCGACGCTCGCGGAAGTCCGCGCCGCCGTGCGCGACATTCGCCGAAGCAAGGGAATGCTGATCGTCAGCGACGACGACGATTGCCACAGCGCCGGCTCATTCTTCAAAAACCCGGTGCTGTCTTCCGCCGCCTATCGCGAGTTGCAGCAGCGTGTCGCCGCGCGGGGATTGGCGATTCCCGCTTATCCGGCGCTCGCCTCGCAGCACAAAGTACCTGCCGCATGGCTGGTGGAACAAGCCGGTTTCCCCAAGGGCTACACGCACGGGCCGGCCGGCATCTCACGCAAGCACGCGCTGGCCATCATCAACCGCGGTGGCGCCACCGCCGCCGATATTCTCGCCCTCAAAAGCGAAATCCAGTGCGCCGTGCGCGACCGCTTCGGTGTTGAACTCCATCCGGAGCCCGTGTTTGTGGGATTTGAAGAAGAAGCCCTTGGCCCTTAGCTGTTAGCCACAAGCTCGTCGAATGTTTACAGTTTGAAGTTTCAGTTCGCAGCTAAGACCGGTTTAGCTGCAAACCCTGAACTGCAAACTGCAAACACCTAGGACGACCTCGGAACCAGGAGCTAACAGCTAAAGGCTAAGAGCTAAGAGCTTCTTTTCTCACTTACGCGACGTCGAGCGGAACGGGTGCTCAAAACTGAGATAGAGCAAAATCCCCTTCTGCCCCGAGCTTGGTCCGATGCCGAGCGGAACGCCGACACCGGGGACGATTTGCAGTCCGCCGGGCAGATCGTGAGCCCAACGCACGCCGGGACTGAGGTATAGATCATGCGAACGCTGCGTCCGGCCCGGCGAGGTGACGCGGTCGTAGCCGAGCCACGCCGTCTCCAGCATCACATTGAAGCGCGGGTGTGCCTGCCAGATAAAGCTCTGCCCCAGGTTGTAGCCGGTGCTGAACGCGCGCGCGCCGAACTCGTTCTGCGCCCGCGGCACCAGCGTGCCGCCGGCGTTCCAGTGGGTCACCAGGCGCTTGTTTACGGCAAAGCTCACCGGCAGGTTGATCTGCGTTCCCCAACCGCCGTAGCCGCGCCCGGCCGTGGCACTGCCCACCGGCGCGATCAGGCCCACGCGCGGCGAAAAGGCGAAGCGCGACTCTCCGCTGCCCGCCAACTGATAACGGTAATTAATCAGAACATCGCCCGCGCCGGCCTTGCCGAAATCGGCATTGCGTACCGCCTGGAGCGTGTAGCTGAGCTGGTGTTTCAGCCCGCCGGCCGGCCATTCCTGGGTGAACGAGTACGCCCACGATCCGGCGATGCGGTTGAAGAAGCTGATGTGCTGGACCACTCCGTCTTCCTGGTTGTACGCCTCCTCGACGAGGAAGCTGTTGTCCTGAATGGGACTGGGTCCTGGCGCGGCGGGTGGGGCCGGGACGTTGGGTGTCACGGTGTCGTTCGGATCGCTGGCGGAAAGCGCGGGTACGGCAACCAACAGCAACAGGGCAAGCGGGAGCAGGCGGAAATATTGGGGCATGAAGACCTCACTGATAACGAAAACCATTTTCACTTTCAACATTGCCGCAATACTACCCGAATCCACCCCGGACGCAGTGCCCCGTTCGTCATACATCAGAGTGATGCGGATCACTTGGAGTTGTGATGAGAAAAATTGTCAGGGCTGCGCCCCGCGCAGCAGATGGCAGGAATAGGTCTTCACGATCACCCAGACTTCGCGGCCCGGCGTCAGCCCCAGCCCTTCCTGGGCGCCCGGCGTCAGATGGACCTCGAACAGCACCCCGCAATCCACCTGCGCGATGGTCTTGACGCCGCGTCGGGTCAGCGATACCACCCGCCCGGGAAGCACGTTCCGTGCACTCAGTCCTTCCGGCGCCGCCGTGGCCAGCAGGATGTCGCCTGCCCGCACGGCCACGCGCACCGCAGCGCCGGGCGGGAGCCGCGCCAGCGGTACTTCCAGATGCACCGCTCCAGTGCCCACCGCATCCACCAGGCGACAGGTCATCGTCCCCCGGCCCTCATGCAGGGCCAGCACTTCGCCGTCGAACAGGTTCTCGACCCCGGACAGGCGCGCGAGCAGTTCATGGCGCGGCGCAATCAGCACGTCCTGGGGCGCGCCCTCGGCCAGCACTCTTCCCTTCTCCAGCACCACCACCCGCTCGCCCAGCGCAAACACTTCATCACGGCTATGGGTGACATAGAGCATGGGCACTCCGTGCGCGTCATTCCACGCCCGCAGATCGTCCGTCAGGCGCGAGCGGGTAGGCGCGTCCAGCGCGGAAAGCGGCTCATCCAGGAGAAGAACAACTGGATCTGTGACCAGGGCGCGCGCCAGCGCCACGCGTTGCTTTTCGCCGCCGGAGAGGTCGCCCGGTTTGCGCCGCCGCAGGTGGGCGATGCGAAAGGATTCGAGGATCGCATCCACACGCCGCGCCCGCTCCGACTTGTCAAGTCGCGCCAAGCCGTAGCCAACATTGTTCTCGACGTCGAGGTGGGGGAACAGGGCGAGTGTTTGCAGGACGTAGCCGATATTGCGGCGCCGCACGGGCACGTTGACACGCTGTGCGCGATCGAACAGCACCCGGCCACCGACCGCGATGTGTCCGTCATCGGGAGTGCGGAGGCCGGCCACGCAATCGAGCGCCGTCGTTTTCCCCGCGCCCGACGGGCCAAACAGGATGGTGATCCCCGGCGCTGCCGTGAAGTTCACGTTCAGCACAAACTCGCGGCTGACTACGGCGCGCGCCGTGATCGCAAGCTCCGCACCAGTCGCCGCTGATTTGTTTGTAGTCAGGGTCAAAACAAAGCCCTACCAGCGATTTACTTGAACGGCCATACCGCCCACACTTTCCGGTTCAGCGCGTACACCAGCGAAAGCACAATGAACGACAGCGCCAGCAGCACCAGCGCGGTTTGTCCGGCCACGGCGTACTCGCCGGCCTGTACACGATCATAGATGTCAATCGAGATGGTCCGGGTGACGCCTGGGATGTTGCCGCCGATCATCAGCACCACGCCGAACTCGCCAAGCGTGTGCGCAAAAGTGAGCACTACGGCAGTCACCACGCCCGGCACCGACAGGGGAAGAATCACTCGCAGGAACGTTCGCAGTGGCGACGCGCCCAGACTGGCCGAGGCAGCCAGCAGTCCGCGGTCCACCGAGGCAAACGACGCCGCCACCGGTTGCACCGCGAACGGCAGGCTGTAGAATATCGAGCCGATGATCAGGCCTTCAAAGCTGAACGCCAGGGTCTGGCCGGTCAGCGACTCCCACCAGCGACCGACTGGGCTGCGCGCGCCCAGCGCCACCAGTAGATAGAAGCCAAGCACGGTTGGCGGCAAAACCAGCGGCAGCGCGACCAGCGCTTCAATGAGAAATTTCCACCGCCAACGCGAGTAGGTGATCCAATACGCGATGGGCATGCCGAGGGCGAGCAACACCGCGGCCACAATCACCGCCAGCCGGATTGTCAGCCACAGCGCGTCCCAGCTCATTCGTATCCCCAACAGTGCATAGTACGTATGCCGACAAGTCTTTACACTTCTTTACCTTACCTCAGACCCTCGGCGAGTATCCTATCCAGTGGCGCTGCGACCGCCAGCCGCGCCGGGGGCGCCAGCAACGCGGTGCGCAGGCACTGGATGCTGATTCTACAACGCCGGCACGTTGTGTTCTGTAATTGCCGGAGGAAGCTCTCTTTTGAAGCTACTAAGAAACAAGTGGTTCATTCTCGGTTTGGTAGTGGTGATCGTCGCCATTTTTGCCGCCTTCACCTTCAAGCGCAAGAATGGGCCTGAGTACTTTACCGCCAAAGTCGAGCGCGGCGACATCCGCGAGGTGGTGGACGCCACCGGCACCATCAACGCCGTCACCACCGTGCAAGTCGGCTCGCAGGTTTCGGGCAACATCTCCGAACTGCACGCCGACTTCAACTCGCACGTTAAGAAGGGCCAGTTGATCGCGCAGATCGAGCCATCGCTCTTTGAGGGAGCGCTATTGCAGGCCAAGGCTGACCTGGAAAACGCCCGCGCCAACCTGGTCGCCGCCAAGGCGAACCTCGAAAAAGCCAACGCCGCGCTGGCCCAGACCAAGGCGGATTACGAGCGCACCGCCGGCCTGGCCCGCGAAGGCGTCATGAGCCAGCAGCAGCTTGATCTGGCCAAGGCCAACTACGACTCGGCCGCCGCTGCGGTTTCCGCTGCCAAGGCCACGGTGACGCAGGCCGCCGCCCAGGTCCAGCAGCGCCAGGCGGCCGTTTCGGTCGCGCAGACCAACATGAACCACACCCGCATCTATGCGCCGATTGATGGGGTCGTGGTCAACCGCGCGGTTGACGTCGGCCAGACGGTCGCCGCCTCCTTGCAGGCGCCTACGCTCTTCACCATCGCGCAGGACCTCACTAAGATGCAGGTTTACGCCAAGACCGACGAAGCTGATGTCGGCCAGATCCATCCGGGTCAGAAGGTCACGTTCAAGGTGGACGCCTTCCCGCGCGACACGTTCGAAGGGGTGGTCATGCAGGTGCGCATGAATCCCACCACCGTACAAAACGTGGTCACCTACGACACCGTGATCAACTTCGATAACCCCGACCTGAAGCTCTTTCCCGGCATGACCGCCTACGTCACCATCCCGGTCGCGCAGGCGAAGGACGTCGTGAAGGTTCCCAATGGCGCCCTCCGTTACAAGCCTGACCTGAAGCCCGAAGAGTTGAAGGCGCTGTACCAGAAGTACGGTTTCGAGAATCTCGCCAAAGCCAGCGGCAACGAAGGTCAGAGCGGCCGTCGGCGTCAGGCGCAGCAGGGGGACGAGCAACCCGGTGGCGGCGTGCGGGACGCGCAGCATGTAAGGCCCGCGGATACCGCTATTGTTTGGAAGTTACATCCGGAGAAAACCCTTGAGCCGGTGCGCATCAAGACGGGCATCACGGACCGTACCGTCACTGAACTCGTCCAGGTACTCAAGGGCCAACTGAAGGAAGGGGACGAACTGGTGATCGGCTCGGCGACTGTGACCTCCGGCGGCGCCACGGCTCCGGGCATGAGAATGGGTGGCCCGATGGGCGGCGGTCCGCGGCGCTAACGGGTGCTCACGTCCGGGTGCCCCACGTTCGCGAAGCTATCGTGGGTTAAGACATTGCGGGTGCCCCACGTTCGCGGAGCTAACGTGGGTTGAAACATCGCGGGGTGCCCCACGTTCGCGGAGCTAACGTGGGTTGAAACATCGCGGGTGCCCCACGTTCGCGGAGCTAACGTGGGTTGAGACATCGCGGGTGCCCACGTTCGCGGAGCTAACGTGGGTTGAGACATCGCGGCTGCCCCACGTTCGCGAAGCTATCGTGGGTTATCAGATCGCAACTGGCAGTAAAGGATTCATGGCAACGGCAACTGAGCTGAATGTGGTCAATCCGCAGGCCATCGAGCAGGCGGTGATCCGTGTCGAGGACATTCACAAGTATTACGACCTCGGCGAGACCAAGGTGCACGCCTTGCGCGGCGTCAGCGTGGCCATTGAGCGCGGCGAGTTCGTCGCCATCATGGGCGCCAGTGGCAGCGGCAAATCCACCTTCATGAATATCTTGGGCTGTCTTGACAAGCCCACCAGCGGCCGCTACGTGCTCGAAGGCACCGATGTTTCGCAGCTCGACAAGCGCGAACTGGCGCTTATCCGCAATCGCAAGATCGGCTTCGTCTTCCAGGGATTCAATCTGCTGGCGCGCACCACTGCGGTGGAGAACGTGGAACTGCCCACGCTGTACGCCCGCCTCGACAAACAGGAGCGCGAACGGCGGGCGCGCGAAGCATTGAACATGGTCGGCTTGGGCGAGCGCGCCGGCCACTTCCCGTCGCAGCTTTCCGGCGGGCAGCAGCAGCGCGTGGCCATCGCCCGCGCACTGGTGAACAAGCCCGCCATATTGCTTGCGGATGAACCCACCGGCAATCTCGACAGCCGCACCGCCGTCGAGATCATGGACATCCTCCAGCAGCTCAACGATAAGGGGCTGACGATCGTGCTGGTGACGCACGAGCCTGACATCGCGCAGTTTGCTAAACGCAACATCATCTTTCGCGACGGCAAGATCCGTCGTGATGAGCGCCTCCCGACCTGCCCGCGTGCCGCGGAGGTACTGAAAACCATGCCGTTGGTGGATGAAGACTGAAAAGACAACAACGGATTTGAACGGATTCAAACGGATAATTGCCTGATCCGTTTTAATCCATTTAAATCCGTCGTGAAGGTTTTTCGTCGTGATTAGGGCCGAAGTTTACGTTTGGCTGGCAGCTTGGTTTAGCTGCAAACCGCAAACTGTAAACGACGGCTTTGATCCGTTTTAATCCGTCTAAATCCGTTGCTAGGTATTTATGGACTTGCTCTCGATTATCCGCATTGCCCTCCGCGCCCTTGCGCGCAACAAGATGCGCTCGTCGCTCACCATGCTGGGCATCATCATCGGCGTGGGCGCCGTCATTGCCATGGTCGGCGTGGGCCAGGGCGCGCAGCAAAAAGTCCAGGAACAGATCCAGTCCATGGGCAGCAACCTGCTGTTCGTCGGCTCGGGCAATGTCACGCGCGGTGGCATCCGCATGGGCGCTGGCGCCACCAAGACCCTCATCTACGACGACATGAAAGCCATTCAGCGCGAGGTGCCCACCGTGGCCACCGCCGCACCGGGTTCCGGTACCAGTGCCCAGATCGTCTTCGATAACCAGAACTGGTACACGCGCATCACCGGCACCGAGCCGCAATATCTGGACATTCGCTCCTGGCCGCTGGTGGCCGGCGCCAATTTCACCCAGGAAGACGTGAACCGCTCAGCCAATGTCGCCCTCATCGGCGACACCGTCCGCAAGAACCTGTTCGGCGCGGTCAATCCCGTGGGACAGACCATCCGCATTGGCAATCTGCCCTTTACTGTCGTCGGCGTGCTCGCCGCCAAGGGCCAGTCCGGCATGGGTCAGGACCAGGACGATACCGTGATCGTCCCCATCACTACCATGCAGAAGAAGATCAACGGGCAGAACTGGCTCCAGTTCATCATGGTCTCAGCCATCTCGCAGAAAGCCAGCTATGCCGCGCAGCAGCAGATCACCGCCCTGCTGCGCGACCGCCATCGCATCCGTCCCGGGCAGGAAGACGACTTCATGGTGCGCAACCTGGCCGACATCGCCGAATTGGCCGACCAGCAGGCCAAGGTCATGACCATGCTGCTCGCCTCCATCGCCGGCGTGTCGCTGATCGTGGGCGGCATCGGCATCATGAACATCATGCTCGTCTCAGTGACCGAGCGCACCCGCGAGATCGGCATCCGCATGGCCATCGGCGCCACCGAACAGGACGTGCAGCGCCAGTTCCTGACCGAATCCATCGTGCTCAGCCTGCTGGGCGGCGCCGTCGGTATCCTGTTCGGCGTCGGCAGTTCGCTGGTGATCACGCGCGCGCTGGGCTGGGCCGTCCTTATCTCCCCGGCAGCGATCGTCACTGCGGTTTTCTTCTCGATGGCGGTGGGCGTCTTCTTCGGCTTCTATCCGGCAAGGAAGGCGGCGAGGCTGGATCCGATTGAAGCGCTGCGGTACGAGTGATTGGCAAATTGCCAATCATTGCGAGCCCAATCCTCCCATCATCACTGTGCCAGAATGGGAGACTGAGAGGGTACCCCCCTCCCTCTCGGTCGTTTGTTTTCAGCAGGTTAGGCAGTGAGTTGCATGTAAATCTTTACTTCTAAAGGAGTTAAGTGTCAAAATATAGATTACAAGGCACTTAGCTCGCAGCGCAGAGGTGGCAATCAGTCTTGCAAGCCCCGTCTGTCTGCCACTGCAGCACCGTGTTGTCAAAGAGCGTGCTAAAAAGTTGAGCCGCAGGCAGTTAGCCATGCGGCCACGGAAGCAGTATGCTCCTTCGACAAATATCTCGCAAACGGGGATGAAAATTCAAGGAAAAAAAGGAGCGATTGCCCGAACATCCCCGGACAACGAAAAGTGCGTTGTGTGGGGCACTCGGCTGGGTCATGCGGCTGATCCAGCACTGACGAAGACCAACCACGGATTCAAGCGGATTCAGATGGATTCCGCAGATCGCCAGTTCAGCAGTTCGACGACACTTACGCCTTTGGCGGCGCCGTTCCGGCTGCGGGGCCCTTTCTTTTTTGAAGTCTCAAACAAAGATTGTATGGGCCACTAGCGACAACCTTCTCACCTGGTTCAGCATCTCACCTCGGCGTTTCTTGGGCCCCATTTCGCTTAAGGACTCTGCTGTGAGAATGGCTTGCCGCTCTCTCTTCGTGTTCGCCCTTATGGTCTTCCCCATCAGCGACGCATTCGCTGACAAACCTGGCAACGGGCCATCGCCCAAAGCTTCGAAGCTAGGTTTTGCCACTTATTGGACGGTCGAGCCCGGCTGGCAAAGCGAACTCGAACTTCGAAATAACCTCGCCAAAGACAACCTGACGATCCAGCCCGTTCTGTACACTTCGGAAGGCGTTGAAATCCCCCTCGCTGCGGTCAACATCCCACCCAATGAGATTCGGACGGTAGACCTCGGCGCCGCACTGAGCGCCACCGCGCCCACCGTAAAAGGTCCGAACGCCTTCGGGTCGGTCGTACTCAAGTACACTGCGCACTCGGAACTGGCGCTCTACGCTGCCGTGATGGTTCATCGCGAGGGTCTTCCCATCGCCTTCCATTTCGACTCCGAACGCATCAACCCCGCCTATCAGGAGGGCGGCTGGGAGGGCATATGGTGGTGGCCCAATGAAACCGCTGATTCTTACGTGATCCTCGCAAACTCCTCAGGTGAGCCGCTTGCATTGACGGTACGAGTCTCCGATTCCACCGGCAAATCCAGCCAGCAGGCTTTCGGCTTGGGTCCGCACCAGACCAGAAAGGTTTCCGTCCGGGAGTTAGTCTCGCGCGCGCAACTGGACGGCAGCTACGGCGGCATCCAAATCAGTACGCTCGTCAAAGCCGGCGACCTGCATGCGGCTCAAATCAGCTACGATGAAACGAACGGGTTTTCTGCCTTGATGAAGCTGTTCGACCACGATCCTAGCGCCCGTTCCGAGCACGTCGTGTTGCGCGCCCCTATGGTTGCTCTCGGCAATCCCGACCCGGTGCTCAACTTTCCTTCCGGAACATCGCTGGCCGCGCGCGTTTTCGTGCGCAACACATTGGCGAAAGAGCTGCAAGCGCAGATGGTATTGAATTGGAGGAGCCAGTCAGACACAAGCGCACTCACCGCGCCACCGCTGCTGCTCAAGCCCGGCGAAACCCGGCTAATCAATCTGGGCCAGCTTGGCGTTCCCGCCGAAGCCAACTGGGCGGGCGTATCTGTGGAGTATGACGGCAAGTCGGGCGACCTGATC
>JBHGBA010000018.1:0-58271 GCA_041946775.1 Terriglobales bacterium
CGGGAAACAGCAGGTTCCTCGCGCCAAAGGCGGGCGCTCGGAATGACAATCCGCTGGGGCCAACGGCATCGCAAGAGAGTCAACGGGTGTCACTATAATATGCGATTCTCAATAGAAAAGCCGATTTCTACCGTTGTCAACGTGCCGGGTCACACGTCCCTCTTCGCCGGGGTGCGCTCGTTTAGATATGCTGCGATGGCGTCCTCGAGTTTGTTCTGCGCGCGGAGGATGTACTCGACAGCGTCGCGCAGGGCGCCGTGGCCGCCGGGGTGATCGGTGACGACGTGGGCTTCGTCCTTCACGTTCTCGCGCGCGTTGGGCACCGCAATCGCAAGACCGCAAGCGCGCATCACAGGCAAATCAATGATGTCGTCGCCGACGTAAGCTACTTCCTCGGCGCGCAAGGATTCCTTCTCCAGGACCTGCTCGAAGGCGGCGAGCTTGTCGGCAATGCCCTGAAGCACATGGTCTACGCGCAAGTCGCGCGCGCGCAGAGCTACGGTCTCGGAGATGCGCTTAGTGATCAGGCCGGTCTTGATACCGGCCAGGCGAGCCAGCGAGATGGCGGTGCCGTCGTGAGCGCTGAAGCCTTTGGCTTCAACCATGTTCTGACTGACGATGGCGTACCCGCCCCGATCCGCGTGCTGGCGGGCATGCTCATTCACCGTCTGCTGGGCCCCGGCGGGCGCCGGGAACAGCCAGATGGTGCCGTCCGTCAGGACGCCGTCAACATCGAACAGCAACAATTTGATCTTCTGGGCGCGTGCTTGGGACATAGCTAACCAGTATCTCCCGGATCCTCAGAGCCGTTTCTCTAAGGTCATATCCTCGTCATATTCAAACACAAGGTCGCTCGACTCCGTGCGGCAAAAAGCGGCCGCGCGTCGCTCCGTCTACAGCCACAAGGGATCCAGCTACGAGTGGAGAACGTCCAGCTTAAAGGAGTGACGATCGTACCGCGCGGACAGTTGCAGCGTTGTGGGGGAGGGTTGAGGTGGCGTCTGAATTCGTAACTTCGCCGGAACTTGAGCATCCAACCAGTGTGCCGAATGTGGAGACAGCGTTTTTCGCCGGCGGATGCTTCTGGTGCCTGGAGGCAGTGTTCAACCAGGTAAACGGGGCCATTTCCGCGACCTCGGGCTACATGGGAGGGCACGTTCCAAATCCCACGTATCGGCAGGTGTGCACCGGGACCACGGGGCATGCGGAAACGGTTCGCGTAACCTTCAAGCCAGAAGAGGTGAGTTACGGCGACCTGCTCGGCATCTTTTTTGCCATCCACGATCCGACCACGCTGAACCGCCAGGGCAATGACGCCGGCACACAATATCGTTCCGCGATCTTTTACGCGTCGGAGGCGCAACGGCAGGCGGCGGAGCAGGTGATCGCCGCCCTACAGACGGACCAGGCCTTTGGCGGTCCCATCGTGACCTTGGTCGAACCGGCCGGCGAGTTTTTTCCCGCCGAGGATTATCACCAGGAGTACTACGCCAACAATCCCTCGCAGCCGTACTGCCGACTGGTGATCGAGCCCAAGCTGCGCAAGTTTCTCCACGCGTTCCCGCAGAAAATCAAGCAATAACGAACGGCCATAGGATTCCGGTCAGCGTGGCATCCGGCGTGCCATCACGCGCGAGGGTGATGCCCATCACCGCGCTCTGCCAATAGCACGCGATAAAAGTCCCCTCATTGAGCCGCCTTGGAGTTGTCCACGTGGGGTGGGCATAAGCTGCCAATTGTATGGACGTTTGCGGCCAAGCAAGGGTCGAACAGAGGGAGTTAAAGGTCGGGACGCATGAAGTGTCCGTTTTGGCGTGGGTAATTATCGAACATACGTTCGATAGAACGGGGTGAGGAAACGGCCGTGACTACGCTGCAACTTTCTCGCAACGCCACACGTTCGCCCAGGAACAATACTCTCCTCCTCCTTGGCGTCCTGCTGCTGCTCGTCGTCGCCACTGTTGTGATGACCTCGGTGCTGAAGCGGCCGAGTGCCCCGCTGAATGAAGCGCAGATCGCGGCCTTCCTGCGCGATGATGCCGACCCCAGCGGGATCGTCCATGCCTTGTCCCAGGTGCGCACCCGGGTTGGGCAGGGCGAACGGCTCGACCGGTGGGCGCCGGAACTGATGCGTCTGAGTTCGCATCCGGCCGAGGAGGTCCGCCACGCTACTGCCGAACTGATGGGGCTGGACCCGTCGCGCCCGGAATTTCGTCAGAAGCTGCTGGAAATGTTGCGCTCACAAACCGTGCTGGTGCGCAACACCGCCGCGCTTTCGCTGGCGGCATTCGGTGACAACGCCGGGCGCGAGATGATTGTCAATATGCTGGAACCCATTCGAGTGGATGCTCCGACGCCCGGGCACGTCGAGACGGTGGCCCGGCCGGGCCGGCACATTGACCATGGCGAGGTCCTGGTCCGGTTGCACAGCGGCAACAGCGTGTTCAACGTGCTGGCGCCGGTTTCCGGCCACATACGTGCCATGGCGGTGGAAAACGGCGACATGGTTTCCGGCGGCTCGCGAATTGCCGTGATTGAGCCGGGGGCGGACGAACTGCTGGCCGCGCTGCGGGCGCTGGAACGCATCGGCAAGCCGCAGGACCTCACCGCCATCGCCGCGTTGGCCGCCAATCAGGGCTTGCCCGACGCGGTGCGGGAGCAGGCGAAAGCGGCGGAACGCAAGATTCGCGAACGTTCGCAGTAATCAGCAGTTCTGGTCGCGGGCGCCGGGAAGTGCGTCCGCGCGGGTAAACTCGTGATCCAGTACGCAAAGCATTTCGTTCTTATACTCATCCTGGGTGGGGTCACGTCGGCAGGCTGGGCAGTTGATACGGAAACCTGTCTTGGGTGCCACGGTGACAAGGGCCTAACCACCAAGCGCGGCGGCCGCACGGTGTCGCTGTATGTCGAGGCGAAACGCTTTTCCGCCTCGGTGCACGGCGGAATCGGCTGTACCGGATGTCATGCTGACCTGGAAGGCAAGGACATCCCCCATGATGTTCCTCTGGCGAAAGTAAACTGCGGGTCCTGCCACGCGCAGGTGCAGGAGGAGCATTCCCGCTCCTTACATGGACGCGCAATTGCGCGCGGAGACAGCCTGGCGCCGCGCTGCGCTGATTGCCACGGCAGCCACGAGATCCTGCCGGTCAAGAACCCGCAATCCGCGGCATCGCCGCTGAAGGTGCCGTTTCTGTGCGGCAAGTGCCACCGCGAGGGCACGCCGGTGCAGGCCAACCGCGATATCGGCCAGCACAACATCCTGGAAAACTACTCTGAAAGTATTCACGGCGAGGGTCTGCTAAAGAAGGGACTCGTGGTGGCGCCGAACTGCGCTTCGTGCCACACGCCGCACAGTATCCTGCCGCACACTGACGCCAAATCGTCCATCGCGCGCCGCAACATCGCCGCCACCTGCACCCGGTGTCACGCGCAGATTGAGGAAGTGCACCGCAAGACAATCAAAGGCGAGTTGTGGGAGAAAGAGGCGCACGTGCTACCGGCATGCGTGGACTGCCACCAGCCGCATAAAGTGCGCAAGGTGTTTTACACCCAAGGCATGGCGGACGCCGATTGCCTGCGCTGCCACACCAATGAGCACATCAAGTCGCACGATGGCCGGTCGCTGTTTGTGCGCGCCGCCGACCTGGCCAGTTCACGGCACGCGCGGGTGGCGTGCAGCCAGTGCCACTCCGAGGTAAACGCGTCGCGCGTGCGGCCGTGCGAGACCATCACGCAAAAGGTGGACTGCAGCAAGTGTCACGAGGAACTCGGGCAACAGTACCAGCGCAGCGTACACGGCAAACTGCTGGCGAAGCAGGACAGCAACGCGCCCACCTGCAAGGAGTGCCACGGCACGCACCGCGTTCTGGGCAGGCACGACCCGCAGTCCATGACGTTCGCCACCAACATTCCCGACTTGTGCGCGCGCTGCCACCGCGAAGGCCAGAAAGCCGCGGTGCGATACACGGGGCGGCAGCACGAAATCGTGCAGCACTATACCGAGAGTATCCACGGCAAAGGGTTGCTGAAGAGCGGGCTCACGGTAACAGCGACCTGCACCAACTGTCACACGGCGCACGGGATCCTTCCGCGCAGCGACCCGGAGTCGAGCGTCAATCCGCGCAACGTCCCCTCGACATGCGGACGCTGCCATCACGGCATCCAGGAACAGTTCGTGCGCAGCGTACATTCCACAACGATTACGCAGACGGACAAGGAACTGCCGGTGTGCAGCGATTGCCACAGCGCGCATTCCATCCGCCGCGCTGACGAAGACGGGTTCAAGCTGGACATCATGTCCAAGTGCGGCCGGTGCCACGAAGAGATCGCCAAGACGTACTTCGACACGTATCACGGCAAGGTGTCGCGTCTGGGCTATACCAAGACCGCCAAGTGTTATGACTGTCACGGGGCGCACGATATCTTGCGGGTGACCGATCCCAATTCGCACCTCAGCCGCGCCAACGTAGTAGCGACCTGCCGGAAGTGTCATGCGGATGCGACCCGCCGCTTTGCCGGATATCTGACCCATGCCACGCACCACGATCCCAAGAAATATCCATTCCTGTACTGGGCCTTCTGGGGCATGACCTCGCTGCTGGTGGGCACATTTGTCGTCGGCGGCGTGCACACGTTGTTGTGGCTGCCTCGCGCCTTCCAGATGCGGCGCGAGATACAGGCGGAAGAAGCGCGTGAAGCAGCCGAACGCCAGAATGGCGGCCGCCGACCGGAGGGTGATCATGCCTGAAGCCAAGGCCGTACTCGAAAATGCCGTAAAGCCGGAAACGCGGGGCACGCAGGGTTATCCAACCTCGGTCGCCACCGATGAGTGGGGACCGGCGCCGCTGCCGGAGCGGCGCGAATTCGTGCGCTTCACCCGCCGCGACCGCGCCCTGCACGCCTGCATGATCGTCAGCTTCATCAGCCTGGCGCTGACCGGCATGTCGCTGAAGTTCTCCTATACGGCGTGGGCATCCACCCTGTCGCATCTGCTGGGGGGATTTCAGACAGCCGGCTTCATTCACCGCATCGCCGCCGTCGTAATGTTCGGGACGTTCGCCACCCACATTTACGATCTGTTTCAACTCAAAAAGAACAAGTATGGGACGTGGCGGAACCTGGTGCTGGGGCCGAACAGCATGGTGCCCAACCGCCAGGACTTGGACGAGTTCATCGCCACCATCAAGTGGTTTCTGGGGTTCGGTCCGCGCCCGCAATACGGCCGCTGGACCTACTGGGAAAAGTTTGACTACTTTGCCGTGTTCTGGGGGATCTTCATCATCGGCTCCACCGGGCTAACGTTGTGGTTCCCGGTGTTTTTCACCCGCCTGCTGCCGGGCTGGTTCATTAACGTGGCCACCATCATCCACAGCGACGAGGCGCTGCTGGCGACCGGTTTCATTTTTACGGTGCACTTCTTCAACACGCACCTGCGCCCGGAAAAGTTTCCCATGGACACGACGGTGTTCACCGGCCGCATGAAGCTGGCGGAGTTGAAGCGGGACAAACCGCGGGAATATGCCGCCCTGTTGGAAAGCGGCGAGCTGGAACGCAACCTGGCCGAACCGCATCCCGCGATCGTGGTCAAGACATTTCGCGTGTTTGCCTGGATGGCGCTGGCCACCGGCTTCAGCATTATCGTCTGGATCGTTTACGCGATGATTTTTGCCTATCGCTGAGCAGTGTTGTTGCAGACCTGTGTAGCACAAAATTTACCTGGGAGGCTGCACCATGAAGCTTCAGCAAGTGATGTCGGAATGGATCGCACCGGCATTTGTGTGGTTCGCACTGGCCTCGATCGTAGCAGTCGCCGTGCTGCTGGCGCTGGAGTATTGAACGGGCAGCGCGATTCGAGGGTAGAGCGTGTTTCAGAGACCGGCTTACTACGGACCTGAGCGTCGCCCCCTTCAGCGGCTAACGGCTCCGGGCGGCCGGGCGAAAGCCGTGCCCTTACCGGAACAAGCTCCGAAGAATCCGGGGACGCCTCCTGGGGGGTAAAGGTCGTCCCCTGTCCTCACTTCGTCAAGTGACTCATCGTCACAGTTCGGACAGAACGTTTGGATAAGCTCACCGGTACCGTAGATTCGTGCTTCAGAAAGACTTCAGAATTTCTTAACGTTGCTTTAATGGGCGTCGAAGACTGCGACTCTGGCTGGCGGGGCAACGCCGGCTTGCACCAGCGGAAGCCGGATGGTGAAGCAACAGCCCCCGCTTGCGCTCGCGCCGCATACCAGTTGCCCGCCATGTGCTTCCACAATCCACTTGGCAATGGGCAAGCCGAGTCCGGAGCCGGTCTGGTCGGCGAACGCGCGGTAGAAACGTTCAAAGATCCTGGCCCGTCCCTCCGCAGGAATTCCCGGGCCGTCGTCGGCGATGGTGATTTCTACGGCGTTTGGCTCGGCTCCACGGGCCCGCACCTCGATGGCGCCCCCCTCCTGGGTGTACTTGATGGCGTTATGCAGGATGTTGAGCAGCGCTTGCCGCAGCATCACCTCGTCGGATTTCACCAGTAGCCCCTCTGCCGCCTCCAGTGACAAGTTTTGGCCTTTTTCCTGGGCAAGGACCTCGAGCAGCCCGACGCAATTGCGCAGCAGCGTGGCCACGTCAAGCTCGATGCTTCGCAGCGAGACCTGCCCAGCGTCCATGCGCGCAATGGTCAGCAGGCTCTCCACGAGGCGGGTCAGCCGGTTTACCTCTTCCAGCATGCTGCCGATGATTTCCTCATACTGGGACGGGGCCTTGGGCCGTTGCAGGCCGACCTCGCCAACGTTGCGCAGGACGGCCAGCGGGGTGCGGAGTTCATGCGAAACATCGGAGGTGAAGCGCTGGAGCTGGTTGAAAGAAGTCTCAATGCGCTGGAGCAGCGTATTGATGACTACGGCCAGGCGGCCGAGTTCGTCGCTCGGGTTCACCACGGGCAGGCGTTCGTCGAGCTTTTTGGGTGTGATGCGTTCGGCGCGGCCGATCATGGCATCCAGCGGGGCGAGGGTGCGTGCAGCCACGCGGAAGGCGGTAATGCCCACGATGGCCAAAGCCAATGGTATGGCCAAAAGTAGTACGGCCATGAACTGCTTCAACCGGCTGAACATCGGCGCTTCGCCCAACGCCAGCCTGGTAACCAGTTGTCTGCCGTCAAGCCCATGCACGTGACTGACGAGCAGGACGCGGGTACCGTCTGACAGCCGGTACCTTCGCCGGGAATAGTCGGTTCCTTCGCCGGGGAAAGGTGCTCCTCCCAGCGTGCGGTCACCCAGCTTCTTGTTGCGATACAGGACGGCCCCAGAGTTCAGGTCGCGCACTTCCAGCAAGCGCTCCTGTACGAGGCGGTCCTGCGGCGTGTCATGGTAATCCTCGCGGAGATAGAGAGTGCCTTCGGGAGTGAAGGCCAGGAGCCCCTCGGTGTTCTCCACGTTCTCAATGGCACTGCGATACACCTGGTGGGTCAACAGCATCCAGAAGAGCAGCGAGGCACCCGCAACGAAAACCAGCAGCGTAACCGATAGCAGCGCCACGTAGGAAACCGCGAGCCGGCCGCGGATGGTGCGCAACGCCTGAAACTTCACGCAGCCGCCTCCTTGAGGATGAAACCGACGCCGCGCACAGTGTGCAGAAGCTTGGGAGTGAACGCGTCGTCCAATTTCCGGCGAAGATGGGCAATGTGGACGTCAATAACGTTGTCCAGCGGGGTGTGGCGGGAGGGCTCCTTCCAGACATCGCGCGCCAGCATCTCGCGGGAGACAACCCGGTCCCGGTTGCGGCAAAGGTATTCGAGGATCTCAAACTCCCGCAGGGTCAGTGCTACCGGTACGCCGTCGCGTTTTACGGTGTGGGTCACGGTATCGATTTCCAGGTTGGCGCACCGCAAGATAACGGCGTTATCGGGCTTGCCGCGCCGCAGTAACGCTCGCAAGCGCGCCAGCAACTCGGGGAGCGCGAAAGGTTTGATCAGATAATCGTCAGCGCCGGAATCGAGCCCACGCACACGGTCCTCGACAGTGTCCTTGGCAGTCACCATCAGCACGGGGGTGGCGACGCGGTTCTGGCGCAAGGCGGCGAGCAATTGCAGGCCACTAAGGCCGGGGAGCATGACATCCAGCAGGATGGCATCGAACAAGTGGCGCGATGTGAGTTGCAGTGCATCCTCCGCGGTATGCGCCAGAGTCACGCTGTATCCTTCGGCGAGCAGGCCCGCGCGTATGGATTTGGCGAGCTTCTCGTCGTCCTCTACCACAAGGACTTGCAATCGAACCTCCGGAAAATTCCCCAATGCGGCCTGGCCGGAAGACACTTCGACACTCCCGCTATGACATTCGATGCAGCAGGAACACGGTTCTTTGTACCGGGGGAGTGGTACTCGTTAAGGGTTGGTACCGTATTGGGAAAGCAGCTATTAGCTTCTTGCTCTTGGCCTTTAGCCCTTAGTCGGGCGATTGCGGGGCCAACAAATCGCCGCCCCGATGTACCTGCATCAACACTTCGAGCTGTCGTGGCTGACAAGCTGACAGCTAAAAGCCAGGGGCCAACGGAAAACGGAGAACGGCCTTACTCGGTCACCTCCACCGGCGCCCGCTTCTTCTTCGGCGGAAATATCAGCGAAGCAATTACGGAGATGCCCAGCAGCGTCACCACGGTTCCCAGCGCCCATTCGATGGGAATGTGGACCCAGTGCGACACCAGCATCTTGACCCCGATGAAGCTGAGCACAAACGATAGTCCATAAGGCAGGTAATGGAAGATGTCGATCATGCCTGCGAGCGCAAAGTACAAAGAACGCAAGCCGAGAATGGCAAAAACGTTCGAGGTGTACACAATGAAGGCGTCATGGGTGATGCCCAGGATCGCCGGAATCGAATCCAGGGCAAAGACTACGTCCGTGGTCTCGACGACGATCAGCACCAGCAACAACGGCGTGGCAAAAAGACCCTCGCGGCGCACAAAAAAGTGTCCATTCACATAGTCTGCTGTGACCGGCACGAAGCGCCGTACAGCCCGCAGCACCGGATTATGTTCCGGGTGCACCTCGGCTTCGCCCTGGAATGCAAGCTTTACGCCCACATACACCAGGAATGCACCCATCACGTAAATGAACCAGTGAAACCGCTGAATGAGTGTGACGCCCGCGAAAATGAACAAGCCGCGCATGACCAGCGCGCCGACTATGCCCCAGAAGAGCACCTTGTGCTGATAAAGCTGCGGTACGCGAAAATAGCGGAAGATCAACAGGAACACGAACAAGTTATCAACGCTGAGGGACTCCTCGACGAGATATCCCGTAGTGAATTCCAGGGCCTTGGCCCGGCCCATCCAGAAGTACACGAAGACCGCGAAGCCAACCGCCAGCAGGATCCACATGGCGCTCGTGAGAAGCGCCTCGCGGAACTTGATTACGTGCGCATGCCGGTTGAGGACCGCGAGGTCCAGCACCAGCATCACTGCAACAAAGACGTTGAAGAGGATCCAGAACAGCGTCGCGTGCTCGCCCATTCGCTTGATTGTAAACCACCGGCCGAGACCACACCCGCGCGCAGCCATCCTGCGCCGCCGCAGACGCTATCCCATTATCCAGACTGACAGAGGAGGTCGTTATGCGGGCGCGCGCCCACCTTAAGTCCCATCCTATTCACCCCATGCTTGTGGCATTCCCCATCGGCTTGTGGGTCGCTGGCTTTGCCTTCGAGGCTGCCGGCGCTGCCCTGAACTCGCAACCGTTGTGGACGGCCGGCTGGTACGCGATTCTCGCCGGATCAATCGGAGCGGCACTGGCTGCGATCTTTGGCGCCATCGATCTGTTTACAGTTGTCCCACCGCACTCGAGCGGCAGGAAGCGCGGCTATGTGCACGCGCTGCTCAACGTATGCGCACTCGTCTTGTTTGTCGCCTCGCTCGTGGCGCGCGGCAGCGCCGACGCCAGACCGAATGGATTGTCCCTGCTGCTGGCCGGGATTGGTGTGGTGGTGGTTGCGGTTTCTGGCTGGCTGGGCGCTACGCTGGTTTACCGCAACCAGATTGGCGTGGACCATCGCTATGCCGGCGCCGGCAAGTGGCACGAACGCCAGTTGGATAGCTGGGAGCGGCCGGCCTGCGGCGAACATGAGCTTGGCTACGGACAGATGATGCTCATTCGAGTTGGGAGTGAACGTGCTGTGGTAGCGCACTGCGCCGAAGGCATTGTCGCCTTCTCCGACCACTGCACGCATCGCGGTGGGCCGCTCTCGGACGGCGCTCTAATCGGCTGCACTGTTCAGTGCCCCTGGCATGGGTCGCAATTCGATGTGCAGACAGGCCGCGTGGTTTCCGGCCCGGCAACAGAGAAGATCCGGACCTACAGTGCCGAGGTGCGGGGTGGCGAGGTGTTCATCAGCCCGGCGCAACCGATTCGGCGCGTGGCGTGAGAGGTACCCCTGGGCGTAGTGGAGGCGGTCAACGGCAATATCAAAGCTCTCCTGCGCCGCGGTCGTGGCTATCGCGATCTGAACTACCTGCTGCTGAAAGCGCGGCGGCTGGCCGCCACGAAGACCCAATTCCTCGTTCTCAGGAAAGCCGCATAGAATGCGCATTTCACCAGATTCTCGTTCAGAGCCCAAAATTTGTTGATCTGTCTGTTCCACAAGTTATTAATTGGCTTGACGATCTCGCTAAAGAACGGTCCCAGCATGCCTTTGCCTTGGTCATAGATGGTGACCGCTGTCACTATCTTTTCTCCTCTTTTCTCCATTGTTTATCGCCGCGCCGGTTGCCACTTTCTTGGCCACACCGCCGCCCACACCTGCCTCTGCTGCATCCTTCGTCCGCGCGCCCCAAAAACACGGGTGCCCAATCGCACCTGCGCGCTTTGTTGCCCCATCAGCAAGGGCCTTGATTCTTGCATCCTGCCCAGGATCCCCAGTGACGTTGTTTGCGGCTGTCACTTGGTCACCCTATCACGCGGAGACGCGTTAATGGAAACGTGCGGATCAGCAAGACGAATTGTCGTTTATGCTTGCAAAATACAATTTGCACGGTAAACTCATTCAAGCTCCCCTATTCGGGGCTGGGTCGAGGGGGCTTTCGTAGGCACCAAGCGAGTTCATCGTGAGTGCCAGACCGCTTGCGCTCGACGCCGAAGGGCGGCGCGGAGAACACGGTTGCGCCGATACCAAACGAAATCCGCCGTTCTTGACGGAGCCGATCCAAGGAGGCGGGCGTCATCATTCCACCACGCGGATTCCTGAAGCATGCCAACCGACGTTTGCCGCGAAAACCGAGTGCTGCTTGTGACTGACGAAATCCAGCCTGGCGTACAGGCAAACCCTTCGCCTACATGCATGACGGGCATCCGGCCGGACGTGCTGGTGATCAGCAATGCTCTGGCAGGTGGTTTCTACCCGGTCTCCATTGTGCTGGCGTCAAACGAAATTCTAAGTGTGTACAAGCAGGCGACCACGGCGGCACGTTCGGCGGCAATCCGCTTGGCAGTGCCTGGCGCGCACCGCGCTTCGAGTCCTGATAGAGGAAGACCTGGTGGAGCGCGAGGAATTCGATTGGGCCTTCGACCGAATCAAGTTGGTTTTTGAGCAACAACAAGGGTGCACTACCGGTCCTTCCGACCTTGCGCCCGTTCGACACGCAAAGAAGTGAAAGGCGATGCCCGCAGAGCGGGCTTAAGCCACGCATACGTGTTGAGGCGCGGCACCGGTCGCAAGCGCAAACCGGCCCTGGGAGGGATGATGAAACAAACGGCGGGTGTTGTCGAACAACCCACGGCGGGAATAGCAGGGCAAAGCACAACTCCACAACAGCGCCCGCCATTCTGGCCGAATGGCTGGTGGAAGATTGTCGACTACCGAATCGGAATCATGCCGTTGCCCGTCTTTGTGGCTCTGGCCGTGATCATGGCTGTGTTCATCAAGACCGGCAAGATTCCTGTCGAAATCAACGTGATCCTCGCGATCCTGGTCTTGTTTGGCTTCAGTTGCGCGGAGATTGGCAAGCGTTTACCATACCTCGGCAAGATCGGCGCCCCGGCAATTTTCGCGACGTTCCTTCCATCCTACTTGGCCTTCCACCACGTGGTCCCCGCTGATTTGGTGCGGGTGGTTTCCGATTTCACCACGAACCTGCATTTCATTTACCTGTTCATAGCCGTGATCATTGTCGGCAGCATCTTTAGCATGGACAGGCAAGTGCTGATCGCCGGTTTTGTGAGAATCTTTGTCCCGCTCGCGGTGGGATCCATTGCTGCAATGATTGTAGGCACAGCGGTTGGCGCTGCGCTCGGGTTGGGAGTTTTCCACACGTTCTTCTTCATCGTTGTTCCGATTATGGCGGGAGGTGTTGGGGAAGGGGCGATTCCACTTTCGCTTGGGTATTCTGAAATTTTGAAAGGGACGACTCAAGGAGACATCTTTGCCCAGGTACTGCCTCCTATTATGGTCGGGAACTTGTGTGCCATTCTGCTCTCCGGAACATTGAATTATGCTGGGACGAAGTTCCCACACCTTACCGGAAATGGCTACTTAACGCCCTCCCGCGACAACCTTCAGGAGCCTGCTGACGCGGCAGGAACGCCCGGCCCAGAACCTGGCACGATCGGTGCGGCCGCGATCACGGCGATCACGCTATATCTAATCGGCCTGCTGTGTCATAGACTTTTCGGCTTGCCGGCACCCGTTGCCATGCTCTTCGTGGCAATGGCAGTGAAGCTTGCCAAAGCAGTGTCCCCGCAACTGATGAGCGGGTCGCGGGCGGTGTACAGGTTCTTTTCCACATCGGTGACCTACCCGCAGTTGTTCGCCATAGGTGTTTCGATGACGCCTTGGGACAAGCTGTGCTCGGCGTTTACGTTGTGCAATCTAATTACAATTATGGCCACGGTTTGCACGCTGATGACGACCGGTTTCTTCGTTGGGATGTCAATGAAGCTGTATCCGATCGACACGGCGATTGTCACGGCGTGTCACAGCGGCCAAGGCGGCACCGGCGATGTCGCGATCCTGACCGCCGCAAACCGTATGTCACTGATGCCCTTCGCTCAGATCGCAACGCGGATTGGTGGTGCGATCACGGTCACCCTGGTCCTGATCGTCCTAGCCCGGATGATGCGCTGAGCCTCGGCGGCACAAGTCGCGCGACCGTGTTTCAGATTGCAACTGGCCCAGCGAGGATCACGATGCCGTCCTCGTCGCTATAGAGGTAATGGCCGGGAACGAAGGTCGCCCCTCCGAAGCAAACAGGCACATCGATTGCACCCTCTCCTCGTTTGCCGCTCCTGCGCGGGTTGGTGCCAAGGGCCTTGACTCCGAACTCGAGGGTATCGAGAGCGACGCTATCGCGTACCGCGCCGTTGATAATCGCACCCGCCCACCCGCTCCTCATCCCGAGCGCCGCAATGACGTCGCCCATTAGCGCACAATGCAGCGAACCGGCGCCATCAACCACGAGCACGTCACCGTCGGAAGCCTGGGAAAACAACTTCTTCACCAGCACGTTGTCCTCAAGGCAGCGAACGGTGCGAATCCGGCCGGAGAAGAATCTCCTTTTCCCCCAGATACGAAACTGCGTATCACAGCAGGGGGCATCCGGGTGGGCATCCATAAGATCGCTGGTGGCAAACTTGGCTCTCATCGCTCTTCTCCGTGGTGTTCTGTTGCGAGTGCAGAAACGCGACTGCTGCCGCAAGCGAAGCGGTCACCAGCCGATTGCGTACACGGAAACGGCATCGCCAGCCCAATCGCCGAGTATGCCGCCATCGATACCCCAACGCCGCGGGTCGGCGCCACCTACCATAAATCCGGTGGCCGGGTCACGCATGATGCCATTCACACTACCCTCGTCGGAGGGAATCAGATTCAGCATGTAACCACAGGCACGTAGTCCGGCCAGGGTCTCCGCCGGCAGCCGGTCCTCGGCAGCGAAAATCGCCGGCAGATCAACGCCTGTTTCCTGAAAACCGCCGTAAATCATCCGCGGCGCGGTAACTGCCTGCTGAATGTCCATGCCGAAATCAATCATGTTAACCAGCACCTGCACCATACGTTGCCAAATGCCATCGTTGCCCGGTGTACCGATAGCCATCACCGGTTGCCCATCCTTAAGCACAATGATGGGCGATTGGTTCGAACGTGGCTGCCGGCCCGGCCCAATACGCGAGGGGCTTGCGGGACCGGTGTGCAAATGCCGCAGCTGGTTGCTAAACAGCACCCCAGTATCCGCAGCTATCACGCCGTTGCCGAACCAGGAACCGAGGGTCTGACTGAGCGAGACCATATTCCCTTCCTCGTCCGCCACGGTCAGATGGGTGGTATTGGCCTTTTCCGGCAGATCCAGTTTTTCTGAAGTGGGGCCTGGGGAGGATACCGGGCAATCGAGTGAAATGTGGCGTCGCTGTTCGTCCGCGTATTCCTTGCTTAACAGGCGGTTGATGGGAACAGACACAAACTCGGGATCCGCCACGTACCGGTTCCGATCGGCAATGGCCAACCGCTGCACTTCGCCGATAAGATGGAGGTATTCGGCACTGTTGTGCTTGTACTTCTTCAAATCATAGCCGCCCAGCAAGTTGAACTGAATTAGCATCGCCAGACCGCTGCTGTTCGGCGGCGTCGTATAGATCGAGTAGCCGTGATAGGTCGTGAAGATCGGCTCTACCCACTTCGCTTCGTAACTGGCAAGGTCTTGATATGTAAGCAGCCCGCCGTTTGCCTGGTAGAAGTCGGCGATCTTCTGGGCGGTCGGTCCCTTGTAGAACGCATCCGCGCCGTGTTCGGCGATGTCCCGGAGCGTGCGCGCTAGATCAGGCTGCCGGAAGATTTCACCGGGCTTCGGTTGCCGGCCCCCAGAAAAGAAGACGCGGCGGCTGCTGGGATAGTCCAGCCTGGCGGTGAGCCGCGCGAGGACGGCCGTGAAATCTGGCGTAAGAACGAACCCGTGTTCCGCCAGATCAATGGCCGGCTGGACCACCTCACGCCAGGGTAACCTGCCGTAAGCCCGATGCAGCGCCTCGTAACCCTTGAGGTTGCCGGGCACCGGCGCAGAGAGATAGCCCGTCTTATACTGCCGGTTCCTGAGCGCCTCGATTGTTGCCCCCGCCGGCGCCTTGCCGTAGTAGTTTAATGCGCGAACTTTTCGGTCCCTGGCCGAATAGATCGTCGCCAGACCCTGCCCGCCAATGGTGCTGTTCTTCGGGTCAACCACGGCAACGGCAAAGGCGGTTGCGACCGCGGCGTCAAACGCATTTCCTCCTTTTAGAAGAATCTGCATGCCCGCCATGGACGCGAGCGGATTCAACGAGACGACCACGCCATGCCGTCCGCTGACCATCGGACGCGCAAAGGTCTCCTCAGACGATTTTGCCAGCGTGGCTGCGGGGCGGTTCTTTGCTTGTGGAGATGTGCTGTCGATCAAGCTGGACTGTCCGGCGGCGATTCGCGTTTTGTCCTGCTGCTGCGAATGCAGAAACGAGGGGAAGAGGCCGACGCTGAGGACAAGCAACAATGCGCCGAGGCGGCAAGCAATTCTTAAGCTGCGCATATAAGATCCGGTGGCTTTCAACGATCAGTCTTCGATTGAGCAAGCCCTCAAACTCACTCGCCAAAAAATTGTTCTTTTATAAAGCGAAGGACAATCTTATAATGACGGGCACCGAAAGCAAAGTCCAAAAATCAATCAACAGTTTCACGCGAGGAATAGGTATGAAACGCAGGACTTGGGCAGTCCGTTCGAAACGCCGACGCTGCAAAATCTGCTTGGTGTTTTTCTTATCGCTGATGATGCTGTTGCTGTATCTTGCGCCTGCCGCCAGTGCCCAAGCACCCTCCCGTGGAGTATTTCAGCCGACCCGAGCGCCGGCTCCACCACCCGAGTGCGAAGCGCGTGTCGGCTATGATCGCAACACGACCCTGCCGGGCTATCTATTGCCTGCCTCCGGCGGCCCGGCAACCTGTATTCCCTTCACCAGCGTCGCCGCACATCCACCTGAGGGCCATCAGGGTGATTATTACGTTGACGAGTTTACAGACGCCAGGCTGCGCGAGCGCTGGGCGGAATGCAAGACCGACAAAGTTTGCCACGAGCGCGTGCAGAAACAAATTGCAGCCCGCAAGCCGCCGAATAAGGAATACGGCACGACCTCACCGCGTGTGATTTACCTGCTCGGAAAAATCGAGGAGAAGCCCGAGGTCAATCTTTCGCTTATACGGCGGCCCGCTTTCTTCGCGCGGTCTCCGTATCATGAGCGAATAGCGGAGGCCGAGTCGAGAACGTACACGGTCGAGTTCACTGCGCCGCCTGATCCGTATGACCGCATTCACAAGAACTTGACGGCCGACATCAAACTGCGCGGCTGGTACGTCAAGGGCGCGGGAGTTGAAGACGCAAAGGGCGGCAAGACTCGTTCCCTGATTATCATGAGCGGCGGAGGTGGCGACCGCGTCGTCGCGATTGATCATCCCGCGGATGGCTTTTATCGCTTCGAGCCGGATGGGAGGGCAGTGTTCCCCTCCTACCCTAACGACAGAACCGGTGCGGTGGGGGCAAGGTATTGGCGCGAGATAGTCTGCATACTCAACAAAGAGGGTTTTGACGTACTCTATTTTGACCGCCGTGGCGTCGGCATTTCGGGCGGCTTCAGCGACACCAATACACTCCAGCAAGGGCGTGATCTTCTCAAGATCGTCGCCGATCTCCGAACGGGCGAAGGCATGCGCGCACTGACACCCACAGGCAAGACGCTCAAGGGACGCGACGCAGCGGTTGCCCTCCGCGGGGGCAAACCGGATGCCGGCCTGCCTGTCCTGTTGCTCGGCAATTCGCGAGGGACCATGGCAAGCGGCTGGGCCATGACGATGAATTTCGACAAAGACTGCAGCTACGACCTCGAGATTATTGAATGCAAACCACCGGTTGGCGACAAGATGATCAAAGGCGCAATCCTGGTCGCCGAATACTCGAGCGGCGTCGGCTATGTCTCCTCAAAGCCGAGCGCTGAAGACGAAACTCGCGGCCTGGGCCGTGACCGCGGTTTGTTCATTGCGGGAAGCGAGCTTCAGTACAACCTCGTCTTCTTTCCCAGTTCTGCGATTCTGGCCGGAATCCACAAATGGCCCAGCGCCTTCTTTGCGCGTGGCCTGTGGTGCTATGCGGCTGCCTTGGAAGGAACCATGGATTCCTACAGCCGGATAAAGGGCCTGAAGGAACTGGTGGTTGTGCGCGGACCACACGCTTATGGAAGCTGGCCCGCTGAAGAAAAGCGCAGAGTGCAGGAACGTATGGTCGCATACGCGAAAGCCGTCGTCCTCGGCCACACAAGCATTCCTGGGGGCCGGACCTGGTCAAACATGAAAGAGTTGGTCGCCACAACAAGCGACGTCTGGGAACCCTCTTCGCGTCCCCAGAAATAACACCATGCGTTGAGCGGTTCTGTTTTCACGACCAAGTGGGACGCGTTGTTCATCTGTGAGTATCGAAATCCGAGAGTTCTGGCAAACGCGAGGAAGCCGTTGCAACAGTACGTGAAGGCCTCCGTACCAATCCAAGGTGGAAAATTTCAGCGATAGCAAAGCCACGGTTCACTCGAAGAGTGAAAACCCAAGAACAGAGCTGATTCAGCGCACACGCTGGTCACTGGTCCGTGTACACGTCCGGGATTGCGCCCAGCGCGCTATTTAGCTTTCGGGGCCGCAACCGCGTCGATGAACTCGAACGTGCGCCGCAGCGCAAGCAGGCTGGCGTTGCGCGTGTCCGCCGCATTAGCGCCAATCCAACCATGGCCGACATTTGGAATAAATAGCGTCTCGACCGGAACACCCGCCTTTAGCAGCCGCTCCGCCATCTCCTCGGACTGCTGCAGCGGCACTGTCTTGTCAGCTGTGCCATGGATGAGAAGCATCGGCGGACTGGAGCACGTGATGTGAATTACCGGGCTCGCCAGCGCGGCCAGCTTCGGACAATCGCGCGGCTGGCAGCCGAGGAAGTCCGACACATGCGAGTCCGTGGGAGATGTAAGCACAGCCAGGTCGAACAAGCCATACCAAGCCACCACGCCCTGCACACAGTCGGACACGGCAGGTTCAATCACGCTGGCCGCTGCTTTGCCAGGAAACCGTCCCGTCAACCGCGGTGGATCGAACGCAGCGAGCCCGCAGGTCGTCGCCGCCAGTGCAGCAAGATGCCCACCGGCGGACCCACCCCAAAGTATGACGCGATTCGGATCGATCCCGAACCGCGCGGCGTTGGCGCGCAAGTAGCGGATCGCGGCTCTTACGTCCTGAATCGCGGCCGGAAACCGTGCCTCGCCGCTCAACCGATAATTGATTGAGGCTACGACGTAGCCGCGGGCCGCCAAAGACGCGAGCACGGCCGGAAAGTTCGCATACGCGGCCGAAGTACGCGAGTCACCGCGCTTCCAGGCGCCGCCGTGGATCCAAACGACGAGCGGCCGCGCCTGCGGTCCAGAACGTTCGTGGGTGTAAAGATCGAGGTGCAGGGGCCGGAAGCCAACAAGGTTTGCGTATTCGATATCTGGCTGAGCGACAACTCCACTCGGGAAGCGGGCGGAAGTTTTCGGAAAACGGTCCTCGCGAACCGTTTCACTAGCGATCTCCGCTTCGACCGGCGCACCACCCGCGCCGACCGGCCCCTGCACAAAGGCAGCAAAGGCAAGACATACGGCAAGGAGAGCGGTGCAGAAGCCGTCCACTTACCCTCCTAACGTTTTCAGTCGCAGTTCAAACAGCTCCATGGAACAAAATGCATACCGGGCTGCCAGTCTTGACAATGTCGTCCGTTGGCGAGAGCCTGCCCGTCCTTGCATCGACATCGAATTTGACGATTGTGTCGCTGTCCTCGTTGGCGCAAAATAGAAACCTGCCCGTCGGGTCGAGGGTGAAGAACCGAGGCGTTCTGCCCCGGCTGGAGGTCCAGTCCACCGACGTCAGCCTTCCTGTGGTTTCATCCACAGCAAACACGACCAGCGAGTCGTGCCCGCGGTTCGAGCCGTAGACAAAGCGCCCGTCGTGGGACACCGCAATCTCGGAGGCGCGGCTGTTGCCGGTGAAAGTGTCGGGCAGACAGCTAATGACCTGGAATGGTGATAGCTGTCCCATGGCATTGTACCGGTAGCTTGTCACCGTGGAATCGAGTTCGTTGATCACATAGGTGTACGGAAGCCTGGGGTGAAAAGCGATATGGCGCGGCCCCGAGGTCTCCCGGGCTTCAACGGAAGGTGGGTCGGCGGCGATCAGCTTCCCGGTCGTGTCCAGGCGGAAACTGAAGACGCAATCAAGGCCCTTGTCCGGCACGGCGATGAACTTACCCGCAGGATCAAACTCCACTTGATGTGGCTTGGGAAACGGCTGCTCGACGCGGTGTGGACCTATTTTGCCCTGCAGCGTGACCAGATCCACTACTTCTCCAACCGAGCCGTTGTTTTGGTCTACCGGCAACACCGCGAGCGACGATGTAACGTGGTTAGCGACGACAACGAAGCGATTGGCTGGGTCGAACGAAAGGTGAACCGGGTTCTTGCCACGCGTTGACTGCCGATTTATGAAGCTAATCTCGCCGCTGCGCTCATTTACCTGGAACGCGCTAATCTCGTTGCCGTCACCGTGAACCGTGTAGAGAAATCGACTGCTGCGATCAAATGCCAGGAAAGATGGATTTACCAAGCCACGACACAGTTGCACATGCGTCCACCGTCCTGAGGCAGCCTCCATCCGGTAAACATTGATGCCCTCGCCGCGCGCATTGCGTTCCCGCGTCGTCCGGCAACCTACATAGGCGAAATACGTTTTTGCTTCCATGCTCTTGTCAGTTCTGCCGCTACCGCCGGCTTTCCTTCCGGGCCTGGTCCCAGCACCGTAGGCCCTGGCCAGCACGGCGCCACCGGCCAAGGCGACTATTCCTTTCAGGAAGTCGCGACGGGGGAGACTGGCTTCTACCCCGGTTGCCAGCGGAGCTGCGGAAACATCCATTGCCCTTGCTCCTGTTACACCACACGTTCGCTCCTGATATACAGACCTACCATT
The DNA here is from genome assembly GCA_041946775.1 of Terriglobales bacterium. GTDB lineage: Bacteria > Acidobacteriota > Terriglobia > Terriglobales > Acidobacteriaceae > JBHGBA01. The sequence goes on from JBHGBA010000018.1 coordinate 20,004, forward strand.
GAAAGTCTTAACCCATGTTGCGAAAACTCGCATCACCCTTGTCCCCGGAAACGATCTTTCTCGCTACATAGGGCAAAATGCCGCCATTGCGCAGGTATAAGAGTTCCTGCCTGGAATCGACGCGTAACACGAGAGGAATCTCTTGATTGCACATGCTCAGGACAACTTGGTTCTCGCCCACGTGTAAGGAATCGAGACCCTGGAATTTCAAGGTCTCTTGCCCAGTAGGAATTCGCGCCCCCAGGCCGGCGGCCGATGAAAACTGCAACGGGAAAATGCCCATGCCAATCAGATTGCTCCGGTGAATGCGCTCAAAACTATGCGCGATTACCACTCTGACGCCCAGCATGGCTTGCACTTTCGCGGCCCAGTCGCGGCTCGAACCGGCGCCATAGTTGCGGCCTGCAATAATGACCAGGGGAATCCCGCAAGCGGCATATGTCGGCGCTGCTTCGTACACCGGCAATATTGATTTGCCATCCGCACTGTATGTCAAGGCTCCCCTCCCGGTCACTTGCCCATTCAGCATGAGGTTCGTCACGGCAGGGTTGGTGAACGCTCCGCGAAGCATGACTTCATGATTGCTGCGGCGCGTCGAGTACTGGTTGAGATCTGCGGGCGACTCCCCTTGCTCAATCAGATACCGTCCCGCACAACTATCGGCGGGAATTGGTCCCGCGGGCGAGATATGATCCGTGGTCACATTGTCGCCGAGCACCAGGAGTACTCGAGCATTGACGATGTTCGTGGACTCGGCTGGCTCGCGATCTATCGCGCGGAGATACTGCGGTCGCCGGATATAGGTGGACTTCGGGTCCCACGAGAAGCACGTGCTCTGATGCGCGTCCACCGCCTCCCAGTGAGCAGTTCCATCCCATAGTGTTTTTCTCCGTTCCTGGAAGAGGGCAGGTCTCACGTGACCTGCAACAGTTGCGTTCACTTCGTCGTCTGAAGGGAGAACATCGCGCAACAACACCTCTCTCCCAGAACGGTCGAGCCCCAGCGGTTCGCGTTCGAGATCAATGTTGATAGTGCCGGCTATGGCGTAAGCAATCACCAAGGCTGGCGAGGCGAGATACGCCGCCCCAACACTGGGATTCACGCGGCCTTCGTAGTTCCGATTGCCCGACAACACCGCTACTCCCCGCAGTCCTTGGTTGCAGAATTCCTGAACGTGCGCCTCGAGCGGGCCTGAGCTGCCAATGCATGTCATGCAACCGTAACCGGTTATATCAAACCCGAGCGCAGCCAGATCTTCCAGCAGACCGCTCTCGCGCAAGTAGTCGCCGACCACTCTCGACCCCGGCGAAAGTGAGGTTTTCACCCATGGTTTTGGCCGCAGGCCGCACTGGCGCGCGTTACGCGCAAGCAAACCCGCTTGCATCATGACCCTGGGGTTGGCAGTGTTGGTGCAACTGGTTATTGCCGCAATGACCACGGCCCCATGATGGAGTGGTTCACCGAACTCAGGGCAGAAAAAGACGGGTGAATTCGATGAATCCCCCGCGGCCGCGATGACGTCCTCTGCAAAAGATTGCGCCACTGCTGACAGGTCACGGCGCTGATAGGGCTGGTGTGGGCCGGCGATGCTGCGACGCACTGTTGAAAGATCCAGCTCAATCAGGTGGTCAAAACCCGGTTCGGGCGAATCGGCTTTGCGCCAGAGTCCTTGCGCTGCCATGTAGGCAGCCACACGCCGGCAGTGTTCCAGCGGCCGGGCCGTTAGCTTGAGGTACTCCAGCGTGATGTCATCGAACGGGAAGAAGACGACAGTGGCGCCGTACTCTGGCGCCATATTGGCTACTGTGCCGCGGTCTCCCCAACCGAGTGTGTCCAAACCAGGTCCGCAGAACTCGATGAATTTGCCGACCACGCCCCGTCGTCTCAGCAGCTCGGTAAGGTGGAGGGCGAGGTCAGTTGCCGTTATTCCAGGCCGCAGCGCATTGGTCACCCGGATACCGAGAACTTCGGGAAAAGGAATCGATACCGGCTCGCCCATCATGGCTGCCTGCCCTTCCAAACCTCCAACCCCCCAGCCGAGAATCCCGAGAGAGTTGATCATGGGCGTGTGGCTATCAGTGGCGACCATATCGTCGGGGTGCAAGAAGCGCGCACCGGAAGCACTCGTTGCTTCCACGACGACTTCAGCAATGGCCTCCGTGTTCATCTGGTGGATAATGCCGGTGCCCGGTGGAATGACGCGGAGGTTGTCCAGACTCTGCTGGGCCCACTTGATAAACCGATAGCGCTCTCGGTTACGCCGGAAGTCAATGTTCAGATTTTCCTCAACGGCGCGCGGGTCCGCATAGCGTTCCACGATGACCGAGTGGTCGATCGTCAACACCGAAGGAATAACCGGGTTAACCGCCGCGGGATTCCCGCCCATCTCGGCCACAAGATTGCGCAAACCCGCGATATCGGCGATGGCGGGCAGGCATGTGGTGTCGTGCAACATCAACCGGTTGGGATAGAAAGGCACTTCGCAGGCGGGTCCTCCATCCAGCGCTCGAGCCGCGCACGTTGGAAGTGCTTCTGGAGAGCATCGCGCCACGTTCTCAAGCAGTAGCCGGATGGAATAAGGGAGTCGAGCAAGGCCGCTGCCGGGCAGCACCTTGCTGAGTTCTACGAACGCGTACGTTTCACCGCCTACTGTCAAACGTCCGACGTGGGAAGGCTCGCAGGCCATTCGCATCGTTCTTCTCTCTTTTTCAGGCTGTGCATGAAGCGAAAAACGTTCCTGCTTTACCAAAACCAGTCGCGTCGAACACCTTGGGGGCCGGACGCCGGGACTACGACTACAAGTCCCCAGAGGACTGCTATTCCCGCGTCACCAGCAAGCGCATGCTTAAGGTGAGCAAACTGGCCAGCGCCATCAGTCCCCCCATGACGGCCAATCCAACGGCGAAAGAACCGGTCGCGCTCTTCAGCGAACCCATGATCACGGGGCCGAAGAACCCTCCCATGCTCCCGATCGAATTGATGAACGCCAGACCGCCGGCCGCACCGAGACCCGTCAAGAACCGCGGCGGAATTGACCAGAAAATGCCCCGTGCCGAAGTGATGCCAATCAAGGCAACCGACAAGCCGACCATCGACACCGTTAATGCCGGAAACTTGACCGCAACCAGCAGCCCGATTGTCCCCACCATACAGGCTGCGGCAAGATTGCCAATACGCCGGCCGCTGCGGTCCACCCGATTGGCCCACACAACGGTCCCGACACACCCGAAAAGATAGGGAATGGCGGCCACCATCCCGATATTGAAGTTCGATAAGTTGTGTCCCTTAAGGATTAGCGGAAGCCAGATCGCGACGGCGTACGAACCGATCGTGAACGACAACTGGATTGCGGCGAGCACCAAGACACGCGGATCGGCCATGGCGGCCCAGAGTTTGTGCACGGGCCGGTCTCGTCTTTCGGCGGCCAGCGTCTGAATCACGATTCGTCGCTCTTCCGCAGTGAGCCAGTTGGCCTCTTCGGGTTTTTCAGTAAGCAAGCGCAGGAGTACGAAGCCGATGACGATCGCCGGCACACCCTCAGCGATGAACAGCCATTTCCAGCCGGCCAGGCCGAACAATCCGTCAAACTGCATAATCAGGCTCGACATTGGTCCGCTGATCAAAGACGCCGCCGGAACCGCCATGTGGTACCAGGCCATGAGACGGCTGCGATAGTGCACTGGGAACCAGGACGTGAAGAAGTACATCGCACCTGGTGTAAATCCGGCTTCCGCCACCCCGAGGAGGAACCGCGCGACAAAGAAACTCTTTGGCCCCACAACCAGCGCGGTGGCGGCGGTGGTCAGGCCCCAGGTAATCATGATCCGCGCCAGCCAGCGACGTGCACCGATGCGGTAGAGCAAGGCGTTGCTTGGCACTTCGAACGCGCAGTAGCCGAAGAAAAGCAAGCCCGCGCCCCAGCCGAATGTCAGCGGGGAGAGCCCGATGGCTTTGTTCATCGTCAGCGCAGCAAAGCCGATGTTGGTCCGGTCGATGTAGGCAATCGCATACGCGAAGATCATCACCGGCAGGAACCTGATGATGACCTTCCTGAAAGCCCGCTCACTCAGGGCGCGATTCGTGGCCTCCGCAGTTGCAGCTGGGTTTTCGCTAGCGCGCTGCATCGAGATCTCCCCCAGGGTCTTAACCCGGCCCTCTCTGCAACTGGCAAGTCACGCGGATTCGGCAGACGGCGGACTGCCTGCGCAGCAACCTGACCCGTCAGGTAGGCCCGCACTGCCGCCATCGACCCTTGCCCGTCACGCGAATTACACGGCGCCCGGCCGTTCTATAAACCGCGTAATTACGTTTTCCGGCTGATACGCCCTGCCCTGATTTCAAAGCGCATCAGGAGGGTGCCAGACTGCAACTGTACACCGGTCGGAAATGCGCGCGTCACAACGAAATTCCTCTGCAGCGAGGTGCAGCCAGTGTACACTGATTTCTGTACTTGGCAACAGAAAAATACAATCTTGCCAGCTCACTCTCTTCCTTCGCCCTCGGCTCGGGTGGGCAGGAGGCACATCACGAACAAAGATCCGCGGGCGAACTTAAGACAGACGTTCGAGCGGGCAGGAGAGGAGAGGTGACCGTTACCCTGCCTGTAGCGAGTCGGCCGGACAATGCACACGGTTTCTATACGACATGTGTCTTTCTCCGGCGCACTGAATCCAAGTGATGACGGAGGAATTTGGCGGCCTCCTTCCGCTTCCCTGACTCGATGAGGTCGAGTAGCTTCAGGTGTTCACGGCACTGGCCAAGAGTCAGCTCCCGGTCGCTCTTCGAGCGATACTCGAGCAAACGACGCAGCTGGTTTTGGCGCTGGATCGCTTCCAGAAAGTAACGGTTCCCCGAGCAACGAACCAGCATCTCGTGGAACTGCGCTCCTATCTGGAACAGCTTCGGGCGCGAGACTTTGAACACGTCCCCCTTAATCAACCCGAGCTGCAACTCCCGGGCCTTATGAAAGGCGTCTTTGTCGACGCGGTACGTGGGCTCCAGCAGGGCGGCGGGCTCGATGGCCATCCGAAAGCGATAACTTTGATTGTGCGCGTCCGCATCCTTGAGAAATGAATTGACCTTCCACCCATTACCGGGTTTTCTTTCAACGAGCCCTTCGCTGGCCATCCTGGTCAGCAGTTTCAATAACTGCCCGTGGCTGATGTCGTACTGCCGCATCAGCGAACTTTCGTAAAACTCCTCCGGTATCTTCTGGCTGAGCAGGTCCTCAGCCAGCTGTAGGTAAAGGCCCTCAAAAGGGTCGGGACCGAACGGCAAGCGTCGCGTGCCAATCGTGTCCGAATCGGCTTTAAGGAAATGGCCCCGGTTGGGCTTCTTGACAAGAATGTCGGCTTTCTCCAGCAGGGCGAAAGCCCTTCGAACTGGGGAACGCGATAAGCCCAACTCGGCGGCAAACGCTTCCTCGGTAAGGTGCTCGCCCTTCTCAAGATGGCGGCTCCGTATGATCTCCACCATCGTCGCCGCAATCCGTTCCGGGTTACTTCCCTCTAACTTCATGCGATATTCACCTGACCCCGATGGTTCTTACCTTAACGTAGGCCCAACGGTTTGCCAAGAGTACATTACCTTCCAGGTCCGGGTACGGGTCAATTCGCAGCAGCACCAGCACGAGCTGCCATTGCATTCACCGCCAGCTGTGCGACTTGGATATCCTGAATTGCGACCCCTTGGAGATCGGCAATGGTGATATCTGTAGCGCTGTGCCGCCCGAGACTCGGGTCCTGTGCCAACTCACCAAGCTCGATCAAGTCTGCCAGCTGAATCAATCCTTGCTTCAATGCGTAGGACGAATCTCCGGCTCGCACGCACTGCTTGCGGCTATCCACCACCCGCACTGCAGCCTTGGTGAACAGCTGCGGGTCGAGCTCCTGCTTGCCTTCGGCGTCTGCCCCTATCGCAGTGATGTGCGTGCCTGCACGGACATCGGAAGCACCCAGGTACCATCCTCGTGCCGGCGTGGTAGTCACGATCAAATTACAGTTCGCCGCGATTTCGGCGGGAGAACCGGCAACCTGAACATCGAAGCCGTCCACAGCATACGACCGCGCCCTTTCCTTGACCAGGTCGAACACCATGGCGCGCCTGACCGGCTGGACATACCGCAGATAGTCCAGCTGCAATTTCCCTTGAATTCCCGCGCCGATAATTCCGATACAGGAGACTTTTCTGGGAGCCAGCAACTTGGCGACAACCGCTCCAGCGGCAGCTGTGCGGATATCAGTGAGGAAGCCCTCGTCCTGCAGGATATGAGTCAGTTGGCCGGTCTTGCTGCTGAACACGAGAATCACGCCATTGCTTGTCGAGATTCCGAGTGCAGCGTTCCCGGAAAAGCCGGTAGCTATTTTGATCGTGAAGGTCGGTTCGCCTTTGCGGAAGCCGTACTTGATGTGGCAGTCTCCGCGCGGATCATCAAAAAGAAGCTCGCCGACCGGCGGAATGACGGCCTTGCCTTGGGAATAGGCGATGAATCCTTCCTCAACTGCCCTGATCACCTCTTCCGGCTTCATCACTTTCTCGAGTTGCGCGCGCGTGTAAGTTTCTATCATCGCAAAAACCCTCAACTCTCGCGTAAGAGCTTTTCAACTCCCGGACTGAGATTCTTGCCGCATAGGACGATAGCGACAGTCTTCTCTTTGTAAAAGTCGGCAACCTCGAAGAACGCGCCTATGGCCACACCCGCAGCCGCTTCCACCGGCCAGCCTTTCTGATGTGCCCATTGTGTAGCTGAGAGAATCTTCCGCTCACTGACGAGCACACGCCGCCCCACGACCTTTTGGCACAATGGCAGGGTAATTGAGCCGGCCTCGACACCACCCGCAGTGCTTTCCGAGACCGTGTACTGTTCCGGAAACTCAATGACTTTACCCGTTTTCAGCGACTCATAGAGTACGCGAGAGTTCTCTGGCCAGCAGCCGACGACCTCAGTGCGGGGCGAAACCGCCTTGACATAGGCGCCTATTCCGCCGATCAGCCCACCCCCGCCGACTGCCACGAACACCGCGTCTAGTTGTGGGACTTGCTCCAGCAGTTCAGCACCCAGCGTGCCCTGGCCGGCGATAACCATCCGATCATTGTAGGGAGGAACGTAGGTCCGGCCCGACGTCTCGGCCATCATTCGCGCGGCAATCTCTGCGTCCAGAGGGTTGTCTCCCACATGGGTAATGCGGGCGCCACACGCTTGAATCGCCTTGAGCTTCGCTTCCGCGACCTGGGCGGAGACCACGACTTCAGCGTCGATTCCCTTGAAAATTGCGGCCGTTGCCACCGCGAGACCATGGTTCCCGGTGGATGAGGTAATCACCCCGGCAGCCGCTTGTTCCGCCGACAGGGAAAAAATTTTGTTCGTCGCTCCTCGCAACTTGAAAGCGCCGGTCTTCTGCAGGTGCTCCAGTTTGAAATAAACCTGCGTTGTCGACGGCCAGTGCTCATCGTTCTGAACGAGAGCCACAGGCGTTTGCACGGCAAACCCTTCTATCCTTCGACGCGCCTGCGCAATCAGATCGATCCAGGTATCGTCGCTCCGTTGAGTGCTCATCATGACCTCTTCGCGCTCAGCTCTTCACGCTCCCGCTGTACGGGATGTCCTCGATGGCTTCATCGCGGCTTCAAGGGCCCTTGAAATGTTTGCAAGTCCTTCGGTCAGTTTTTCAAATGGCTCCCAGCCAAAACCGAGCCTGAAGTTTCGGTCGCTCAATTCGAACCAGTGCCCCGGGCCTACATAAGTCGAGAACTGGTCCAGGAGAGTTGCGTAGAACACCGCAGGATCAACTGCGACATCTTGCTTTATTCGTGGCAGGCACACCACGCCTCCGCCGGGCAGAACCCATTCAAGGGCCGTTTGCCGGTCCATCCATTCCTTAACCGCCTGCCAATTTCGGTCAACCTGCTGGCGGATTTGTGGCAGAAGGCGATCCCGCATTTGAAGAACGCTCAGCGCGATTTCCTCGTCGACAACCGAACCGCAGAGGAATATTTGTTCTTTTGCGGCCAGCAGCATACGCTGCAGCTCCGGATCGCGGGTGACTATCCACCCGACTCTGATTCCGGGCATGCCGTAAGCTTTTGACATAGAGGAAACGGAGATAGCGTGCGGGCTGATCGCTGCTGCCAGCGGAGGCATAGTTCCACGGTGCAAGTCGCGATATGTTTCATCCACCAGGAGGTAGCAGTTGTGCCGCTCGGCAATCTGAACTAACTCGTGGAGATCTTTTTCGGAAATCACCGCCCCACTTGGGTTGTGAGGATAGGTGACACTGACCAGACGCGTTCCAGGCCGGATGAGCGCTTCGACCTTGGCCAGATCAAGTCGGTACTGCTCTTCAAAAATCAGATCGAGGCAGATGACAGAACAGGGCAGCAGCCGCGGTACCTCTATGTTGGTCGTGTAATTCGGCCGGACTACGACAATCGAGCTCTCAGGCCCGAGCAGAGCGCTATTAACCATGAACAGTCCGGCGGCGGCACCGGGGGCGAGGAGAATGTCGTCGACTGTTACGCCATACTGCTCGGCCAAAACTTCACGCAGAGCCGTTTTTCCGCGGTGCTCCGTGTAAGCCAGGACCAAGTGTTTCAGGTCAAGATTCAGGTCTCCAAGCCGGGCATCGCAGATAGAACTCTCGGCCAGGTTGTACTTGATCGTGGAATAGCCGAGTTCCTCCGGTGATTCGACCTCAATTGAGGATCGTCGATATCGCATGTTCTTCCTTCGGGCGAGTTTTTCGCCATTAAGCGCAGGGTAATCGCACCATCAACGTGCCGGGGAGGCCTGAGTACGCGGTCTGTCGGGGATGATGTAGTCCCAGCGGCCGTCGCTCTTCATGTCCCAGTTGCCGAGTATCTTCAACGGGCCAACTTCGCCCCGCCCTCGATATGACCAAGCAAGCAGCCATAACCACCAGTGCAACACGCGGGTTTCCGCTGGAGTACATCGCCTTCATGACGGTCCCCTCTGACAACTTGATTAAATCTCCGGAACCACCCGTCCACCACACGCGGTCACCATACTCCCCTAAGTTCGCTGCGTGCCAAACTCGCTATGCCGGCGGCTGTACAGGAAATAGATGAACAACCCGATGATCAGCCAGACTAAGAACGCGAACCAGGTAATGACGGTCAAGCCGGTCATCAACCCGAGGCACAGGAAGATGGAAAGCAACGGGAATAGCGGCACCATCGGCACCTTGAATGCGCGCTTCCGCTCCGGCTGCGTGTGGCGCAGCACGATTACGCCGAGCGAAACCAATGCAAAGGCGAACAGGGTGCCGATATTGGAAAGGTCGGCGGCGCCGGCGATATCGACCAGCCCCGCCGGAATGCCCACGAACAGACCCGCGATCCACGTACACCAGTGCGGAGTTCTGTAGATCGGATGCACCGCCGAGAACACCCGTGGCAGGAGGCCGTCCCGCGACATAGCAAACCAGATGCGTGTCTGACCGTATTGGAAAACCAGCAATGCCGATACCATACCAATCATCGCCCCGATAATGATTAGGGCGTTCAAGGCGGGATGAGCACCCAGGGTCTTGAGCGCGTACGCGACTGGTGCTTCCGCTGCGGCACCCGATACAAAGGTCGTGTACTTCAGCATGCCCGTGAGCACCAGGGCCACGCCCACATAGAGCACGGTGCAGACTATCAGCGAGGCAATAATCCCAAACGGGACGTCCCTGTGCGGATTACGCGCCTCCTCGGCGGCCGTGGAAACCGAATCGAACCCTACGTAGGTGAAGAAGATTATTGCTCCGCCGGTGACGATACCGCTGAATCCAGAGGGAGCAAACGGGTGCCAGTTGACCGGCTTCACCAGCATCCCCCCAACTCCGAGGAAAACGATAATCACCCCAATCTTCACCAGCACCATGATGTTGTTCATCTGCGCGGACTCCCGCACCCCGCGCACCAGCAACATCGTCAAGATAAAAATGACGAGAAAGGCAGGTACGTTGAAGTAAGCACCCGTCCACTGGCCGCTGGCGCGGACGGGCATTGACCATCGGTCGGGCAAAACAAGTCCGAACACAGCCAGTTGCGCCTTCAGGTAGCCGCTGAAGCCGACCGCTGCTGCAACGTTACTGACGGCGTACTCCAGAATGAGGTCCCACCCAAGCACCCAGGCGAAGATCTCGCCCAGCGTGGCGTAGGAATACGTGTACGCGCTGCCGGCAATCGGGATCATCGATGCCAGTTCGGCATAGCAGAGCCCGGCAAAGGCACAGGCGATCGCCACCAGAAGGAAGGAAATCGCGATCGCAGGACCGGCGGCCGGGCGCCCGTGCATCAACGCACCCGCCGTGCTGCCGTGAGCGATCAGGTTGACGATCAGGTCAAGCACCTGCGCGTGCAGCAAAGAGGGTACCGCGAACCGTTCGCCGGCCGCGGCAGTTCCGGTAAGGATGAAAATGCCTGACCCAATGATCGCCCCGATTCCCAGGGCCATCAGGGTCCAGGGACCTAGGGTCTTCTTCAGCCGGTGGCCGGGTATTTCGGAATCGGCGATCAGCTTGTCAATTGACTTGCGTGCCAGGAGCTGCCCGCCCACTCCGGTTGCAGCCGCCCGCCTGGAGGTCTCTGAAACACGTGTCGGTGTCAAGAAAGTCTCCTGGTGCCGCCTTTCGCGCGGGCAACGGAGCCAATTGGCTCGATGCTTCACAGACCACGAGCATCTTCACACTGCTTCGTCGCAGAGCAATCTAACGGATCCACCGGCCTGCCCTGGGGACCGGCCGGTGGACCGCGGCGTTTACCAAATGAGTTTCAGCGCAAATTGGATCTGGCGCGACGTAGTGGACGTTTTTACGAATTTGCCGCCGTTCGTGTTTTCCACAATCGCGCCGCCGGTTAAGTTGTACAACTGGGCGGTGGACTGCGTTGGAGTCGCAAAGTTGGTGTGGTTCAACACGTTGAAAAACTCGGTACGGAACTGGAGGTTGAACCGCTCCTTGGAGAGGTGGAAGTTCTTATACAAAGAGAGGTCCAGATTGACGACGCCCGGTCCGATCAGGCTATTGCGGCCGGCGTTGCCCAAGGTCGGGAAGTCCCCGGCCGACAAATCAAAAGGAGCCGCAAAGCAATCTCTCTTGACATAGTCGACATGTCCCGGCCTTACGGGGTTCGCACAGCCGGGGGTATCAAGACGATTCAGCCAGCCAAAAGGCACATCGTTCTGGATGCCCAGCGGATCGCCGCCAATGGAGGGCGTGAACGGCTGTCCCGTGGACACTCTAAAGATCCCGCCTAACTGCCAGCCTCCAGCCAACGTATTTATGAACCCGGTCGAGCTTGGGGCCGGCAGGTTCCACATGGCATTTGCAACCAGGACGTGAGCGATATTGAAATCCGACAACGAGCGGAAGAGCTTCGGATCGAAGAACCATTCATCGCTGATCGAGTTTTGGAAGTTTGCGCCTCCATTCGAGGAGGAGCCAATATCCAAGGCCTTCGACCAAGTGTACGAGACGCCCATCCTCAACGACTTGGTCTGGGCCGCGAGATTCACAAGAAGAGCGTGGTAAACAGTGGATGCCTTCCACTCGAGGCCATCAATTATGCCCGTATTCGGGTTCATCCTCGTCCCGCCGCTCCTGGGCCAGATGTACTGTCCGCTGGCATTCTTACCAATCGGAAGCACGATGTTGATGTCGCCCGAGCGCCAGGGCTGATGCACGCCGTGGTTGCCGGCGTATCCGGTCGTAAGGCTGAAACCCTGTCCCAGTTCGCGCTGAACGTTCAGGTTCCACTGCATGACATACATGCGTTTGGGATCTTGCTCGACGTACGCGACCTTGTTGAGGTTCTGTGCGCCGGTCAGCAGGGGAAACCCGCCTGTTGGGAATTGTCCCCTCAAAGCAGTCGCATTCGTCGTTTTTCTCGTGTCGAAGAATGGGGACGAGCCCAGCAGGAGCATATTGAACTGGTAAATCAGTGGCAATGTGTCATAGACGCCGAACCCGGCCCGCACCGCGGTCTTGCCGTTCTTGAAAGGATCCCACGAGAAGCCGACACGCGGGGAGAAGTTCCTGAGCGTGGGGTTGCTGAAAAAGGGCGACCCCAGCTTGGGACTGGCGGCGGCAGGGCTGGCGAGGGTCGCAAGATGGTCGTCCACCTCGGTCGGGACGGATGCTATCTCGTAACGAAGGCCGAGGTTCAGAGTCAGGTTCGACAAGACTCGCCAGTCATCGCCGACGTAGGCGCCAAAAACAGTCTGCCGCAGGCGCAGAGGAGTAGCCGCACCGGGTATCTGCGAAGTGAAGCTGCTCGGTCTGTTGGCGAGGAAGTCTTGCACCGACTTGAACCCCCAATTCCCGCTCGCTGCCGCCCCGAATGCCCGGTTCTGGACCCGCTCGAAAGCGACGCCAAATTTAAGTGAATGATTGGCCCGGGTCCAGACCAGGTCGTCATAGACCTGGTAGCTGTTGTAGGCGTAGGTGGTGGGCGCCTGACCGGCTACGCCACCGGTCATCGCGGTTGTGCTGGAGACATTGATCTGGCCAAAGGCAAAGCCAGGGAGGAAGCCGTAAGTCGGATCGTCCAGCCGGGAGTCGAGGACCTCGATCTCGTCTGGCATGGAAGCCAGTACCCGCCGATAACCCGCCCGAACGAAGTTGGCCAGAGAGTTGCTAAAAAAATGGCTCTCCTCAAAGGAGACAAACCTGTGATTGGCCTTCGAGGACCTCAGGGCCTTGCCGTAGGCGTCGGGGATAGTCAGCCGCGAGTTATCCAGCATAAACGTGGCATGCATCGAATCTGTTTCGGAGAACTTGTGGTCCACGCGCGTGGTGAACATGTCCTCATTCGTCACGGTCTTGCCTACGAACGAATATTGCCCCGTGTCGCTCATCGCCGTGGAGGCTACGTTTGGCAGCGGATAAAGGTCCAGAAACTTGACCACGTTAGGATCGATCGTGACGTGCGTCAGACTGGCGCAGGAGTTGGTTCCGACCTTCACGCACACGTCGCCGTTGTGTGCATTGGCAGAAGGCACATTGATCACATTCGTGACTGAAAGGTTCTGACGCAACCCTTCATAGTCCCCGAAAATAAAGGTGCGGTTCTTGATGATCGGGCCGCCCGCTGCGACACCGAACTGATTGCGTTTGAACGGGGGAGCACCTGCTTTGTCGAAGTAGTTCTTGGCATCCAGGGCGCTGTTGCGCAGGAACTCATACGCTGAACCGTGGAACTGGTTTGTTCCAGCGCGGCTGACGGCGTTGAGCACGCCGCCCGAGGTGCGGCCGTACTCGGAACCCGCGTTGCTGGTGACCACGGAGAACTCCTGGATGGCGTCCACGCCCAGAGACATGCCCGTGACCCCGCCCGAACTGCCACCGGCATAGTCATTCATAATTATGCCGTCCATGCAGTAGGTGTTCTGTTGGGGACGAGTGCCGGCAATGCTCATCTGAGCGCCCCATCCGCGATTGCCGCGGTTGATCTGGTTAGCGCCGGGATCCGTCTGCGTGTCCATGGTGTGCACGCTGGGCTGCAAAGCGCCTAGCATGGTCCAATCGCGACCGTTGAGGGGCAGCTCGCGCAGTTGCACGCCCTCGATCGCCGAGCTGACGGTGGCCGACGACAGATCGATCGCTGGCGCCACGCCCTGCACGTCAAGCTCGGTTTCCACACCCATTTGGAGATGGATGTCGGCAGTGATCTCCGCCCCGATCGTCAAGACGGCAGTTTCCTTGGCCGGGCGAAAGCCCTTGGTGCTGATCGTGATTTCGTAATTGCCGACGTTCAGGTTCGGCGCACTGTAGGCGCCGCTCTCGTTGGTGACCAAGGTACGGCTAATGCCGGTTGCGGTGTTAGTGACCTTGACCTCCACACCCGCCAACACCGCCCCGGATGGATCAGTAACCGTGCCACTAATCTTGCCGCCAGACCCCTGAGCAAATGCCGCCAGAGAAACGGCCAGGCACAACAGGGAAGTGGCGAGCGCGCTGATGAAATGCTTCTTGTACGGCATATGAAATTCTCCTTGCGATGGTGGAGACTATCCAAAGGGATCCAGCCGGTTCATTCTTCCTTCATGGGGTGTACAAACCCGCTCCGCATTCTTCGCGTAACGAACATAAGTCCTGCACTTGGCGCTCCTTGAGCAGTAAACGTTGTACATATCATCCCTAAAATGCACATTGGCGGAATTTAGGCGGGGGGAGTGTATATCAAAGTTTGTACGATTTCAACATAAAATACATTTGTGTCAAAACCTCGTTAGAAATGTCCCCTGACTTACCTCGATCCGGGCGCGCAGCACCCGCGCCGCCGCCCCCACGTTGTCGCCTGGTCGGAAAATTGCCCCGGCACGGTTGAGGTAGCGTCATCCACCAGGTGCATGAGAGAGTCCGCGGCCCGCGCTTCTCCGGCCCAATCGTGGAAGCTGCCGTCCATCTGAGGCAACCTCCCCAAATGCACCTTGCGCTCCCGCCGCGTGCGATCAGCGCTCCGCTGTCGTTGCCCACGCCATAACCCCGCCGCCTTCGTCCAACAAGCACAGCCCTCGGGTCGCACCATTGGCTCGTGCTCGCTGCCCAGATGCCCGGTCGCCAAGGTCGGCCCAAAATCCCCATGGTTGACGCGCATCCTGTCCAGCACTGCGGCTCGGAACTCGTCCCTGTAGGCGCGGTTCGAGCGCCGCCCGCAATGCCGGTGCTGCAAAGCCTTCGCACCCTCGCCCCGATGCCGCGCCCATACCCGCTTGGTTTGGCGATAGCTCACTCCGAAAAGCTCCGCCGCTTCCTTTAGCCGTAAACTCCCGGCCTTCAACCGCCCCGGCACCTCTACCCGGTTCAGCTCTTTACGGCCCAATCCGGTTCGGCCCCAATCTGAGTGCCCTCCTCTCGGGGGCACTCTACCAAGAGACATTTCTATTTTGGTCGCGAGGGAGACATTTCCAAGTTGGTTCAACAAACAAAAATACATTTGAGACCGGCGATTTTTTACCTTATGTCTCCCGGCGCGGCAGGGCTGCCCGCGAATGGTTGTACTTTTTACTTGATAAATACAACCATCGGTGCTAATTGATGGGGCTCGATACAATGGGCGCCTCGTCTGCAACCGGCTAGCTTCAGGCGAGATCGCGACCAGGAGATTCCAGAATGCCCCAAATTGCAATTCCTGCCGTTTATATGCGCGGGGGCACGAGCAAGGGCGTGTTCTTCCAGGCTGATGCCCTTCCCGCAGACCCCGCGATCCGCGACCGCGTGCTTCTGCGTGTTATCGGCAGTCCTGACCCGTTCGGGAAACACATTGACGGAATGGGAGGAGCAACCTCAAGCACCAGCAAGGTAGTCCTGATCAGTCCCTCTTCGCGTGCCGGCTGCGATGTCGACTACCTGTTCGGGCAGGTTTCGATTGAACACCCGATGATCGACTGGTCGGGCAACTGCGGCAACCTGATGTCGGCGGTCGGTCCCTTCGCCATCCACGCAGGCTTGGTCAAGGCCGGGCCTGGCGACGAATCTGTGACGGTACGTATCTGGCAAGCGAATCTGGGAAAGAAGATTATCGCCCACGTTCCGGTAAAGAACAGTGAAGTAATTGAAGAGGGAGATTTTGAAGTCGACGGCGTGGCCTTCCCGGCGGCCGAGATCCGCATGGAGCTGCTCGAACCCGGAGCGGACGAAAGCGACGGTGGCCTGGGAATGTTCCCCACCGGCCACGCGCGCGACATGGTTGCGGTACCGGGGATCGGCACACTGGAGCTCACGCTGATCAATGCCGGCAATCCCATGATTTTTGCTGACGCGGCAGCGCTTGGCTTAACCGGAATCGAGTTGCAGGAGGACGTGAACAAGAACCACGAGGTTCTGGCACGTTGCGAGAGCGTGCGAGCCCACGCAGCGGTCAAAATGGGATTGGCCGAGACTCCGGCCCAAGCGTCTGCATCACGACCACACACCCCGAAACTAGCCTACGTGGCGCGGCCGCAAGCCTATGTCTCCTCCGGGGCCAAGCGAGTCGCAGCCAGCGATGTCGATTTGGTCGCACGCGTTTTTTCCATGGGCAAGCTGCACCACGCCATGGTGGGAACGGCTGCTGTGGCTCTTGCAGTGGCGGCGGTGATTCCTGGCACTGTGGTCGAGCCGCTGGTGAGTAAACGCGAAAAGCGCCAAGTCCGTATCGGCCACCCATCTGGCGTCATGGCTGTCGCAGCCGAAGTTGACCGCCAGGGAGAGCACTGGAAGGTACGGAAAGTCGTGATGAGCCGCAGCGCCCGGCGACTGATGCAAGGTTTTGTTTTCGTGCCGTCCGAAGTACTCGACGCTGCTCCACAACGGGAGCGGGTGCGATGAGCGCTGTGGCGCCACTCCATTCACATAATCACTCCCGGAACAAACATGTTTCTTCCCCCAGCAGAGGAGATTGTGATGGCAATCTGTAGGCGGCAAATGGCATGTCGGCGCACGGCGGTTGTTCTTTCATTCGTCTTAATGGTCGTAGCGGTTCCGGTTCTCGCGCAGCAGACCTTCGCGTCTGCCAAGGTCCGCCACAAGCCCGACGTGCAAAGCATGGAAGCAGATATTCTCGAATTGCGCCAGGCGCTGGCAGCCCAACAGCAGCAGATTACCGCACAGCGCGAGGAAATCGAGCGTCTGCGCGGGGAACTCCATAGCGCCCATCAGCAGATGACGCAGAAGCTGGCGGAAGTCCAAGCGGCAAACGAGCAGTCGCACCAAACGCTGGCGGCCGCGGCAGCGTCCACCAGCGCTCTGGCGGAGCTCAACAAGAAAGTGGAAGCCGGCGCGAACGACGTTCGTACGACGATCGCCACGACCACGTCTTTGGCCGAACGCGCGCACAAGAAAAGCGACTCCGCGATAGAGTCAGGATTCGGTCACATCCGCTTCAATGGTCTTTTGCAGGTGTGGGGCAGCGCGGGCGATGCCGGCTACCGCGATTCCTTCCGCATCCGGCGTACGGAGCTGACTCTCAGCGGCCAGATCAATGACAAAACCCGCTGGACAGTCATGATAGATCCTTCGAAAAGCTTGTCTCTCAACAACAGTACAGCCATCGCGGACGGTGTTTCTGTTCTGAGCGGCTCCTCTGTAAATCAGGCCAGCCGCATTCTCCAGGACGCGTTCGTGTCCACCACCTACATTCCCCATCTCCGCGTGGATGTAGGCCAGTTCAAGATACCGCTGAGCATGGAGAGCAGCGAAAGCTCTGCAGCGCTTTCCACTGTCGAACGTGCGCTGTTCATGTCTGACCGAGCACGCGGCGGCTCGTTCGGCGACATACGTGACATCGGGGTGATGGTGAGGGGACCGTTGACGAAGTACGCCGATTTCTACCTCGGCGAGTTCAATAGCAGTGGCGATCGCCAGAACGATGTAGCCGCCAATGACCAAAAGGCGACGGTCGGACGGCTCGTGATCAAGCCCGTCAAATGGCTGCAGATTGGCGGGTCCGGTGCGTATGGTAACGGCGGCTCGCGCCCGGACCGTCCCCGTCGGGACCGCATTGGCGCAGAATTCCTGATTCGGCGCGGCGGTTTCAGCCTCAAGTCCGAATACATGCAAGGAAAAGACGCGAACGTCCTGCGCCAAGGCTACTACGCTCTCGCCAGCTATCGGCTGCGACAGGGATTCGAGCCGGTCTTTCGCTTTGACGTGTTTGATCCCGATGTGAGCCACACCCATTTGAACGCTGCAACTGCACCCGAGCGGGATTTCATCGCCGGATTCAACTGGTACATCAGCGGCACTCACCTCAAGATCCAGGCGAACTATGTTCGCAAAACTTTTGCTAAAGACATTATTCCCGTCCGGAATCTCATTTTCGTGAACCTTCAGACCGCCTGGTAACCACGAGGCTTGTCAGATTGCAGGCAGGTGGTTCCTGTGCCGGCGTCCTGGGCCATTGCAAGGCTGAAGGGTTTTCAATTGGAGTCGCGGGTCCACTCGGAAAGGTGAGGCCTATGTCCGAAGCGTTGGCGGTTGGGGGGCAGGTGGCCGTTGCGGCGCGTGCACAGGACGCATCCAAGGCGCGCTTATGGCGATGGATCCTTGTGCTCCTCCCCGGTCTCTTGCTCTACTTTGCGCCTTTGTCAGCGCTTAGTCGATCGCAGCGCCACCTGCTCGCCATCTTCGTTTCGACAATCTTAGGTCTGGTGATACGCCCCGTTGCAATGGGCGTCAGCGCTTTCGTGGGAATGACCTTACTGATCGTCACACGTACCTTGGCGCCCGCCCAGGCGCTCTCCGGCTTCAGCAATCTGACCGTCTGGCTGGTGTTCGCGGCGTTTCTGTTTGCCCGCGCGGTTACCGTAACACGGCTGGGGTCGCGCATCGCATACGAGTTCATCCACCGTTTTGGTCAAAGCGTACTCACGCTGGCCTACTCTATCACCGCGTCGGATGTGGTCCTGTCGCCGTTCATACCCTCCGACACGGCGCGTGGCGGCGGTATCATCTATCCCATCGCGCGCAGTGTGTCGCATGCGTTCAGTTCCGAACCCGGCCCCAGCTCCCGAAGGATCGGTTCATTCATTGTTCTGGTGGGCTTTCATTCGACGTACTCAGCCTCTGCGATCTTCCTTACAGGCATGGCCGCTAATCCGTTGATTGCCGATTTCGCATACAAGATCGCGAATGTTGAGCTCACTTGGGGCCGGTGGATCTTGGGATCCTGCGTTCCTGGGCTGCTCACGCTTGCTCTCGTGCCGCTCGTGATCTACAGACTCTGCCCACCGGAGATCCGCGACACGGAACCGGCACGTGCGCTGGCACGCGAGGAACTCAAGAAACTCGGCCCCATTTCTCGCAAAGAACGGATTCTGGTTGCGGTCATGTTCCTCGTGATGGTCGGGTGGATCAGTTCCCCGTGGCACGAGATTCCGAATGCGATTGTGGCCATGGCAGGCGTTTCGGCCGTTCTGCTGCTCGGAGTTATAAATTGGGATGACTTGCTGGCGGAAAAACGGGCGTGGGACGCAATCATATGGTTTGCCCCAGTGGTCATGATGGCCAATGCTCTCCAGGAAGCCGGTGTCATCAACATCCTTTCCGGCCCAGTGTTCCATAACATGGGCGGATGGCCGTGGCCGGTTTCCATGGTCGTGGTCGCCGTCCTTTATCTATATCTGCACTACGGATTTGCCAGCATGACCGCCCACGTTGGCGCGCTCTTTCCGGGCTTTCTGGTGGCCTCCCTGGCCGCTGGAGTTCCGCCGCTGCTCGCCGTGTTGCCGTTGGCCTACTTCTCCAATCTTAATGCTGGAATCACGCACTACGGCACGGGCTCCGCGCCGGTGTACTTCGGCGACGGCTACGTCACCCAGGGCACATGGTGGAAGATTGGGCTCTTCATTTCAGTCATGAACGTCTGTATCTGGCTGGTGATTGGCGTCGCCTGGTGGAAACTGCTGGGCTGGTGGTAGACCGGCCGTGAACAACAGCGCCGCCAGTGGTTCGAGAAGTTCAGCAAAGCAAGAAGAGCTTGTCGGAGTGGATCCAAACGTTTCGCGCAGACCCATAGCCCCGTTCCATCGAACACCGTGAGCTTCAGCCGATTGCGCCGCGCGTTGGCGAACAGAAACACTCACCCGCCGAGAGGCTCACACTGCAACCGGTCGCGCACCAGGCCGTAGAGTCCTCCAAAGCCCTTGCACATGTCGGGTGCGCCCGCTGCCAGGTAGGTCCGCGTGGCTGGACCAAAGCCGAACACGCCGACATCTTCTCCACCAGCTCGAACGGCCGCTCGAAGGTCGGCGCATCGAATCCGGCGCGCACCTCGACCCGGCGCCCTCCCGACAGCACCATGACCAAGCCGCCGCCGTCGGCCCGATCCGCCCCCATGCTGGTGCCGCGCAATGCTGGTGCCGCGCAATGCTGCAGCCGGTCCGCGTCACGATCATATCACAGCGACTTGTGCGGCGTATCACTGACAGGCATGGATGGGATCGTTTACTTGATTTGTGGATCAATAAGGTCCAATTGGTCCTCGCTGCTATGCAGATCACCCGTGCTGCTGATTATGCCGTCCGCGTCATGGTCCATTTGGCTAGCCTGCCTCCCGGGAGCAAGGCGCGACGGCGCGACATCGCTGAAGCCACTGATGTACCGGAGAGTTTTCTCTCCAAGGTTCTGCAGCAGCTGGTGCAAGAGGGGATGATCGCTTCGCAGCGCGGGTCGGGAGGCGGGTTTCGTCTGGCCGCCAGCCCCAACGTCTCGTTGCTGGATGTGATGGAGGCGATTGAAGGTCCCACCCGGCTCAACGTGTGTCTGGAGCCAGGCCTCTCGTGCGAACGGAAGTCCTGGTGTGCGGCGCACGTCGTGTGGGTGGAGGCGCAGGCAGCGCTGGAACACGTGCTGCGAAGCGCAACCATCGCCATGCTTGCGAAGCAGTGTAACGAGAACCTGGTCTCCCAGGACAGGGCCAAGAAGATGGGCCTCAGCGGCCCGCCGGCTTCCAAGCAGGCGCCAGTGCAGCCCGGTCCTGAACACTGATGCAGTATGGAAATCACCTGGATCGCGATTCTGGCCAGCCTGTGCATGGGTATCGGTGCCGTGCTGGTGTTCGTCTTCGCGGTCAAGAAGAACTATTTCCACAATGTGGAAGATGCCAAATATCACGTTTTCTGGTCCGACTTGGAAGAACTTGTCAATCCCCAGGAGCAGGAACATGGAAAGCAATCGGCGAAGACACGTCGATCAGGACGCTGAGCCGCTTACGCGGCGCAAAATGCTGACTTGGCTCAGCAGCTTTGGGTTGTTTGGTTCGTTCATTATTTCAGCGTTTTCCAACTTCATTTTTATCCGGCCGCGGGTCACCTACGGACAGCCTAACCGGTTCTCCACCGGCAAACCGGAGGATTTTCCTTCCGGCTCGCGACTCTTGCTGGACGCACGGCGGGTCTGCATCGTGCGCGAGGGTGACCGGTTGGCAGCGATTTCAACCACCTGCACCCATCTGGGCTGCATCGTGGCGAAGTCAGAAGCCGGCTTCGCCTGCCCCTGCCATGGCTCGCGTTTTGATCAGGATGGAAACGTCACCGGCGGCCCGGCTCCCCGTCCCCTCCCCTGGTTCCAGGTCAGCCTGGCACCCAACGGCGAGCTGGAGGTCGACAAAGACATTGAAGTCGAACCCGGAACCTACTTGCGCGTATGAGCGAAGACAACAACACTACGCTTTGGACCGCGGTTCGCCAACTGCCCGCGAATATCTGGCATTCGGTGTTCCGCAACCCGCTGCCTTCCTCCGACCTGGGCCGTGCCTCGACCAGCTTCACCAATTTCTTTCTGCATCTGCATCCGGTGAAGGTGCACCGGCACAGCCTAAAGGCCACCTACACGTTGGGACTGGGCCTGATGGCTTTTTTCCTGTTCCTGATTCTCGCCGTGACCGGCGTTCTGCTGATGTTCTATTACGTTCCTTCCACCACCCAGGCCTACGATCGCATGCTGGATTTGCGCGGCACCGTGGCCTTCGGGATCTTCCTGCGCAACATGCATCGCTGGGCGGCGCACGGCATGGTGGCGGTGGTTTTCCTGCACATGTGCCGCGTTTTCCTGACTGGATCCTATAAACCGCCCCGGGAATTCAACTGGGTCCTTGGAGTCGGGCTGCTGCTCCTGACTTTTTTCGCGAGCTTCACCGGTTATCTGCTGCCCTGGGACCAACTGGCATTTTGGGCGATCACGGTGGGCACTTCGATTGCCGGCTACGCACCCGTGCTGGGAAAAGACATTCGTTTCCTGTTGCTGGGGGATTCGTCGGTGGGGCAGGAAGCGCTGCTGCGTTTTTACGTCCTGCATGTTGCCGTCATCCCAGCGTTGCTGACCTTGCTGGTGGGGGTCCACTTCTGGCGAATTCGCAAAGATGGTGGGCTGTCCCGGCCCCCCGAGGAGGATGAACTCGGTGTTTCCCAGCCGAGGCCGGCGCCGATGCCGCTGGGTGCGGATGTGGCAGCAGCGGTGGAGGTGGCGCCGGTGCTGCAAAAGCGCCGCTACGGCATCCAGGGGCTGGTTCGCGGACCGTTCACCAAGATCGGGAACGTCCCCGACCGCTCGGTGTTCAGCTGGCCCAATTTGTTCATGGCCGAACTGCTGGTGTTTGTGTTGACGGTGGCCGGAGTTCTTCTGGTTTCGCTGTACTTCAATGCCCCTCTGGAAGAGCCGGTGAACGTGATGCATCCGCCCAACCCGGCAAAGGCCCCCTGGTACTTCCTGGGGTTGCAGGAAATGGTCAGCTACTCTGCGTTTTGGGGAGGAGTGGGAATTCCCACCATGGAGGTGCTGCTCCTGCTGCTGGTTCCCTATCTGGACCGCAAGCCAGCGGGCGTCGGCCGCTGGTTTGCGCGAGAGCGGCTGCTGGCTAATTCGCTGTTCATGACTTTCGTGATTGTTAACCTCCTGCTCATGGTGATCGGCATTTTCTTCCGTGGGCCCAACTGGCAGTTCGTCTCGCCTTGGTAAGGAGAGATTGTGAGCACACGACTGGCGTTGACGGTGGCGAGTTTTGTGGTGCTGATCGTGCACGGAGTTGTCTTTTACGATCAGTTCTTCAATCGCTGGGAGAAGCATCAGACCGCGTATTTTGAGCAGGCCCGCAGCCTGGCGAAGAACGATGCCGAACGGGCGGCCCTGGACCAGCGCAAGCCGCGGATTGAACAGATCCTGGTCACGCAATTCGGCGATTCGCGGGTGGACCGCTGCACCACCTGCCACGCGGCCAGCGACGATCCCCGCTTCCAGAATCACGCTGAACCGCTGCGTACCCATCCCTATTCGGAAACCCTGGGCGATCGCATGGTCAATGGGCGTTGGCAACGCCGCCACAAGTTCTCCGACTTTGGCTGCACGGTTTGCCACGACGGTCAGGGCCGCGGGCTGGAAACGCAGCATGCCCATGGCGAAGACCCGTTCTGGCCCGAGCCGTTGCTGGGCTATGTCGCCCAGCCAAACTGGCGGAGCGAGTTCCGCTCCAAGCTGCTGGGTGCGGAATACATGCAGGCCAATTGCGCCCAGTGCCACACCCAGGAGAACTTTCCCGGGACACCGCTGGTGGCGCGAGGCCGGCAATTGTTTTTCGAGAAAGCCTGCTATGGATGCCACCGGGTTGAGGGTATCTCCAGTGGCACGCTCGGACCTGACCTGACCGAGGTCGGCAAGAAATTCAAGATCGACTACCTGTGGGAACACACCGTCGATCCGCGGTTCTTTGTGGCCAATTCCTTCATGCCGCAATTCAACCTGAGCGACGAGGAAATCAAGGCGCTGGTGATCTTTCTGAAAAGCCGGCGGGGGATGAACTTCGCCGAAACCGGCCTGGAGAAGTACCGCATGCGGTTGCAGGAAACCAAGGCGGAGGGGACGACCCCAGAGCCGGCTGCGCCTTCCCCTGCCCGTGGCGAACGGCTGATCGCTGAGCGCTTCTGCACCGCATGCCACAAGCTGGGGGACCGCGACGGATACATCGCTCCTGATCTGTCCTACGAGGGACTGGAGCGGGATGAAACCTGGCTGATGGAGCACTTCCGCGACCCGCGGTCAAGGGTTCCGGATTCCATCATGCCGGCGTTCGGGTTTCCGGATTCGGATTTTCGCTCCATAGCGGAGTATCTGATGACAAGGAACACGCCACCCAGCTTCAAAACCCCGGAAGAAATTTACCGAGGGCTGTGTGCGCGTTGCCACGGGGACAAAGGAGACGGCCGCGGCATGACTAATCTGTATCTGGACCCGGCGCCGCGCGACCTCACCAAGGCTGCCTTCATGAACAGCAAGCCGGAAGAGCGCTTCCTCCAGTCCATCAAGCAGGGGGTGCCGGGAACCTCCATGCCTCCCTGGGGACGGATGCTGAGCGATGAACAAGTGCGCGGCGTGCTGGGATATGTTTTCCAGAATTTTGTGCGCGGGCCCAGGCCGGAGCTGAAACCGCGCAAGGTGCCCGAGCAGAACCCGGTGGCTTGGAGCGCGGAATCGATCAGCCGGGGCGAGCACATCTTCCTGCAGCGCTGTACAGGCTGTCACGGACGCAAGGCGGACGGCAAGGGACCCAACTCGCTCGATATTACGCCCCGGCCGCGCAATCTCCGCAACCAGGCATTCATTCAGAGCGTTTCCGACCAGCGCTTATTCGAGTCGATTCTGTACGGCGTGCAGGGTACGGCCATGCCGTCATGGATTGACTACGGTCTTTCACAAAACGATGTCGGCGACCTCATCCATTTCATTCGCAGTCTGAATCAGCCGACCCCTCAGCCCAAGGCGGGCGGGAATAGTCCACAGCTCACTTCCCAGGTGGACCAGGAGGCAAACGATGCCAGGAGAAGTACAGGTAGTCAGGGCCGTTGATGTAGTGGAACGAAAGATCGAGCTGGCCCATGAGGACACCACGGCCAAGTGGTTCCTGATCAGCGCGATCAGTTATTTCTTCGTGGTCGGTATCATCGCTCTTACCATCGCTGCCAAGTTTGTCTGGCCGACGCTGCTCGGCACCGTACCCTACTTTTCCTACGGACGCCTGCGGCCGCTGCACGTGAACGGCATGCTGTTTGGCTGGCTTCTCGCTGCGGACATGGGATTGGCATATTACATGGTGCCGCGGCTGTGTGGCGTCAAGCTGTGGAGCGAAAAGCTGGGGGTCGCCACCGCGGTGTTGTGGAACATCATCGTTCTGGGTGCCGTGGTCGCCCTTCCGCTTGGCTACAACAAAGGTTGGGAATATGCCGAATTGTCCTTGCCGCTGGTGGCTCTGGTGCTGGTGGCCTGGGTCATGTTTGCCGTCAACATCTTCGCCACCGTGGGCAACCGGCGTTATCCGCAGATGTACGTCAGTCTCTGGTACATCATGGCCACGATCTTGTGGACTACGTTCGTTTATCCCACGGGCAACATTGCCGTGTATTTCACCACCGGCGTCAATCAGGCCAACCTGAATTGGATGTACGTGCACAACGCGGTGGGTCTGATCTTCACGCCTATCGGCTTGGCGATGGCCTATTACTTCATTCCCAAGGCCTCGAATACGCCCCTGTACAGCCACAAGCTTTCCATGATCGGCTTCTGGTCTCTGGCTTTCGTGTACGTGTGGACGGGCGCGCACCATATGATTCACGGCCCCATCTCGCAATGGCTGCAAACCATCGCCATCACTTTCTCGGTCATGCTGCTGATTCCGGTGTGGACGGTGGTTTACAACTTCTTCGCCACGATGAAGGGCCAGTGGCACCAGCTGCGGGAGAATGTTCCGCTGAAGTTCCTGATGTCGGGAGTAGTGTTTTATCTGCTCACGTGCTTTCAGGGGCCGATGCACAGTCTGCGCTCGGTCAACGCCATTGTTTCCAAGACCGACTGGATTCCAGGCCACGCCCATATGGCCCTGCTGGGCTGCTTCTCCTTCTTTGCCGTGGCCGGTACTTATTACGTGATTCCGCGGATGTTCCGCACCCGGCTGCATTCCGAGTCCCTGGCCAACTGGAGTTTCTGGCTCTTCATGATTGGGGGGCTCGGGTTCTTTGTCACGCTCTGGCTGGGCGGGTTCTGGCAGGGGTGGCAGTGGAACAATCCGTCCATTCCTTTCATTGATACGGTGGTCGCACTTAAGCCGGTGTGGACGGTCCGTTTCTTCTCCGGCGTGCTGATTTTCGGCGGAATTGTGGCCTTCCTCTACAACATCATGGCGACCATTGTAGGACGCGGTGCGGCGGTGGCGTCTCAGGCCGCGGCCGGAGGACGCTAGGAGGATGCTCATGCTGCAAAAGACAGATAGGAGTGCAGTGGTTTTCGTGGTAACCGCCCTCATCTTCTTTCTGATCGGCGGTCTGCTGACGACCGTCGCTCCACCCCTGGTTGACAAGAGCTGGTCGAGGCCTTTTGAGAACAATGATCCGGCCAAGGGACCCACCGGGAAATTGCGCTCTTACACGGCACTGGAGCTCAAGGGCCGTGCGATCTATGTCAGCGAAGGCTGCTGGTATTGCCACACCCAGCAGACACGGACTTTGCTGGCAGATACCAAGCGGTCGGGCTGGAAAGGCGTGGATTCTCCCATTTCTACCCCTGACGAGTTCGTCTATGACAACCCGCACATGTTCGGCACCAAGCGCACGGGGCCGGACCTGTCGCGGGTTGGCGGCAGGTACGACAAGCAGTGGCACCGCACGCACTTCCGCAATCCCCGCGATCTTGTCCCGGGCTCGGTGATGCCGCCGTTCCCCTGGATTGCTAATAACGACGCGGACTTCGAGGCGCTGGTCGCCTACCTGCAAACCCTGGGTCGCGCCAAGAATTGGCGTCCCGACAACGATTACGAGCAGTGAGGATGCGATGCAGGACTACGTGTATCCCAGCATTTTCTTCTCTTACTTCCTGTTCTTCCTGTTTCTAGCAGGAGCGCTCTTCTTCTTCGTTCGCTCGCTGGGGGATGGTTACTGGGGGAAGGATAGCGAAAACGCCAAGTTTCGCATGCTTGCTGACGACGACAACGTACAAACACCCAATCCCAACTTAGGGGGTGATGGATGCCGGAGTTGAAGAAAGCGAACGAGATTGAGGAGTACGCCGATGGCTGGATTTCAGAGCGCAAAGGCACCGACGTGCCCAAGTTCCTGAAATTCGCCTATATCGTGATTGCGGCAGGATGCATTGCCTACTTTCTTATTTATATGTTCGGGGAAGCAAATCACGCCGATCGTGGCTTTCTGGTCAGGCAGTTTAATCAGGTGACGGAATCGTCCAGCGGCTTCATGTACTTCGTCATGGCTCTGGCCCTGGTTTTTGCCACCATCGTCGTGAAGTTTGCCTTCGGCAAGTTGCATGAAGAATAGGATGAACACCTGGGACCAATTTGAAGCCATTGAAGGCGCGGACTACTGGATGAGGCAGGTCAAATGCCAGTATGCCTGTCCCGTGCACACCAACGCCTGCGGGTACGTTACGGCGATCGCCGAAGGCCGCTACGAGGATGCCTATCGCCTGGCGCGTGCCACCAACCCATTCGCTTCCATCTGCGGCCGGGTATGTGGCGCTCCCTGCGAAGCCAACTGCCGGCGCCGGGATGTGGACGATCCCGTCACCATCCGCGCGCTTAAACGTTTTGTCACGGAAAAGTTTGGCCCGGAGTCGAGCAACGGCAACCTGTATCGTCAAGGCTGCGACCCGCGCATGCTCCCGCCCAATCGCGGCAACTACGAGAAAGTTGCCGTGGTCGGTGCGGGTGTCTCCGGGCTCACCGTCGCACACGACCTGACGCAGATCGGCTATAAGGTCACCGTTTTTGAAGCCAATGCGGAACCGGGAGGCATGCTGACGGTCGGCGTGCCTATCTTTCGCTTGCCACGCCAGCTGGTAAAGAAGGAGATTGAGGCCATCCTCGCCCTGGGAGTCGAGTTGAAATGCAACATGCGCCTGGGACGGGACTTCTCGATCGCCGATCTGCGGCGGCAGGGTTTCAAGGCGATTTTTCTGGGGATCGGTCTGCCCAAAGGCCGCAAACTACCGTTGCCCGGGGCAGATCGCCCCATGGTTTACGACGGCATGGATTTTCTCCGTGCCTTCAACGAGGGCAAACCCTTGTCCCTCGGCAAGCGGATCGTCGTCATCGGGGGCGGAAACGTCGCCTATGACGTCGCCCGCTCCGCCATCCGCGCCGCGGAGCCGGAGGGCCGGCTGGAGGCCATGTCTGACATGGAGCGCGGCGAGCAGGTCGCCTATGACGTGGCGCGTTCCGCCCTGCGTATCAGCGGCGACAAAGAAGTTCACGTCGTCTGCCTGGAGAAGCGCGAGGAGATGCCGGCGGACGAGATCGAAGTGCTGGAGGGCGAAGAGGAGGGGTTGAAGCTTCACAATGCCCGCGGTCCCAAGGCGGTTCTTGGAGAAGAGGACAAAATAACTGCCCTGCGTACCATCCGCTGTGTGTCGGTGTTCGATCCCGCCGGACGGTTCAATCCCATTTTCGATGAGACGGAGGTGGAGGACCTTCCCGCCGATACGGTGATCTTCGCCATCGGCCAGTCGGCGGACCTGTCGTTCTTAAAGCCCGAAGATGGCGTGCAAACCGAGCGCGGACTGATCAAGGTCAATCGCGAAACCTACCAGACCACGGCGCCCGACGTGTTTGCCTGCGGGGACATCGCCCACGGCCCGCGCCTGTTTATTGACGCTATCGCCTCCGCGCAAATCGCGGCGCGCTCCATGCACGACTTTCTGCGCGGTACCCGCACCGAGATTGTGGTGCGCAGCCAGTGGGCCCCGGCCGCTTACACCATGACCGAAGGCTGGGAACGTCTGCCGCGCAGCAATCCCCCCGTTCTGGAACCGGTGGTGCGCACCGCCTCTCTGCAGATCATCGAAGAAAATTTTCCTGTCGGTGAGGCACACCGGCAAGCCTCACGCTGCCTGCGCTGCAACATCAACACGGTTTTTGACACCTCCATTTGCATCGCCTGCAACGGCTGTGTGGACGTGTGCCCGCAAAGCATCATCAAGCTGGTGGGACTGAGCGAGCTCTGCCGTGAAGATCGCTGGCTGGAAATGGTGGCCGCCACGCTCAATGTCAGCCGGGAAGAACTGCGCTCCATGAGCAGGCAGGAACTGGATGCGCTTGGCGGAGTCATGCTGAAGGACGAAAGCACCTGCATTCGCTGCGGCCTGTGCGCTTCGCGCTGCCCCACGCATGCGGTCGCCATGAAGCGCTTTGAGTTCTACCGGCAGTGCGTCACCGTGAACGCCCGCAATGAAAAGCTGCTCTATCCGGAGAACGGTCAGTCGGACTCCGCCAATGCGCCGCGAGGTGCGTCCTGATGGCATTGGATTTCCTGCTGATGTTCACGCTCGGACTGGTCAGTAGTCTGCACTGCGCCCAAATGTGCGGGCCTATCGTGCTGTCTTATAGCGTGGCCCTGAACCGTGCTGCGCCGGCCGGAACTGGCCGCTTTTCCCCTCTGGTGTTTAATCACCTCGCCTACAACGCCGGGCGGACGCTCACCTATTCGATTCTGGGAGCAGCGGCCGGGCTGCTCGGCAGCAGCGTGGGGTTGCTGGGAAGGCTGACCGGCCTCGGCAGCATGCTTGCCTTGATTACGGGAAGTCTAATGGTCCTGATAGGCCTGGTGATGTTCGGCCTGCTCCCCGGTTCCCGACTGCTGGCCAACCGAGCACTGCAGTTCACCTCCCGCATCTTGAAACCCTTTGGCCGGTTCATGGAATCGCCGGGAAGCGGGAACCGCTTTCTGCTCGGCCTGGGCTTTGGCCTTCTTCCTTGCGGCGTGCTGTACGCCGCGCTGCTAAAGTCTGCTGCCACCGGCTCGATGCTGCAGGGCGCGCTGTCGATGCTGGCGTTCGGGGCGGGAACCGCCAGCTCACTGCTGACCATCGGACTTTTCTGCTCGACCCTACGAGGCCGGTTCCCCCGCTGGAATGCCCCCCTGGTGGCGGCCGGCATAACCGCAATGGGTTTGCTGCTGCTCTGGCGGGGAACCATGGCAGGGATGCTTCTGACAGGGCACGCGCTTCATGGTCACTGAAAACACCACACTAGCCGTTTCTTCCGGGCCCGCCGCGCGCTCGCCTCTGCCAAAAGTGCGGCCCCAGGCGAAGCGTCTTTCCTATCACCGCTTTCGCAAGACCATCCATCTGGTCTGCGTGCTGATTTTCTTCACCCTGCCTCTTTCCAACCTGGTGCGGTTCGATGTCCCGCGGCAGCGCTTTTATTTCTTCGGCTACGAACTGTGGATCAGCGAGTTTGCCATCATCTTCTTTTCCCTGATGTTCCTGTTGTTTCTGGTCGCTGCCATGGCCATGTTGTATGGCCGCGTCTATTGCGGCTATTTGTGCCCTCAAATGATCTTCAGCGAAGCCGCTATCGCTGCCGAAAGCAACATTCAACGGTTCGTAAACAAACACGTGGGCTGGAGTGCGACGGCAAGAAGACGCCTGGGCCGGGCCATTGTTCTGGCAGTGCTGGGGATCTCCTCCGTGATACTCGCCTTTGTCTTCATCTCCTACTTTGTGGAACCGCACGATCTGTTCCAGCGCCTGATGTCATTCGATGTCCGCACGGCCGGCGGGATTGCCGGAGCTACCACCACGCTGCTGACCTTCCTCGATTTCCTCCTTCTGCGCCAGCGCTTCTGTACCGTGGTGTGTCCCTACGGCTATCTGCAAGGCATGCTGTGCGACAGCAACACGCTCATCGTCCACTACCGTGATCCGAGAAAGGAGTGCATCGCCTGCAAGAAGTGTGTGCGCGTGTGCCAGATGGGTATCGATATCCGGACCTCGCCCTATCAGATTGAGTGCATTCACTGCGGAGAGTGCATTGACGCGTGCACCGAGATTTTGGCCCGGCTGGGCAAGCCCAGTGTCGTCCACTATGCCTGGGGAGAACACGGAGAACTGTTGGGTAGCGGCAACCGGCCGTGGCACCAGCGCATGGGATTGCGCGATGCCAAGAGGGTGGTAGTCCTGCTGGTGATTCTCTTCTATGCCGCCGGCTTGTTTACTGTTCTGGCCATGCGCCGCCCGGTCCTGGTTCGCCTGATGCCTGACCGGACCACCTTGTATCGCCTTGGGCCTGACGGCACGGTTTACAACCGCTTCCGCCTCACCGCCGCGAATCGCGGCCGCACTCCGGCGATTGTGATTCTTGCTATCGAGGACCTGCCCGGAGCACATTTTGAAAAGACGGAAAACACACTGGTCGTGGATCCCGGAGAGACTCTGCAGAGAGAGTTTGAGATTGCAGTGCCCCAGCCGGCACAGCTTGCTCCGGGTGTGAATCACTTCCGGCTGATCAGCCAGGTAGGCAACGAACGCGAGTCTCTGCCGGAAACCTTCATCATGCCTTTCCAGGATTCGCGGTGAGACACGGAGCGTACAGCATGAGACGTCTGACGATTCAAGCCCATTCCCGCCACACGCCAGCGCCCGCGCTTGGATATTTTCTGGCCTTTGTTATGGCCCTGTTTGTCGGCATCCTGATCTTCATTTGGGTGGCTTCCAAGCGCGCCAACCCTATCCTGCTCGATGAGAGCGGCAAGCCGGTCGCGTCCTCACCGCAACACCACCATGCCGGTCATTGATTCCAGCACGGCGCAGGAGCAGCCCTGCGATCTATGCGGCCTGCCTTGCGGCCGCCATCCTTACTTGCAGCCGATTGGCGGTCAGGAACGTTACTTCTGCTGCCTGGGCTGCATGAATGTTTACGTCATTCTGACCGAAAGCGGTGCCCTGGCCGACGGCCAGGATGCGCGTGATACGCCTCTGTTCAAGCGCAGTCTGGAAATGGGGTTGATCGCCCAAGGGGAGCGCAGCCGCCCGCCAGCCGAAGCAAGAGCGGTCCTCTCGCCCGCCGCCGGCAGCGCAGAGTCCCTCTTCCATGTGTCAGGCATGTGGTGCTCGTCGTGTGCCTGGCTGATTGAACACAGTGTGGCGAAATTGCCCGGCGTGCTGGCTGCCCAAGCTTCGTTTGCTTCCGACACGGTGAAGGTGATCTACCAGCCACAGCATCTTCCTGCCGAGCGCATCATCTCCCGCATTAACGGCCTGGGATATCACGCGCAGCCCCAGACAGAAGAGAACGAAAACGCCGATGCCGAGCGCCGCGATCTGCTGGTCCGCACCGGGCTGGCGTTTTTTCTCTGGCTCAACATCATGACCTTCAGCCTGGCGATTTACGTCAGCTACTTCGAGCAGGTCGCCCAAAGCGTGCGCCACTACCTTCCCTTTCTGCTGATGGTGCTGGCCACGCCGGTCGTCTTCTACTGTGCCCAGCCCATTCTGCGGCTTGCCTGGCGCGGTCTATTGCACGGCACGCTGCGCATGGAAACCCTGCTCGCCCTGGGGATTCTTTCGGCATACGGCTACAGTGTGGTGCAGGCGTTTCGCGGCGAAACTCATGTTTACTTCGACACGGCAAGCGCCATCGTGGCGTTCGTTCTCGCCGGGAAGGCCATCGAGCGCGGCGCCAAAGAGCGGACTACGCGCTGGCTAACTCAACTGCATAGTCTGCTGCCGACGAAGGCGCGCCTTCTGGTCGAGGGAGAAGAACGGTTCGTCAGCATCGAGGCGCTGCAACCCGGACAACTGTTTGTGGTCAAGGCTGGCGAGCGCATCCCCGCCGACGGCATTGTAGTAGAAGGCGAAGCTCACGCCGACGAGTCGCTGTTGACCGGCGAATCGACCCCGATTGCCAAACGCCCGGGCAGTACGGTGGTTGCAGGCGCCATCAGCAGCGACGGAGTGTTGCACATCCGCGCAGCCAGGGCCCGGGCGGACTCAACCATCTCACAAATCATTCAACTGGTTGAGAAAGCCTTAAACGGGCGCTCCGATGTCGAACGGGTTGTGGACCGCGTGTCGCGTATCTTTGTGCCCGCCGTCGTGCTGGTTGCTCTTGCGACTCTCGCATTCTGCTGGGCCGGGGGCACAGTTGGCGCCGGCCAGAGCCTGATGCGGGCCATCACGGTACTGGTGATTGCATGTCCCTGTGCTCTGGGGCTGGCCACGCCGCTCGCGATCACCGCTGCCATTGGCACTGCTTCCCGCCACGGCATATTGGTCAGCGACAGCCGGGTGATGGAAATTCTCGGCAAAGTGGACACGGTGGTGCTCGACAAAACCGGCACTGTGACCGAAGGCCGCTTTGCGTTGCTCCACCACCATCTCTGCAGTGGACCGCTTTCGGAGGCTGTGCCGGTGGGCAGTGCCGCCTCCGCCGCGAGCGGAGAAGACTCCTGCGCACCGGCTGTCGCAGTCGCCGCTGCCCGCGAAGAACAGTGGTCTGAAGCATTGGGGCGGCTGATGGCAATCGAATCGTACTCCGAGCATCCGCTGGGCAAGGCACTCCATGAATCTGCGGGAAGCCGGTTCCCGCGCTACCAGGCCAGCGAGGTGACCATCCACAAAGGCGAAGGCATCACCGGCAAGGTGGAAGGGCTGGAGACGTTCGCCGGCAACCGGCGGCTGGTCCAGAGAGTCCAGGCACCGATCGATACGCACTCCGAACAACTGGCGCAGCAGTGGGAGCGCGAAGGAAAGACCGTCATCTTCTTTGGCTGGGACCATCACCTGCAGGGTGTGCTGGCATTCGGCGACAGGCTGCGCGATGAGGCCCACTCTCTCATTTCGCAACTGCAGCGCCGGGGCCTGACCGTCCACCTGGTATCGGGGGATTCGCGGGGAGCTACCGAGTGGGTGGCTTCCAAACTCGGAGTTAGCTCTTACCGAGCAGAATGCCTGCCGCACGAGAAAATCGAAGTTATTCGCGAACTGCAGGCCGGCGGCTTAAGAGTCGCCATGGTTGGAGACGGGATCAACGACGCACCTGCGCTCGCGCAGTCGGACCTGGGCATCGCGATGGGCTCGGCCACCGACATCGCCGCCAAAGCCGCAGCGGTAGTGCTGATGGACAACTCGCTCAGCAGGATGCTCGATATCTTCGCACTTGCCCAGAAGGCCATGCGCATCGTGCGCGAGAACCTGTTCTGGGCATTCTTTTACAACATGCTGGGGATCAGTCTGGCCATTACCGGTGTCCTAAACCCGATTCTGGCTGCCGCCGCCATGCTGCTGTCGAGCCTGTCGGTAACTGGTAACTCACTTCGCCTCACGATGCACGCGCACGCACGTTGAGCCGATCACAACCGGAGGCCCGCGCAAGGGACTATAACTGACGCTCCAGTGCTGCCGCCCGTTTTGGACCTTCTTGTTTGGCTTGGCAGCGCACCATGGCTACCACTCCTCCATCTGCCATGACTTTGCTGGCCATCATCATCACCCTAAAGCGTCAGCCGTGCGCTGTGCATGACGCAGTAATACCACACGAAAGACGAGCCGCGTTTTGCCGCGCACTGCTGGCAACCAATGCCTCCGCGAGGTACGTGGTTCGTGCTATTCTGCCGCTCTCCTAAGAGGAATTGGCTTTGAGCTACGGCACCCTTCGCCAGCTTCGCCGCTCGGCGCAGATCTTCTTTCTGCTGGTGTTTCTCGTGTTGCTGGTCGCGACCGAATTCCGCGGCTCGCTGCGTAACGCCGCCACGGACATTCGTCTGGCCTGCCCGATACGCTGGTTCCTCGATTTCGACCCGTTGGCCGCGATCGTCAATGCGCTCGCCACACACGCGCTGTATCGCGGCCTGTTGTGGTCGCTGGTGATTATCCTCCTCACGTTTTTCCTGGGCCGGTTCTTTTGCGGGTGGATATGCCCGCTCGGCACGCTGCACCACTTCTTCGGCTACATCCGCTCGGAGCGCAAACGTGGCCGCGCCCGCCTTGAACTGAACCGCTATCGCCGCTGGCAGACTTTGAAGTACTACCTGCTCGTTGCCGGTCTTGTTGCGGCCCTGCTGGGGAGCGGGATCATCGGCTTGCTCGACCCCGTTTCGCTGACCGTCCGCGCGTTTGCCGTTGCGGTCCTGCCCGCGGTCCACTATGCGGTCAACTCGACGACTGCGGTCCTGTATCACAGCGGCAGCGGTATCCTGCGGACGCTCGCCGACCTCATCCAGTTCGCGTTCGGCGCCACCGTGCTCAGCTTCCGCCAGCCGCACTTCCGCCAGGCGTTCCTCTTCGGCCTCATCCTGGTTGTATTGCTGGCGCTGAATTTGCGCGTCACTCGTTTCTGGTGCCGCGCACTCTGCCCGCTCGGCGCGCTGTTGGGCCTGCTCTCACGTTGGTCGCTACTGACGCTGGAAAAACGCCACGGGCAGTGCGGCGAGTGCAACCGCTGTCTGCTGCACTGCCAGGGTGCCGACGAACCCCTACCCGGATCGTCCTGGCGCAAAGCTGAGTGTCATCTGTGTTTCAACTGTGTGGCCGAATGTGAAGACCAAACGCTGGCCTTCCGCTGGTTGCGCCCCGCTACTTCCACCATCGTTGGACCGGACCTCACTCGCCGTCGCGCGCTGACATCCGCCGCTGCGGGAATTGCGCTGGTGCCGCTGCTGCGTGCCGGCACGGCGCTGAAAACGGAGAATGACGACCGGCTGCTACGTCCGCCGGGCGCGTTGGCCGAGTCCGACTTCCTGGCGCGCTGCATCCGTTGCGATGCGTGCCTGAAGGCCTGCCCCAACAACGCGCTGCATCCTGCGTTTGCCGAAGCCGGACTGGAAGGGCTGTGGACGCCAGTGCTCGTGCCTCGCATCGGCTATTGCGAGCCGTCCTGCGTGTTGTGCGGCGAGGTCTGCCCGGCCGGCGCCATCTGGCGCATCACCTCACAGGAAAAAGGTTGGGCGACGGGCACGAAGAACGACAAGCCAATCCACATCGGCACGGCGTTCTACGATCGCGGCCGTTGTCTGCCCTGGGCCATGACGACCGATTGTATTGTCTGCCAGGAGTGGTGCCCGACTTCACCGAAGGCAATTTACCTGCGCCCCGCCGAGGTTGTAGATGCCGCCGGCAAGGTCAAGCAGGTACGCCAGCCCTATGTGGAACCGGAGCGCTGTGTCGGCTGCGGCGCCTGCGAGTTTGCCTGCCCGGTACAGGACCGTCCGGCCATTTACGTCACCAGCATCGGCGAAACGCGTTCTCGCACCAACCAAGTCCTGCTCAGGCCCCGCGCCTGACCGAGATTCTGTAGTGGAGCTTTGCTACACTGCCGCCCATGAGACGCTACGTAATCATCTGTGCAGCGTTGCTCATCTTTGTCGCTTGCGGTAAGCGGCCTGCCGGTCTTGCCTCGCTCCTGCCCGCTTCCGCCGGCGGCTGGACGCGGGAAGGCGGGCCCCGCACTTTTGCGGCCTCGGAGTTGTGGCGCTACATGAATGGCGCTGCCGATCACTACGTCAAAGCTGGTGTCCAGCAGACGGCGACCGCGGACTATCGGCGCGGCGAGCAGGAGGCTGTCGTGGATCTTCATCGCTTCGTCTCACCCGAAGCCGCTCGGAGCGTGATGGAATCCGAAGTCGCCGCCGGCGAGCCACTTTCGCTGGGTGACGCTGGTCGCGTCTTTGCGCAGGGGGTCGTCTTTCGCCGCGGCGTCTATCTCGTCCGCCTGACGGCGTACCAGAACACGCCCGACACCCGCGCCGCCATCACCGCGCTGGCGAGAGCGATAAACCAGAGACTCTGATCCGCGGGTCCTTTGCCGCATTGCCGTTCGACTTAACTGCCAACTGCAAACTGCAAGCGGTTCAACCCGACGCCAGCGCGGCGATCTTGCGCCGGGCATCTTCGGCAATCTGCCGTCCGTGGAAGCGGCCATTCTCGATAAAAATCTCGTTGGTGCGCGAGCCGGCGACGATTACGCCCGCCAGGTAGATTCCCGGCACGTTGCTCTCCAGGGTTTCCAGGTCACAAACGGGACGCAGTTCCGGATGCGAATCCCCTTCCCGCTCGGTTTGGCGAAATTCGACGCCCAGTTTGCGCAGAAAGCGGAAATCCGGATGGTACCCGGTCATGGCGAAGACGAAATCGTTAGGCAGGCGCACCGGGCCGTTCGGTGTATTAAGCGTAACTTCGTCTAATCCAATGGCTGCAACCGTGCTGTTGAAGTAAGCGGTGATCTGGCCCGCCTTGATGCGGTTTTCGATGTCGGGCTTGATCCAGTACTTGACGTGCGCATGCATCCCCGGGCCGCGATGCACCAGGCTGACGCGCGCCCCGTGCCGCCAGAGTTCAAGCGCGGCGATAGCTGCTGAGTTCTTGCCGCCGACGACCAGCACGTCGCAATCGAAATACGGGTGCGGCTCGCGATAATAATGAAAAACCTTGGGCAGGTTCTCGCCGGGCACGCCCATCAGGTTCGGCCGGTCGTAATAGCCAGTTGCGATCACCAGCTTGCGCGTGTGGTACTCGTGGGCGCGCTCGTGCATGTCCATGGTAAACACGCGGAATTCCCCATCGCTGCCCTGCACGTCCTCCACCCGCTGGTACTGCCGCACGTCGAGCCGGTAATGCTCGGCAATTTTGCGGTAATATTCCAGCGCTTCCTGGCGCGTGGGCTTCTGGTGCGGGCTGGGAAACGGGATGTCGCCGATCTCCAGCAATTCCGGCGTGGTGAAAAACGTCATATTGGCCGGGTAGTGGAACAGCGAGTTGACCAGGCAGCCTTTGTCCACGTTGACCGCCTTCAGCCCCGCCTTGCGCGCCTCAATGGCGCAGGCCAGGCCGGTAGGCCCGGCCCCGATCACCAGCACGTCGAAAAATTCGGGCGCGGAAATCTCCCGATCCGGATTGTCCACCTGCGCCTCCGTTGCTGCAATCTCTAAGATGAGCGGCGGTGTGCGCTGGCTCCTTGATGGCCCCGCAGCCCGCAACTATGCTGCGCTTTCCTGATAGTTCCCTGCATTTGGGCCCGGGCCAGTCATGATGGATCGCCGCCAGTTGTTCTCTGCGCTTCGCACCTTGTACCTCACCATCGCGGTCCTGTTCAGCATTTTACGTTGCCGCTATATTGCTCAGCGGGCTGTGGAACCATCGGCAGGCGCTGCACCTGGGCCAGCATACCGTGAGCCTGCTCAGCGAAACCCGCGCGGCCCTGATGTTCAGCCGCGCCGGCGTATGCATTGTGGACGGGTTGCTGGGGTTCTGGGGAGGGTCGCTGCTCGCCGCAGCCCGGGCTGTGGGGTTTCGAGCGGCTCAGCGGTAAACGCCTCCGTCCCCAACCGCCCTAGGGCACCGCTCGTACCCTGGAAATGCCGCGCCGCGGGGCCAAGATCCTGGACTTCCGTCGTAAATAAGCTCCGGCGTGCCATACCAGCGCGCTGCGGATTCGGGCCTGCTTGCGAGTTGACCAAGATTCCGCGCCGCTAAACTATGCATTCGCATAAATCACCCCATTTGCGGCAACGCGACATTCTCCAGCCGGCTGGGCGAACCGCAAGGAAATTTCTCCCGACCCTCACGTGGCGATTGCCCAATTCGGGAATATTAGAAAATCCAGAGCACCATAAAGGTCTTCGGGGCGGGATTGCAGGAAGCCTAGCGCGGGTGCTGCCCCGGTCTAGCCCGGTTTCGGCTAGGTCGGATGCGTTCGCCGAAATCTAACCTAAGGAGTGGGTGGGAACGATAGCACAGGCTCGTTGAAGTTGTCTTCGCCCGTCACTCCGCTGTTTTGTTCTTGCATTCTCATCTCCGCTACGGCAGACTTACTCCGGGGAGCACACCGCTTCCGCGAGCCGCAGAGCTAAGTAACTGCGGCTCAGCTATTTACTTGCAAGCTCTTTGACAACACGACGCTGCAACAACACGCAAGCCGGGCCGCTGAGTCGGCTGAGGAACTGGCCACCAGTTGATGCCGCCGAGCTAAGTGCTTTGCGCTCTATATTTTGACACTTAACTCCTTTAGACGGAAAGATTT
>JBHGBA010000019.1:0-57935 GCA_041946775.1 Terriglobales bacterium
CCCCGACTGGGGAATTTTCATGCGCCGCTTTTGTTGATTATTCAGGTGCCGCTCACACCTGCGCCGCTTCGACCACCTGCACTGGATGACCACGGAAGAGAACCTCTGGTTTGTTCCCGAATATCTGTGCCACATCGCACATACACCACTGTTGACCGACCAGCAGGAGGCGCGCTTGTCGCGGCTCGACAAGCGCTCGCACGCGGCGGGGCTGGTCGGGCACAGCAAACATTTGTGATTTGGTGGTTGCTGATTTGTGATTGCGCCGGGAGCCGCGGAGGCTACGTGTGCCCGGTATAATCAGGGGGTAGTACTCGCCTCGTCACACACATCTGTGATCTGGCGAGTTAAGCAAGAGCTTGACCTCAGAGGACACCGAGGACACAGGCAGACCGGAGCCCGCCGCCGGGACGGCGGCCCTACAACGGTTTCGGCCAAGAGCTACGAGCTAAAGGCTAATAGCTAAAGGCTAATAGCTGCTTTATGGACTTCAAGCTCCACAGCGATTACAAGC
Source organism: Terriglobales bacterium (assembly GCA_041946775.1). Taxonomy (GTDB): domain Bacteria; phylum Acidobacteriota; class Terriglobia; order Terriglobales; family Acidobacteriaceae; genus JBHGBA01. The sequence continues at coordinate 515 of JBHGBA010000019.1, forward strand.
CGCAGGGCGATCAGGCGAAGGCGATTGAGTCGCTGGGCCGGGGTGTGGGCGACGGCGAGAAGCACCAGGTACTGCTCGGCGTTACTGGCTCGGGCAAGACCTACACCATGGCCAAGGTCATCGAGGCGCTGAACCGCCCGACGCTGGTGCTGGCCCACAACAAGACCCTGGCGGCGCAGCTCTACCACGAGTTCAAGAGCTTCTTTCCGCAAAACGCGGTGGAATATTTCGTATCGTATTACGACTACTATCAGCCGGAAGCCTATATTCCCTCGGGCGACGTTTACATCGAGAAGGAAGCCACCATCAACGATGAGCTCGACAAGCTGCGGCTCTCGGCAACCAAGTCGCTGTTCGAGCGGCGCGACTGCATTATTGTCGCCTCGGTAAGCTGCATCTACGGCCTGGGATCGCCGGAAGCTTATTACGGCATGCTGCTGTTCCTGGAGAAAGGCCAGCGCATCAAGCGCGAGGACATCACGCACAAGCTGGTGGAAATCCTCTACGAGCGCACCGACGGCGATTTCCGGCGCGGCACGTTCCGCGTGCGCGGCGACGTTATTGAAGTGTTCCCCACGTACGACGATAACGCGTACCGCATCGAGCTTTTCGGCGATGAAGTCGAGTCGCTGGCGCAGATTGATCCGTTGTTCGGCACGGTGAAGCAGAAATACGTGCGGCTGCCGATCTATCCCAAGTCGCACTATGTGATGAAGCCGGAGACCAAGAGCCACGCGATTCAGTCCATTCTCGAAGAGCTGGCGTGGTGGGAGGCGGAACTGGAGAAGCAGGGGCGGCTGGTCGAATCGCAGCGCATCCACCAGCGCACGCGCTTCGACCTGGAGATGATCAAGGAAGTCGGCTACTGCCACGGCATTGAGAACTATTCGCGCCACTTCACCGGGCGATTGCCGGGTGAGCCTCCGCCGACGCTGCTGGATTACGTGCCGCGCGATTACCTGCTGTTCATTGACGAATCGCACCAGACGGTCCCGCAACTGCGCGGCATGTGGCATGGCGACCGCTCGCGCAAGGAGACACTGATCGAGTACGGCTTCCGCCTGCCGTCGGCGCTCGATAACCGCCCGCTGACATTTGAAGAATTCGAACATCGCGTGAACCAGGTGATCTACGTTTCGGCCACGCCCGGGCCATACGAACTCACCAAGTCGGCAGGAGTAGTGGTGGAGCAGATCATTCGCCCGACGGGACTGATCGATCCTGAGGTCGAGGTGCGTCCGGTGAAGGGGCAGATTGACGACCTGCTGCACGAAATCCGAGAACGCGTGAAGCGTGGCGAACGCGTGCTCGTGACCACGCTTACCAAGCGCATGGCCGAAGACCTTGCCGAATATTACGCCGAGGTCGGCGTGCGCTGCCGCTACATGCACTCGGAGATCGAGACGCTGGAGCGGGTGAAAATTCTGCGCGATCTGCGCAAGGGCGAGTTCGACGTGCTGATCGGCATCAACCTGCTGCGCGAAGGGCTGGACCTGCCGGAAGTCTCGCTGGTGGCCATTCTCGACGCCGACAAGGAAGGCTTTCTGCGCTCCAGCGGATCGCTGATCCAGACCATCGGGCGGTGCGCGCGCAACATCAACGGCCGGGCGATCCTATATGCGGACCGCAACACCGACTCGATGCAGCGCGCATTGGATGAAACCAACCGGCGGCGCGCCATCCAGCAGGCTTACAACGAAGAGCACGGCATCACGCCGGAGTCAATCGTGCGTCCGGTGGAGATGTCGCTAGCGCACATCATCGAAGCCGATTACGTGGATGTCACCAGCGAGGCCGGCGGGATCCCCGAGTTCAAGTCGCAGGATGAACTGGACGCCTACATTGCCCGGCTGGAGAACGACATGCGCGAGGCCGCGAAGAAGTTCGAGTTCGAGCGCGCGGCCAAGTTGCGCGATACCATCCGCGACCTGCGGACGAAAGAGTTTCTGTTCGCGTAGGCCATTCAAAGCGCAACGCAAAGGGCGCGGAGGACGCCAAGGAAACCGGGCCCGCCGCCGGGACGGCAGCGCTACCCAGCGCGCTTCGGAAAATAGCGGAACAAAGCGGGCCCGCGCCCCGGGAAAACGGCTGAAGGGGGGCGCGAGCTCAGGCGTGCGTAGAGGCAAAGGGGAGCCGGCGAGCGCGACCCGCCGGGCGGAAGCTAATCGCCGTACTGTTCGGCAGGGGCCACATCCTCGACCGGCTCAGTGACCATCTCCGGCATACCGGAGCGGCTCGGCCAGTAGCTCATAGGAACAGGAGGATGCGTCATGCACGGCGTCTCGGGCTCGAATTGCGAGTGACAGTACGGACACTCCATAGGTGTTCTCCACCTCGTGTCGAATGCCACTATCATCGGCAAAGCGCCGCCGGAAGGGAAATTCAAAATAGTGATGACGCCGATTTCGATTTTCGATTTTTGATTTTCGATTTGGAAACTGGGAATGCCTTTCCGACCAGCAAGCGCGCGGGGGCCCCGAATCGAAAATCGCAAATCGTAAATCGAAAATGAATTACTCCGCTTCCTGCAAGGTCTTGATGTGCGCTTCCAGGGCGCGGGAGTATTCCCGCTCGGCTTCCAGTTCGGATTGCAGCTTGCGCACCAGCCCCTGAAGGCGGAGGACTTCGATCTTGAGCTTTTGCAGGTCGAGCGGGATTGTGGTTTTTGAGGCTGCCGTGGGAGCTGCGGGAGCTTGGATTGCCGGCGCGGGCGCGGGACCTCTGTCCGCGGGCATCTGCGGTGGCGGTGCGGCTGGACGCGACAACGGCCGCGACGCAGGTACCGCGGGCGCGCGCATCGCAGCCGCGGTAGGTACCGGCGGCGCCTCGGCAACGGCCACAGGCACGCGCGGCGCGGCGGCGGCATCGGGGCGCCGCATCGGTATGCCGTTCAGCGGAGCAGAGAAGATGCTGCTCAGGGCGGCGCTGGCACTGGCAGTTGCGGCGGGCGGCGCGGCCGGCGCCGCTTTGGGATTCAGCAGGTGCTTGACCCGGGCAATCAGGTCTTGCGGTTGAAACGGCTTGCGAATCAACTCATCGGCCTTGACGGCAAAGGCCCGCTCGGCAACCGCGCGGTTCACCACGCCCGACATCAAAATTACCGGCGTGCGGCCCAGACGCGGATGCTGCTTGATGTACTCGCAGACCTGATAACCGTCCTTCTCCGGCATGATGACGTCGCTGATGACCACGTCGGGGCGGTCCTGGTCCATTTGCGCCAGGGCACTGTTGGCATCGTGGCAGGCGATGACGCTGATGTTCTCGCGGCGGAAGGCGATCTTGATGACCTCGCGCATGGTGGCGCTGTCGTCGATGAAATACACGGTGGGCGCGCCTGGCGTCATAACACTCCTCCTCCCGCGCGTTCCTCATCCAGCGTGCGCAGCGCTTCCAGCATCAGCTCGGTCACGGAACGCAGCACGGTGCGCGTGGCCGCGGTATCGCCGGGAACGAACTTGTACACGCCGGTTTCGCGTCCTTCGCAGCACCGGATAATGCGCAACACCGCGTCCTCGCCGATGAGGTCGCCATTTTCGGCGTGCGACACGTCGCCGGCGTCGAAAAAGATGATGCCGTCGGTATCGCCGGCATTGACGTGCAAGGCCCCGGTCTGCCGCGAGTGGGCGAGCATCTGGATCACGCCGGGCAAATCGAGGTGCGACAGGCTGCCTTCCAGCGCGGTGTCGCTGCTGGCCAGCATCTGCGTGGGCTGAAAACCTTCCTGCTGGCTGCGCATGAAACTGCGCACGTGGGCGGCGATGTTTTCGGCGCCCAGGCGGCGGTCCACGTAGTCGTCGCAGCCGGCGCGGAAGGCCTCCATCAACGCGTGCTCGCTGCCTTCCCCCATGGCGACAATCGGGAGCTGCGCCATCTTGGCGTCGCTACGCAGGATGCGCGGGATCTCATAGGCCCCCATGTCGCGCAGGTTCGTGGAGCACAGAATCGCGTCCGGCATGTTCCACTCCAGCATGGTGAGCGCATAGGCTGCGCTGGACGCGTGGACGACCTCGAAGCCTTCGGCCTTGAGCGCTTCGGAGAGGCGGCGCGCGAAGAAGATGTTGCTGTCAATGAGCAGCAGCTTGAGCGGCTTGGCGGCGCTGGTGGTCATGCGCGCACCTCCGCTGCCTTCGCGGCAGAACTGGAGAACAATTTCTCCAAATCAATCACTTCAACGATCTCGCTGCCGGGCATCGAGAGCAAGCCGGTGACGTAGTCTGGCAACACGCCGGTTGGCGGGCGTACTTCGGCGGTAGCGAGCTCACATTCGCCGGTGACGGGGATCGCAGTCCACTCGGTCGTGCCGGCAACGGCCCGCGTCGCGATGAGGTAGAACTTGCGGCCGGGCGCGTGGCGCGGCATCACCGCCTGCGCCATGTCGAAGACCGGCACGATGTGTCCGCGCCGCACCAGCACTCCCGCAAGCAGCGGCGTGGTGTGCGGAAACGTGTGCAGATGGCCGGGACGCGCCAGTTCCGCGACGCGTTCCGATGGCAACGCGAAGCGCCGCGCACCGAGAGGAAACAGCACGAACTTGTGCACCGCGTTCATGCCGGTACCTCGCGGCCGCGCAGCACGCGGCCTAGGACATCCACGTCAGAATCACTTAAGAACGCTTCCGGCTTGACTACCGGGACCACGCGCACGTCGTGGCGCTCACCAGGCAGCAGCGCCAGACCGCGGTACCAGCGGCGTTCTTCACCGGTGAAAGCGCGCGGCAAGGGCAGCACGGCACTGATTTCGGCCATGCGGTCGATGCGCTCCACCATCACCGCCACCGGGCGGTCGCGCAGCAGCAACAACCGCGGCAGCGGCATGGGCAGCAGGTGGAAGTGGTATGCCGCGTCCACGACAAAGTAAGTGCGGCCGTCGCGTTCCAGCCGATGGCGGACCTTTGCCAACCGGGCTGCCGGCAGTGGCGAAGCGGCGAGCGGTTGCAGTCCGTTGCTGTTGCGAATCTCGTCAACCGCGGTGGCCGCGATCGCGAACACAATTCCATTCACGACGAACAGGATTACCGCCTCGCCGTGGCGCGCGTGTTTCCGCTGCTCGGCACGCGGCAGCCTCATAGCGCACCTACCCGCGACGCGCCCAGGGTGAACAGGATGCGCTTTTCGATGGCGGCGTAAATTTGTGTGAGCGGCACAACCTGGTCAACCGCGCCGGTGCGAATGGCCTCCGCGGGCATGCCGAAGATGACCGAGGTGGCCTCGTCCTGCGCGATCACGTACCCGCCAGTCGCCTTGATGGCCCGGGCGCCACGCGCGCCGTCGGCCCCCATGCCGGTCAGCACCACCCCGGTGCCCATCGGCCCGGCAAACGACGCCAGGGTTTCCATCGTCAGGTCGGCGCAGGGCCGGTAGCCATTGACGCGCGGGCCATCGTCGAGCGTGACGCGTCCGTTGGGCGACACCCGCAGGTGCTGCGAGCCCGGACACACATATATCGTTCCGGGATATATCAGCTCGCCCTGTTCCGCTTCCTTCACGCGGATCGAGGCGACTTCCGCCAGTTGCTGGCTGAACTGCCCGGTGAAGCTGCCCGGCATGTGCTGGATCAGCAGCACCGCTCCGGGAAATTCGCGCGGGAACATCGGCGCCAGTTGCATCAGCGCGGCCGGACCTCCGGTCGAGGCCGCCAGGCAGATCAGGGGAAATTTGCCATTCACGCGGATACTGGGAATCGCTGACAGAGCGGGATTCAAGTTCGCCAGCGGCTTCGGCGAACTTGGAACGGGCGGCGCGGCTGAAGGCGCAGGCGTTGTCGGGCCATTGTTGCCGTTCCCGGAAAAGCCCTGCACGTAGGGTGACCGCGCCGCGTTGCGCACCACCCGTACTTTGCCCGCCATCTTGAGCTTGCGGCAAAGCTCGTCGCGCACGCTGTTCATGTCCAGATCAATGCCGCTGGAGGGCTTGGGAACGAAATCGATGGCGCCCAGCTCCAGGGCACGCAGCGTCAGCTCGGCGCCTTCGCGCGATTCCGAACTGACAATTACGATGGGCCGTGGATTGCTCGACATGATCACCTCGGTGGCCTGCAATCCGTCCACGTGGGGCATGTTGATGTCCATGGTGATCACGTCGGGCTTGAGCGCTTCCGCCTTGCTGATGGCATCGCGGCCGTCGCGCGCCGTGCCGATCACCTCCATCTCCGGGTCGGCGCTGATGATGCTCTGCAGCACCTTGCACATGAACGCCGAGTCGTCCACGATCAGCACGCGAGTTCGAGTAACGTTAGGCATCGCGAATCAGCAACAAGCAACTAGCAGCCAGCAACTACAACCACCTCGAGAACTGTTTTGGGCAGGACACGGCTTCGGCCGTGCCGACACAAGCCCTCTCCTTTGTCATTCCGGGCGGGCTTCAGCCCGCGAGGAATCTGCTTCATGCCCCTGACGCCTTGGCACGGGCGACACCGTTCCCCGCCCCGATCAACGCGTTCACGGCGGCGATGAACTGGTCCTCCTGCACCGGTTTCACCAGGAAATCAGACGCGCCCTGCTTGATGGCCTTATCGCGGTGCTTGGCGCCGGCGCGCGAGGTCACAACCATCACGGGGATGTCGCGCGTTTCCGGCGCTTGCCGCAGGTGCGCCATCAACTCGTAGCCGTTGGTGCGCGGCATCTCCAGGTCGGTGACTACGAGATCGCACCGCGTCTGCGCCACGATTTCGAGCGCCTCCAGACCGTCGGCGGCCAGCCGGACGCGATACCCGGCCTTCTCCAGCATGCGTCCCACGAACTTGCGCACGCTGATGGAATCGTCGGCCAGCACCACAACTCTCTCTTCGGGCACCTGGTCCACGGCCTCTTCGGGGATTTCGCCGGCAGCAACGGCCAGGGCGCCGGGGGCGAAGATGCGCGCCGCAGCGGCGTTGGCCGAAGTCATCAGCGGACGCCGCTCGATCGCCTCGCCCGCAATCAAACGGTTCACGTCCACGAGCAAAATCAGGCTGCCGTCTGGCGCGATGGTCGCTCCCGGAAACAGCTTTACGTTACGCAGGTACTCGCCCAGGTTCTTGATAACAATCTCGTCCTTGCGCAGGACCTCTTCGACGATGATCCCCACCTGGCGCCCGGCGACGTTGACGATCACTAGGCGATAGAAGCCGTTGACCGGCTCGAACGGCTCCAGCCCAAGTTGCTGCTCGAGACGCACGACCTCGGTGACAACATCGCGCACTTTGGTGAGCAGCTTGCCGCCGACCTCTTCGATCTCACCGTCGCGAATGCGGCGGATTTCTTCGACGAACGCCAGCGGAAAAGCGAACACCTGCTGCCCGCAACGCACAAACAGCGCCTGCGAGATGATCAGCGTCAGCGGGACTTTCAGCGTGAACCGCGTGCCCAGGCCCTTCTGCGTCTCGATCTCGATTTCGCCGTTAAGCGCGTTCAGGTTGGTGCGCACCACATCGAGCCCCACGCCACGACCTGCCAGTTCGCTCTTGCGCGGCGCGGTGGAAAATCCCGGATGGAACAGCAGGTCCTGCAACTGCCGCTCAGTGAGCCGATTGACTTCGTCGGGCGCGATGATTTCCAGCTCCACGGCGGTATTGCGCACGTGGTCCCAGTCAATGCCGCGGCCGTCGTCCTCCACTTCGACATAAATGTGGTTGCCGCGATGGTAGGCCCGCACGGCCACTTTGCCGTCGTCCGGCTTCCCTGCGTGATAGCGCTCTTCTTCGCGCTCGATGCCGTGGGCCACGGCGTTGCGCACCAGGTGGAGCAGCGGATCGGCGATCTGCTGGATGATGTTGTTGTCCAGCTCGGTCTCGGCGCCGGAGAGTTCCAGTTCCACGCGTTTGCCCACCGCTTTGGCCGCGTCGCGAACGGTGCGCGAAATGCGCGTGTACAAGTTGCCGATAGGCACCATGCGCGCTTGCGTGATCTCGTCCTGCAAACGGTGGGCAAGTTTGGTGAACTCGTCAATATCGGAATCCACTCGGCGCACGAAGGTGTCGAGCTGCGTAAGGATTTCCGTGATGTCGGCGGAAATTTCCGTCAGCGACCGCGAGAGGATGCTGAAATCGTCGTAGCGGTCCATCTCGAGTTCGCTGAACTCTGCCAGCGATGCGTCGAAGGAATGGGAGTAACTGGAGTATCCGCCGCGGAACGGAAACGCCGCAACCGGCTCCGACCAGGTCGTCGGGAAGGGCAAATGGTCGGTGGCGCGGCGGCCAAAATTCGGGTTCTGCGATTCGGGCTTCCACTCGGTGACCGGCGGCAGCACGTGCAGGCGGCTGAACTCGTACTTGTCCTGGAATTCGACGATCTTGTCGGACATGCGCGCCTTGGAGAAATTCAGCACGTCCGCCAGCTTTTCCAGTTCCGCCAGGCGGCCCAGCATGCGCGTACGGTTGATGACCAGCTCGCCGACCGCGTTCATCATGCGGTCGAGGCGTTCCAGCGCAATTCGGACGGACTTGGACTGCGGCGTCGCGGTGGTCTTGCCCACCGGCTTTTCCGTCGGGGCCTGCGTTTCCGGTGCGGGAAGAGGGGCCGCCGCCACTTCAACGTGCGGAGCAGCGGCGGCATCCGTGGCAACATCGTTTCCGGCACTCGCGCTGACTGCCGGTTCGGAGAGCGCCAGAGCGGGCGCGGTTTCACTGCTCACTTCAGAACTTGGGATCTCGTCCGGCGCGGGAATCGCGGCCAGGACAGAGGCTGCGGCAGCCTTCTCCGTTTCCGCCGGGGATGAGGCTTCAACCAAAGGGGCCACGGTGGACACAGAAGACACAGTTGGCGCCTTCGGTGTTTCCTCGTCTTCCGGCGCCAGCCGCGCGATGCGCTTGAGCAGCGTGCGCACAGTCTGCTGCATAGTGGCTTCGTCCGGCCACTGTGAGTAAAGGAATTTCTTAAGGGCATCAACCGCATCGAGGCAGAGGTCCACGATGGCGGCGCTCGGCTTCAGTTCGCCATCGCGCAGCCGCCCGATGAGGTCTTCGGCACGGTGCGCCACCAGCGCAATGCGCGGGAGCCCGACCTGCGCGGCCGAGCCTTTCACCGTGTGCATGGCGCGGAACAGCCGATGGATGTCTTCTTCGTTGGGATTGGTCTCCAGCGCCAGCAGGCACTCGGTAATGGTCTGGAGATGTTCTTCCGCCTCGGGAACGAAAAACTCCAGTATCTCCGCTGGCACTTCAGTTTCCGGCGGGATTTCGATTTCAATCTCCTGCGGTTGGGTGGCTGGCGCGACTACAGCGCCTGGTTCTTCGACCGAAGGCTGTTCACCAGCGCCTTCCGCAGCGGCGGTCTCAACCGGCACCGGCGGCTCCTCGGCCGCCTGCGCCTGAAACGCGAACGGGAAACGCTGTTTGAAGGCAGTGATCTCTTCGGTGTTCTCCTTGCCGGTGTCGTTGATGAGCAGCAGGTCGGACTCGAGCACCGCCACCGTTTCGGAGATGAACTCCACCAGCGGCGCAGCGGCATCGGGGGCCACGCCTACGTTCATCGCGTATTGGAAGACGTGCGCCAGCTTGGCGGCCAGTTCGGCGAAGAGCGTAAAACCGTACATCGCCGACGAGCCCTTCAGTGTATGCGCGGCAACGTAGAGGCGTTCGACTTCCTCCGCCGCGGGATACGGGTCCTGAAGAATGGCGGCGTACTCGCGCAGGTGTTGCAGGTGTTCGCTGGCCTCCTGCAGGAAGAGGTCAACGAATTCCGCGCCGGGGGAGCTCATGTCGTCCTCCCGGCCTCGGAGTCATTCGCCGAGGTGTCGCGTTCGCTCACCCGGTCAGGCTTCTGATACACGCGCGCGTCGCGGTGCACGATGGTGTTGAAGCGCACGGGCGCGCCGACCACCGTTTCTGCATGACCGAGAAAAAGGTAACCGCCTGGCTCCAGGGCATCGTAGAAGCGCCGGATCAACTCCGCCCGCCGCTGCTCGCCGAAGTAGATGAGCACGTTCATGCAGAAAATGCAGTCAAACCGGCCCATGTACACCGGCTGCACCAGATTCATCGGCACAAACGAAACCAGGCTGCGCACCTTGGGACGGACGGCGTAGTCCTTACCCGCCGGCTGAAAATAGTTTTCGATCTGGCGTGGGCTGAGCGCCGCCAACTCGCGCGCGGGATACACGCCGCGTTCGGCTTCCGCCAACGCCTGCCGGCTGATGTCGGTCGCCAGGATGTGCGCGTTCCATGCTTCGGCAAATTCCAGGGCGTCGAGGATGGTGATCGCGATTGAATATGGCTCTTCCCCGGTGGCGCAGCCCGCGCTCCACACGCGCAGAGTGCGCGGGTTCTCCCAGAACTTGCGCATATGCAGCTCGGGAAGCACGCGTTTTTCCAGGACCTCGAATACGTCCGGATAGCGGAAGAACGAGGTTTCCTGGGTGAGCAGGCGTTCGAGCAGCGAGTCGTATTCGACGTTGGAAACACGGATCAGCCGCAGCAGGCCGGAGCCGTGCGCCAGCTTGCGCGCCGTGGCATGCTCGCGCACGCGCGCGGAGAAGAAGCGCTCGCGCGAGCGGTCGAACAGGATGCCGGAGCGCTGTTCGATCAGGGCACGGATCTCGTCCAGTTCGTGCTCGCTGACGACCGCCGGATTGGAGTTCGCGTGCAAAGTTTCAGTGGTCCCTCGCGGGACTCCGTGGCTGCCCGCCAGTTCCTGTCAAAGCTCGGTACGTACCGGTCACCGCATCACGATTCGATACGCACCGATGCCTCGAAGGAGCAACCATGTAATCACCCGATACTGCAATGACCCGATGGCCCGTTGACCCAATGACCCGATGTCCCGATGGCCCGATGGCCCGATGGCCCGATGTCCCGATGACCCGCTGACCCGATGACCCGTTGTCCCGATGTCCCGATGTCCCGATGACCCGATGACCCGTTGGCCCGATGTTTATCGTTGTGCAGCGGCAGCCGCGATGGACTGCACCTTCGCCGGACCAGCACTGGCGATGCGGAACTGCGATAGCGCTTCGTTCAGCTGTTCGCTCAACTTCACCAGTTGTTCTACGGTGCGGGCCGTCTGGCGCGCACCCTGCGACGTCTGCCGCGTGATGTTGCTGATGATCTGCATGGCGTTGGCTACGCCTTCGGTGCCGCGCACCTGCTGCTTTGAAGCGAGCGAAATTTCCTGTACCAACTCCGCCGACTGGCGCACCACGCTGGAAATGGCCTCCAGCGCCTTGCCGGCCTGATCGGCCAGGCGGGCGCCGACTTCCACTTCCTTCGTGCCTTCCTCCATGACGACCACCGCTTCGTTGGTTTCCGCCTGGATGGCCTTGATCAGCGCGGCAATGTCTTTGGTCGCATTGCGCGAGTGCTCGGCCAGTTTGCGCACTTCGTCGGCGACCACGGCGAAACCGCGGCCCGCTTCGCCCGCGCGCGCCGCCTCGATGGCAGCGTTCAGCGCCAGCAGGTTCGTCTGCTCGGTGATGTCGTTAATCACGTTGATGATTTCGCTGATTTCCAGCGAGCGGTCGCCCAGCGACTTGATCTTCTTCGCCGTTGCCTGCACCGACGCGCGAATGCGCTGCATGCCTTCCAGGGTGTCGCGTACCGAGCGGTTGCCCTGTTCGGCGGCGTCCAGAGCCCGGCGCGCCGCCTCGGCGCTGGCTTCGGCGTTGTTGGACACCTGCTTCATCGACACGGTCAGCTCTTCCACGGCCGACGACGTGTTGGTGATCTCCTGGTCCTGCTGGGTGGCGCCGTTGGCCATCTCTTCGGCCGCCACGAGGATTTCGTGCGAGCTGGTCTGGACGTCAACAGCGGCCTTGCGTACGCGCTCGAGTACCTTGGCAAAGTTGTCGAGCATGTAGTTGACGGAATCCACGACGTTGCCGAGGGCGTCCTGGGTGACGTTGCCCCGTAGCGTCAGGTCGCCGCGCGCGATCTGGCTGACGATGGTGAGGAACTCGGTGACGCTGCGCTGCAAATCTTGCTGCGCCTGCTGGCTGGCGACGGCGCGTCCCGCGCGCTCTGCGGCAGTCCTGAGGTTGGCAGCAATCAGTCCGAACTCATCGTCGCTGGCAACGCTGATTGAGGCTTTGTAATCGCCGGCCGCCAGACGCTCGGAAAAGTCAGCCAGTTGCTGCGCCGGTTTCACCACCTTGCCGGGGAGTACCGCGGCGACCAGCAGCGCGCCAACGAGGGCAGCCAGCACCGCGCCCAGCAGATACAGTCCGGACCCGGACGGCAATGCGCCGAAATCCAGCGGCGAGATTCCCTTGGCGCTGGCGCCAGCGCTGTACCCCAGCACCAGCACGGCGAGGAGCGCCACCACGTTGACCATCACCAGCAACCAGACGGTCGAATTCAACCGACCTTTCATAACCAACCTCCAGCCCTCAGCCGTTCAGCCAAGCAGCTCGGAATCTCAGAAGCCAAAAACCTCAGATCACCGGCACCGGAAAAGCCTCCACCAGCCGCTTCAAGTCGAGCGCCAGCGCAAGGCGATCATCCTGACGTTCGCCGCTTTCCTGCACGCCAGCACCCGGTGTGCCCGGGTGGCGCAACATGCCACAGCAGTGCGGTACATCGCGCGGCGCTTCTTCGATCAGCAGCGGTTCCGTCGTCGTATAGGTGCCAATGACCTCGTCCGCCGCAATGCCCAGGCGCAGATCTTCGCGGCCATCCTCGCCGGCCAATCTGGCCACCACCACCCGTTTGGGCGACAAGTCGGCGCGGCGCGCGCTGGTAAACGCGATGTCCACCACGGGCACGATCGCGCCCCGCAGGTTGAAAATTCCCATCAGGAACGCCGGTGCCAGCGGCACGCGCGTCACGCTGGGCCAGTCCACCACTTCCTCAATATCGAGCACCGGCAGGCAGAAGCGTTCGCGCCCGCTGCGGAACACGCAATACTGCCGCTCGGGTAAATGTTCCTCCGCGATGAGCACCGCAGCTTTTTCGGCTGCCGACTGCTCTGTCATCTGCTGGTCGAGTTGGGGCGTCTCGTCCATGCTGCGTTAGAGAAACCTCTGTACCTCGGACAATAATTGTTCGCGCGTGAACGGCTTCACCACGTAGCCGTCGGCGCCCTGCATCTGCCCCCAGTACTTGTCGCTGGTGCCGTCTTTCGAGGTCACCATCACGATGGGGATGCCGGCGTAATTGGCGCTGCTCTTGAGTTCCCGGCACGCCTGAAAGCCGTTGCGCTCGGGCATGACGACATCGAGCAGGATCAGTCCGGGGCGCTCGACATCAATGGTCTGCTCGATCTTGGTCGGATCGTTGATGGCCACCGACCAATAACCCGCCTGCTCCAGCACGGCCTGCATCAGCCGTACTTCCGCCATGGAGTCGTCAACGATGAGTATCTTCTTCAACGGCACGCCTCTCTCGTTCACTTCCGAACAGAGACATCCGACTGCAATGGTGCAATTTAACGGCCAGTGCTTCGCGGCGCCATTGGCCAGGCCAGCCTAAGCTAAGTGGGGAAAGTTCAGATACTTACGAACGTAACGCGCGATGCTCACTTGCCCGCTGACACGCCCTGTACGTGCTTTCTCGTCTCAGCCTGAGATTGCCGCTCGGCGAACTGCATCTCTACGTCTAAAGACGAGAATCGCTGCAAAATCTCATGCATGCGCAGCGACATGCTGCGAATGGTCTCGAGCTGGTCGCGCACCTCCGCAGTCAGCTCGCCAGGCTCGAGCAGCAACAGCTCCGAGTGGCCCAGCACCGAAGTCAAAGCGTTGTTCAGGCTGTGGCGCATGTCGAGCATGTACCGGCCCAGCGTGGCGTAGCGCTGCGCAGCGACAATAGCTTCCTCGGCGCGACGCGCGCGGGCCATTGCCTCAACTCGGCGCAGCGCCTCGGACGCCATGAGCACTGTCGAATCCAGCCAGGACTCATGTTGCAGGACCACCAGCACCTTCGGATGCTTGTCGCGCACCGCTTTGGCAGCCGCCGCGTCGGCCACTACCGCCAGCACCACGAGCCCGGCAGTGTCCAACCGATCCAGCAGCGGTGAAAGCTCCGCCAGCGGCATGGGCGCAACCACGGCTAGGTCCAGGTCGGCGGCGTTTCCCTGCCAAACACTGCTGCACACGACGGTGAAGGCGGGCACGTTGCGTTCCGTTTGCCAACGGCTGATCAAGTCGCGTGAAAACCCCGGCTGGTCGGCAATGATCAGTACGGTCATGCTTGCTCGCCTGTCACTGAATACCCTTTTGTTCACTGCCAGTGCTGGTGGCCGACAGCTTCTCGACGTCTTCAATGACTTCCCAGAGTCTTTGCGCTGCGCCGGAAATCGCTGCCGTGCTCTCTACATCATGGTCCGACCGCGACTCGTCCTGCGCGGCCTGCAATTCGCGCGCGATAGTTTTCGCCGTGGGGATGATGGCGTGCACTCCGTCGGTCAATCCGTCGCGGCGGAATTTGTCGAACGCCTGCACCAGCAGGACGCGCATCGCCACCGCGCGCTGCACCACCTCTGAGAAGTCGCCCGGATGCACAAAGGCCGCTACCTCAAACGCGGAAAGCGGCAGGCGCGCACCACCGAGCATCACGCTCACGGCTTCGCTTCGATCACCGCCGCCCTTGGACGCGAGGTATTGCGTGAGTTGCGCAATGATCTTCTGCAATTCTCCAGGCTGAGGCGCCGGCGATGCCGCCGCCACGGGAGCTTTTGGAGGCACAGCCGCGGGTGGCGGCGCTGCTTGCGCCGCGGCAGGAGCCTTCTGCGGCGGCGGAGCAGATACAGGCGCTGCCGCGGGAGCCTTCTTCGGGGCTGCGCCAACCCCAGCTATGCCTGGCACAACAGGCGCGCCAGTCTTCGCCGCTGGCGTCGTGTGCGCCACCGGCTCTGGTTGGAGGTTCGCTTTTGTGGCCTGTTTTACCGCCTCATCCACCGCCGTGCGCAGTTCCATCAGTTGGGTAAAAGGATTGCCCGCCGAGTATTCCGCCCGAAACGGCTTCTTCCAGTGGCGGCACAACTCGACCACTCGTTCCAGCGGTTCTTCATCCGATAAGCCCGCGTGCCGGCAATCAAGGGTGCGCACGCCGCGCCGGCGCAATTGCTTGACTCCTTCGCGTATGGCAGTCACATCGGCGTGCATCAGGCGAAAGAACGTCTGCCGGACCCGGCAGTTAAACCACGCGAACACGACCAGCGATGCCGGTTCGAAATAGTCGGCCCCCGCCCCGACTTTCAGCCTGCGGCACTCCTGGAGAATTCCCTTCTCCAACAGCTCGCGCAACGAGCGGCAACCGTCCATGCGCGCGAGCACTTCGTACACGCCTTTCAGTTTGTCGGGCACCGCCATGACCGATTGCCCGAGCGGGCCTTGCAGCACGCGAGCCACATCACCGAGTTGCGGCAATGCATTTCGCGGAGCGGCGGGCGTGCATTCGGAGAAATATTGCACCAGCAGGAAATCGAGCTTGTCGCGGTCGCTTTCGGTGTGGCCTTCGTGCCCGAGATAGTGCTCCACCAGGTTGCGCAGGTTGGTTTCCGTGGACAGCGGGCTGGTTTGCAGGAACAGGCGTAATTGATGGACGCCGATCAGCTTGTCCATCGTGTCCAGCCAGGCCCGCACAGCGGCCCGCGTTTCGGGGTCGGGGCTGTCAACCGGGCACTCCAGTTCCAGGCAGGCGGGGGCAGCCAATTCGAACTGTTCTGCAATTCCCTTGTACACCTGGTGTAGAGAGCGCGCACTGCGCCACTCGGCGGCTATGGCTTTGAGTTGATCGGGGCCGAGCGTCATGGTTTGACGATCCAGTTGCTCACCTCGTGGGTGAAGCGGGCGGCCACGGCGGTGCGGCCGGTTTCGTACTGCAATGCCACTACCTCGACTTCGGCGTCTAATGACCCGTCCGCATTCCGCAGGCGGACGCGCTCGCCGAACTCCAGCGGCAGCACGCACGCGAACAACACCTCGCGGGCGGTGCCGAATTCGATCACCGCATCTTCATCCCCGGCAGTGGCCCGCACGCGCACAGGAAGACGCACGGGCGTCGCGCCGGGAAAGAATTGCGCCAGCCGCGCCGCGCAAGGCACCGATGCCGCTGCGGCCGGAACGTCCTGGACATAGTTGGCGCCGGCAAGGCTGACGTGCTCAGACACCGATTGGCCCTCCGCCGTTTCAGCTCCACTCCAGTGCAGACGTGAAGCTACGCTGAAGAAATTAGCAACTAGCACGCCAAAGCTAAGTTCTTGATTTCGCGGCGGCTGAGGTGCGCAGCGGGGCGCGCACGTCTCACTGTGAAACAGGTGAGACACGCGAACCTGCGACAGCCTTGGCGTTGTAAACGCGATGATTTGAACGGGACTATAATTCGGGCCGGGAGGAACCCGTATGCGAGTCACTGCTATCGTGTTCCTGCTGGCACTGGCTTTTGTTGTAGCGGCCAGTGCGAGTGATCAACCTGCGCCAGCGGTCACACCTGACACGTTGCGTAGTCCAGCGACGCCGCCGTTAACAGACCAAGTATGGCGCCCGCCCTCGAGCAAAGGCCTGCCGCCGCACACGCGGGCAGCCTGGCCACTTCCCTTTGCTATTGGGCCGGCCTCAACGTGCCTGACGATGCGTAGTTACATCATGCAGCGCGAAGCGCCGGATTCGGACGTCACCCGCCCGGCCGGATATCAGACGTGTACGCCCGCTTCCCGGTTTCAGGTGAAGGCAGCGGTGGACACGAAGACGAAATAGATCGGATGCTCCAGGCAAAGGGGTTCGTTCCCTGGATAGGCGGGAACGGGGACAGAAGGACTTCGGAACAAGGCGTGCCGCCAGGCGCGCGACGACCCTGGCCCAGGACGGCAGTCCTGGGTTTGGTCGAAAGCGGAAAGCCCAAGTCCCGGAGGGACGGCAGAAGACCGCAAGCTAGCGCAACTTCCTCACCCCGCACTCGCCGCCGCGGCCTTCTCTGGCTCCGTTACACCGATACGATAACGCTTCAGTTTTCGATACAGCGTCGCCCGGCTTATGCCCAGCAACTTGCCTGCGGCGGCCTTGTCCCCATTTACCTGCTGAAAGACGCGCTCGATGGTTGCGCGCTCGATGTCCTCCAAATCGGTGGCCGCCAGCACGGCGGTGCTCGCCGCTGCCGCTGTCGTGGGCGGCAGACCTGCGTAGGCACGCAGCGCGGGCGGTAGGTCCGCCACCTCGATTGTCTGGTGGTTCCCGAGCGCCAGCGCACGCTCGATGCAGTTCTCCAACTCCCGGACATTGCCCGGCCAGTCATAGGCCATCAGGCAATTCATGGCGACAGTCGTCACCTGCACTTTCTGGTTGGGCGCGTAGCGTTGGGCGAGCGCGTGTACCAGCGCCGGGATATCGCTACGCCGCTCGCGCAAAGGCGGCACGTTGATCGTCACTACATTCAGACGGAAGAACAGGTCTTTGCGGAATTTGCCTTCCTGGTAGGCCTGTTCCAGGTCGCGGTTGGTGGCGGCAATCACGCGGACGTCAATCTTCACCTTGTCATTGCTGCCCACCGGGCGGACTTCCTTTTCCTGTAAGACGCGCAGCAGCTTGGCCTGCATTTCCAGCGACAACTCGCCAATCTCGTCCAGGAAAATGGTGCCGCCGTTCGCCGATTGGAACAGCCCGATCTTCGAGCGCAGCGCGCCAGTGAAAGCGCCTTTCTCGTGGCCGAACAGTTCGCTTTCCATCAGCGTGGGCACCAGCGCCCCGCAATCCACCGCCACAAACGGGCGCTTGGCCAGCGAGCCGCGGAAATGGATGGCGCGCGCCACGAGTTCCTTGCCCGTGCCGCTTTCGCCGGTGATCAGCACCGGTGCGCGCGTGTCCTTCAGCCGCGACACCATGCGCAGCACGTCCTGGATCTTGGCGGATGAGCCGGTGATCTCGTTGAGTTCCTGTTCGTTCTTCACCCGGTCACGCAGGTATTCGTTCTCGAATACCAGCCGGACTTTTTCCTCCATGCGCTGCAGCGTCAGCTTGAGTTCGTCCACGCGAAACGGTTTGGTGACGTAGTCGTAGGCGCCGAGCTTCATGGCCTGCACCGCCGAGTCAATCGTGCCGTGGCCGGTCATGATGGCCACTTCTGTGCGCGGCAATTGGATCTTGACCTGGCGCAGCAGTTCCACGCCGCTCATGTTGGGCAGTTTCAGGTCGGTAAGCACCACATTGGGCGACTCGGTTTCCAGGTAGGCGAGCGCATCTTCGGCGCTCTCGGCCTCGGCGCACTTAAACCCAACCGACTCGCCTATGCGGCGACACAGGGCGCGGATGGCGGGCTCGTCGTCCACGATCAGGCACGATATGCGAAAGTCGTCGGTCATTGGCTTCCCAGCACCTCCTCCAGGACACCGATCAACTGTGAAACGCGAAAGGGCTTCTCCACGTAGGGCGCCCCGGTACGGCGCAGGGTGGCTGCGGTCTCCTCGTTGACGATGTCCCCGGTGGTGAAGATCAGCTTCGCCAGCAATTCCGGCCGGTTGGCGGAAATCCACTCCCAAACGTCGGCCCCGTCCACGCCCCCGGGCGTACGCATATCGGAGATGACCCCGGCATAGCTGCGCATGCGCAGCAGTTCGAGCGCCCGGGCGCCGCTTTCTGCGGGCTCGACTTCGTAGCCGCTGCGCTCCAGCGCGGCCTGCATAAATGCCATGACCGACGGCTCATCCTCGATAACAAGGATGACAGGACGTTTCATGCCTGGCCTCCCGCCGCAGCGGCAGCGGGCGCTGCCAGCGGCAATCGCACTATGAAAGTCGCTCCGCTTTGGCCTACGTTGTTGTGGCAGGTGATCTCCCCGCCATGCTCGTGCACGATGCCGTAGCAAATGCTCAACCCTAACCCGGTGCCCTTGCCCACTTCTTTAGTGGTAAAGAAAGGATCGAAGATACGGTCAGGATTGCTGATTCCGGGGCCGTTGTCGCGGAAGCGCACCTCGGCACAGCCCTCTTCCACCCCGGTTTGCACCTCGATGTGCCCGGGGCGGCCGGTCTCGCACACCGCGTCGTAGGCGTTGTTCAGGATGTTCAGAAACACCTGCTGCAATTGGTGGGCATCGCCGACGACTTCGGGCAGCTTGGGATCGAAGTGCTCCACCACGGTGACATCATGGTTAGCGAAATCGTAGGAGCGCAGGGCCAGCGTGCGGCGCAGGATGTAATTGACCTGCACCGGCTGCTTCTTCGGTGGGGTCTGCCGGGCAAAGCTTAGCAGGTTCTGTACGATCTGCTTGGTGCGCTGCGATTCCTGGAGGATGATGGCCAGGTCTTTTTTCGCCACATCCGGGATGTCCGGGTTTTGCAGCAACAAGTCGGTAAACCCCAGCACGGCGGTCAGCGGATTATTGACTTCGTGGGCCACGCCGCTGACCAACTGCCCTACTGCCGCCATCTTCTCCGTATGCATAAGCTTGGCCTGCAACATGGCGGCATCGGTGATGTCGGTCATCACCACCACGATGCTGTTGACGTTTCCCTGCTCGTCGCGCATGGGACTCAAGTTGATGGAGAACTGGCCGGTATGGCCGGAGCCCAGCACAATGGGCAGCTCAAGATTGTCCACATGCTTACCTTCCAAGCAGGCATCCAAGGCCAGCGTCATGCTGTCGGCGCGTGTCGGGAGCACCAATTCGATGAGGCGGCGGCCGAGCAACTGCGTTTCGCTGTAATTTCCCGCCTGGTAGCAGCGCCGGTTCGCATAGCTGATCAGTCCGGCGGTGTCCACCACCAGGATCAGGCTTTGCGTGTTGTTCAGGATCTTGCTGCTGAAGTCGCGCTCGCGCTGCAACTCCGCCTGGAAGTTCTTCAGCTCGGTGATGTCCAGCATCAGGCCGCGATATTGGGTGATGCGTCCGTGCGCATCGCGCACCGCAAAGGCATTCTGGAGGGTGTGGACGATTGACCCGTCCTTGCGCCGCAGCGCTTCCTCGAAATTGCGCAGCACGCCGCCGCTCTTCTCCAGCGCCATCTCGAAGCGGTGCCGGTGCGCCGGGCTGAGGTACAACTGCGAGCCAATATCCACCTGCAACAGCTCCTCGCGGCTTTCGTAGCCGAGCATGCGCACCAGGGCGTCATTCACTTCGACAAAGCGCCCGTCGGGACTGGAAAAAAACAGTCCTTCCTGGATGTTGTCGAACAACTCGCGGTAACGTCGTTCCGCCTCGCGGCGGTCGGTAATGTCCTTCAGGACGTGAATGGTCTGCATACCCTCGTTCAGGGCACCGTGGATGCGCGAGGTCGAAACCAAGTAGGTGCGTTCCAGAACCGGATGAATATATTCGTCGGTGCCCTCGCCGTCCGGGCGGCAGAAGGGGCACGGTTGCAGCCCGTTGCTGTCGGCCGCCATGCTAACCAGCGCGCGCATCGCCACGCCGATCAACTGCTGCGGACGTACCCCGATGAAGTCCGCCAGCGAATGGTTCACCCGCAACACGTTGTTCGCCTGGTCGTGAACCACGATCAAGTCGCTGATGGAATCGAAAATCTCCATCCAGTGGCGGTTGGCCTGGTCCATGCGAGTGAACAGGCGGGCGTTCTCCAGCGCAACGGCGGCGTGAGAGGTGAGCGCCTGGAGCAAATTGCGGTCGTCGGTATTCAGCTCCTGGCAATCGCCGAGCACCAGAATCCCCAACAGTTCGCGATCGCTGCCCGTCAGGCGCGCCAGGGTCACTGACCGCCAGCCAAGCGAGGCCGCCAGGTCCATGCCAAAAGCCCTGCCGGCCTCCATGCAGCACATGGGCTCCTGTTGCTCGGACGACACCCCGGTCAGGGCCATGTTGAAGCGCCGCAGCAGAGCTTTGTCCTGCTTGGTTTCACCGTTGTGGATGAAGACAACTGTGTCCAGTAGTGGGCCGCGGGCGAGCGCCAGGGCGGCCGATGATGCGCCCAGCATGGCAGCGGCGCGCTCGGTGAAGTTCTGCACAAAGCTCGGCAGCCGCAGTGAAGAGTTCAGCTCCAGGGCAACAGACGTCAGGGCTTCGGCGCGCTGGCGGTGCATTTGCGCCAGGTGGATGTTCTGTTTGGCTTCCAGGACCAGCGCGACTTGCGCGGCCAGCGCTTTGCCCCGGCGAATGTCTTCCGGCCCGATGGCAATGCCATCGTGCTGGTCCAGCACACCCAGGATTCCCAGGGGCCGGCCTTCTGAGCCGATCAGCGGCAGCGCCAGGTATTGCTTGATGCTGAACATCGCCGCCAGTTCCTGGTCAGCATTCGGATCGGCCGCTACGTCGTCGCTCCAAGCAACATCGCGGGAGGCCAGCAGGCGCGCAGCGCTGGGCTCCGGCACAGGGAAATTTAACGGCCGCGCCACGCCGTTCTCGCACGCCCAGCGGACGTGGCAGGCATTGCCCTCCACCAGCGCCAGGAACGCGCGGCCGAAGCCCAGGAACTCGGCGGCGCGGACCACAAACTTCTGCAAAAACTCATCGAGTTCGCCGATGCTGCCCAGTTCCGACGATATCTCCACCAACTGCTGCAATTCGCGGGCGCGGGCATTCGCAGTCCCGGAAAGCTCGGCATTGGCAATGGCCAGCGCCCCGAAACGCGCCACCGCCTCGACCAGGCCGAGATCTTCCGGGCAAAAACCCGCTTGCGACTGGCCGCAGACCATCAATGCGCCGACCGTGCGTGCGGTCTCGAAGGGGGCCACCAGCACGTCGGCGGGCACTGCGTCGTCCAGTTGAACGTGTACAACGTCTGGCTTGCCATTGACAATGGCACGCTGCACGTCTGGGTCAGTGACGAGGCATTCGCCGTGGGGACAGCGCGACCGCCACTGTGCGGCAACATCAGGATTGGCGGCAGAAAGCGCGCGCAGGCGGAACTGGTCGCCGTCCTTTAAGGTGACAACGACGAGGGTGGCGTTCAGTAATGCGCGGACATTCTCGGCCAGCGTGTGGATCGCGGCTTCCAGGTCGGGCCGCGAGGGCAGCACCCGGACGCATTGCGTCAGCACATCGGCGCGGCGTTGCTCCTCGTAAGTAGCGTGTTCCGCTGGCGCGGCAACCTTAGGGCCGGCAACGGCAACACGCCCAGCGGATTGAGTCGCGTCTGACATTCCAGTGGCGCATACTGAAACAACCACATGCCCCGGGGGATTCTCGACGGTAGCTTGCAATCTCAAATTGAGTCAAGTGTCTTCCGCGGCAAGTACCCGGTTACGAAAGTGTCACCTCGGCCACAACGTCTCAAGGTGAGACTTGAAGCCGCTTGGTGCGAGCAATCTCATGAGACGTGCATCCCCGCCCCAGAACGCATCGCGACGTTCGCCACATAGGGCAACCTTCTCTGCTTTCAGCAACTTACCGTGAACCTCGGAAGTCACCGAAGCTCCCCGCGGCGCTGGCACGCGCCGTGCACCACGGGTTGTGGGTAACCGTGTTTGGAAGGAGGATTTGTGTCTGGAGTTACACGTTGGTGGGCAGTTGCCATTCTGGTGGCTGTACTGACGTTGTTTGTTTCGCCTGCCCTTGCGGTTGAAGGACGCAAGCTGAAGGTGAAGGTACAACCGTCGTATCCCGAGCTGGCCAAGCGCATGCGACTGACGGGCACAGTCAGGGTCGAAGTCACCATTGCCCCGACCGGCAAGATCAAGGCGACCAGGGTGATTGGCGGCAATCCCGTGCTGGTGGAGGCGGCAATCGACGCGTTGCGCAAGTGGAAGTACGAACCCGGAGCCGACGAAACCACTGAGATTGTGGAGTTCCGCTTCGCTCCATAGATCAGTGGCGGCCTGAGGTCTGGAGAGTGGCAGCAATGACGATTCAAAAGAAACTCTACCTGAATTTCGGGGCCATCCTGGCAATCGTGCTGGTGCTGATGATTTTCAACTTTGTGGCCATCCAGCGCGAGCAAAACGCACGTGCCGCGACTACCTCCGCCATGGAGCTGGATACCGCCTGCGAACAGGTGCGGTTCCAGATGATGCAGAACCGGCTCGACCTGCGCAGCTTCATGCTCAGTGGCGATTCGCGCGATGCCGACAAAATCGCCCAGGGTACGGCCAAGCTGAAGGAATTACTTACGGTAGCCGAATCCAAGACGAGCACCGGCTTGCAGCGCGAACCCCTGCGTCGGCTGCGCGAGTTCGAGCTCGAGTGGCAACGCGATTTTGCCGGTCCGCTGGTCGAGAAGCGTAAACAGGTTGATTCGGGTGATGCCACCGTTTCCGAGCTCCAGATCTTTTACTTGCAGCAAAACCCGGCTCAGTGGCTCGAGAGATCAACCAAGCTCATTGATGAGGTCAAGGCCGCAACCACACAGGAACTGAACAAGCGGAAGGAATTCGATTCCTTGGCATCCGTAGTGACCAAGACCATTACCGTCATTGGCGGTCTGCTGGTCATCGGCCTGGGGATGGTGATTTCCTACCGTACCGCGCAGTCCATTACCGAGCCTCTGGGCCGGCTGATGGCCATCGCCCGCGAGATCGGCGAAACGGGCGATCTCGAACACAACATTGATATTGACCGCAAGGACGAGATCGGAGCTCTGGCGCGGTCGTTTTCCAGCATGGTCGGCTATTTGAAAGAGATGGCGGCCATCTCGGAGGCCATCGCCGGGGGCGATCTCTCCAATGAAGTCGAACCGCGTTCCGCCCGCGACACGCTGGGCCGGGCCTTTGCCCGCATGACCGAAGGTCTCGCCGTACTGGTGCGCAACGTGCGTGACAGCGCCGCGCAAGTCGCCGGAGGCGCCGGCCAGGTGGCCAACGCTTCGGAAGAATCCGCCAAGATCAGCGTCCAGACCTCGTCCGCCATCGACGAGGTCACCAGCACCATGCACGAGATGAGCATCAACGTGCAGAACATGGTGAAGAGCACGCAGGTGCAGGCCTCCAGCGTCAGCGAGACCTCCGCTTCCATTGATCAGATGGTCGCTTCCATCCAGCGCGTCGCCGATACCTCCAAGGTGCTCCTCGACATCTCCAACCGCTCGCGGCAGGAGGTACAGAACGGCATCGCCAGCATGGACAAGGCGACCGACGGCCTGAACCGCATCAACACGTCAATCCAGTCTTCGGCGGAGATCATCGACGTGCTCGGGCAGCGCGCCGACGATATCGGCAAGATCATTGAAGTAATTGACGACCTTGCCGAACAGACCAACCTGCTGGCGCTCAATGCCGCCATCGAAGCCGCCCGCGCCGGCGAGCACGGCCTTGGGTTTGCCGTGGTGGCCGACGAAGTTCGCAAGCTGGCGGAGAAGTCGGCGCAATCCACCAAGGAAATTTCCGAACTGATCCAGAGCATTCAGAAGGAAGCGCGCAAGGCGGTGGAGAACATGGACCGGAGCACCGCCATTGTCAACGAAGGCCTCGAGTTGGGCGGCGAGCTCGGCTCCGCGCTCAAGAAGATTGCCAACGTGGTGACCGAGGTTTACAAGTTCGCCCAGGAAATCGGCGCGGCCACCAACGAGCAGTCGCATGGCTCATCGCAGATCGCCAAAGCTACCACGCGCCTCAATGAAATCACCCACGAGATCAACTCGTCGGTCGAAGAGCAGGCTTCGGGCACACAGGCGGTGGTCAAGGCGATGGAGCGCATGCGCGAACTGGTGCAGCAGTCCACCTCCGGCTCGACCGAGTTGGCGGCGTCTGCGGAACAGATGTCAAAGATGTCTCGCCTTCTGCTGGACGCCATGGATCGCTTCAAACTTGAGCCGCTCGACCACCTTCAGCCGGCCGCGCCGCGCAAGCGCCAGGCGGTGGCCGCAGCGGCCCGCGCATAGGAACGCTTATGACCAAAGATCTGCATCTGGTCGGCTTCCGCATTGGCACGGAAACCTTCGCCGTGCCCATCTCCCTGGTGCATGAGATCGTGCGCGTCCCGGAGATCACCGCCGTGCCCGAGGCGCCCGATTGCGTGGAGGGCGTCATCAACCTGCGCGGCAAGATCATTCCCGTGCTGGATTTGCGCAAGCGCTTTGGCGAACCAACCATCGAGAACGGGAAGAAGAACCGCATCCTGGTCGCGGAGGTCGAGGGCAAGCGCGTGGGGCTGATGGTTGATGCCGCCTCCGAAGTGCTGAAGATTCCGCCATCGGAGGTCGAGGCAGCGCCCAATGTCTTCGAGACCGGCGAACTGAATTATGTGACTGGGGTGGGCAAGTTGCATGGACGGCTGGTGATCCTGGTGGACTTGACGAAGGTGCTCCAGCGCGGCGATTTGCGACGGCTTACCGACTTGGAACCGGCCCCGATCGACTGAATGAACTCAGCCATGAGCTCTCAGCCCTTAGCTGCAACGGGAGTGGGCGGCCAAGAACTAAGGGCCAAGAGCTAATGGCTGCTGTTAAGAAGAAGGGTTTTCATGGCGAGTCCTTCACTACAGGTGCAGCTCACGGAGCCCGAGTTGAAGCTGCTGCAGACGCTCATCTACCAGGAGTGCGGCATGTACTTCGATGAGCGCCGCGTACACTTTTTGCAGGACCGTTTACAGCGGCGCCTGAAGACCTGTCAGCTCGACAGTTTCTACAGTTATTACCGGCTGCTCACCAGTCGCGAGGGCAAAGCCGAACTCACCGCGCTGCTGGAAAACCTGACGGTCAACGAGACGAGCTTCTTCCGCAACAAGCCGCAACTTGAGCTCTTCCACAAACAGGTCCTGGAAGAAATACTGCACCGCAAGCAGGAGCGGCGCGACTGGTCGCTGCGCATATGGAGCGCCGGCTGCTCGACCGGGCAGGAGCCGTACACGCTGGCTATGATCGTGTGCGACGCGCTGGCTTATTACTATCTGCGCAATCCGCTGCCCTTCGACATGCCAAGTCCCAAGCCGCTGATTCCGCCGCCGTGGCGGGTGGAAATCCTGGCGTCCGACATTAGCTATTCGGTGCTGCGCGCCGGCCAGGAAGCCATTTACACCGAGGCCCACATGGAACCGGTGGATTACGTCTTCCGGCTCCGCTACTTTGACAAGATTCCCGGCGAACGTTACGCCGTGAAGAAAGCGGTCAAGGAACTGGTCCATTTCGACTTTCATAATCTGAAGACCGAGTTCCTGCCGCAGCGCAACGACGTAATCTTCTGCCGCAACGTAATGATCTACTTCGACGAAGCCGAGCAGAAGCGGCTGGTCGAAAAGTTCTGGCGATGCCTCAATCCCGACGGCTACCTCTTCGTGGGCCATGCCGAAAGCCTGTTCGGACTCACCGACAGATTTCGCATGATCCACAAGAACAACGGGACGGCATACCAGCGTATTGAGGCGAATGCGTGAGCTTCTTTTCTGAAGAACGGGCCTCCGAGCTGCGCGAATTGTTCTTCGAGAGCGCGCAGGAGCTGTTACAGGCGCTCAACGAGGAAGGCCTGGAACTCGAGAAGCGGCCCCAGGATGCGGAGATCATCCGCACCACGCGGCGAACCGTGCACACCTTGAAGGGTGACTCGGCCGCCTGCGGATTCCGTGAGCTGAGCGAACTGGCGCACGAACTCGAGGACGTGCTCACGCCGGAGATCGCCGCTCGCGCGGGAGCGGCGGTCGCCCAGGTGGTGCTCAGCGCCGCCGATCTCTTCGATGCCATGCTGGTCGCCTGCCGCGGCAAACAGCCGCCGCCCGATGCGGCAGCGTTGCGCGCGCAGGTCCGTGGTCTGGCAGAAAATACCGCGGTCCCTGCCGAGCGCAAGTTCGCGCCGCAGTTCGCCTGGAGCGAATACGACCGGCTGGTGATCCAGAAGGGCGCCGATGGAAGGCCGCTGTTCAATGTCGGCGTGGAGATCGATCCCGGCTGCGCCATGCGCAGCGCCGCCATGCAACTGGTGCATAACGTCCTCCACGAATCAGGCTCAGTACTGATCACCCGTCCGGAAGATGGCGCGACCGACTGCGCCGTGATCGAGGCGGTGGTGGCCAGCGACCACGACCAGCAATGGATCGCCACTAAATGCCGCATTCCCGCGGTTGTGTCCAATGTGGCGGTGGAGCCGTATCTCGCCGGCTCTGCGCCGGCAACGCCCACTGCGCCGGAGTGTTCCCTTCCCGACCCACCCCAGGCCGCCGATGTGCTGGCCGCGCCCATGGTCGGCACAACGAACGCTGAGGTGGATACCGTAGAACCTGCTCTGGCTCCGGCACATGCGACATCCGACAACATTCTGCGGGTTGATGCTGAGCGCATTGATGCCGTGCTGAACCTGGTCGGCGAGCTCATCATCGGCAAGTCAATGCTGCACCAGACGGTCAACGACTTCATGCGGCGCTTCCCGCGTGACCCGTTGCGTACCAAGTTCACCGACCTGCTGGCGCACCAGGCACAGGTGCTCAACGAGCTGCAACGCTCGGTGATGAAAGTCCGCATGGTGCCGGTCGAGCAACTGTTCCGCCGCTTCCCGCGGGTGGTGCGCGATGTGGCCAAGGCAAGGGGCAAGGACGTTGTGCTGCAAGTCAGCGGGCAGGACACCGATCTGGACAAGGGCATCCTGGACGCGCTGGCCGAGCCGTTGACGCACCTGGTGCGCAACGCCGTTGACCACGGCATTGAATCGCCCGAAGAGCGCACGGCGGCCGGCAAACCGGCGCAAGGAACCGTGCGGCTGGACGCCTATCACCAGGGCAACCACGTCGTTATTGAGGTCAGCGATGATGGCCGTGGAATCGACCAGGCGGCCCTGGCCGCCAAGGCCGTCCAGTGTGGTCTGGTGACGGCGGAGCAAATCGCGCATATGTCGAACAGCGACGTGCTGGAGCTGATCTTCGAGCCAGGGTTCACCACCGCCAGCGAAGTCACCCAGGTCTCCGGGCGCGGCGTCGGACTGGACGTGGTCAAAACTGTGCTGGAGCGGATGAAAGCAACCGTCTCCGTGCATACGTGTCCCGGTGAGGGCTGCACTTTTCAACTGAAGGTTCCGCTCACCCTGGCCATCATCAAGGCGCTGCTGTTCCGCGTAGGCGACCGCCTGTACGCAATTCCGCTGGCTGCGGTGCTGGAGATCACGCGCGTCGCCGAATCAGAGGTCCATCGCGTGGACGGTCGCGAAGTGGCGCGCCTGCGCGAGGATGTGCTCAGCCTGGTGCGGCTGACGCACTTGGCGGGTCCCAACGGCTCCCCGCCGAAAAAACTGTTCGTCATTGTCGTCGGCATGGCCGGACGCAAGTTCGGTTTGATGGTCGAACACCTGGTTGGCGAGGAAGAGCTCGTGATCAAGGCGCTCAACGATCAGTTGGTCTCCAGCGATCTGGTCAGCGGCGCGTCCATCCTGGGCGACGGCCGCGTGGTGCTGGTGCTGAACATTGCCGCCGTGGTCGAAAAGCTTGGTCGCGTCCGCGGCGTTTCGGTCGACGCCCGCGCTGGTGATCAGCGCCGGCCGGTTGCGTCGGACGGTATTACCGTCGCATTCCAAGGTGAGGTGAGGGCCAGCCGATGAGACCACCGGTTCGAGTCCTGGTAGTGGACGATTCTGCGCTCATGCGCAAGCTCATCCCGCAGATCATCGAACGCGACACCGCGATTCAGGTCGTGGGTACGGCGATGGACGGCGAGTTTGCCCTGAAGAAGATCGAGGAACTGAAGCCGCAGGTGGTCACGCTCGACCTCGAAATGCCCCGCATGGACGGCATGGAGACGCTGCGCGCCATCACGCGCAGGCATCGCCTGCCGGTGATCGTGGTCAGCGCGCACAGCACCCAGGGCGCGGCCTCTACCTTCAAAGCACTGGCGCTGGGGGCCTTCGATTTCGTGGCCAAGCCCAAGGACGCGGCCTCGGCGCACATGGAAGACATCGCGACAGAGCTGATTAACAAGATCAAGGTCGCGGCGCACACCCGTCACCCCAGCACGGCAATTGAAGTTGCGATGGAGCCGCCGAAAGTGGCCAAGCCAGCGCAGCAAGAGAAGACGCGCGCCAGTCATCTTGTGGCCATTGGCGTCTCCACCGGCGGCCCGAATGCGGTGCAGTACGTGCTCTCGCAACTGCCGGCCGACTTTCCCGCTGCCATTGTCGTCGTCCAGCATATGCCCGAAGGATTCACCGAGATGTTCGCGCACCGGCTCGATGAATCGTGCGCCATCGAAGTAAAGGAAGCCCAGTCGGGCGACCTGCTGCTGGCGGGTCGGGCGCTGATTTGTCCGGGAAACAAGCACATGAAGGTGCGCCGGCTGCCGCTCGCCAATGTGGTCACGCTGACCGACGATCCCCGCGTCAACGGCCATCGCCCCTCGGTGGACGTGCTGTTCCGCTCCGCGGCGCGCGAGTTCGGCGCCGCCGCCACGGGATTGCTGATGACCGGCATGGGTGAAGACGGCGCCGATGGGCTGGGCGAAATCAAGAAAGCCGGCGGAATGACCATCGCCCAGAGCGAGGATTCTTGTGTGGTGTACGGCATGCCCAAGGCGGCCATCGAACGCGGCCATGCCTTGCGCGTGGTGCCGCTGGACGCAATCGCCAATGCGTTGCAGGCGCAGTGCATCCGCGCCCAGCGCCGCGGCGCCATTTCGGGGTAATGGCATCTAGTGGTGGGCGAAAGACCCGGAAGTACGTTGTGCGTGCGTCGTCGCTGACGGCGCGGGACGGAGGTTAACATGGAATTTGCGGCTCTGTTGCGCAGCAAGGACCGGCAGCCGGTGCGCTTCCTGATTGTTGACGATTCGGTTTTCGCCCGCAAGAACCTGGCCCGGATGATCGAGTGTTTTGGCGGCCAGGTGGCGGGAGAAGCCGGCGATGGTTGCACCGCGATTACCGAGTACGACCGCACGCTGCCCGATATCGTGCTGATGGACATCACCATGCCCCAGATGGAAGGCATCGAGGCCGCCGATCGCATCGTGCGCCAGCATCCCGACGCCCGCGTGGTCATGGTTTCCTCTGTCGGATACCAGGAAAACATCGTCGCCGCTCTGCAAAAGGGCGCGCGCCACTTCGTGCAGAAGCCGGTCAAGGCCGAAGTCCTCTACGAAGTGATCCGATATGTGATGGGCGCTGATGCGGTCACGGCCAGCTCTGCGGCCGCCGCGGGTGGGGCGTAATTATGCGAATGGAACTCATTCAGCCGTTCATCAACGCTGCCGACGCGGTGCTCGCTGAAAGTCTCAAGGGCGGCACCCACGTGGGCGACCTCAGCATGGAACCCGAAGTCTATCGCCGCAAGGGCGTGGCCGCCGTCGTCACCATCAAGGGAGAGATCGAGGGCCGCGTCATCTTCGACCTGGAACCCGGCACCGCGCTGAAGGTCGCCAGCGTCATGGCTGGCGAAGAACTGCCCGAAAGCGACGAACTGGTTCGTGAGACGATCTGCGAACTCGCCAACCAGGTGATCGGCAACGCTGTTACCGCGCTCAATGATCAGGGCTTCCGCTTCAAAGTGTTTCCCCCGGAGGTGCACACCTCCGACGAGGGCCTCAAGAGCAGCGAAGACACCGAAGCTCTCGTCATGTGCTTTGAAACCGGCAGCGGCCCGGTGTACATGAACATCGCCATGCGCTACCACCGCCGCCGCCGCACGGAACGGACCTGAGATTGGGTGATTGGGAGATTGGGTGATTGCAAACACACACGGAGTCAATCACCCAATCTCTCAATCACTCAATCACTCAACGCCTACGGGGTGGCCACCACCAGCACCGGGTTCATGCGAATGCAGTTTGCGCCCTCAGCGCTGCAGTTGGAATCGGTAAACGGCGCCGGCATGTCCGCCACGACCTGTCCAGTGGCAGTCTGCACAATCGTGGTACCGATGGGAATCGTCACCGTGCCATTTGATATGGTCGCCGCCTGATGCGGCACCAGAACTTTGTTTGAATCACCGGATGCCGCGATCCACACCGGCGCCTTGCCTACCGTTATGCAGCGGCTGACGGTATTGTTCGACGTGGCAATCTCCAACACGCGCCCCATGTCGGCTTCGCCCGCGCATCCGGTCGTACTGCCTGCATCCACGACGTAGGCGCGTGTGCCGTCGGGCAGGGGCGCTACGGCGCGTGGGTTCGACAGTCGCGCGTCGGTCACGGTCTTCAGCACGACCGGCGTGTTTTGCGAGGCGTCCAGAACGGTCACGCTCTGGCTCCCGGGATTAGTGACGTAGAGGCGCTGGGACTGGCTGTCGTAGGCCATGAAATTCGACCCGGCAGCGCCCGGCAGGTCAACGGTTGCGGCCACCGTGTCGTTGCTGTTGTCAATGACTGACAAGCTTCCCGAACCCTGGTTCAGAACATATACAAAATTGAGCTTCGAATTTGGCACGACGAACACCGGCGCAGTACCCACGCTTATCGTCGCCGCAACCGTATTGTCGGCGGTGTTGATTACGCTGACGCTGTTGCCATCGCGGTTGGCGACATAGACCTTTTTGTTGTCCGGGCTAACGGCCACCGCGACCGGATTGGCGCCCACCGGCACCGTCGTCAGCAACGCGTTCTGCGACGGCGACACAACCGAAACGCTGTTCAGACCGGAATTGGCCACGTAAAGGCCAATGCCACCGCCGGCGAGGAATGACGGAGCCGCCCCGGCCGGCAGCGAGATTGTAGATGTCGCTGCACCGGACAGCGGGAAGAAGGAGGATAGGCTTTCGTCGGCACGGTTGACCGTGTACACCTGCGTCCCGGATATAAGCGTCAGATACACCGGCGTGCGGCCGACAAACCGGGTGTTGATATTGCTGTCGCCAGTGACGTCAATGGTTTGCACCGCGCCCGGACAAGGCGGCTGATCGTTGGGCGGCAATTCGCCGGCGCATGTCCCGCTGGGCAACGGCACACCTTCGTACAGCACGAACGCCAGTTCTAGAGCTTGCGGGTCGCCACCGGGACGATTAATGGGATTGACCACCGGGCGGAAAGTGTCGCCGCAACCGGCCCACACCAAAACGATCAGCAGGCCGGCAGCCGCGCCGGCAATGCGAGGCAATTTCATCCGCGCTCCAGGATCCCCGGATTTCATTCTCAGAGGAAATTGGTATTGTAGCGGCAAAGGACGGGTGATTGCCACCGCAGGTGGTGCCGCATTGGGTCCGTTTGAATGTACTTGCGAAAATGCAGGCTTGGCGGGAGAATTTCGCCGGGCCCGTCGTGTAATGGGAGCATGCTAGCCTGTCCAGCTGTGCGGTGCAGGTTCGAGTCCCGTCGGGTCCACCGGTAGCGCGTACCCTGATGCGGCGCGGGGTCAACTTCTGGCGCCAGGGGGGTAAGGACAGGCACCCGCCCACCCACAAAAGGTAACTTGACATAAGTTTACGGCATCTTATAAGTGCACCTGGACAGGCTAGCAAGCTTAAGTAAGAGGTCCGTGGGGCCGCAACCACGGATCTTTTTGTTTTATCGGAAGGCAGCCGTGGTGCTGGGAACTGCGCGGAGCTATGCTGCCCGCCGCGTGCGCCGCGCACCGGCCTTCTTGCGCGGATGGTGTGGCGGCTCGATCTCGACCTCGCTAGCTGCCTGGGCTTCGGCCACGCGCTGCGGCGGCTTCTTCTGCATCTGCGCCAAGCTCTCCTTGAGCGCTGCCATTAAGTCCACTGGCGGCGCCATCTTGCGCGGCTTCTCCACCGGAGTGACTTCCTGCCCTTCCAATCGCGCCTGGATCAGCTTCTTGAGGTTCTCCTCAAATGTATCGTGATATTTCCCCGGCTCAAACGGCCCGGCAAGCGCCTCGATCAATTGTTGCGCGACCTTGATTTCGCCCTCGCGCAAATCGATCGCCACATCACCGAACTGTTCCAACTGGCGCACTTCGTTTTGGTAGAACATTGTGTGCAGCATCAGGCCCTGCCGGTGCGGCCGCAGGATCACCGAGTACTCGCGGTTGTGCATGGTGAGCTTGGCGACAGCATAGTAACCGCTGTCCGCCATGACCTTCGCGAGCAGCGAGTAGGGACGGCGTCCTGCTTCTTCCGGCACCAGGTAGTATGAAGACTCGAAATACACGGGATCCACATCGGACGCCTTCACGAACTCGAGGATCTCCATCGCCTTTGCCGTCTTGGGCTCGATCTTTTTGATCTCGTCCGGCTCGATGATGACGTATTCGCCCTTGCGATACTCGTAGCCTTTCACGATCTCGTTGCGGCCGACGACCTTGTCTTCCGCGGGACAGATGAGTTGCTGTTTGACCCGCACGTGATCGTCGCGGTGCAACATGTGAAACGAGACGTGGCTGCCACGCGCGCCGGAAAACAGGCGCACCGGCATCGAGATCAAGCCAAAGGTCAGGTATCCAGTCCAAACTGAAGCAGCCATGATGACGGACTCCGCGCCCCGGCTACTCTGGCCGGGTTTTCTGTCCCAAGGACCTTTGATAGGATGCGGTGCACTGCAATAAAGTGCCACCTTTTCCAGCCCAGTTCGGCGGGTCCGCTGCGGCGGTGTTCACGGCCGCCGTCCTGGCGCAAGGTCCCTTCGTCTCCGAGGTCCAGCGATATGGCTTGGCGGCAGCCATAATCACCGCCGCGTTTGCGCTGCTTGCCTGCCGCATGCAGTCGGTCGCCTTCTCGGGCGCGATTGCCGGCTCAGTGGTGTCGTTTCTGCTGTTCGTCTGCGCCGGACCGGGTGGTTTTGCCGTTCTGGCGGCTGTATTCGCCCTGACCGCCGCCAGTACACGCTTGCGCTACGAACACAAGCGGCAGCTCGGTTTCGCGGAAGGCCGGCGCGGACGCAATGCCAGGCAGGTCCTGGCCAATCTTGCCGTCGGTACAATCCTCGCCGTTTTCTCGCTGTACGCCTGGCGTGAACCACTGTTGCTCGCCGCGCTTGCGTCGTTGGCCGAAGCCGCCGCCGACACCGTTTCCAGCGAGGTGGGCAAGGCGCTGGCGCCTCGCGCTTACATGATCACCACTTTCGAACGCGCCCCGATCGGCACTGACGGCGCAATCAGCCTGATTGGCACCCTGGCCGGCGCCGCCGCCGCCGTGCTCGTCGCGCTGGTGGGGGCCTGGTCGCGCCTGGCGCCTTCGCCACAGTGGATCGCCGCCGCGGCCGGCGCCGGCATTCTCGGCTCCTTTGTGGACAGCTTTCTCGGGGCTACGCTTCAGCAACGCGGTTGGGTCAGCAACAGCGCCGTCAATCTGGTCAGCACGGCAGCGGCGGCCGGCCTGGCGCTGCTCTTTCTGCTGTGACCGCCGCGGAGTGTCGTCCCAAGCGCCACATGGAACCGCATGGAAATCACTCGGCGTCCAGCGGCCGAACTTGGCCCAGGACGCAAGTCCCGGGCCGCACAAGCAGATTAAGGACGTGGGCCCGTAGCCTGGATTATTCACGACCGGGTGGAGCAGGCCTCCAGGCCTGCTGCTTCCCGGTGTCCGAATAGCTAAAAGTAAAACCTGTCCTGCGGTAAGCCACTTGCACTCGTTCCCGGATTGGTAAACAATCCACCTACTCACATGAAACGCACATTTGTCCCCCTGCTTTTCATGGTGCTGACGCTGCCGGCTGTCGCGCAACGCGGGGCCATTACCGTCCCGCGCAATCTCGCCGAACTCACCGCGCAATCAGCAACCATTCTCCGGGGCCGCATCGTCAGTGCGCACGTCGAGCCCATGAAGGACTATTCCGCGCTCAGCACCGTCGTCGTGACCCTCGCGGTAGATGAGGTCCTGAAGGGTTCCGCGGGGCAGATCTACACATTTCGCCAGTTCATCTGGGACATTCGCGACCGCCAGGACGCCGCCGGGTATCGCAAGGGACAGCAGATGCTGCTGCTGTTGAACCCTCCCACACGCCTCGGCCTGGTCAGCCCTGCCGGCCTCGACCAGGGCCGCTTTCGTATCCGGCGCGAAGGCACGCGCACGGTCGCAGTCAACGGTGTAGACAACTATCACCTGCTCCAGGGCGTGGAACCGGTGCTGCGCCAGCGCGGCGTCCAGCCTTCCACCCGCCTGGCAACAACCCTCAGCCGGCATCAGCGCGGGGCGATTTCGCTGGACGAACTCCAGGAAGTGATTCGCCACATTGCGAGGGCACAATGATGCGCCGCGCATGCTTGTTGCTGTGGCTGATTGCCGGCGCGCTGCCCGCGTTTGCCGGGGGACCGCTGCTCGTCGGTGGTCCAAACACGCCGATTGATGGGCAGCCCTACAAATGGAACAACAGCCTGCCGATCCAGTACCGCGTCGATCCCGGCCCGTTGTCCACGCTTGGCGGCGTAGTGAAGTATGACAACCCGTATGGCGGGCAACTGGTGGACAGCATGTTCAGCGTCTGGCACAGTGTGCCGACGGCCAGTATCTCCTTCACCAACGCCGGCGCAATTCTGCCGGCTGGCGCTTACGCCGGCGGCGACGTACAGACCGTGGCGCAGTTCGCGGCTGTGGACCAGTCGTGCCTCAACGGCACGCAGAGCCCTATCATCTTCGATGCCGATGGCTCGCTGTTCACTGCCCTTGTGGGCGATCCCAACGTCATTGGATTTACCAGCCCGTGCGCCCTCGATGCTGCCGGCAAGATCGTTTCCGCTGAGGTTGCCATGAATGGCGCCTTCGTCAACGGCGGAACCACGTACCAGCTCACTCTGGAGAAATTCAAGGCGACGTTCATCCACGAATTCGGGCATTTCATCGGCCTCGACCATTCGCAAATCAACGAGAACTGCCTGGGCGGCGGTTGCCCGGCCGATGATCTCGATGGCCTGCCCACCATGTTCCCCATCCTGGTCACGGAGCTCATGGGGACCTTGTCGGCCGATGATACGGCGTGGGTCTCGAAGCTCTATCCCGCCGCCAATTTCCCCGCAAATTACGGCACGATCAAAGGTACGGTGCTGTTCACGGACGGTATCACACCGGCGCAAGGCGTAAACGTCATTGCCCGCCAGGTGGACAATCCGGCGACGCCGCAGAACGAATCGCGCATTGTGGCGGTGTCGGCAGTCTCCGGGCTGTACTTCACCGGCAACCCCGGGCAGAGCATGACCGCAAATTACCTGCGCTGCTGGGTGGGTGCTTGTCCGGGCGGCTACTACGACAACAACACCGGCGGCAGCATGTTCGGCTCCCGCCGCCCCGCGCTGATTGGTTACTTCGAAATTCCCCTGCCGCCCGGTTCCTACACCCTTGAGGTTGAATCCATCCTGTCGGGATTCAGCGGTGGGTCGAGCGTAGGGCCGCTAAGTCCGCCGATAAAGATGCCGGGCAGCGCGCCTCCCACAGGGCCGATTACGGTTACTGCCGGGGCGGATACGACCGGCATCACCATCGTGCTGCAAGGGACGCCGCCGCGCACCGATGCCTTCGAGAGTGCGCGACTGTTCCTGCCCTTGATCGGTGAAGCGGAGGTGACGGCATGAACCGCCGCCTCGCAGTTGCGTTCATTCTTTTACTCGCGCTGCTGCTCGCTGCTTGTGGTGGCGGCGGCGGTTCCAATAACTTGTTCAACCCGGCTCCGCCGCAGCCCCTGGCTATAGCGACTAAATCGCTCCCCGACGGCGCGGTGGCACAAGACTACTCCGCCACCATCGTCGTCACCGGCGGTTCGGGACAATATACCGTGACCATCTCATCCGGCGCCTTGGCCCCGGGGCTTTCCTTCAATTCCACCACGCGCACCATCAGCGGTAGGCCGGCGGTCGGCGGCTTGTTCAATTTCACAGTGCGCGCCCAGGACACGCAAAACACAGCCGCGGTGGTGCAGCGCGACTTCACCATGCATATCGTCGGTCTGCACGTGGTGCCGACATCGTTGCCCGCTGCTGCCGTAAACCAGCCGTACAGCGTGACCTTGCAGGCGGTCGAGAATAACGGCCCGCCGGCCTGGACGTCTTCTGCGCTTCCTCCTGGCCTCCAATTCAACGTGTCCGCCGATCCCACCCGGGCTGTTATCAGCGGCACCCCGACCCAGTTGGGAAACTACGACGTCTCCGTTACTGTCACTGACGCTGTAGTCTCGATCACTCTCAATCTGACCTTCTCCATCACCAGCGGGATTGTCATCGGGCCCGACGTTCTCCCCGCTGCCGACTTTGGCCAGGTGTACTCGCAACAGTTGCAGATCAGTGGTGGAACTCCGCCTTACGGTATCTCCGTCATACAGATCCCCGATGGCCTCACTCTCAGCAACTCTGGCTTGCTCACCGGTATTGTGGCGGTGCAGACCGGGGCGATCTTGTCTATCGAGGTGATCGACAGCCTGCAACTCTCGCAAACAAAGTGGTGGTCGCTCACGGTGAACCCGCCGCCCTTCGCCATCATCACGGACCTGCCTCCCGCGCGCACCGATTCCAACTATGAGGTGACACTGCTGGCAGCAGGTGCGTACGGGGGCGTCACCTGGTGGGGGACAAACTTGCCCTCGGGCATGGCACTCGGCGCGACCACCGGCCTCCTGCGCTGGCCCAGCGCCGTGGCCGGCACATACAACTTCACCGTGCATGCCTCGACCACAACCGGCCAAACAGCAGACCGCAATTACACTTTCGTTGTGCAGAGTGCCAGTGGACGAAACGATTCGATCGCCACCGCCACTCCTTTGGGCCGGGGCCGCTACCGCGCCTCCGTCAGTCCTTTCGCCGACGCAAACGGCAACGCCGCTCCCGATCTCGACTACTACCGCATTGACACTGTCGGTGGCGCCACGCTGTGGTTCGAAACCTATGCAGCCCGCCTGACCGACGTTACCAGTGAACTCGACACCGTCATCGAACTGCTGGACGCCAACGGCAACCGCCTGACCACCTGCAAGGATCCCGGCGACAATTTTGATTACGGCAGGCCGATCATCACTGACTCCACGCCCGACGCCTACGACGACCCGTGCATCGACGATGACGCGACGTACGGCTCCACAGACTCGCAACTTTCCCTGCGCGTTCCGGGCACATTGGGCCAGCCGGCCACGATTTACCTGCGCATCTTCGATTGGCGCGGCGACGCCCGCCCCGATCTGTTGTACGACCTGTTCCTCAGCGGAACGAATTGACACGTTGTCATTCTGGGCCGGAGCGCAGCGGAGGCGAAGAATCTATGTATTTTCGTGCCCTGGTTCGCGCCGCATATCTCGGCGCTAACCTGGGACCATGCTGCGGGTTGCATGCACCCGCACCACGTTCACAATTTTTTACGCAGTTCGTAACCGGGTCGAACGCATCGAACAGGTGGGCCGCTCCGGCGGCTGTGAGTTCGGCCCATGAAGCTAACGACGTTTGCGCTTAGTTGTGCTCTGGCGCTCGCGATTTTCCTTTTTGCGCAGGGCCGCCATACGCCTGTGGAACAGCCGGCCTTCAACCACGTCATTGACCTGACGCACGCGCTCAATAGCTCCGTGCCGGCCTTCGACCCCGGCGAGAAGCTGGCCGCGCGGACCGTGAGCACCTTCGCCAAGCAGGGCTACTTTGCGCGCGAGATCACCCTGCCGGAGCACTTCGGCACCCACTTCGACGCGCCTGCCCACATGACTGCCAACCGCTGGACGGTTGACCAGGTTCCGGCCGAGCGGCTCGTGCGGCCGCTGATCGTTATTGACGTCACGGATAAAGTGAAGAACGACCCCGATTACCGCGTCAGCGTTGATGACCTGGCGAACTGGGAGCAGGCGCACGGCCACGTCCCGCCGGGAGCTCTAGTGGTTGCCCGCACCGGCTGGGACAGTCGTTGGGATTCGGCGCAACGCTATCGCAACGCCGATGCGCGCGGCGTGCCTCATTTCCCCGGATGGTCACTCGATGCCGCCAAGTTCCTCGTCGAAGCGCGCAATGTCGTCGGTCTGGGCATTGACACGCTCAGCGTGGATTACGGTCCTTCGACCAACTTCCCTGTCCACCGCTACTGCACGGCGCGCGACCTATACCAAGTCGAGAACTTGGCGAACCTGGCGATGGTGCCGCCCATCGGCGCACTGGTCGTCGTAGCGCCCATCAAACTGGAAGGCGGATCAGGCGCTCCCGCACGCGTGCTGGCGCTGGTGAAGTGAACCTTGCGTCCCCGGAACGGTCGTCGCCCGCAACCTTAACACAGCCCTGTCATCTTGAGTGACGCGCGGCCGATTTTGCCGCGCGGAGTCGCGCGACCTTGCGTTTGCTGCATCCCGCTACTTCGGCCTCACAAACTCCCACGTTCCGCGCCCGCATTTGTTCTTGCACGTCGGCAGGGTCTGACCGGCTTCGAACAGCGCCGGAGTCTTGCACACGCTGCACCAGTAATATCCACTCTGCGGGGCCTGCGTTCCGGGTTTCAGCGACATGAGTTCTCCTGAGAATCTGCTAGGGCTCACACAACTTCAGCGGCGAGGCGCCGCCATCTCCAGCACATCAAAGACTTTGTCATCCCGAGCGTAGCGAGGGATCTGCTGTTTCGCCACACCCGCCATCGTCTCTAGGTCAACCGCAACTTCCACAGAAAAAAGCTCAACGCCTCGCGCAATGCGGCAGCCGCCCGCGCCCACGCGGTCCGCGGAATCGAATCCGGACGCGGCGACACGTAAACCTTGATCCCCTGCGCTTCCAGCATCCGCTTCACGCGAAACAGGTGGTACGCATCGCTGACCGCCACGCAATCGGTGATGCCGTTTGCGCGCAGGATCGTCGCCGTCCGTGCG
This sequence comes from Terriglobales bacterium, assembly GCA_041946775.1. Taxonomy (GTDB): domain Bacteria; phylum Acidobacteriota; class Terriglobia; order Terriglobales; family Acidobacteriaceae; genus JBHGBA01. The sequence goes on from JBHGBA010000019.1 coordinate 39,837, forward strand.
GCGGACTCCGCGGTGTCGTTTCCCTGCGTCTCGGCGATCAGGTTCAGGTCGGGGATGCCGCGCGAGCGCAGGTAATCGCGCCCCACCCCGCCCTCGGTGAACTTCAGGTCCTTCGCGGCTCCACCCGTAGTAATTACCAGTGGCGCGATGCCCTGCTGGAAAAGGTCGTAAGCGTGGTCGAGACGCGCGCGATAGACCGGCGAAGGCCGGCCCACATATTCGGCCGCGCCGAACACGATGATCGCGCCCGCGGGACGCGCCTCGTCCACCGGCGCCTGGCGCTCCACGCGGTTCGCCACGACCGCAAACAACGCGGCCATACCCAGCACCGCAAGCACCAGCATGCGTCGTAACCGATGCGACCGAGGAACAGTCGTTGGGGCCGGAGTCGCGCTCATTTACCGCCGAGCACGTCGGCGATCTCCTGGGCGGAAATGGCGCCCTCGCGCTGGATGCGCCAGCAGGGCTGGCCGATTTCATCCACCGTGAGATCGACGATAGTGGAGGGTACATCGCGGGGCGACGTGCCACCATCCACGATGATATTCAGCCGGCCGCCGAGTTGCTCGCGCACCGCTTCTGCGGTGGTGCACTCCGTAGCGCCACTCAGGTTTGCCGACGTCGCCGTGATGGGCACACCTGCTTTGCGGATCACCGCCAGTGGGATCTCCGCCGCGGGCACGCGCAGCGCCACGTTCCCGCTGTTCGCCGTCACCTTCAAAGGAAGCTTGGGAGCAGCTTGCACGATCAAGGTCAGCGGCCCCGGCCAGAAGCGCGCCGTCAATTCATAAAACTCCGGCAACAGGTCTTTGGCCAGTTCTTCGGCCTGGTCCACCGAAGCGATCAGCAGCGACAACGGCTTGTGCCGCGAGCGCGACTTGATGTCATAAATCCGCTCCACCGCGCGCAGGTTGAACGGGTCCGCGGCCAGCCCGTAAAAGGTGTCCGTCGGCATGCCCAGCACTTCGCCCGCCTTCAACTGCCCGGCCGCGTAGGCCACCAGCTTGGGCTCGGGGCTGGCGCTGTTGATGCGAATGATCTCGGGGGACAACTTCTTCCTCAAGTAGTCTGGTGCGGTGGACATAAACAGGCCGCAAAGCGCGGTCAAATCAAGCAAGCTAACACAACTTACCACTTGACCGCAATCAGCAGCCCCGCCGCCCACACCAGGAGTATCATCAGACCGCATCCATGACGGAAAACGTACTCAGCCGCCTGCGCCCGGTCACCAGCCGCCATAACGCGCTGGTCAAAGACCTGCGTCGCGCTTTCACCCAGGGCGAACCTACGCCGGACGGCCATTGCGCCGTCGAAAGCGTACGCATCATCGAAGAAGCCATCCGTAGCGGCTTGAAGTTCAAGGCCGTGTTTTTTGGCCGCTCGGCCGAAACGCGCGCCACCCGCCTGCTGCCGCAGATCGGCAGCCACGTGGAAACCCTGCTTTTGCCGGACGAAGTCTTCCAGAGCGCCGTCGCTACCGAAACACCTCAGGGTATCGCTGCGCTGGTGCGGCTGAAGGAATGGTCACTGGAGGCCCTCCTCGCGGCGCCCGCGCCGTTGCTCGCCGTCGTCGCCGGCATACAGGATCCCGGCAATCTCGGCGCCATCCTGCGCTCCGCCGAAGCCTTTGGAGCGACCGGCGTGGTACTCGGCGAAGGCACGGTCAGCCAGTTCAACCCCAAGGTCGTACGCGCCAGCGCCGGTTCGCTGTTCCGGATTGCCGTAGTCCGCGCCGAACTCCATCAACTTATTGGCGAACTGCGCAGCCGCGGCATACGACTGGTCGCGACCTCGCCGCACAAGGGGACCCCTCTGCCCGAGGCGAACCTGTCCGGGCCGCTGGCGCTGTTCATCGGCAACGAGGGCGCCGGCGTGCCCGGGGACCTGCTGGCGAAGATGGACGACACCGTCGCTATCCCCCACTCCCAGCGCGTAGAATCACTGAACGCCGGCGTGGCGGCCAGCATCGTGCTCTACGAGGTCGCACGACAGAGGACAACATGAAAACACGACCACAGAGGCACAGAGACACTGAGGACCTGCCGGTATTCCGTGCCCAGTTGCTAAGCTATCTGCACCTGACGGGCAAGAAAGTCGGGCTGTTGGTTCGTTTCCACGTTCTGTATCTGAGGCAAGGCCTAGTGAGGCTGGTGTTATGACCATAATTCTCTCTGTGTCTCTGTGCCTCTGTGGTGGGTTTTGAGCTTATTCGCGCCATCACCGCGCTCCGACGAACCCGCGGACAAGGGCCGCCCGCTGGCCGACCGCATGCGCCCGCGCACGCTCGACGAATTCGTCGGCCAGCAACACCTGCTCTCACCGGGCAAGCCGCTGCGCCTCCAGATCGAGCGCGACGATCCGCAATCCATCATCTTCTGGGGGCCGCCGGGCGTCGGCAAGACAACACTGGCGAAGATCATGGCCCGCGTCACCCGCGCGGAGTTCATCGAATTCTCCGCCGTGCTCAGCGGCATCAAGGAAATCAAGCAGGTGATGGCGGACGCCGAAAAAGCGCGCCAGTATGGCACCCGCACCATCCTCTTCATTGACGAAATTCACCGCTTCAACAAGGCGCAGCAGGACGCCTTTCTTCCCTACGTCGAAAAAGGCTCCATCCGGCTGATCGGCGCCACTACGGAAAATCCGTCATTCGAGCTGATCTCCGCCCTGCTCTCGCGCTGCCGCGTTTACGTGCTCAACCCGCTGTCCGAGGAACAGATTGTTTCCCTGCTCAAGCGCGCACTGGCCGACCGCGAGCGCGGACTCGGTGAACTTGAACTGACCGCCTCCCCTGACGTGCTGGCCAGGATCGCCGCCTATTCCAGCGGCGACGCCCGCGCCGCCTACAACGTGCTCGAGGTCGCCGGCAACGTCGCGTCGCAGAGGGCGAAGTCCGGCGCGACTGCCGCGATCACCGACGAAATTGTTACCGACGCCTTGCAGCGTCGCGTCCTGCTCTACGACAAGGCTGGCGAGGAGCACTACAACCTGATCTCTGCGCTGCACAAATCGGTGCGCAACAGCGACCCCGACGCCGCGCTCTACTGGCTGGGACGCATGATCGAGGCGGGCGAAGACCCGCTCTACATCGCGCGCCGCCTGGTGCGCATGGCGGTCGAAGATGTTGGACTTGCCGACCCCAATGCGCTTTCGTTGGCGGTGGCCGCGCGCGATGCGGTGGATTTCATCGGCATGCCGGAGGGCAACCTGGCGCTGGCGGAAGCGGCAGTTTACCTGTCGCTGGCGCCCAAGTCAAACGCGCTTTATACCGCCTACGGCGCCGTGCAGCGCGACGTCGAGGAAACCGCCGCGCACCCTGTCCCGTTGCATCTGCGCAACGCGCCCACCCGGCTGATGAAGGACCTCGGCTACAGCGCCGGCTATCAGTACGCGCACGACCTCGACGACAAGGTCGCCGATATGCAGTGCTTGCCCGACAACTTGAAGCACCGCACCTATTACCATCCGACCAGCGAAGGCATCGAGGAACGCATCCGCAAGCGCCTGGAAGAAATCAAGCGCAAGCGCGCGGAGGCCAGGCAGCAAAAGCACGACAGGCAATAACAACTAAAGGTGGGCAAATGACCAGATTACCAAATCACCAAATCCTCCAGAGTCTTTGCCCTTAGTTCGCACATCTGAAATGTAAGCGGAAGGAGTACTTGTATGGCCACGCTCCCTCGGTCCCGCACTCTGGTTCGCCCGACTCCCCACATCCGCGTTCGCTCGCTGTTGCGGCTGAACGAGGCCGTGCAGAAGATCAACTCCATCCTTGAGCTCGATGTTCTGCTTGACCGCATCGTCAACGACATCGCCGTTGCTTTCGGCTGCCTCGAAGCAACCATTCTGCTGAAAGAGGATGGGAGCGACGAAATGGTCGTCGCCGCCGTCATGGGATGCACTCAGTGCTCGAAGCGCGACCGCTTCCGCATCGGTATTGACGGTCTTACCGGCTGGGTCGCCTCCACCGGCTTGCCCGTTTACACGCCCGATGTCACCAAGGAACCGCGCTACATCGCTTGCGAGGAAACCACGCGTTCCGAACTCGATCTGCCGCTGATCGCCCACGGCGAGGTCATCGGTGTTTTCAGCGCGCAGCATCCCGACGTGGACGGCTTTCCGGGCGAGCAGCGTGAGTTGCTCGAGGCGCTTGCCCGCCACATCGCGGTCGCCATCTGGAACGCTCGCATGTTCGAGCGCGAACGCGCGGAACGCCGCCGCGCCCTGGAGCAGGAAGCCGAAGCTCATCGCATACAGCGCGCGTTGTTCCCTAAAGCTCCGCCGGTTATCGAAGGCTTCCATGTCTCGGGTGAATGCATTTCCGCCGGCGCCGTCGGCGGCGACTGGTACGACTTCCTCCCGCACCAGGACGGCACTGGCCGGCTCTGGTCGCTTGTCCTGGCCGATGTTGCCGGAAAAGGTATATCCGCGGCCCTGCTGATGTCCGCCACCCGCGGCATCCTGCGCTCTACCGCCGAGCATTTGGTCAGTCCCGCGGCCGTGCTCGATCGCGTCAACCGCGTACTGTGCGGCGACCTGCCTGTCGAACGCTTCGTCACCATGGTTTACGCCGTGCTCGATCCCCTCCGGCGTACCCTGACTTACGCCAACGCAGGCCACCCTTGGCCGCTCTTCGCCAATGGCCACGGCGCGCAGTCTCTGAAAACTGCCTCCGGGCTTCCCCTCGGCATTGCCGATTGTGAATACGACGAGCAGACTATCGAACTGCCTCCGGGCTCTCGTCTGTTGTTTTACAGCGATGGAGTGAGCGAAGCCTGCAACCGCGCCGAAGAAGAATACGGACTGGATCGTCTCCGGCAGCATGTTTTGCGCCCGGACGTCACGGCAGCGGCGGTGTTGGATGACGTGCGCGCCTTCAGCGGCGGACGCGTGCCCGCCGATGACGCCACCGTCATTGTGTTACGCGGTTGATCGGAAAACGGAAAACGCCGAACGAAAAACGCTAGCTGCGCGCCTGGTGCTCCTTCAGGATGCACCGGTCCATGACCACGAAGATTCCTGCCTGGCGCGCCTTTTCTGCTGCTTCCGGATGGACCACCGTCTCCTGCATCCATACCGCCGGCACCCGCCGCGCGATGGCCTGCTCTACGATGGTGGGCACATGCTCGGAGCGGCGAAAGATATCGACCACGTCAATCTTCTCCTCCGCCGGAATGTCCAGCAACGACGGGTACGCCTTCTCCCCCAGCGCTTCCTCAATCGTAGGGTTCACGGGGATAATTCGATAGCCCTGCATTTGCAGGTAGGCTGCTACCCCGTGGCTGGCGCGCAGCGGGCTGTCCGATAGGCCGACTACCGCAATCGTCTTGGCGGCCTTCAGTAGTTCACCGATAGGATCGGTCGCACTCACGCGGACAATCTCCAGAAATGCCGATTAACGACACATTATCAGATGCATGCGCCAGCAACGACGCAGCAAACTCGCAGGGCTGTTCAGTGAGCCATTGAGCCAGTGACTCACTGAATCAATGACTCACTCACTGCCTTTACCGGTTCGCGCCCGCCTTCTCCTTCCACATCTTCCAGGCGAACTTGCGCACTGTGTCGGCCACGTTCTTGTTGCGCATCAGGTTCTTCAGGTCCATGACCAGCAGTTCTTTCACCAGCGGCAAGGACACATCCAGCGGACACCGCGGATTCGCGGTAAGCATGCGCTTCACCGAGTAATTGCGAATGAACTTGCGTTTCGCGGCGATGATGCGCAGCACGTGCTCGCCGACATTCTTCATGCTGGCAAAGGTCTCAACCTCCTGGTCGGTGATCTTGGGCGACTCGAGCACCGCGCTGGAAACCACTTTCGCGCCGTCGCGGATCAGGATGAAGCGCTCGTCTTTGTTGCCCTTCAACGCCAGTTGCACGCGCTCGCCCACCGACATCTTCGCGATCTTCTGCACAATCGTGGGCCGCTCGTCCCGCTCAGCGCGCGCGGCCAAGCCCAGCAGTTGCGCCGCGGCCACGCTGGAACTGACGCCGCTAGCGGGTGCGGCGATTTCCGCCTGCTCCTCGGCCGTCCAGTCAATCAAGTGAAAAGGCTTGCCCTCTTCGGCGGCAATTTCAGTCGCATGTTCGCGCAAATACTGCGTCAAATCAGGTTCGAAGATGTCCTGCCCCGGACTGTCGCTGACCATGAGGCCGGCGCGTTCCAGGTCGGCGCTAAGCCGCTCGCGCTCCTCGTCCGTCAACTCGGGGTGGAGCAGCAGCGCCCGCACCACATCCGGCAGCGCGCGGGCACGCACGCTGGCCAGCATCAGGTCCAGCACCTCTCGCGACGCCGTCTGCGCCATGTTAATCAGCCGTTGCTCGGGCAGCGCGGCATTTTCGATCAGCGCGGGAAGCAGCGCCGGACGGTGGTTTTCCGGCAGGCTGAAGTACTCCAGCACGGACGGTGGCGCCTGCGGGTCGGACACCACCGCCGCCGCCGAACCGGCGTCCCAGCCGGCCAGCGTCAGCCGCGCCGTCGCCGCCCACATCGGCTGCCCCGTCAGGTACACGAGCACTTCCAGCATCTCGGCCGCGGGCAGCGACAGCGCGCCCAGCGCCGCCGAACGCAGCAGGCTCGCGGGTACCGCTGATGCGCGGATCAGCTCAAGCATTCGCGGCATGGATCGTATTCCACCTTGCCGGCCAGTCCTGTGTCCTCAATCTCGTGAATGTTCAGGATACCGGCCATAAGACACAGCAGTATACCCGCGCACGCAATCCGGCAAAATCGGGGATTTATCGTGGATTGTAGCTTTGGTGTGTAGCGCCGCTAAGCGGTAGCGCCGCCGTCCCGGCGGCGGGCCCAGTTCCGCCGTGTCCCCTCTGGTGAGCTTGCGATTGCTCCCTGCTCCGCGACTACAACTGAAGCCGCGCGGAGCGGGGGCTGAATTTACCCCAGGGCGCCAGCCGTGGGTACGCATGCGCGCCCAGCGCGGGCCCGGCAGGGCGACCAAACGCGCCTCACTCCTCGTGTTCACACCCGCACGCCGGAGTCTCGACCGCCTGGCAGGCGCAGGTCTTCCCGCGCAACGCTTCAATGCCTTCTTTCGCGATGATCGGCGACATGATGAGCGCGGCCACCGGATCGGCCCACCACCAGCCCAGCAGCGCGTTCAGCAACAGGCCGCCCAACAGGATTGCCGACAGGTACGCGCAAATGTCCGTCTGCCGCGAGTCTGCCTCCAGCGCCCCACTGTTGATCCCGCCCGCCACGCGCCTCTTGGCGCGCGCCAGCAGCGGCATCACGATCACTGACACAATCGCCAGCACAATGCCGGGAATGCTCTCGTCAGGCTCCTCGCGCACGACCAGCGTCTTCACCGCCTCGCTGACCACGTACAACGTCAGCGCGACAAAGCTCCAGCCGACCAGCCGCAACGCCAGCCGTTCCGCCCGTTCGCGATGTTCGGGATCGGCGTCGCGATGCAGCCGCCAGAGCAACGTTGCGCCGGAAAAGCTCTCGACGACCGAATCCAGTCCGAAGCCGACCAGCGCGATGCTGCCCGCCAGCACCCCGGAAACGATCGCCACCGCCGCTTCCACCATGTTCCAGCCGATGGTCAGATATTCCAGCCGGCGCCCGCGCCGCACTAACAAATCTCGCGTGATTGCCGCCCCTGCCATCCCGCCTTAGCTCTCCTTCTGCTCGTCCCTGCGCATCCTGAGGTACGCCCGGATAAACGGCTGCAAGTCGCCGTCGAGCACGCGGTCCACGTCGCCGATCTCAGTCTTGGTGCGATGATCTTTCACCAGGCGGTACGGCGCCAGCACGTACGACCGGATCTGCGAGCCGAAGTCGATGTCCAGCTTCGAATCCTCGATTTTCTTCGTCTCCTCGCGCTTCTTCTCCAGCTCGTATTCGTACAGCTTGGAACGCAGAATGCTCATCGCCCGGTCCTTGTTCTTGTGCTGCGAGCGTTCGTTCTGGCACGCCACTACAATGCCGGTCGGCAGGTGGGTCAGCCGCACCGCCGAGTCCGTAGTGTTCACGTGTTGCCCGCCGCGCCCGCCCGAGCGATAGGTGTCCACCCGCAGGTCTTCCGGCTTGATGTCGATCTGTATGCTCTCATCAATTTCCGGCGATACGAACACGCTGGCGAACGACGTGTGCCGCCGCTTCGCCTGGTCGAACGGCGAAATCCGCACCAGCCGGTGCACGCCGATTTCGCTGGTCAGCAGCCCATAGGCATATTCGCCATTGACGCTGAAGGTCGCCGACTTGATGCCGGCTTCTTCGCCCGGCTGATAATCGTTCAGCGTCGCCTCGAAGCCGCTGCGCTCCGCCCAGCGCAGATACATGCGCAGCAGCATCTCGGCCCAGTCCTGCGACTCGGTTCCGCCCGCGCCAGGATGGATCGTGACGATCGCATTGCGCGCGTCGTTCGCCCCGGAGAGCAGCGTCTCCGTCTCGAGCCGCTCCACCATCGCACGCAGCTCGTCCATTTCCTTGCGCAACTCGGGACCGACTGCCTCGCCTTCGCGCGCCAGCTCGAAATAGGTGTCAATGTCCGCGGCGCGCCGCGCCAGTTCGGCTTCGGTACGCAACGCGTCGTCCAGCCGCTTGCGCTCGCGCATCACCACCTGCGAACGCTCGGGGTTGGACCACAGGTTCGGGTCGGCTGCCTGTTTTTCGATTTCCGTCAGTTGTTCGCGCAGCTTGGGGACGTCAAAGATACTCCCGCAGATCGCGGACTTTATCGCGAAGGGCGACGTATTCCTGTTCCAGTTCTTCAACCATAGCTTCTTCGTTCAGTGCCGCCGTCACGGCGAACACTTTACTGGGGGTTGCCCCACCCTTGTCGCGACCGGTTTTGGAGCGACAGGGTGGGCCGGCTCACCCGCGCCATCCCGTCACAACTCTATGCACAGCGGGAATTCCGGCGACGATCACCACTCCACTAATTATCACACACAACCACGCGAACCAATCACCGTGCCGCGTGTAGAACGTGGTGCGCTCGATCACGCCGTACGGGGCGACCAGCGCGGTCAGCACGTCGCGCGGCGCCTGCACCACCACTCGCCCAAACGGGTCAATTGAGGCAGTGATGCCGCTGTTGGTCCCGCGCAGCAACCAGCGATTGTTCTCAATCGCCCGCATGCGCGCCTGGTTCAGGTGCTGGTACGGCGCCGCCGAGTGGCCGAACCACTCGTCATTCGAGATGTTAACGAAGACCTCGCCACCGTTTGCCGCGAACTCACGCACCTCGCTGGGAAAAATAGACTCATAGCAGATGAACACCCCGACCTTGTACGGCCCGATGTCGAACACGTTGCGTTGCGTGCCGCGCACAAAGTCGCCCACCTCGCGTACCAGCGGCTGCGCCGCTTTCAGCACGGTTTCAAATGGTACATATTCGCCGAACGGCACCAGGTGGATCTTGTCATACCGCGCGCCCCAGCTCCCGTCCGGCGCAATGAGGGCCGCCGAATTGAACACTTGCTGCGGCTCAACTCCGCGCCCAGTACTCTTCACGCCCAGCGAGCCCGCGATCACATGCGCCTTCGCCTGCTGCGCGATCTCGCTGACCTCGCGGCGAAACACCGGATCGGTCACATAGAACGGTGCCGGTGATTCCGGCCAGATAATCAGGTCCACATCAACCGGTTCACTGTCGCCCGGCGCCGGCACGCTTTTCTGGCGCAGCTCCGACAGGACTCGCTGAAAGTACTCCGCCGTCCACGTCTCTCGGATTGGGATATTCTGCTGCACCAGCCGCGCCCGCCGCGGTGCCACCCGAGGGTCCGGGTGGATTACAACGCTCAATTGCAGTGCCACTGCGCCAATGGTCGCCGCGATCAGCAGCGTACGCCGCGCAGCTTGTCGCGCCAGGACCGCCGCCGCAAACGCCGTATTGACCAGCACGATCTCGAACGACAAGCCATACACGCCCGTGATCGTGGCCAGCCGCGTCAGCGGGATATTATCAACCTGCGCTGTCCCCAGAAGGTTCCACGGGAAACCGGTGATCACCGTGCGCGCGTATTCGACGGCCACCCAGATGAACGGCGAAAACAGCAGCGCGCGGCGTGCAAGAACGCGCGGCGTCCCCGCGCCATGGGCAATCAACGCCAGCAGCAGGGTGAAGACTCCCTCGTGCGCGCCCAGCGCCAGGCAGAACAGCCACAGCACTCCCGCTGCCGTCGCCTTGTCCAGCCCGCCGTACACGTTCATCGTGTGGAACACCCAGTAGCAGGTGCCGGCCGACCATATGGTTCCACTCAGCCATCCCAGCAGGAACGCCTGCCCGTAGCCGGCCGGAAGCAGCGCTTCACTGAACGACGCGGGCATGCGCAACGCCGCACCTTCCCGCGCCCTCAGCACCGCCGCCAGCAGCGGCGCCAAGGCAATCCACGACAGCCAGTACAGGCTGGGTGTAGGAAAAATCAGCACCTGCAAGCCGCCCGACACCGCGGCCAGCAACCAGGCAGATTTGTGGACGCTTCGCACTTTCCGTCAGTGTAGCAGCGGGGATGTCTCGAATAGTAGCCGGGTGCCCAGGTTCGCGCCGCGGTTCTGCTCGCTCAATTACCCAATTACCAACTTTCCCAATTACCAACTTTTCCAGGGTGGGGGTTGCCCCACCCTTGTCGCGACCGCTTTTGGAGCGACAGGGTGGGAATCTTTTCATGGCGGCGGGGACCCGGGTTCTTTCGTGCCCTTTGCGTCCTTCGCGCTCAGGCTCTCCGCGAGCCTCCCGCAATGACAAAAAAGACGGGGCCCGAAGGCCCCGTCCGAGGTTGTGAATCAGGTTAAGGTTAGAAGATGAACTTGATCAGGAACCGCGCCTGGAAGCCCTGGTTGAACTCGGCAGCCTGGCCGTACCGTGGATCAAGGTCATTGCCGCTTGCGGCAACCAAAGCCTTGTAGTCGAACCCCTGGGTCAGGTCAACGCCGCTCAGGTCCATACCGGTAGCATCGGAGTGTTCCTCGCGATTGTAACGGTCGAACGTGAACACGTTGGTCTTCTGGTTGAACAGGTTGATCATGTTGACTTCAAACCGCAGCCGCTTGGCTTCATCCTTGCCCAGCTTCAACTCGTGGGCCACCAAGAGGTCGGTCTGGCTGAACACCGGCGTACGGCCCATGTCGCCGCGGCCATTCACGTAGATGGGGATTTGGTTTTGGCTGTCCACCTGCGTGGTGACTGGAGTGCCGCTCGACGCACGGAAGAACCCGCCCACTTCGGTGCCAAACTTGAAGGTCTTGGCGCCGTAGAACTTGAACACGTGTGGACGGTCCGTGGGTAAGCGGCCGTACAGGCCGTTGTTTCCGTGGGCGTCATAGTAGGCTTCGTCCAGATCGAAGTAGCGGTTAGCGTTGCCACCCGGACGGAAGATCTGTGCCCCAAACACCTGGTTCGCGCCGAAGCCGTAACCCAAGGTCGAGGGACGGATCTCGTCCGTGCTCTGCAAGCCGGCGTAGTTACCCCACAACCGGCTGTACACATAACTGGCATTGAACAACCAGCCGCTGCTGAAGCGCCGCCCCACTGACAGCTCCATCGCATCGTAGGTGCGCTTGGCTTTCGGCATGGGCACGGCACATACTCCGTCGAGCGTCGTCGGGCAGCTTGCACCCGACGCCGGAGCGAACCGATTGGCGCCTTCCCCGGGGTTGCCGTAGAAATACGCTTCACTGCCGGCGATGAGCACGCCCATGTCTTCGATGGTCCGGATCAGGTTGCTGCGAACGTAGCGACCAGTGAAGACCATGTCTTTCAAGATCTCCCACTCAACGCCCACGTTCAGGGACTCCGAACTCATCGGTTTCACATCAGGATCGAGGGTGTCGAAGCCCGGAATGCGCCGGTCGCGCGCCGGTTCGCCGAACCTCGCGTTCCAGATATCAAAGCCCGGCATGTTGTTCAGGTTGATGCTGTAGATGAAGTCCGGGTCGGCGCTGTCCAGCGTGCGGTAATAGACCAGCCACTTGTCGCCGCCGAAGGTGCCGCGCGGCAGGTCGTACTTGGTCCAGTCAAAGTACCGGCCGTAGCCGCCGGAAATCTTCACCTTGCCATCGCCGAACAAGTCAAAGCTGGCGCCAATACGCGGTGCGACTTTGTCGCCGAAGCCGAACTGCAAGGCATACTTCTGGACATCCGGCCGGAAGGACGGGATGGTCTCCTTTTCGAACCGGACTCCAGCGTTGACGGTCAGCCGGTTCAAGACTTTCCACGAATCCTGGACATACAGGTGGGTGATGTTCGACCCCGCCGATCCGTTGGTCCACGCATCGTCCACCGTGTAGTAGCCGTAAGTTCCGCTGTAACCTCCGGAGGACTGGCCCCAGTAGAGATTGACGCGGCCGAGAGCTCCGTTCCAGGAATCCATCACGTTGTTGACGTTCTTCGTCGTGCCGATGCCAAACTTGAAGTTGTGCTGGCCCGCGAAGGGTACCGAGTGCGCGTAATCTGCCTGGATGTACGTGCGGGTGGTCAGGTCGTGGAAGACCCTTGCTCCACTCGCGGTGGCAGCGCCTTCCGACAGTTGCAGCTCCGCCGGCACGTCTGGGGCGTACTCCGCCGTCCGCCAAACGTACTGGTGATCAAACGGCACACCCGTATCTTTGTAGTTGAGGTAGTAGCGGCCGGCCTTCACGCTCAACAGTGAGCTGTTGGTCACGGCGAAATCAACCTGGCCGGTTACGCTGTTCTCTGCCTGGTTGTAGCCGCGCTCCCGGTTGTCGAGGGCGCTTTGTTTGGTGTTGGTCGTCACGTTCGGAGCGAACCCGCTGTATGCATACAGTTGCCCGGTGACGTATTGCGGCGTGTACAGATAGGTGAAGTTCGTCCGGATCCGGCTGGTGGGATCGTAGGACAGCTTGCTGAACCAGTTCATCTGGTGGGCCCGGCGACGCATTGATCCCGGGTCGTAGACCGGCACACACGTGGTGCTGCCCGGCGTGCTGCAGTCTCCAGTGTAGCCTTCGGTGAACAGGTATTCATTGCGCCGCTGCTGCCACTTCGGCGAGGCCGCCGTGTAGAACCACAGCTTGTCCTTCACGATCGGTCCGCCCAGCGAGCCGCCGATTTCGTGGTTGTCGTTGAGCATCTTGTCGTCTTGGAAATAAGACATCCGATACTGACTGGGATCAGCGAAGGCCGGATTTCCGTCAATCTGGATGCGCTTCACCGGACCAGCGCTCGTCTTGTTGCCGTAGTAGTAGTAATGTAGGTCGCCGTGGAAGGTGTTGCCGCCCGACTTCGTGATCGCGCTGACCACGCCGCCCAGCGCCCCGCCGTACTCGGCATCCAGACCGGTCGTCTTCACCTGGACTTCCTGCAGATAATCGAATGTGGAAGTCTGGCGTGCCGAGCCATCAATGATGCTGGTCACAGGAACACCGTCAATGTAGACGCCGTTCTCCGCGCCGCTGGCGCCGTTGATCTGGTAACCACCTTCGATCGCACCGGTGTTTACCGACGGAGAGAAAATGGCCACGGCCTCGAAAGTGCGGCCCTTGGGAAGGCGATCGAGTTCCTCGATCGTGACGTTGTGCGCCACCATCGTGCTGCTGGTGTCGATTGCCGCAGCCGCTCCGGTGACCTCCACAATTTCTTTCGCCGAGCCGACCTTCATGGCCACATCAACTGTGGTCGTCTTGCCGACCAGCACCAGGATGTCGGGCACTTCGTTAGTGGTAAATCCGGTCTTCTCGAACACCGCCGAATAGCGGCCTGGTTCAACCTCGGGCGCCAAAAACGTGCCGTCCGCGCGGCTCGTGGTTGTAAACGTGCGGTTGGTCGCCTTGTTCTTCACCGTTACGGTAACTTCGGGCAAAACCGCTCCGCTGGGGTCCTTGACCACGCCCGCGACGTTGCCGAAACGCTCCTGCGCCGCAAGGGGCAGGGTGACAAGCACGAGAAGCGCGCAGAGCAGCATTGTCCCTGCGCATCTCCATAACACGCGCTGATTATTCACTCGCAATCCTCCTTCAGAGCATTTGGTTGAAGAACCGTGCTCGCCACTCGCCGGGCACAGTTCCGTGGACCGCACCGGACACCTTTCACATCGGTTACCCGTTTGCGTTCCGGAGTGAGAGTCCCGTCAAAACCAGCATGAACAGCAGATTGCAACGAGATACAAAGGTCGGTTCGCCAACTTGCAGTGACCGGCGCACCGAAGCCGGGACTTGGGACAGCCGTAGCATTCTTTCCACCTGAAAAGAAAACCCCTACCATGCAGCTATCGTTGGTTCCGTGGCGGTTACTGCACGCTGCGCGCCAAAGCCATCTGGCTTTAATTCCAGCTACTTAGGCCGGAGAACCACAACCTCGCTATGGTTTTTGGAAGGCTCCCAAATGGGGGATATGAAAAATCGCTTCCCAAAATGGGAAGAATGAGGGCGCGGTTGCCCGCGCACGCTATCATTCCTGCATGACTCCCACGCTGGAGCGCTCGACCGCTGCCGGCCAGGACCGCCGGTTCGCGCGCGCCTTCGCCGTCTTGGACAAAGCCATCGCCGCCCGTGCCTTCCCCGGCGCGGCCGTTGCCGTCACCTTCAACGGCTCACTCGTCGCCCTCAAGGGCGTCGGGCGTTTCACCTACGATCCCGACTCGCCGGCTGTCACCGCCGATACGATCTACGACCTCGCATCAGTGACGAAAGTAGTGGCGACCACCACGATGGCCATGCTCCTCTACGAGCGCGGCACGATGAAGCTCGACATGCCCGTCGTGGAGGTCCTGCCGGAGTTTTCCGGCTCAGCCGATCCGCAACGCCATCGGGTCACGCTGCGCATGCTGCTGGCACACACCTCCGGCCTTCCGGCCTACGCGCGTCTGTTCGAGCACGCTTGCGGGGCCCAAGCCGTTCTGAACGCTGCCTGCGCCCTGCCGCTCGAAGCCGCGCCCGGCGCCCGCGCCGAGTACAGCGACATCGGCTTCCTGTTGCTCGGCGTCGCGCTCGAACGCCTCGCCGGCGGCCCCCTCGACCAGTTCTGCGCCCGCGAAATCTTTGCGCCGCTGGCGATGACGCAAACCGCATTTCATCGTCTCACGATAGATCTCCATCCAGGCAAAAACTGTCATCCCGAGCGGGCCGCCGTGGGGTTCGGCGGCGAGTCGAGGGACCTTGCGGCTGACTGCTGCCCCACACCTGCGCGGGGTCCGCAGATGTGGGATGCGGTCCCCCCCACCGAACACGACCCTGCCTGGCGCCGCCGCATCATCCAGGGCGAAGTGCAGGACGAAAATACCGCGGCCATGGGCGGAGTCAGCGGAGTTGCCGGCCTGTTTGCACCCGCGCTCGACGTGGCACGCTTCGCCGAATGTATGCTCGCCGGCGGTGCACCGGTCCTTCAGGCTGAGACCGTCGCGCTCTTCACCCGCCGCGAGAACTCGCCGCCCCGCACCTCGCGCGCACTGGGCTGGGACACCCCGTCGCAGCCCTCGCAATCCGGGCGATACTTTTCGCCCCCCGCCTTCGGACATCTCGGTTACGCCGGCACTTCCCTGTGGATCGACCCCGAGCGCCGCCTCTCCGTGACGCTGCTAACCAACCGCACCTGGCCTGACCGCAAGAACAACGCCATCAAACAGGTCCGCCCGCGGTTTCACGATGCGATTGTGGAAGCGCTCTAGCACCAGTCGCGAATTTTGAATTTTGATTTTTGAATTTTGCTTCGTGCGCTCCCTTCTCGGCGTCTAGGTGTTCAATCAAAATTCAAAAATCAAAATTCAAAATTCGCCTTGCGCTGCGGTGTACGATGTATCTTCAACATGAGCGCCAAACCCGTGCTGAGCAAGCTGCGGACCGAGCAGTTGAATGCCGCCTCCGCCGATCTCGACCGTCTGAGCGCGCTGGAGATTGCGCGCGTCATCAACAGCGAAGACGCCAAAGTCGCCGCTGCCGTCGAGCGCGTTCTGCCGCAGGTGGCAGTCGCCATTGACGCCATTGCCGGCGCGCTTGCCGATGGCGGCCGTCTCATCTACGTGGGCGCCGGCACCAGCGGCCGCATCGCCGCCCTGGATGCCGCCGAGTGTCCGCCGACCTTCAATACCGCTCCGCAGACCGTGCAGTACGTGATCGCCGGTGGCGATAAAGCGTTGAGCCTTGCGCTGGAAGCCAACGAAGACTCACGCGCGCTGGGGCGGCGCGACATTATGCGCAAGCGCCCCACCCGGAAAGACGTGGTCGTCGCGCTGGCCGCCAGCGGCCATACGCCGTACACCGTGGCTGCACTCGAGTACGCGCATCAGCGCGGCGCTGCCACCGTCTCGGTCACCTGCAATCCCGACTCGCCGCTCGAGCGCATCGCCGACATCCCCATCGTCATTGATGTCGGCCCGGAAGTCGTCGCCGGCTCCACGCGCATGAAGGCCGCCACCGCGCAAAAGCTCGTGGTCAACATGCTCTCCACCGGCGCCATGGCCCGCCTCGGCTACGTGTACGGCAACCTGATGGTCAATCTTCACCTCAGCAACCGCAAACTGCTGGAGCGCGGGTTTGCCATCCTGCAACAGGCTGCGGGGATAGATCGTGAGGTTGCCGAGAAGACGCTGCTCGCCGCCAAGATGAGCGTCCCCGTGGCGCTGGTGATGCTCAAGGCCGGCGTCAGCAAAGGCGAGGCCGTGCGCCGCCTGAAGCGCGCCAACGGCCATGTCCGCAAAGCCATCGGCATGTGAACCCCTGCATCCCTGCATCGCCGCGGAACGGCTTACAATAAAGCTTCACCACAGGGGCTCCTTCGATGGACAAATTTGTCATCCGCGGCGGCAACCCGCTGCACGGGACCATTAAGATCAGCGGCGCCAAGAACGCCGCGCTGCCCTGCATGGCGGCGGCGCTGCTCACCGACGGACCCGTCATTCTCGAAAACATCCCGCAGGTGCGCGACATCGAGACCACGCGCAAACTGCTGGCCGCCATGGGGGCCGAAGTCGAGCTCGGTTACGGCCGCGCTCACCATCGCACCACCATTTCCTGCCGCAACCTGACCACGCCCGAAGCCAGTTATGAACTAGTCAAAACCATGCGCGCCTCAACCCTTGTGCTCGGCCCGCTGGTGGCGCGCATGGGCCGCGCCCGTGTCTCATTGCCCGGCGGATGCGCCATCGGCGCGCGCCCCATTGACCTGCACATCATGGGACTCGAGCGCCTGGGCGCGCACATCACGCAGCATCACGGCTACGTCGAAGCCAGCGCCAAACGCCTCAAAGGCGCCGAGATCATCTTCGAGAAGATCACCGTCACCGGCACCGAGGACATCATGATGGCCGCCGCGCTGGCCGAAGGCGAAACCGTGCTCGAGAACTGCGCGCGCGAGCCCGAGGTCGTTGATCTCGCCAACTTGCTCAACGCCATGGGCGCGCACATCGAGGGCGCGGGCACGCACCAGATCCGCATTCAAGGCGTCGATAGGCTGCACGGCGCGCGGCATCGCATCATTCCTGACCGCATCGAGGCAGGCACGTTCGTCGTCGCGGGCGCCATGTGCTCCGGCGAGGTGACCGTCACCAACTGCGAGCCCCGGCACCTGACCGCGCTGCTCTTCAAGCTGCAACAGGTGGGCGTCAAAGTCGAGACCGGAGCCGACTGGGTCAAGATCACCGGCGGCGCTCCGCTGCATGCGGTCGATATGGCAACCGAGGAATATCCCGGCTTCCCGACCGATATGCAGGCGCAATATATGGCAATGATGACGCAGGCCGAAGGCTCCAGCGTCATCGCGGAAAACATCTTCGAGAACCGCTTCATGCACGCGCTGGAACTGGTGCGCATGGGCGCCAACATCAAGATTGAAGGCCGCCGCGCCGTGGTCCGCGGCAGAACGCCGCTGAGCGCCGCCGCCGTACTCGCCAGCGACCTGCGCGCCTCGGCTTCCCTGGTGCTCGCCGCGCTGGTCGCCGATGGCGAGACCATCATTGACCGCGTGTACCACATTGACCGCGGCTACGAGCACATCGAGGAAAAACTGCGCGCCGTCGGCGCCGAGATCAAGCGCATGGGCGAAGTCTTTCCCCGGCGGGCCGCGCCGGCGCCGTAAGACCCTTTCCGGTTTTCCCGGTTCCCCGTTCCCGGTTTCCGCTTTCGAATGAGACGCGAGTCCCGGAGCCTGCATTATTCATGACGTTGGGGTTGTCATCCTGAGC
>JBHGBA010000002.1:0-117696 GCA_041946775.1 Terriglobales bacterium
AGGAACCTGCTTTTGGTCGCATTCGGGAAACAGCAGGTTCCTCGCGGCAAAGGCGGGCGCTCGGAATGACAATCCGCCGGGGTTAACGGCACCGCAAGAGAGTCAACGGGTGTCACTATAATATGCGATTCTCAATAAAGGGAACGAGCCACTCGAAAGATATGCGCATCGCTGCCGCAATTTTTGCCCTGGCCATGGTTTCAATTCAGCTCGCCATCGTGCAACCCGCTGCCGGCTCCGGCGGCAGCAGCGGGGCGAAATATTACGTGGACAGCGTCAACGGCAGCGATTCCGGCGATGGTTCCCAGCGTCGGCCTTGGAAATCGCTCACCAAGGTACCGGCGCTCAATCCCGATGACCAGGTCCTCCTGGCGACCGGTTCGCGTTTCTCATCGCTCGCCATCCGCGCCTCGGGGGCGGCGGGGCGTCCCATCAGCTACGATTCCTACGGCCCGGGTGCTCCGCCCATCATCGGCGACGGCACTAGTTCGCTGCTGATCAGCGGCAACTCGGTTGTGATCCAGCATTGTGACCTGCAAGGCAAAGCAGTCATCAGCAACGCCAGCGACGTGGTGCTCGCCAATAACCTGGTACGCAACAGCAGCGGTCCCGGCGTGCAAGTCGTGGGGGCAAGCGTGGCGCTTTATAACAACACCATCGTCAACAATGCCGGGTTTGCCGTGCAGATGATCGACGGGATCCAACCGGCGACCGTCACCGCCCTGAACAACGCCATTGTTGGCAACGGCTTCGGCGGTGGTGTGGGTGTCCTGGTCTCGGCCGGAGGAAGGTTCACTTACGACTACAACTTGATTTCGGGCAACGGCAAACCCTTCGCGCCGGCACGATCGCTGGAGGCCATTGCCGCCTGGAATGTCGGCCCGGCGGGGTGCGCGCCGCCGCGTTGCGCTGATGGCGGCCACAACCTGCCGTTCGACCTGCTGCCCGGGTTCACGTCCTGGGCCAATGGTACCGCCTACTTCACGCTCACCGTGGACGGCGATATGTACCGGCCCTCATATTGGAAGCATCTCGACGACATGCTTCCGGCAGATGTTCCGTTCACCGTGTTTGCCACCCACATTTCACTCATTCCTGGTGGCGAGCTGCGCGACGTGGCAAACATCTTCAAATCGGGCAACGAACTCGCCGTCCACGGCTGGTCGCACAGCAAACTGGATGCGAGCACCGCAGTCCGCATAACCACCAGCAATGCCAATCCGCGCGTTGTTGTAGATCCGGTGACGAAGAAACTCACGCTCAGCACCAGCACGCCAGGGAATTCTGTGACCATCGACTGGTCCAAGCGCGAGCAGGATATCTCCGATCTGAAGAAGGCCCTCGACCCCGCCTATCGTGCCTACTCCAATACGGACGTTACTGGGAAGGGCTGGACCATTCAGCTTGAGCCGGTAGGCAACAGCAACGGCATTAAGGACGACATGCGGCTGAAGGCATTGGCAGCCGCCGATTCGACGGCGTTTCCCTACTCGCTGCCGCTAGATGCGACCGCATTCTACAACGCGGAAATCGCCGAAGTAGTCGCTTGGGCACAAGCCCAGACCGGCGTCGCTCCGACCACGATGGCGTATCCCATCGGCAGTTTCTATCGCGCACCCGGGATGGCGACGTATCTTCGCGACACCGTTCGCCTGCGCGGCGCGCGCGATTCCACCGTCGGCGACGGCTGGCTCGGTTCGGTGCGAATCTACGAAACGCAGGGCTGGACGCTCTACCACATGCAAGGCGACAGCAGCGATGCGACTATGCAGCGCGTCGCCCGGCACGAGTACGTGCGTTGCACCATGTCCGGGCTGATCTGCAACTACATATGGCACAGCGGCAACGACATCGCCGACGCGCCGCTACTGGCCTTCGTCAACGGCATCCGCAGCCTCGGTGGGAAGTTTTCAACCTACCGCGATGTGGTGGACGCCATCCGCGCCGACCACACCACCACTGACGGTCTGACCTTCACCAAGACCTATCCGGACCGCGGCAATTACACCCTGCAAGCGAATTCGCCGGCGATCGACGCAGGTTCTCGACTCCCCGGCGCCTACCGCATGGCACTTTCGCCCTCCGGTGGCACGGTTGATCAGAACACTCTGGGCAAGGGTTGGGAAATCGGCGCCTACGCTTTCGCCGCCGGCGACAAACCCAGCCCACAGCCTCGTTCTGCTATACACTGACAGATCGGGCCGCGACCAATCGCGCGCCCACGCTGCACCGATGAATTCCACGGGCATGAGCTAGTAGTCGGATTGCGACCGCGGTCCTTCACAGATTCACTTCGCCCCGAGCGCCGCGCCAGATGCGGTTTTCCGCCCAACGTGCCACAGACAAGACCAGCGGGAAGACGGCGCCATAGGCTCGCAGTGGATTCCCGTTTCAGGAAGGGGAAATGACAATTTCTGTTCCCCTAATCTCACCCAGAGCTGCACCTTGCATCCGATGAACTGGAGACCCAGGCTCCTACCCGTCGTCCCGGGTTCAAATACATCTTCAATCGGACAGGTGAAAGCGAATCGTATGCGCTGTAAACCCGCTGTGTTCGTTTTGATTCTCCTGCTGTTGTTCGTACCCGCACAAATAATGCAATCAGCTCCTGCTGTCGCGAGACGGCGGCGGATGGCTCGGGCCAATGCCGCTGGGTAAACCCGGCGTTCTTCGGAACAACCAGTGCACGCTCGATGTGGGAACCTCAACCGTCACCCGTACTGGAAATGATCTGGTGTTGAACTTGCCCGTTGCATTCGACCCCAGATTCAACGGCACGAAGGCCATCTACATGTTGGCGAAAGATTACGCCGGGCTTTCGACATACTGGCAACGGCGCGGTACCTAGAAACCGTAGTGCTGTTGCTGTCGGGGCGGTTTGCGTTTGCAGACCGCCCGCCTTTAGCAACGCCAGGGTAGGTGAACTGCATTCAGCGGAGACACTCAACCGGCATTACGGTTCCACGACGAAATCGCGAGAACATCGCCGACTGCACCTGCAAGATTGCCTCGCCGCTTACACCTGCTTTAGCCGGTGGGTGTTACGGATCTGAATGGCCAGGCGTTCGAGGAAGTCTTCGTTGGGGCCGCGGGCTTCCGGTGGAACCTTCAGCTTGGCAGCGAATAAGTCAGCCAGCTTCTGTGCGGTGGCTTGGCGCACATCCGGCGCGAGATCGAGGCGCCGGCCGAGGAAGGTCTCGATTACTTCGAGTTCGGTCAGCACCAGGGCGGAAACGTCGAGTGGTGCGGCCGCGGGCACGGCAGTGGGCAGGTTCCACGCGGGCTGATCTTCCATCTTCTTCTCGTGGACAACGACCGTGCCGGCAACATAATCGCCCAGTCGGCGGCTGCGCTCGTTCAACAGCATCGTGATCACGCCCACAGCGTATATGCCGGGAAACTGGTCAATGATGCGCACCAGGTTGCGCGCGATCGCCTCGAAGGGCGTGATGGGGCGGCCGTTGTCCTTGATAACGCGCACCTGGGTGTAGCGCTTGCCGGGGGTTTGCCCTTTCCAGATGGCTTCGAAAAAGGCGTAGTAGCCCCAGTAGAGGCAGAAAAGAAACAGAATGAGCGCGGCGGTGGCCCACTTGTCCACGCCGACGGAAAACGCCGCCGAGTGCGGCAGGATGGCGGCGGCGCCGATCAGCAGCACCAGGTAGATGATGGCCTGAATCAGCGTGTCGAAGAAGACGGCGAGAAAACGGCTGCCGATGCCGGCCAGGGGAAATTCCAGGGCCACCTGTTCCGGTGTATCAATGGTAAGCTTCTCACTCGGGGCCAAGAATGATCTCCACCCACTGGCTGGAAAAGCGCAAGCCGCACTGGGACCGGCTGGAAGCGCTGCTCGATGAGTGTAACCGCCACGGCATCGGCGCGCTGACGCGCTCCGAACTGCGGGAGCTCAGCTTGCTCTATCGTCAGACCGCGGCCGATCTGTCGGCCTTGCGGGAAGACCCGTCCAGCCAGAACTTCGCGCGAGCGCTCAACCAACTGCTCGCGCGTGCTCACAATATCATCTACGCTGGGCGAAAATCGAGCGCGGGCGAGATTCTGCGCTTCTACCTGTATAGCTACCCGCAAATCTTCCGGCGCACGTTCGCCTATACCGCGGCGGCGTTTGGGCTGTTTGTCATGGGCGCTGTGGTAGGGCTGGTGCTGACGCTGACGCGTCCGGAGTTCATGCACCAAGTGCTCGGTCCGGGGATGGTCAGCACCATCGAGCGGCGCGAGATGTGGACGCACTCCATCCTAAGCATCAAGCCGGTCGCCTCGAGCGCCATCATGACCAACAACCTGGGAGTGGCGTTCACCACCTTTGCGACCGGCATCACCGGCGGTGTGCTGACGGTGTACATGCTAGTGTTTAACGGGCTGTTATTGGGCATTATCGGCGGCGCCTGCTGGATGTCGGGCATGAGCCTGAAGCTGTGGAGCTTCGTGGCGCCGCATGGCGTGCTGGAGTTGCCGGCCATCTTCATCGCCGGCGGGGCGGGACTGCAGATCGCCCACGGGCTGCTGTTTCCCGGCACGCTCTCGCGACGCGATTCGCTCGCCGTGGCCGGCGGCGAGGCAGTGCGGCTGGTCCTGGGGACGATCCCGATGCTGATCGTCGCGGGCGTGCTCGAGGGTTTTTTCTCGCCGACGAATGCGCCGGTAGGGCTGAAGTTTGCGGTGGCAGCCATGATGTTTGCCGTGTTGCTGATGTATGTATCCATGCCGGCAAAAAGCGAGGCGGACAAAGAAGCGAGGGTGCTGGGCAGGCGCGCAGGCGAGGTAGTCTAGTCTAGGTAAGGCCGCAACATTCAATTCGGCCGTCCCTACGGGACTTGGAGCTTTTGTTCGACGGGAACCCAGGACTGCCGTCCTGGGCTATTTTGCTTCGACCCTGACGGGATGAATTTAAGTTGTCCACCTAATTCGAAAGACCCGCCTCATTTACCTAATTTCGACCCACACCGATGCAGTGTAGGTGAGGCCGCGTTGTCCAGTTCGACCGTCCCTACGGGACTTGGTTGGTTTCTGCGACGGCAACCCAGGTACTGCCGTCCTGGTATTTTTCGCTTCGTCCCTGGCGGGACGAAATCATTCCCGCGCCGAAAGAATTTAACTCCGTCCGGTAACGGGAAAACGTCGCTCCGTCCCATCGCGGAAGAATTTCACCGCCCTCCTAGGCGGAGGAATTCTAGTCCTTTCAGTGGCGCAAAAAGTTTCATTCCGTCCAGCGGCGGAAGAGCAGGCAGCCGTTGGTACCGCCGAAGCCGAACGAGTTCGACATCGCGTATTCCAGGTTCTCCACCTTGCGCGCAACGTTTGGCACGTAGTCGAGGTCGCAGTCGGGATCGGGGTGTTCGAGGTTGATCGTTGGCGGCAGTATCTGGTCGCGCAACGCGAGAATGGTAAACGCCGCCTCTATGGCGCCGGTTCCGCCCAACACGTGGCCGGTCATGGACTTGCTTGAGCTGACAGGTAGCTTGTAGGCGTGTTCGCCGAAGGCGTTCTTGATGGCTTCGGTCTCGAGTTTGTCGCCGAGATCTGTGGAAGTGCCGTGCGCGTTGATGTAGCCGACCTGTTGCGGCTGGATCTTCGCATCGCACAAGGCGTTCATCATCACGCGATAGCCACCTTCGCCATGCTCGGCCGGGGCGGTGATGTGATAAGCGTCAGCGCTCATGCCATAACCGACAACTTCCGCCAGGATGCTGGCGCCGCGGGCGCGGGCGTGCTGCAGTTCCTCCAGGATGAGAATACCGGCACCTTCGCCGATGACAAAGCCGTCGCGCTCTTTGTCCCACGGACGGCTGGCGCGCTCTGGTTCGTCATTGCGCGTGGAGAGTGCGCGCATGGCGGCGAATCCGCCGACGCCCATTGGCGTGATGGCCGCCTCGGTGCCACCGGCGATCATCACGTCGGCGTCGCAGCGCGCGATGATCTTGAAGGCATCGCCCAGCGAATGCGCGCTGCTGGTGCAGGCGGTGCAGGTGGCCTCGTTGGGCCCTTTGGCGCCATAGCGAATGCTGACGTGACCTGCGGCCAGGTTCACGATGGCTGCGGGAATGAAAAAGGGCGAAATCTTGCGCGGGCCGCCTTGCAGCAGGTTGGAATGCTCGCGCTCGATGACGTCGAAGCCGCCGATACCGGAGGCGATGTGGACGCCTACCCGCGTGGCATTTTCCGGGGTGACCCGCAGGCCCGAGGAGCGCATGGCCTCATCGGCGGCCGCCAGCGCGAGATGGATGAAGCGGCCCATTTTCTTCACTTCCTTCTTCTCCACGAACTGCAGCGGGTCGAAATGCTTGACCTCGCCAGCGATCTGGGAGTTGAACTGGGAAGCGTCGAAATGGGTGATGCGGCCGATACCGCTCTTGCCCGCCAGGAGGTTCTGCCAGGCCTCTTCGGTAGTATTGCCCACCGCACAAATGAGTCCGATGCCGGTAACGACCACGCGCCGCGTCAATCTACTTAGCTCCCTTGGAATGTTGTCCGATGTAGTCGATGGCGTCTTTCACGGTGCGGATCTTTTCGGCGTCTTCGTCCGGGATCTCAATATCGAAGGCTTCTTCGAAGGCCATGACGAGTTCAACGGTGTCGAGCGAATCGGCGCCCAGGTCGTCCACGAAGCTGGCGCCGGGGGTGACTTCGCCTTCGTCCACGCCCAACTGCTCGACGATAATCTGCTTAACCCGCTCCTCAACTGAAGGCATCTAGCTGGTTCCTCTCTTCCAACGTTCTGATCATGCGGGCAGGGGGACTACTTGCCCACCTTGGCGTTCTTCTGGATGTAGTCAACTGCGTCCTGCACGGTGCGGATCTTCTCGGCGTCCTCGTCTGGAATCTCGATATCGAAGGCCTCCTCGAAGGCCATCACCAGTTCCACCTGGTCCAGGGAATCGGCGCCGAGATCGTCCACAAAAGATGCGCTGGATGTAACTTCACTTTCGTCCACCCCGAGTTGCTCAACCACAATCTGCTTAACTTTTTCCTCAACTGCAGCCATCGCGTCATCCCTCCTGCGGGAGTTTGTGCAACAGTCGAACAGTGTACTGGTGCGCTGGAAACCGTGTAAAGGTGGGATTTCCTTGAACCGTGTCATCGTAAACGGAGACGGTTTGCCGGGTCAATGTATTGCCAACGAGCGCACCTGCCAGAACGCGCCGCGGGCTATTTCGGCTGCATCTCGGCGCGCTCGATGTCGGCGATCTTCTCCACGCGGCGCTGGTGCCGGCCGCCGGCAAAGGGCGTGTGCAGCCACTTGTCCACGATCTTCAGCGCGGCCGGTTCATCCAGAATGCGCGCGCCGAGGGCGAGCACGTTGGCGTCATTGTGCTCGCGGCTCAACTGCGCTTCGAGTTCGGTGCTGACGTTAGCGGCGCGCACGCCCGGCACTTTGTTGGCCGCAATGGCCATGCCGATCCCGCTGCCGCAGACCAGGATCCCGAGGTCGGCCTGCTTGCGCGCAACCTCCTCGCCCACTTTACGGGCGAAGTCGGGATAATCCACCGAATCGGTCGAGATCGTGCCCTGATCGTCCACCTGCACGCCTTGCTGCTGGAGGCGCTGTTTGATCTTTTCCTTCAGTTCGAAACCCGCGTGGTCGGCTCCGATGGCAATCTTCATGGTACCGATTTTACCCCGCTTGACTGGGCCGCCGGGAGGGGTAACGTATGCTCGGAGGATTCCGATAAAGCGTACACGGAGGCCTCAATGTCTACCGCGAAACCGGAAAACGTCGTGACGACGTTCGTCTGCGAGTACTGCGGTCACGCCAACGAGGTGGAGTGTCGTCCCGAGGGCAGCAGCCTTCTGGCGCGTTCATACCTCCGCTGCGGAAACTGCGACCGCGAGCAGTCGGCAGAACACGACCTGCACTGCGGCCATCCGCTGCACCTCTGGTACAAGATCGACCACCGCTGGGTGCAGCGGTACTGAGACCGTCCCGTCTGGCCCGTTCGGGAAGGAGGACATCCCTGTACCTGTACTTGCGCCGGCGAAGGAGACTGCGCAGGCGGTTTCACGGGTAAAAGTTCGGTTCGCCCTTTCCCGTTCCCTGTTGCTTGGTATCCCACCCTTCACCGGCCGCGGGCGAAAGGGTGGGCACCCCGGCGAAGCGGTTGTGCGCGGGGCGGGAAGCGAGTATTGTGGGCGGTCGCGTGGAGGCCACATGGAACGCAAGATCAACCTGATCGCCGTGTTCGTTGCCGCGGTGGTGCACTTCGGGCTGGGTGCGGCGTGGTTCACCGTGTTCGCCCAGCCGTGGATCGCGGGCACGCGCATGACGCCGGAAGAAGTCCAGGGGGCACAGCAGACAATGTCGCCGCTGCCATACTTTGTCGCGTTGCTCTGCAACCTGGTGATCGCGTACGCGATTGCCTGGGTGCTGGCACAACTGGCGACGCAGAACGTGCTGCGCGGTATCGCGGTGGGCGCTGTGCTCGGGTTCGTCATGGCGGCGGCAATGATTACCGAGTTTGCGTTTGAGCGGCGTCCCAGTTCGTTCAACCTGATCGCCGCAGGGTATCCGTTCGTGGGCGCAATCATCATGGGGGCAATCGTCGGCGCATGGCGCAAGAAGGCGGCGAGCGAGTGGGCGGCAAGAGCGTCAGCATGAGGGGGCAGCGTATCAGTCTCATCCACCCTGTCGCTCCAACAGCGGTCGCGCCTAGGGTGGGGCACGCCCAGCGCATGATTTTTTCCCACCCTGTCGCTCGAACCCCGCGAGCGACAAGGGTGGGGCAACCCCGGTTGGTGGGGCAACCCCGCTTGGTGGGGCGGCCCCGCTTAAGCCAGGCGCTGCTATTTCTGCTGGCGGTGATTAACGTCGCCTGCGCGCAGGAACAGAAGGTCGCATCGATCGGCGACCTGCGGCTGGAAAGCGGCGAGACGATACGCGAATGCCGCGTAGGATATCGCACCTTCGGCAAGCTCAACGCCGACAAGAGCAACGTTATCGTGGCACCGACATGGTTCAGCGGGACAAGCGCCGGGATGGTGACGTACGTCGGACCGGGCAAGCTGCTCGACAGTTCGAAGTACTACGTCGTGGTGGTCGATGCGCTGGGGAACGGGGTTTCGTCGTCGCCGTCGAATAGCACGGCGCAACCGCGCATGGCGTTCCCGCGCTTCACCATTCGCGATATGGTCAACAGCCAGCACGCATTGCTCACGCGGGAGTTGCGCCTGAATCATGTGAGGGCCGTGGTGGGGCTATCCATGGGGGGCATGCAGGCGTTTCAGTGGGCGTTTTCGTATCCGGGATATATGGACAAGGTGGTCCCGCTGGTCAGCTCGCCACGCCTGGCGGCGTATGACCTGGTGCTGTGGCGCACCATGCAGCAGGCGATCGAGAACGATCCCGCGTGGAACCGGGGGAACTATCGCGAACAACCGGCAAACGCAACGGTGGCGGGCCTCGGCTTGCTGAACTTGACTACACCCGAAGCGGTAAATAAGCAGACGCAGCGCGAGTCGCTGGACAATTTTCTCGCTGAGGCAAAGCGGCAGACCGCGAAATTCGACATGAACGACCGGCTGCGGCAGTTGCAGGCGATGATCGCGCATGATGTTTACGCGCCGTTCGGCGGGTCGGTGGAGCGCGCCGCAGCCGCAGTGAAGCCGAAATTTCTCATTGTGGTTTCGACAAAGGACCACATGGTGACGCCCGGCCCGGCGATTGAGTTTGCCCACGCCACCCACTCCGGGCTGCTGATGCTGGATGCGACCGACTGCGGGCATACGGCGACCAGTTGCGAGTTGCCGAAGGTGCAGGCGGCGATCAACGAATTCCTGAACAAATAGTGACGGGATGGCGCGGCGCGTATAAGATAGTGAGCCGTAGTGAGCACCCCCGTCGGCCCCATCCACTGCCGGTGAGTTGCAGGACACGCGAGTCGGGTTTGGCAGCTTCCGCATCTAACCTCCGAGCAGCACAAGGCGAGCTTGGGGTGTCGCCTGCCCGCTGCTATGGTCACAGGCTCTGAATCCAACGGAGCGAGTTTGCGAGGAAACACGTGAAGAATATCTACGTAGGGAATCTGAGTTTCTCTATCACCGAAGACCAGTTGCGCTCCATGTTCGAGCCTTACGGGCAGGTCGATCGCGTAAGCATCGTCACGGACCGCGACTCGGGACAGTCGCGGGGCTTCGGATTCGTCGAAATGTCGGACGATGATGCCGGAAACCGCGCCATCGAGGCACTGAACGGCAGCAGCGTGGGAGGCAGAAACCTGACGGTGAACGAAGCGCGTCCGAAGGGTGACCGTCCGCGAGGCGGCGGCCGGGAAGGCGGATTCAGCCGGCACGGCGGATCGGGCCGTGGCGCCGGCCGCGGACCGCGCTGGTAGTTTTCGCGCATAGTTTCGATTAGCTGCACGGCGGCGACGCATGAGGGTGAAGTGTGTGCGCCGCCGTGTTCTTTTGAACGGCTTAACTGCAGGGAACGCAAAGGCTGGCGGGCCCGCCGCCGGGACGGCGGCGCTACACTTCGGCTCGCGTCAACACCCCGCGACCACAGGGGACACGGGGGAGACAGCCCCACCCTGTCGCTCGAAGCCGCCAGTGACAAGGCTGGGGCGAACTGATCGGTCAGTACTTCGGCAGTCTCGGATCTACGCTGTCGGCCCAGGCGAGGATGCCGCCTTTCAGGTTGGCGACTTTGCGGAATCCCGCTTGGCGCAGGAAGTCCACCGCCTTCGCGCTGCGCACGCCGCTGCGGCAGTGGGCCACGATCTCGCGGCTGGAATCGAGTTCGTGGACGCGCTTGGGCAGGTCGCCGAGCGGGATGAGATATCCCTGGAGATTGCAGATCTGGTATTCGTGCGGCTCGCGCACGTCGAGGATGAAGATGTCGTCGCCCGCGTCAATCCGGCGTTTCAGTTCCACCGGCTGGATTTCAGGGACATTGGTCGTCACCTGGACTTGTTCTTCTCCGCGAATGCCGCAGAATTGGTTGTAATCAATCAGCTCGCGGACGGTAGGATGCGTGCCGCACACGGGGCAGTCGGGATTCTTGCGCAGACGCATTTCGCGGAAGCGCATGCCGAGCGCGTCCACCAGCAGAAGGCGCCCGATAAGCGGTTCGCCCGAGCCGAGGATGAGCTTGATCACCTCGGTTGCCTGAATCACTCCCAGCAACCCCGGCAGAATGCCCAGCACGCCGCCTTCCGCGCAGGAGGGCACCAGTCCCGGCGGCGGCGGTTCCTGGTACAGGCAGCGATAGCACGGGCCATCTTTGGCGGCGAAAACGCTTGCTTGCCCCTCGAAGCGAAAGATGGAGGCGTAGACGTTGGGCTTGCCGGTGAGCACGCAGGCGTCGTTGACCAGGTAGCGGGTCGGGAAGTTGTCAGTGCCGTCGGCAATGATGTCGAACTGGCGGAAGATGTCGAGTGCGTTGGCGCTGGTCAGCCGGGTCCCGAACGGCTGAACGTTGACGAATGGATTGATGGCCTTCAGCTTCTCGATTGCCGATTGCAGCTTGGGGCGGCCGACGTCCTGCGTGGTGTGGATGATCTGGCGCTGCAAGTTGGTGTAATCAACGACGTCGAAATCAACGAGGCCGAGGGTGCCTGCGCCGGCGGCGGCGAGGTAGAGCGCCAGCGGCGAGCCGAGTCCGCCGGCGCCGATGCACAACACGCGCGCGGCTTTCAGCTTCTTCTGCCCTTCCATGCCTACCTCGGGCATGATCAGGTGGCGCGAGTAGCGCAGCACTTCGTCATTGCTTAGCGCGGCAGCTTGCGGCGGATTCAGGACAGTCGACATAGGGCGTTCAGCAGGCGCCTCCGGCGATCGAAGGAATGATAGTGATGGTATCGGCGTCCGTCACCGCAGTGTTCTCTTTAGCAAGATAGCGTATGTCTTCGTCATTGACATAGATATTGATGAAGGCGCGCAGCTTGCCCTCGTTGGTGAACAGATGGCGGCGCAGATCGGGGTTCTGCGCGGCCAGGCTGCTCAGGGCTTCGGCGACAGTGCTGCCGTTCACCTCGATGCTGGCCTGCTTGCCCGTGTATTGGCGCAAAGGAGTGGGGATCAGGACCTTCATGCTGCGTCTGATGCGGTGGGGGCTGGGTTGGATTCAGGGGCAATTGACCGCAGAGGAACGCAGAGGTATGCGCAGAGGGCGCAGAGGAATTTGGTGAAGTCTGATTTGGTGAAGTTCGAAGTGGCAAAGCTGAAGTGAGAGATTTCGGAATGGCGCGCAGTCACTTCAGCTTTCCCACTGCACCAAATCCTACTTCACCAAATCACCAAAAACGGTGATGGGTTCATCTTCAAAGTGCTTGGTGTCTTCGTCGCCGGCGAGTTGGAAGGAGTTGGTATCTTGCGCCCGACCTTGGTGCACGCTGGTGATGACGTAGGAAGAGCCGATCCAGTGGGCTTCGTCGAGGTCGGTAGACGACCAATGGGCGGGGTGGTCGGGATGCGAATGGTAGAAGCCGAGGATGTCCTGCTGGCGGTCGCGGGCTTCGCGCTGAATGCGCAGCAGTTCGCGAGGGTCAATGTGGTAGCGGTTGTGGGGCGAATCGAGGCGCGCGTTGTTGCAGCGTACGACGGTTTTCACCACCTTGTTGCCGTCGCCGCTCACTTCACCGAGCAGGACGCCACAAGATTCGCAGGGATAGGTCTCCTCGCCGTGGCGACGAAGTTCGTCGAGCTCAGATTTGCCAATTCGCAGCATGGTGGGGACCCCCTTCCCAAAAGCGCTCGCTGAGATATTTAAGGCCGGCGTCGGGGAAGACGGTCACAATCACGGACCCGGGCGCGGCCGCTCTCGCCACGCGCAGACAGCCCGCCATGGCCGCACCGGCGGAGATGCCTACCAACAGGCCTTCTTCGCGGGCGAGGCGCATGACGAAGTCATATGCTTCTTCGGTGCTGATGTCCAGATTTTCGTCGGCAAGCAATGGGTCGTAGATCGCGGGCACGATCGAAGCGGGCATGTGCTTGGCGCCTTCGATGCCATGCAGCGGCGAGTCGGGCTGCAGCGAAATGCATTTTACGGCGGGGTTCAATTCCTTGAGGCGGCGCGAAGTGCCCACGAAAGTGCCGCTGGTGCCGAGCATGGCGACAAAATGCGTGATGCGGCCCGCGGTCTGGCGCCAGATTTCCTTGGCGGTCCCGCAATAGTGGGCAAGCACGTTGGCAGGATTGGAGTACTGGTCGGCGTAGAAGTAACGTTGCGGCTCGGCGGCGGCCAGCTCGCGCGCCTTGCGGATGGCGCCGTCGGAACCCTCGGCGGGATCGGTATAGATGACGTGAGCGCCGTACGCCCGCAGGATGCGCTTGCGCTCGGGGGAAACGTTGTCGGGGACACAGAGCGTCACGGGGAAACCGAGCGCCGCGCCCAGCATGGCGTAGGCGATGCCGGTGTTACCGCTGGTGGAGTCGAGCAGCACTTTATCGGGGACGAGCTGACGGGAGCGCATCGCTTCGGCCACGATGAAGGAGGCCGCGCGGTCTTTGACGGAGCCGCCGGGGTTGGTCCATTCCGCTTTGGCAAGGATCTGCACACCGGCGAAGCCGATTGCCATGCGGTCCAGACGCAACAACGGGGTGTTGCCGATCTGGTCGGTTACGGTTTGGCCGAGCCGGTGAGGAGCGACCGTCGCCAGCCTTGCATTGGGCCGTCCCATGCGACATTGGATGACGAGACTAAGCTGCTGGAAGCAACGAGCGGTCCCGTCCCCCGTTTGTATTTCAGGAGCTTGGACGTGTACAACGTCATCTACAGCGCCGGGGGTGCTGTGGCGGCGCGAAATGAGCGAAACTGTCCCCACCGGCGGCGGGACCAGTCACCGTATGCAGAGGGCGCGGCGGCGCGCCCTTCCCTACCCAGCAGCCGTTATGCTGCTCGCAATCCTGGCAGCGGCGCTCACGGGATGCCGCTCGGGCCCGAAGGTGCCGGCAAAATCCTCCGAGGCGTATGCCACGGCGATATCCGCGTTCTATGTGGGACTGGCCGCGCTACAAGTCGGGGACGACGTTCGCGCCGACAACAAACTTGGGCAGTTTACTGACCTTGCTCCTGGGGAGGCCGCCGGTTGGGCGAACTGGGGCGCGCTGGCGTTGCGTCAGCGGACCTATGACGCGGCGGCGCAACGGCTGGAACGGGCGCGCGAGCTGGCCCCGCAGAGCGACCACATCTACTACCTGCTGGGCGTGCTGGAGAGCAATCGCGGGCGCTCCGCAGATGCGATTGCCAACCTGCGCAAGGCGGTCGAGAAAAACCCGCAGAACTTGCGGGCGGCGTACCTGTTGGCGCAAGAGATCGAACGGCGCGGGGACGTGAACAGCGACGCGGAGTATCAGCAGGCGTTGCAGAAGATTATCGCTGCCCAGCCGGACAACCTGGCGGTGCTGGTCGAGTTGGCGCGCGCGGCGGCGAAGCGCGGCGACTCCGGCACTCTGAACGCGACGGTCGAACAGATCGCGGCACGATCATCGGCCTGGCCGGCAGAGGCGCAAGAGCAGTTGGCGGCGTTGAAGGCGTCCGCCGGGGACGCCAGTGTGGCGGCAACACGCACGACGTTTCTGCGCAACGTACTGATGCGAGTCCCGGAGTATCGCCGCAGTCTTTCGGCGATTAAGGCGCCGCCGGGCGAAGAGGCACAGCCGTTCATGCGATTGCTGAGGATGGAGTCGCCGGTGTCCGCGCCAGCAGCCGCGGATACGACCCTTGAGTTCAAGGCGGAGCCGGTCCCAAAGGTGGAGGGCGGGCGCTGGCATTGGGTCGGTGCCATCGCCCTGGAAAGCACTGGAGCACCAGTAATCGCCGTCTCGGATGGGCAGAAGGTGCGTCTTTCCAGCGGGGCAACGCTTCCCTTCCCCGGAAAGGGCGTGCCGCAGACGGCCGAAAGCGTCGTGCCGATTGATTTTAATTACGACTTCAAAGTGGACCTGGTGCTGGCGGGCGCGAGTGGGGTGCGACTGTTCCGGCAGGACAGTCCGGCGGCATTTAGCGACGTAACGGCACGGACGAAATTGCCAAAAGCAGTAACGGACGGCAGCTACACGGGCGCGTGGGCGGCCGATATTGAAGCTGACGGAGACCTCGACGTTGTGCTCGGGACACGGCAAGCGATGCCGGTTGTTCTACGGAACAATGGCGATGGCAGCTTTGCGGTGGTGCGGCCGTTCGCCGGAGTCTCGGGTTTGACGGGTTTTGCCTGGGCTGATTTTGACGGCGACGGCAACCCGGATGCCGCGATCGTCGATGGTTCAGGCCGTCTGCACGTATATAGCAACGAGCGTGCCGGGCAGTTCAGGGGGCGCGCGCTTCCTGAGGGTTTGCCGCTGACCAAGGCCATCAACGTTGCGGACGTTAATAACGATGGCGTGCTCGATCTGCTGGCGGTACAGGCGGACGGCGCCATTGTCCGATTCTCCGATAAGAACGAAGGGCGAGGCTGGGATGTGGCGACCATCGCGCGGGCGCCAGTTGCCCACCCTAGCGCTGAAAATCACGGCGCGAGGGTGGAGCGCCAAGTACGGCTGCGAGTCGCTGATCTGGACAACAACGGAGCAGTGGATTTGGTAGTGAGTCCAAGTCCAGTCACCCACCCTAGCGCCGAAAATCACGGCGCGAGGGTGGAGCACCAGGACCGCGCGAGGGTGGGGCACCCTCCAGGCCAATCGCTGGTGTGGCTCGGGGATGAGAGGGGAAATTTCCTCTTCCTGAAAGGCCTTGGCGGAATGGCAGGGGTTGACGCGGCGGATGTAAATGGCGACGGCCGACTCGACCTGGTTGGCGTGTCGCCGGAAGGACAAGCGGTTCAAGCCATCAACCGCGGGACCAAGAACTATCACTGGCAGGTGGTGCGGCCGAGGGCAGCGCAGGCGGTGGGCGACCAGCGCGTAAACCCGTTCGGCATGGGCGGCGAGATAGAAATTCGCTCGGGAATGCTGGTTCAGAAGCAGCCAATCACCTCGCCGCAGCTTCATTTTGGATTAGGCGAGCAGCGGGCGGCCGAGGTGGTGCGGGTGGTGTGGCCCAATGGCTCGGTGAGCGCCGAGTTTGAAGTGAAGGCGGACCAGGAAATCGTGACTGAGCAGAGATTGAAAGGCTCGTGTCCGTTCCTGTTTGCGTATAACGGCACGCGGATGGAATTCGTGAAAGACGCGGTGCCGTGGAGTTCCGCGATCGGGTTGCGCATCAATACGCTGGGCACGGCGCGTGTGGAAGCGACGGAGGAATGGTACAAGATCGGGCGCGAGCAACTGGCGCCGCACGACGGACAGTACGACCTGCGCATCACGGCGGAGTTGTGGGAAACCTACTATTACGACCAGTTGGCGCTGATGACTGTTGACCACCCGGCGGGCACCGAGATTTTCGTAGATGAGCGGTTCGCGGTTCCGCCGGTGAAGCCCGCGATCATCACGGTGGCCACGCCGCAGAGAATCGCTCGCGCAGCGGATGATCGCGGTGAGGATGTGACCGCCATGGTGACGACGCTGGATGGAACATACCTGGACACGTTCGGGCGAGGGCAGTACCAGGGCGTGACGCGCGATCATTACGTTGAGGTGGAGTTAGGGGAGGATGCGCCGGCCAGTCGGCAACTCTGGCTGATCGCGCAGGGATGGATGCATCCGACGGATTCGTCCATCAACGTGGCGATAGGCCAGGGCAGTCATGAAGGGGCGCGCGGGTTGGGCCTCGAGGTGCTGGATGAGCACGGGAAGTGGATTGTCGCGCAAGCGAATCTGGGTTTCCCTGCCGGCAGAAAGAAAATTTGCTTGTTTGATCTGACCAAGGTGTTTCGTCGGGGCGCGCCACGACGGGTGCGGTTGCGTACAAACCTTGAG
This sequence comes from Terriglobales bacterium, assembly GCA_041946775.1. Taxonomy (GTDB): domain Bacteria; phylum Acidobacteriota; class Terriglobia; order Terriglobales; family Acidobacteriaceae; genus JBHGBA01. The sequence goes on from JBHGBA010000002.1 coordinate 16,804, forward strand.
ATTTACTGGGACGCAATCGAATGGGCAGTGGGATTGCCAGATGCCGAGTTGAAGGTCACGCGACTTGGTCCGACCGAGGCCGACCTGCACTACCGCGGGTATTCGGTCATCCGGCAGGAGAACAAGTCGTCGCCGGAGGTGCCAGACTACAACCGCCTGGAAGGCAGCAGGCAGCGCTGGCGCGATCTGAGCGGTTACTACACGCGATTTGGCGACGTGCGCGAACTGCTGCGGCAGGTGGATGATCGGTACGTGATCATGAACTCCGGGGATGAGATGACGTTCCGTTTTCCGGAGCAGCCCGCGCCACCGGCGGGGTGGGTGCGTGACTTCGTGATCGCGGGCGATGGCTGGGTCAAGGACGGCGACTACAACTCGGCGTTCTCCAAGACGGTTCGGCCTCTGCCGTATCACGCCAAGAACCTGTACGTGACGGCACCACGCAGGCTCGAGGACGAATGGGTGTACCGACAGCACCCGGAGGACTGGCAGACGTACCACACGCGGTATGTGAGCGCCGAGGTCTTCCAGAACGCGTTGCGGAACGGGACACAGCGATGAGCCGAGGCCGTAGAGCGCGAGTTCTGCTGGGTGTTGTTCTTCTGGCGCTGCTGGCCGTCCCGGTTGTGATGAGGTGGGTGGCGGCGCGGCAGAGCTCGGCCCAGGCGAAGCTTGATGCCAAAGCGGCGCTGGCGCGGTATGGGTTCTACCTGGAAGAGGTGTCGCACGCGGCGGAAGTGACCTTCGTTCATCAGGCGCCGACACTTGATCCCAAGCTCGAACACATCATGCCGATAGTGGCCTCCATGGGGGCCGCGGTTTCGATTGTGGATTTCGACCGCGACGGCTGGTCCGACATCTACGCGACCAATAGCGGCGAGGGCAGCAGGAATGCGCTGTATCGCAATTTGGGCGATGGGAAGTTCAAGGATGTGGCCGGGCAGTTGGGCATTGCAGACGTGAACCAGGCGGGAACGGGCGTATCCATGGGTGCGGTGTGGGGCGATTACGACAACGACGGCTTTGAAGATTTGCTGCTCTACAAGTGGGGGCGACCGGAACTGTTTCACAACGATGGCGGCCGCGGGTTTACCCGGGTCACGGAGCAGGCGGGGCTGCCGTCGTGGGTGAATGCGAATACCGCAATCTGGTTCGATCACGACGGCGATGGGTTGCTGGATTTGTTCATCGGCGGCTACTACTCGGAGCAAGTTGATCTTTGGCATCTGACGACCACGCGCATGATGCCGGAGAGCTTCGAGTACGCCAAGAACGGCGGGCGGAAGTATCTGCTGCGCAACCTGGGTCAGGGCAAGTTCAAGGACGTCACCGCCGAAGCGGGCATTGACAGTTGGCGATGGGCGCTGGCAGCGGCGGCGGCGGACCTGCGGGGTACCGGGCGTCAGGACCTGTTTATCGCCAATGATTACGGGGTCTCGGAGCTCTACTTCAATGACGGCAAGCGCTTTCGCGAGGTAGGCCAACAGACGGGCGTCGGGTTTAGCCCAAAGAGCGGGATGAATGCATCGTTTGGCGATGTTTTTAACCGGGGCGAATACTCGGTCTATGTGACCAATATCTCGGAAGACGGCGTGCTCATCCAAGGCAACAACTTGTGGGTACCGAAAGAGGGCACGCGCGGCGACGCGCGGCGTTACGAGAACCTGGCGCGCGACACCGGAGTGGAGCTCGGAGGATGGAGCTTTGGGGCACAGTTTGCGGATTTGAACAACGACGGCACGCTGGATTTGTACGTGACCAACGGTTACGTGTCGCTCGACCGCAAGCGCAACTACTGGTACGACTTCTCCAAAGTGGCGTCAGGCAATAGCACGATCATCGCCGATGCCAAGAACTGGCCGCCGCTTGAAGGCCGGAGTCTGTCCGGATACCAGCAAAAGCGGGTCTGGCTGAACGACGGTGCCGGGCGCTTCATCGAGGTGGCGCAGGCGGTGGGCGCGACCGATACCTACGACGGCCGCTCGGTTGCGGTGGCGGACCTGTGGAACCGCGGCGTGCTGGACGTTGTGGTGGCGAACCAACGAGGGCCGCTGCTGATTTACCGCAACACGGCGGAGCCGGCGAACCAGTGGATCGAGTTCGAGCTGGAAGGAACAGCAAGCAACCGCAGCGCGATTGGCGCACAGGTCACGTTGTTCTGGAATGGGCAGCGGCAGGTGCAAGAAGTCTCGGGCGGCAGTGGTTTTTGTGCCCAGAACCAGCGGCGGCTGCATTTCGGCATGGGCAAAGAGCCGCGAATCGAGAAGGCGGTGATCCGCTGGCCATCAGCGAAAGTACAAACCTTGGATAAGCCGGCGCCCGGCAGGGTCCATAAGCTCAGGGAGCCGGCATGAGCCAGCCGATGGATGCCGCCGCCGTTCCTGGACGCATGCCGGTACAGAAGAAACGACTGTTTACGCTGGACAATCGCTATCTGGCGCCGGCGTTTATTACCTGCATTCTGCTGGCGGGGCATTTCTCCTTCGGCATGCTGGAGAGCTATGAGAAGACCCTGCTGGCGATTGTGACTAGTATCGCCACGGAGTTGGTGCTTGGACGTATTTTCGCCGGTAAGTGGCTGCACCCCGCCAGCGCGTATATCACGGGAATCAGCGTTGGGATTCTGCTGCGCTCGCCGGCGTTCTGGCCGTATGTGCTGTGCAGCATGATCTCCATCGTCTGCAAATACGTGCTGCGGTACCGGAACCAGCACATCTGGAACCCGTCGAACTTTGGGATATCGGTGATGTTGTTTCTGGCGCCGGCGACGGTGGCGAGTTTGAGCATCCAGTGGGGCAACAATCTTCTGCCGCTAGTGATTATCTGGGCCCTGGGACTGGTGATCGTGTGGCGCGTGGGGCGGCTCCACATTACGCTGACGTACGTGGTGTCGTTCCTGGTGTTTGCCGTGGTACGAAGTTGGCTAACGGGGGACCCTCTTCCAGCGGAAATCGCGCCGCTTACCGGGCCGATGTACCAGTTGTTTATCTTCTTCATGATCACCGATCCGAAGACAACCGTGCGCTCACGGCGTGGTCAATGCGCGGTGGCGTTCCTGGTGGCGCTGGTGGAGATGGGACTACGGCTGATGCAGGTGGTGTACGCGCCGTTCTATGCGCTGTTTTTGGTCGGCCCGATTACCAACGTGATTGATATCTGGGCACACTCGCGCGAGGCGAAAGCGGCGGGTGCGAGCGCGTGAAGAACCAGTCCGGCGGGAAGTCGGTTCAGATGACATTTCGGCCCGCAGGGGCTAAAGCCCCGACCTATTCTCAGCCAGTTGCGGCACGACTGAAGTCATGCCCTGATACGAACCTGAGTTCCTTAGCAGCCTGGGAAGCCCTCTGTTTGGCTCTGCGCGCCCCGGGTAAAGCCGGATCCTTTTCAAAACAGCTTGCGAGACAGATCGCAGTTGCGAGAAGCGAAATCAGTTGTCTGTTGTTGTTGGTGGTCATGCTTTGCGTCGGTTGTAAGCGCACGGTGTCGAGAGAGGCGGAAACGGCGGCGGCCGCCGCTTCGCCGCAGAATACCGCTGGTTCCCTTCCAACCATCACGCCTGTGCCGGCGGTCGCGCGTCCCTCCGGACCAATTCAATTTACTGATGTCACAGCGCAGGCGGGCATCAGGTTCAAGCACAAGACCGGGGCGTTCGGGAAGAAATACCTTCCCGAGACCATGGGCTCGGGCGTGTGCGTCTTCGACTACGACAACGACGGCTGGCAGGACGTGCTGATGGTGAATTCTATGGACTGGCCGGAGCACAAGTCAGGCAAGTCGTTTTCCGCCCTGTACCACAACGATAGGAACGGCACATTTACCGACGTCACCGAGCAGGCTGGGCTGGCGATTGAGATGTACGGCATGGGCTGCACCGCGGCGGATTACGACAATGACGGCAATGTGGATGTGTATATCACCGCAGTGGGGACGAACCACCTGTTGCGCAATCTGGGAAACGGGAAGTTTGCCGACGTCACGGCCAGAGCGGGCGTAGGGGATCCGGGATTTTCGACCAGCGCCGCATGGTTCGACTACGACAAAGACGGCAAGTTGGACCTGTTCGTAGCGCACTACGTGGAGTGGTCGGCCGCGTCGGACCGACGTTGCTCGCTTGACGGCAAGCACAAGTCGTACTGCACGCCGCAAGCCTACCAGGGCGAGGCTTCGACCCTGTTTCATAACAAGGGAGACGGCAAGTTCGAGAACGTGACGCGGCGGACCGGGGTTTACGATCCGAAGGGCAAGTCACTGGGTGTGGCGCTGCTGGATTACGACGATGACGGCTGGCTTGACATGTTCGTGGCCAACGACACCGAGCCCAACAAGCTCTATCGCAACAACCACAATGGCACGTTCACTGACGTGGCGATCACTGCCGGAGTGGCGTACAGCGAAGCGGGCACGACGCGGGCGGGCATGGGCACCGACGCAGGCGATTTCGACAATTCGGGGCGCGACAGTCTGGTGATCGGCAACTTCACCAACGAGGGGATGGCGCTTTACCACAATGATGGTTCCGGCCTGATGACGGACCAGGCAATCGCGTCGGGGGTGGCGAGAACATCGCTGCAATCGCTGACGTTTGCGACGTTCTTCTTTGATTACGACCTGGACGGCTGGCTGGACATCCTGGCGGTGAACGGCCATGTGGCGGACGACATCAGCGTAGTACAACCGGCGGTGAAGTACGCACAGCGTCCGCACCTGTTCCGCAATCGGGGCAAGAACAAATTCGAGGAAGTGACCGGGCAACTGGGCAGCGCGCTGCAACAGGCGGTGGTGGGCCGTGGCGCAGCTTATTTCGACTTCGATAATGACGGCGATCTGGACCTGCTGATCACCGCAAGCAACGGCCCTGCCCGCCTGCTGCGGAACGAGAACGCGAATGCCAACGACTTCTTGCGCGTAAGGGCAGTGGGCGTGCGCTCGAACCGGGACGGCATAGGCGCGAAGGTGGTGGTGAAAGCCGTGGACATGCGCCTGACGAGAACGGTCAAGACCGGGTCGAGCTATTTGTCACAAAGCGAGCTACCGGTGACGTTCGGGCTGGGGCAGACCCAGGGCAAGACCGTCGCGTTGGAGATCGTGTGGCCGAGCGGGCCGAGGGATGTGGTCGGGGACGTGAAGCCGAACCAGTTCATCACCGTGGAAGAGGGAAAAGGCATTGTGGGAGTGCGGCCGGTGGAGTTTGCGGCCGCGCGGTAAAAAGCCAAACGCAAAGGGCGCGAAGGACGCAAAGGACGCGAAGGAACCACTGGGCGCGAAGGAGCATGGGAGCCCGCTACCGGGGCGGCGGCGCTACGGGGCGGCGGCGCTACGTCCGGTGTGGCGCCACTCGGAAAACTGCAATTGCCTGCATCCAGCTAAGCAGCCCAATGCACCTGCTACACATCCAAAGATGCTACGAGACCGCCCCGCAAGACCTTCTTTTCGGGCATCTCGGACGTCTTGGTTGCGGAGCAGTCCCATGAAACTCAGGGTCCTGTTGCTGGGCTTGGCAGTTCTGTGTGGAGCCGGCAGCGCAGCCCAGCAGTTGAGTACTTCGGTCCTGAACGGGGATGTCACCGATCCGCTCGGCGCGCTGATTTCGGGCGCGCAGGTCACGGCGGAGCACAGAGCCACGGGCATACGGCGCACAACAATTACTAGTAACGCCGGCCTGTTTGTTCTGATGGGCCCGGCTGCTTTCATTGCGAACCGCAGGGCGACAAGCGAAACCCGGGCGGGCGGAGAACTGCGCCGGCAACTCGGATTGGGCGCAGCGACAGCCGCCGTGGCGGGCGAAGCGATTGCCGTCGGCATTTTCCTAACGCCGGCAGGCATGGCAAAAATGCTGGGCTCCCCGCTGCTGCTGTTCGGCGTGTGGGTGGCAATGGGCGTAATCGCCGCCAGCGGTGCGGTGTGCTACGGCGAACTGGCGGCGCGATTTCCGCAGGCCGGCGGCGCTTATGTTTACCTGCGGGAGTGCTTCGGCCATCGCGCGGCGTTTCTATATGGCTGGATGTCGCTGTTCGTGATGGACCCGGGCGTCACTGCGGCACTGGCCATCGGATTGACGAGCTATCTCGCGTACATCGTACCACTCACGCCGATGGCGACGAAGCTGATCGGGATTGCGGTGGTGTGCGCGCTGGCCGCAGTAAACATCGTAAACGCCCGCGCTGCGGCGATGCTGTTGCAGGTCACCACCTGGCTGAAGGTGGCGATACTGGTCCTGCTGCCCGCCTGGGCGATTGCGTTTCGCGTGGGCAACTGGTCGAACTTTGTGCCGCTGGCGGAACGGTATCCGGGATCACCGCCCATCGTGGCCGCCCTGGCTGGCGGCATTGTTGCGGCGTTTTTTTCCTTCGGCGGCTGGTGGGACGCAAGCAAACTCGCCGGTGAAGTGCGCGATCCTGCGCGCACTCTGCCGCGCGCATTCATTCTCGGCGTGAGCGCGGTGACGCTGGTTTACGTCACGGTGAGCGCGGCGTTTCTGTACGCCGTACCGCTGGAGCGCGTGACCTCCGACCAGACGTTTGTCGCGCAGGCGGGCGAGGTAATGTTTGACCGCTTCGGCGCCGAGGTGCTGGCGGCGACGGTTGTGCTTTGCGTGCTTGGCAGCCTGGCGGCGTTGATCATGGCCGCGCCGCGCGTGTACTTCGCTATGGGACAGGATGGTGCATTCGTGCCCGCGGTGGGCCGTCTGAACCGGCGCTTTGGCACGCCCGAGCGGGCCATCGTCATTCAGGCGGTATTCGCATCTGTCCTTATCCTCCTCGGCCGCTTCGAAACGGTAATTGCGTACTTTATGTTTCCCACATTGATCTTCGTAGGGCTCACGGTCGCGGCGATTTTCGTGCTGGGGCGGAAGCGCGGCCAGCGGCGCCGCCACCTTGCCGCAACTCTGTTTGTTACGCTGATTGGAGTGGTGCTCGTGCTGGTTGCCATCCGCAACCCTGCACAGGCGGCGTTGGGAACAGCTATAGTGGCTCTTGGGATACCCGTGTGGACGCTGCTGAAACGGGTGCGGGCGAGGCGAGTGCCGTTGTCCTGCACCGGCGCTAGGGCTTGGCCTTCGCCTGAAGATAACCCATCGGCGGAATGCCAAAGGCGTCTGCCACACGATTGAAAAAGGCGAACAAAGCGGCGATGTAAACCGCCTCTGCAATCTGCTCGTCTGTCCAGCCGTGCTGGCGAAGTAGGTCGGTGTGCTCGCGGTGAGTGGTGTGCGCGGCGTTGGTCACGCGCTCCACCAGCGACAGCAGCGCGCGCTCTTTTTCGCTAAGGTTGGCGGCGGAGGGGTTCGCCTGGGCGATGGCCCGCACGGTCTGTTCGTCGGCTCCCTGTTCACGCAGGAAGTAAGCGTGCGAGTCCATTCAATACGGACAATGGTTGAGGGCCGAAACGTAGGTGGCGATCATCTCCTTGGTGCGGCGGGAGAGGTGTCCCTCGGAAAAGTGGACGTTATTGGAGAATTCGATGACCTGGCGCAGGAAGTCGGGGCGTGCGCTAAAGCACTTCAGGATGCCGGGCACGACATGCCGGCCGGTTGACGCGCGCCATTCCTCGTAGACCTTGGCACATTCGCCTGTGGCCTCATTGTCGCCGACGACATGAATATTCAACTCACTCATGTCTTCGCATTCTAATGCAGCCACGCAAAGAGTTTTCTCGCGCCGCAGAAAGAATGCGGCAGCTTTGACCGCTACATTTGGCAGTTTGTTGGGGGCCGGACGCTCCAGAATGCGCGGCAACCCTTCGCGCAAGGTCTCCGCCGGGTTTGTGGGCCGAAGCATCTGCTACGCCTTTATGCAAGCAGTGGGCCTCGTGACCGGCACCGAGTCCTGTCGGGTGCCCGGTTCCAGGCGTCGCCGTGCTTCAGTAATTCCTGGCAACCTTCTCTGCTTGCGCGCGCAGGCGGTCCTCCTGCGCCCGGAGCTCGGGCGTGAAGTTCTCTCCGAAGTCCTCGGCTTCGAAGACGCGGCGAATCTCGACCTCGGCCCCGCCGTCGAACGGAGCGCGCTTAAGCCAGTTGATCGCCTCTTCCATCGACTTCACCTTCCACAGCCAGAAGCCGGCGATCAGTTCCTTGGTCTCAGTGAACGGCCCGTTAATCACCGTCCGCTTCTTGCCATCGAACCTGACCCGCACGCCCTTCGAACTCGCGTGCAGCCCCTCGCCTGCCAGCATTACGCCCGCGTTCGCCAGTTCTTCGTTGAAATTCCCCATTTCGGTGAGTAGCTGCTTGCTGGGAAGAACACCGGCCTCCGATTCCTTGCTGGCCTTCACGATTACCATAACTCGCATCGCGCTTTCTCCTTGGTCAATTCTGTATTCGAAGCCGGGTCCCCCTGGTTCCCAGGCCGCGACAACCCGCCTCCACAGGTAGATCGAACGAGCGGCGCCAAATTCGACAATGTCCAGTGATTTTGGGCGGTCGGACGCGCACTTCGGAAAAGTGATGAGGGCCTGCCACGCCAAGTGCATGCTTCGCGCGAGTGATCGCAGGCCCAACCATGATTGAAGCTCGAATTCGAAGAGACGCTTAGGCCGCCTTTCCGACTTGAGTGGCCATTTGTTTCATGAACTGGCGCATTGCGGCGATATGGCCGGGTGAGCGGGTCTCGATCCAGGTTTCGTAGCGGTTCGCGGCTTTCTCCAGGTGTGCCAGGAACAGCTTATTCGCGAATCGCTCCCGACCCTCTTTGATGCTGGGCCGGACGCGCTCCCACACCCCGAAGAACTCGCCGTTGGTCTCAAAAAACAGGTCTTCGTGGAGCAAACCGTGATTGAGCAAGGCACAGGCTTGATCCCAGTAGCTGACGACCATCATGAAGAATGTGCCGGGTTCCGTTCCGGGCGGAGCAATGCGCATGGCTTCATCGAGAGTCTCGGCGAAGTAGTTCTTGAAAAACCAATCGCGCGCTTGTCGCAGGCGGGGCTCGCGGCGCATCTCGTAGATTTGCAGGTGAAGTTGGGCTTGTTCATGCGTGGGCTTGGTGCTCATGTTCAGGTTCTCCTTATCCATTAGGGTTTGAAGGCGAATTGCCGCTGGTTCCTCCAACTTCATAGGTTGATCGAACCAGCTACAGCCGAATCGACAGGCCCCCGCTCGATTTTTCGGTCAGAGCTCACGCCGACCTGCGAACCCTTCCCGGCTCTGACCGCTGTTCGGCTTCAGCTATCTCCTTCAGTTTGCTGAGCGCCTTGGGCCAAGTCTCCTCAAAATAGCTCCTGTAATCGTCCGTCACATCCATTTCGATGGTCAGCGATGAGGCGCCGTCCACTTCCCGCAACGTATAGTTTTCGAACGCCCCACCCCACTCTTTCCCCTCCGGAGTCTGCACATCTTCGACTCCGTTTTTCACAATTCCGACGTGCTGGATGGAGAGGAATTCATTCGGCCGATGGGCTACGATCCTGCTGACCATGCCCTCCCCGGCGGGCGTCAGGAACAACGCCTTGCTGCCCTCCTTCCAGTCGGTGACGGCATAGGAGCCCTCCGCGAATGCGCTCGTCCACTGCCGGTATGTCTCATCCGCGAGCATGGCCCGCCAGACTTTTTCTTTGGGGGCATTGATGGTCGTGGAAAAGCTAAGCCGAAGCATGTCTGTCCTCCTTTGTCAAATCGTGTGGATGCGCTGAGTTGTCAGCCACAATCCAGCTCCCGCGAGCGATAAAGCGGGTGTGACCTTGCTAGGGTCTGAGATCCACCGCCGGCCTGTTGCTGCCGTCCATATACAGCGGCACAGATGCGTGTTCGTGCGCGACCATCCAGGCGCCGCTGATCTTGCGATAGCAAACCGTCGCCCGCACCCAGACGTCCGTTTCTTCTCCGTTGGTCCTTTTTCCAATGATCCGGTTAAGGCTGTGGCTGAAGCCTACAGCGTCGCCGACAGAGATGCTCAGGTCCCGGATCTGGTACCCAACGGGACCCTGGAACGTTGCGAACCACTCCTGTAAGCTCCTGCGGTACGCCTCAGCGCCGTGATAATGGAGCGGAGGCGCAAGATCGAATAGCAGGATGTCCGGACTTAAGCAGGACATCACCACACCGACATTCTTCTCGCAAATCGCCTTCGCCCAGATGCCTATCAGCTCACGAATCTGGGCATCATTGGTTGTCTTAACTGTTTCTGCAGTTGTCATGTTGCTTCTCCCATGAATGCCTTTCCGACGGCCTTGACCCTATGAATCGGCCTCATGGATGAATCGAACGAGGGACAGCGAAATCGACATCTAGTCCGACGGCAGGTCCGGAATCTCTACGACCGGGCGAATTTCGACGGTTCCCTTGCGCGCCCCCGGAATGCGGGCGGCAATACTGATCGCCTCGTCAAGACTCTTGGCCTCGATCAGGAAGTAGCCGCCGAGTTGCTCGCGGGTCTCGGCGAACGGGCCGTCCGTTACGAGCCGCTGGCCGTTGCGTATGCGGACGCTCGTCGCCGTGGCCACCGGCTGCAGCGGGTTGGCGGCGAGGTACTGGGCATTGGATTTGAGTTGATGCGCAAGTGCGGTTGAATCCCGGTAACACTGTTCCCGCTCGGCGTCGCTCCAGACTTGTTCGTCAGCGTAGATCAGCAGCATGTATTTCATTCGCGTTCCTCCCCATGTGAAAACCCATCCATGCAACGCACAGCCATCGCGCCCAATTGAAGCCGCGGAGTGCAGATGCACCCGCGAACGCAGCGAGCAGGGCGGAAATCGAGGCAACTGTGAAATCCGTGAGACCTTTCGCTTTGCCGTGGCTGGCCGCAGGCGACAAGCCCAGTGCAACCACCGGCAGCAGGTGCGCAACCAGCGAAACGCAGCCGACCACTATGAGTGTCCAGCCGACGACGGTAACCGAGCGCGGACGTTCGTTCATCCCGTTATTTCCCCGGCTCCTCTGTCAGTAGATCGAATGGGGAGTGGCCGAATCGACATGCCCACCAAGAAAAAATTTAGAATAGCCCCATGTCTTTGGACGCGACAGCAGCCGTCGAAGCGGTCTATCGTTCGGATTGGGGGCGGATCGTCGCGACCCTTATCCGGTTGGTTGGCGACTTCGAGCTGGCCGAGGAAGCGGCGCAGGAAGCCTTTACCGCCGCCGTTGAGCAATGGCGGACCTCCGGTGTCCCCGAGTTTCCGCGGGCTTGGATCATCCAGACCGCCCGGCACAAAGCCATTGACCGAATGCGGCGCCAGGCACGGTTCGCGGGAAAACTCGAAGCCTACGCCGACTTGGTGCGCACGGTGGAGGAGCCGGACTACGAGGCCAACAACATTCCCGACGACCGCCTCCGCCTGATCTTCACCTGTTGCCATCCTGCTCTGGCACCGGAGGCACAGGTCGCGCTGACCTTGCGTATCTTGTGCGGCCTGGAAACCGAAGAAATCGCACGCGCGTTTCTCGTGCCGGTGCCGACAATGGCGCAACGGCTGGTGCGGGCGAAGCGCAAGATTCGCGACGCGGGCATTCCTTACATCGTGCCCGATTTGAAAGAGTTGCCCCCGCGTCTTGATGCCGTTTACACAGTGATCTACCTCGTTTTCAACGAAGGTTATGCGGCCACTCGGGGCGTGAGCTTACTGCGTACCGATCTCTGCGCCGAAGCGATTCGCCTGGCGCGCCTGCTGCGGCAGTTGATTGCGCCACAGCCGCCGGCCGAGGCGACCGGCCTTCTGGCTCTGTTGCTGCTGCAGGATGCGCGGCGCGGCGCGCGCGTCGATGAAGCCGGCGACCTGGTGGTTCTCGAACAGCAGGACCGCAGCCGCTGGGATCAACGGCAGATTGCCGAGGCGCTCCCGCTGGTCGAAGAGGCCTTTCGTGGTGGGCCTGGTGCATACGCGTTGCAAGCGGCCATTGCCGCCGTGCACTGCCGCGCACCGCGAGCCGAGGATACAGACTGGCCTCAGATCGTGCGGCTCTACAATCTTCTCCAGCAGGTACAGCCTTCCCCCATTGTGGCGCTGAACCGTGCGGTGGCGGTCGCGATGGTGGAGGGGCCGGCCGCCGGACTGGCGCTTATTGATGAGCTCGCCGCCGCCGGAGCGCTCGACAACTATCATCTGCTGCACGCTGCGCGCGGCGATCTGCTGCGTCGCGCGGGCTCCACTGGCGAAGCCGCAGAACACTACGCGCGAGCCCTCGCGCTGGCCACCAACGACAGCGAGCGCCGCTTCCTGGAGCGGCGGTTGCGAGAGCTTAGGGCGCAGGCCGCATAAGTTAGGTTTGCCTGGGTTTTCCCATGCTGTCGCTTTGTCCATTGCCCATTCGATTAACTGGCGGAGGATAAGACAACATGGCAACCGCACACCCCCTCACTCTTGCGGCGTACCCCGCGGACGTTGTCAAGAGAAACCCAGCGGGGAGCCACCCCAAGCGTACATTACCGCGTCACAAATTTTCGCTTCCTCGAGGCGGGCTCGCGCGTCTGTTCCAGTAAGCGCATTCATGGGTTCTCATGCTAGCGGCGTCCGCTGTTGTGGAGGTTTTTGCTGGATCGGAGGAGTCCTTTGAGATTGAAGATAGAAACCGTCAGACTCTTAAGTGTTGCAATCATCCGGTGTACGGGGCAAATCGTTTACGGCCCCGAAGCCACGCGCTTGCAGGAAACCGCCGAACGGCTGCTTGCGGAGTGTGATTCCTGCATCTTGGACCTGGAGGGTGTGACGCAGGTGGATGCACGCGGGTTGGGGACATTGGTGGAACTCACACGTCAGGCACGCACCCGACACTGCTCTCTGAGCCTCGCCAATGTTAATGGCCGTCTGCAGAAGGCACTTCGCCTGACCAGGCTGGACAAAGTTCTGGAGTTCACCTACCGATCGGATCAGTCCGCAATTGAGCGCCGACCTGCGGCCTGAGGGGGACCCATGGACACCTTTGTTTCATAGCATTCAGTTGCCGCCAAACGCGGGCCCTCGCTCACGGCCCGCTCGCGCAAAACAGCAGCGTTTGCTTCGCGCCTGGTCAATCGCGGAGTGGATATCGTGACCGTGAAGGAACTGCTGAGACATGCCGCGATCAAGAAGACATTCAGTTCCCAGCCGTCCACGGCACCACCTATCGAGTGCGCGACGAAGTGTCCCTTGTCCCACTGTCGCCCAAACATCTGCTCTGTGCCTCACATAATTCGACCCAGGGCATGACAAGTGCAATCCGGCGCACTAAAGTCCCTTGACAGTGACACCGCCACACATTACGATGTGAATGTAAATTCACAATAAACATATGGCAGAAAAATTACATACCGAGGTCCGGCAAGAGCAGATCGCGCAGGCGGCGCTGGGCGTGATCGCGACCCAGGGCGCGCGCAAACTGAGCCTGGCGGCGGTGGCCCGAAAAGTGGGATTAGTCCCATCGGCAATCTACCGGCACTTTGCCGGCAAGGAAGAGCTGCTGGACGTGGTCGTGAACCACATCCAGTCCCGCCTGCTGGGGAACGTAAAAGAGGTGTGCGGTGAAACGGAAGACCCGGCCCAACGGCTGTACCGGCTGCTCTGCCGCCACGTCGAATTGATCCGCTCCAACCGCGCAGGCATTTTGCGGGTGGTGTTCTCGGGAGAAATCTCTTCCGGTCGCCCAGAGCGCAAGAAGCGAATTTACAGGATGGTGAGAGCGTATTTGGTGAGCGTCGCCCAAATCTTTGAAGAAGGTCAGCGCAACGGACATTTCCGCAGCGATCTGGATCCACAGACTGCGTCGGTGATGTTCCTGGCTCTTGTCCAGCCGGGCGCCGTCCTGTGGCATATGAGCAGCGGCGAGTTCGACGCGGCCCAACACGCCGAGAAGGCGTGGAAGTACTACCGTGAAGTGATCACGGCCAAGGAGTAACTGCCTAAGGGGCGGGCAACCGCCTCTTTTGCAGGGCATTTATGTGAATATCAATTCACATCAGAACGGAGAAGAAAGGTATGAATCGCAGGTATTTGTTGGCAGCCATCGCAGTTGTCGCTGTCGCCGGAACGGCCGCGGTCCGGTACATCCGCAACCAGTCGAGCCAGCCGATCTCGACAATCAAGGTTTCGGGGAACGTCGAGGTCACCGATGTCGAAGTGGGATTCAAGATCGCGGGCCGCATGGAGCAGCGGTTGGTGGACGAAGGCGAGATCGTCCATGCGGGGCAACTCGTCGGCCTGCTGGATGCCACCGAGCTGAGCCGGGAGATTGACGTGCGCCAGGCCGAAGTGCAAGCCGCTTTGGCCGAGTTGGCGGAACTTGAGGCGGGCTCCCGGCCGGAAGAAGTGGCGCAAGGTGAAGCCGTTCTGGCGCTCGCGAATGCGGAGCAGGAGCAGGCTGCCGCCGATTTTCGCCGTACCCGCGAACTGTACGAGCACGGGGTAGTTTCGGCACGGCAGTTCGAGGTGATGGCGACTGGGCGCAGCGTCTCGGAGGCGCGGGTCCGCGAGGCCGCCGAGCGCCTGACGCTGCTCCGCAAGGGGCCGCGGCAGGAACGCATCGAACAGGCCCGAGCTCGCCTGGCGAGGGCGAAACAGATGCTGGCGCTGGCCCAGACGCAGTTCACGTATGCCAGTGTCATGGCCCCGGTGTCCGGCGTTGTGCTCTCGAAGAATGCCGAGGCCGGCGAGTACGTCTCGCCGGGAACGCCCGTCGTCACCATTGGCGACCTTTCGAGCGTATGGCTGCGGGCGTACATCAACGAAACCGACCTCGGGCGCGTGAAGATAGGACAGCCGGTCCGCGTCACGACCGATACATATCCCGGAAAGATCTATGAGGGACGGGTGTCGTTCATTTCCTCGGCCGCGGAGTTCACGCCCAAGAACGTGCAGACCGACAAGGAACGCGTGAAGCTGGTCTACCGGGTCAAGGTGGATATCCCGAACCCAGACATGGAGCTGAAGCCAGGCATGCCTGCCGACGCAGAAATCCTCCTGGGGCAGGCCCACGCGGAGCCACGCCCGCTGCCCGCGCCCACGAATCTCAACCAGACCGCGTCGGCTAGGAGCCGCTAAATGGAAGCCGTCAAGACAGCGGGGCTGACGAAATCTTTCTCGGGCGTGCTCGCCGTGGATGGCCTCTCGCTCAATGTCGCCCAAGGCGAAATCTTCGGGCTGGTAGGGCCGGACGGCGCTGGCAAGACGACGGTGATGCGACTGCTCACTGCCACCATGGACCCAACCTCGGGTGAAGCGTGGGTCTTGGGCAAGCACGTCGTCCAGCAGGCGGAGGAGATCAAGGAAGAGATCGGCTACATGAGCCAGCGCTTCGGTCTGTATCCCGACCTCTCGGTGATGGAGAACATCGAGTTCTACGCTGACATCTACGGCGTTCCGAAGAAGGGCCGTGGCGAAAAAGTGGAGCGGCTGCTGGCGTTCAGCAATCTCGCGCCGTTCAAGCGCCGGCTGGCCGGCAACTTGTCGGGCGGAATGAAGCAGAAGCTCGGGCTGGCCTGCGCGCTCATCCACACGCCGCAAGTGCTGTTCCTGGATGAGCCGACCAATGGGGTTGATCCGGTTTCGCGGCGTGATTTCTGGCGCATCCTCTACCAGCTCGTGCGGGAGAAGGTGACCATCTTCGTTTCCACGGCTTACCTCGACGAGGCGGAGCGGGCCAGCCGGCTGGCGCTCATCCACAAGGGTCGGCTACTGGCGCAGGGCACACCGGAAAGCGTAAAGCGGCTGATGAACGGCAGCATCGTCGAGGTGGTCGCCACCGAGCCGAGGCGCGCAGCGGAAGTGTTGCGCGGCGCGGAACACGCGGACTCGATTGGCCTGTTCGGCGAGCGGATTCACGTCCTCACCCGCAACCACAAGGCGTTTACCGGAAGCGCCGAGCGACTGTTGCGCACGGTCGGAATGGGGGCCAGCGAGATCCGCAGGATCGAGCCCAGCCTCGAAGACGCGTTTGTGTCGGTGTTAGGGCGAAAGCAAGAAGGAGGAGGTGCTCATGACGATGTCTGATCCCAGCTTGGCCGTTTCGGTACGCGACCTGGAACGCCGCTTTGGCAGCTTCGTTGCCGTAAACAAGGTGAGCTTCGACGTGCGCAAGGGCGAAATCTTCGGATTTCTCGGCCCAAACGGCGCCGGCAAGTCCACCACCATCCGCATGCTCACCGGCATCCTCGCACCCACCAGCGGGTCGGGAACCGTGGCCGGCTTTGACGTACGCACCCAGTCGGAGCGCATCAAGGCAAACATCGGCTACATGAGCCAGAAGTTCTCGCTTTACGAGGACCTGACGGTGGAGGAGAACATCGATTTCTACAGCGGCATCTATCGCATCCCGGCCGCCAAGAAGAAGGAGCGCAAGGAATGGGTGCTCCGCATGGCTGGGCTGGAAGGACACCGTGAGTCGCGCACCGACATCCTCTCCAGCGGCTGGAAGCAGCGGCTGGCGCTGGGCTGCGCCGTGCTGCACGAGCCGCCCATCATTTTCCTCGACGAGCCCACGTCAGGCGTAGACCCCATCAGCCGCCGCCAGTTCTGGGAGCTCATCTACCAGCTTTCCGGCCAGGGCGTGACCATCTTCGTCACCACGCATTACATGGAAGAGGCCGAGTACGCAGACCGCGTGGCGCTCATCTATCGCGGCGAACTCACCGCCATGGGTACACCCCGCGAGCTGAAGACCACGCTCATGCAGGATGACGTACTCGAAGTGTTTGCCGATCGCCCGCAGGACGCGATGGGCGCGATCGAGTCGGTTCCGGGAGTGAAGGAGGTCGCGCTTTTTGGCAAGGGGCTGCACGTAGTCACCGCCGATGCCGGCGAGACGGCCTTGCGGATCCATGCAGCGCTTGACGCGGGCGGTTACGCCCCGAAGGCGATCACCAAGATCGTTCCCTCACTCGAAGACGTGTTCGTGTCGCTGATTGAAGCCCGCGACCGCCAGGAAGCTGACCGGCAGGAGGTGCGGCGATGAACGCGGTCCGTGTTTGGGCCGTAGCCCGGAAGGAACTGCTGCACATCGTGCGCGATCCGCGCAGCCTGGCCATGGCGATTGCTGTCCCGATGCTCCTCATCCTGCTGTTCGGGTATGCGCTAACGCTCGACGTGGACGAGGTGCCCCTCATCATCTGGGACCAGAGCGAGACCCGGGCCAGCCGCGGTCTCCTTGATGCGTTTCATGGATCGCGCTACTTTCGCGTGCTCGGCTACGCCCGTAGCTATGGGGAGCTGGAGCGCGAGATCGACTCCGGCAGGGCGCTGGTCGCCCTCGTCGTGCCGCGCGACTTTGCCGACAAGGCCGAGTCCGGACGCCCGGCTTCGGCGCAGCTCATCGTGGACGGCAGTGATTCCAACACCGCCACCATCGCCATGGGCTACGCCGAAGCGGTGGTCCGAAACTATTCGACTGTCGTTACCACCGACCGGCTGCACCGCATTGGCTGGCGTGCTGTTGCTCCCCTGCAAGACCTTCGCCCCAGGGTGTGGTTCAACGCTGACATGGAATCGAAAAACTACATCATCCCCGGGTTGATCGCGGTGATCATGATGGTGATTGCCGCGCTGCTCACGTCGCTGACCGTAGCGCGCGAGTGGGAGCGCGGCACCATGGAACAGCTCATCTCGACGCCGGTAAAAGGCAACGAGCTCATCCTGGGCAAGCTGCTTCCGTATTTCGCAATCGGCATGCTCGACGTGCTGCTGGCCGTGCTCATGGGCGAGTTCCTCTTTGAGGTCCCCCTGCGCGGCCGTCCCGCGCTGCTGTTCGCCATGGCGGCTATCTTCCTGGCCGGTGCACTGTCGCTAGGCATGGTGATCAGCATTGTCACCCGCAGCCAGTTGCTGGCCAGCCAACTCGCCATGGTGCTGACCTTCCTGCCTTCGTTCCTGCTTTCCGGGTTCATGTATGCCATCGCCAACATGCCGGTGCAGATCCAGGTGATGACCAACTTGGTGCCGGCGCGGCACTTCGTCGCGCTGCTCAAGGGCATTTACCTGAAAGGCATTGGGCTGGAGGTCCTGGGGGCGCAGGCGGCACTCCTTGCCCTGTTTGGCGCCGGCATGGTCGGGCTGGCCAGCCTGAAATTCAAGAAGAAGCTGGTGTAGCTATGTGGGAACGCATTCGTCATATGTTGACCAAGGAGTTTATCCAGGTCTTCCGGGACCCAAAGATGAAGGGTGTGATTTTCCTCATGCCGATCATCCAGGTGCTGGTCTTTGGGTATGCGGTCACCACGGACGTCAAGAACGTGGCCACGGCCGTCGTGGATTACGACAACAGCGTAGCCAGCCGCGAACTAGTCAGCCGCTTTGTACGCTCCGGCTATTTCAATGTAGTGGAGCACGCGCCCAACGACGAGCGGGCCCGCCAGCTCGTGGACCGGGGCAAGGTGAACCTGGTTATCCGGCTCGGCCACGGCTTCCATGACCGGCTTCGCGCTGGCGATACGGCGCCGGTGCAGCTCATCGTGGACGGCACCGACTCCAATACCGCGGGCATCGTGCTCGACTACGCTTCCCGCATCGCCGAGCAATTCTCGCGCGAGGCGTTGGAGGCGCGGGCACTCCCGGCGCAGGGGCAGTTGCAACGAGTCGGCACAGTGCAGCTTGAGACCCGTGCCTGGTTCAACGAGAACCTGGAGAGCCGCAACTTCTACGTGCCCGGGGTGATTGCCATCATCGTCATGCTGATCACCCTCATGCTGACCAGCATGGCAGTGGTGCGCGAGAAGGAGATCGGCACCATGGAGCAGATCATGGTCACGCCGATCACCCCCAGAGAATTCATACTCGGCAAGACCGTCCCCTTCGCGCTGATCGGTTTTGCCGATGTCCTGCTGATCACCATCATCGGCATGTTTTGGTTCCAGGTGCCGATCCGCGGCAGCCTGGGGCTGCTGTTTGTCGCCACTGGCCTCTACCTGTTGACCACGCTGGCCGCGGGGCTGTTGATCTCGACCGTGAGTCAGACACAGCAGCAGGCCATGATGAGCACCTTCTTCTTTTACTTCCCGGCGGTGCTGCTCTCCGGGTTCATGTTTCCCATTGCCAACATGCCGGAAGCGGTGCAGTGGCTCACCTATCTGAATCCCTTGCGCTACTTCCTCGTGGTGGTGCGTGGGATCTTCTTGAAAGGCGTCGGCCCTGACATTCTCTGGCCGCAGATGGCGGCGCTCGGTACGATGGGAATAACCACTTTGTGGCTGGCGTCGAGGCGTTTCCGCAAGACGCTGGCCTGAAATCGGCGCGGCGTGAACGAACGTTACATCGCCATGGCGAAGAACAATCGCGAAATCTCCGATGTCGGTTTTCGCACGCGCCGCCCCACACGTCACACACAGGTGGTCGCAACCGTAACTCAGGCGTAGAACCGCTGCTGGGACCTGAGTGCTCGTGCAGCAGGCAAATTAGCCAACTGTGCTAAACTACTGAAAGCACGCCGCGGAGAGGTGGCCGAGTGGCTGAAGGCGGCGGTTTGCTAAACCGTTATAGGGCCTTTAAAGCTCTATCGAGGGTTCGAATCCCTCCCTCTCCGCCAGTTCTTCGGCGATTGAAGGAACTTATCAACCAATATTCTGGCGATGTACGTTAGGCGCACCGTGCGTCCGGCAAGTGCTCGTTTGCCGTGGTACAACTCCGGCCCGGTCACGAATGGCCGGGGTTCTTTGAATCGGAATGCGCGATACAGACAGGAATGCCGAATTTTGTTGCTGACCGCGGCGCCTGAAGAGCAGCAGGCCCTGTCCGTTTTGTTTCACTCTTGCCCGTGATGCGCGTCACTGAACGCCGACGGACATCGCGTCTTAGAATACAACGACAACTTTCTAACTACTGAGCACTCGTGTATCTGGAGGGCAAAATGGTTGGAAAGTGCGCGAATCCTCAATGCAGCGCCAAATTCCGCTATCTGCACAAAGGCAAGCTGTTCGCTTTTGACCCGCTGCGCTGGCCGTTACCGCACAAACTCCACGGCTACCACGCTAGACCCAAGCCCGAATTTCGGTGGCTCTGTCAGGATTGCAGCCGAACGATGACCGTCGGCTATCCAGGCTGCAGAGACGCACGGGCAATGGCGAACTCGCGGCAGGGAGGCGATGTGGCTGCCACTCCTTTTGCGGCAGCCTGACCCCGTGGGACGGGCTTCGGCGCTCTCCGTGTGGCCTCTTTTGTGCGAACGGAGCCGCGCTCTCCACGCCCGACGCCCTCCGACGCCCCGACCGAAGGAGGTTAATCTGTGGATGTCGAGAGATTGAAATACGAGCGTGATCTTCTGAAGCTGGGCCTCAAGCGGTGGGATGACTTGCTGTCGCCCAAAGAGCGCGAGACGCATCAGGTACGAAACCACATCGCGCAAGAAATTGCACGTTACGAGGAGATGATTCGCGAGGTTGAAAGCTCCGCCCAATCCGCGGCCGCCTAATCGCCGGATGGCGAACAGGCGCAACTTAATTGGGGACTGGGTGGCGCCGCGTTTTGTGTTGCTCTACGGTTTGACTTTAGCGATCACAGTGCTTGGAGTTCTGTTCAGCCTAGCAGGGGATTAGTAATGGACAGAAACATCATTGACCCCGGGCGCAAGGTGTGGGAATGCAAGTACTGCTCGATTGCAGCAGAAGCGGTCAGTTCCCCCGCACACGCCCGTCCTTCCTACGCGCAGAACCGTGTGTGCTTCTGACCGTCTGCCGCGCCTTTTCTCTTATCTGTTTTTGTCAGTGGCAGCGATGCGCCTTCGGCGATTTTTTCGCGCTCCAGCACCATCCTGCGAATGTGCCCACTCGTCAGGTCGTTGCCAGCATTTCCGCCCAACCCAGACATGACCCGTGTGCCGGGAAATGCCGTACCTGCGGCACAACTCCGCCATGCTGCACAGACCACGCTTGTACTCCGACGCAAACCGCGTACGCTTCTCCACGTTGCGCGAATTGCTCATCTATCCGCAGAGTTGGCCTGGCGCAGCATGATCGAACGTCAAGCAGTGTGGCGGCAAGTCGCGGGGCCGTTGCACGTTGACACGTAAGCTACAATTGCTCGTTTGAACCACAAAAGCTTTCTTCGAAAACATGCGCTTTACTTAACGCGCATTGCCCCTGGAGCCTTCATGCAAATGAAACTGGTATTGGCGGCAGCGATTGCCACGCTCCTTTGCACCGTACCCGCACTCGGCCAGGCCAGTGGGACGGCCGTCGCACAGCGGCTGTCGGCAGACAATCCGTTCGCCCGGCCAAGCACGCTGCCGTATCAGCTTCCTCATTTCGACCGCATCAAAGACTCCGATTTCCGGCCGGCCTTCGACGCAGGAATGGCCGAGCAGCGCAGGGAGATCGAGGCAATCGACCGGGACCCTGCAACGCCGACCTTTGAAAACACGCTCGCGGCACTGGAAAAATCCGGCCAGTTGCTGGCGCGGGTGTCGGCGGCGTTCTCCAATTTGAACTCGTCGAACACGAATCCTGAAATCCTGAAGATCGCCTCCGAAATGGCTCCGAAGCGGGCCGCGCACCACGACGACATCCTGCTCGACCCGGTATTGTTCGCCCGCATTGACGCGGTTTACCAGAAGCGCGCCACGCTTAAACTCGATGCTGAGTCGATGCAACTGCTCGAGCGCACTTATACCGAGTTCGTGCGCGCTGGGGCGAAACTCGGGGATGCGGACAAGGCCAGGCTCCGGCAGCTCAACGAGCAGATCGCATCACTCACGACGCAGTTCCAGCAGAACGTGCTCAAAGCGACAAAGAGTTCCGCAGTCGTGGTCGAGAACCTGAGCGACCTCGACGGGCTTTCGCCCGAGCAGATCGGGGCCGCCGCCGAAGCGGCCAAAGCACGCGGGCTGAACGGCAAGTGGGTGGTTACGCTACAGAACACGACCATTCAGCCGGTACTGGCACAACTGCGGAACCGGGCACTGCGGGAGAAGATCTTTAAGGCTTCGATTGGCCGCGCTAATGGCGGCACCGAAGACAACACCGCAATCGTGGCGAAAATTGTGAAGCTGCGGGCAGAGAAGGCCAGGCTGCTGGGATACACCGACTACGCAGCTTACGCACTTGCCGACCAAACCGCAGGCACGCCGGCCGCGGTGAACGAGATGCTCTCCCGTCTGGTGCCATCAGCGGTTGCCAATGCCAAAAAGGAAGCGGCTGAGAACCAGAAACTCATCGAGGAACAGGCGCGCGCCGCCAACACCGAACCATTTACGCTGCAGCCCTGGGACTGGGCCTTCTATGCCGAACAGGCCCGCAAGGCCCGCTTCGGATTCGACCAGTCCGAGGTCAAGCCTTACTTCGAGTTGAATCACGTGTTGCAGGACGGCGTGTTTTATGCGGCCCACGAGCTTTACGGCCTCAACTTCAAGGAGCGCCAGGACCTGCCGGTATACCACCCCGATGTGCGAGTCTTCGAAGTCTTCAATTCCGATGGATCGGCCGTCGGACTGTTCCTGACCGACTATTTCGCTCGCGACAACAAACGGGGCGGCGCCTGGATGAGCAATTACGTAGAACAATCCAGGCTGCTCAACTCAAAGCCTGTGGTCGTCAATAATCTCAACATTCCCAAGCCGCCGCAGGGCCAGCCGGTGTTGCTCACGTTCGACGAGGTCAGGACGATGTTCCACGAGTTCGGGCACGCGCTGCACGGCCTGCTCTCCGACGTGAACTATCCCTCGTTGTCCGGCACCAACGTGCCGCGCGATTTCGTGGAGTTCCCGTCGCAGTTCAACGAGATGTGGGCGCGCGACCCGCAGGTTTTCGCCCACTATGCAAAGCACTATCAGACAGGCGCGCCCATGCCGAAAGAAATGCTCGATAAGGTGCTGGCGGCGGAGAAATTCGGCCAGGGCTACGCCACCACTGAATACATAGCAGCTTCACTGGTTGACCAGGCTTGGCACCAGATTACGGCTGCGGAAGCGCCGTCCACCGAGCAGGTGATGGCGTTTCAGACCGCCGCTTTGAAGAAATACGGCGTAGCATACGCGCCGGTCCCGCCCCGCTATTACAGCCCATTCTTCACACATATATTCTCGAGCGGCTATGCGGCCGGTTACTACGCTTACATCTGGAGCGAGGTGCTGGCGCGGGATGCCGAACAGTGGATGCACAAGCACGGCGGTCTGCAGCGCGCCAACGGTGACTTTCTCCGCGCCAAGGTGCTCTCGCGTGGACGCAGCGCGAATCCGAAGACCCTATTCGGGCAGTTTTACGGTGGGGCGCCGGACATCGAGCCCTTGCTGGAACATCGCGGGCTTAAATAACCGCGATCCAATGGTTATCAGGCGACGCGGCCGCAAGTGACCGCAGCGGCGAGAGGAGATCTATGGGAACACCAGCGCTTGGCGCACCCTTCCCCGGCCGCGTGTTAGCTGTCGGCCAATCCGGGCCCGCGGTGCTTACTATCCAGAAACGGCTGAACCGCCTCGGTTGTGGACCGATCGCCGAGGACAGCCAGTTCGGTCCGGAGACGCAGGACGCAGTCGAACTGTTTCAGGCCCGTTCCGCCGATCATTATGGCGTACCACTGCGCATTGACGGCCGCGTGGGGCCCCTGACCTGGGCAGCGCTGTTTGCCGCGCCGATCGAAGAAGTGACCACGGCGGCGTCTCCGCTGCTGGCACAAGCAGTGCTGGCAGCAAAGAACGAGATCGGCGTAACGGAAGTGCCGCCCGGCTCCAATCGTGGTCCGCGTGTTGACCGGTACCTGCGAGCGGTTGGGCTCAATCCCACGACAGGACACTATTCGTGGTGCGCGGCGTTCGTGTACTGGTGCTTCAAGGAGGCCGCCTCCGCCCTGAAGGTCAAGAACCCGGTCATTCGCACCGCAGGTGTTCTGGATCATTGGATCCGCGCCGGCACCGCCGGCGTTCACCGCCTGTCGTGTGCCGAATGTTCCGATACGCCTGGATTAGTAAAGCCGGGGATGATCTTTGTCATTTCAACCGGCAGCGGAAACGGCCACACCGGGTTGGTCGAGGCGGTGCGCGGAAATTACCTGACCACCATCGAGGGCAATACGAATGACAACGGATCGCGCGAGGGCATCGGAGTGTTCCGCCGCACCACGCGCAAGATCCCCGAGATCAATCGGGGCTTCGTGGATTACGCCGAACGGGATTGAGCGGGCTTGCCGCAGCCGCGAACTTTTGCTCCCCACAGCGTGGTGGTTTGCAGGACATGCTCACCTGGAGAGTCGGCGCAAGCATCAAAGTGTCCATGCGCTGGACACCGATGGCCAGTGACAGGCCGCAATGCACCGAAAACCCGTTGAACCCGAAATTATTGCTCCAGAGCGCGGCCGTGACTCGGTACGGCGCTCGCTGGAAGACGAAACCCTTGCTCGATTGGCATGGCTGCTGGACGATTTGTTCCAGATTCCGGGGACTAACATCCGCATCGGCCTCGACGCGCTGATTGGGCTGATTCCCGGGCTGGGAGATCTTCTCAGCGGGACCGCGTCATTCCTCATTGTGTTCGCCGCGTAGCAGCGCGGCCTGCCGCGCGTGACCGTGGCGCGAATGGTCACCAACGTCGCGATCGACACCATGGTCGGGGCGATACCCTTTCTCGGCGACGTGTTCGACGTGGCATGGAAGGCCAATCGAAAGAACTTCACGCTTCTGCAAGAAGCAACGCGGGACGTAGCATATCGTCAGCGCCGCGACTGGTTGTTCCTTGCCGGCGTAGCGCTGGTAGCGTGCGCGCTGCTGGCTATCCCGATCATGGTGATCTGGGCCCTAGTCTGTGCGTTACAACGGTAGCGGCGCTCCCCAAGAAAGCCGCCACCCTATGCCAGCCCCGTTTATTGTAGCCTTCCTGCGGCAGCACGCTGGAGCGTCGCCGGCTGCGGATCGGTGGACAACTGCGGGAGGCGGGGCAGATCCAGCGTGGCGAGGTACTCGCGGAAACACCGGCAGACGCTTTCCGGTGAGATCGGCCACTTCCAGGCCTCGTAGTTCAATATACCCGTATGAGGCGGGCGGGAATAATCGTAGTCGGGCTGCGGCCGGAAATACTCGACCGGGGCATTGATGAACGCAGTCAGATCGTCTTGCACGCCGCCATAGTTGAACGGGTGCGTAGCTCGATTGGCGTAAGCCACAAAGGAATTTCGGCGCCATTGGGATCACGGAACCGCTGGCACACCAGCGTCCCTTTTTCGGAGCGATGGTACAGTGGCATCTCCCATACACGTATTCCCACCCGCCGCCCGAGGACCCAACCGACAAAGCTGCAAACATCATGGTCGGGATGCCCGCCTTCATACGCCGGTACAAGCAACGCCTGAGGTTTGTAGCGGGCGATCATCTCCTCGGCAGTTTCAACCAGCTCCGGAATGGCGCGGTATAGTTGCTGATCGCGCAGCGTGCGCGAAGTCGAATAGCTGCTCAGGAACTCGAGCCGACGTATGCCGGCAACAGCCAGGGCCGCGGCCGCTTCCAGACGGCGCACCATCCATAGTTCTGCGGCGAGCCGTGTCGTCGCCAGAAGTATGGGTCCTGCGGTGCTCCGTCGGTGGAGAAGACCACGACCGGATCGCACAGGCGTTGCAGCAATCCACCACAGCCGCCGGTTTCATCATCGGGGTGCGCGACCAGCACCAGCGTACGACCAAGCGCCGGGCCGGGTTTTGCCTGCCGACGGCCAATATTGCGGTCAGTCTCAGTGGCGGCAACCGGTTCCAAGGTATACGTTCCGTAGCTGCCAAACCAGCGGTAGCGGAACTCGTAGCCGCGCTTCGGCACGACGCGCGCTACCCTGACGGGCGCGTCCATGTCCCCCGCAAACAGGTCTCGCATTGCTTCATACCGGTGGTTGCCGTCGCGCAGGTACATGGTCCCACGCTCGGTCGCGCAAACTACAGGTGGTGGCACGCTGCGCCCGGCGGTCATCCTGGTCAGCCATTTGTTGACAATTGCCGGATGGGTCCAACTGCCCGCCGGCTCTAACTGGCGGATCGGAACGGTAATGAACTCGATCTCAGTTTTTTCGCGCCAGCTACAAGGAGCCTCGCTCCATAACCAGGCAAGGGCGCCATGATCTCCGTAACGGATCATGGTCTTTTTGGCAGGTGCTGCGGCTGTGCTGTGCATCGGTTTTTTTCTCCGCTAAGTGACCGGTCATTGCTTGGTGCCTGCGCAGACACTCGGTCGGGTGAACACAAACGTCACAGGCACGCGGCTGAGGCAGGGACAACCGGTCTAGCAGAGGCGAGTACAGATGAGGGCCAGGCGCTCGGAAGGAGCGCTGGCGTGCATGAGGGTCACACCGGCGATGTGCATTGCCGAAAGCGAGTTTGGCAGGAATGGGAACATTGCCCCCAACGCGCACGCGAGCAACAACGATATAAGCAAATACTTCTGGTGCGGTGCCGGTGGGCCGAAAGTGAGCGGATAAACAAAGATGACGAGAACCGCCAGTGCGGCAAGAATGGCCACCGCGAATCGATCCTGCGTCCTCATGAACCCTATCATGCTGTGCGAGGTTCACAAGTGCAACAAGATTCGAGAGTAGCTGGCCTGTAACATTTCTTGGAGCCGCAGGTTAGGAAGGAGGCAGCGACCATACCTACAGAAACAAACATTGGGCCCGGGTATGTCCACAATTTTCAATCAGCTTCCTCACGGACGTACTCGAACCCAATGCCTGTGTCTTCTGCGGATCAGTGGTCGCTACTTGGAAGCCGCTCCAGCCTGTGACGATCGTGTCCGCTTCTGAGTCGCTTGCTTGGCAGCGTGGATTCCGGCGATGTATCCGAATGTGACCGCGATACCGATGGTAGCTCCGCCCCCATAGTAACTCGGGCCAGAAACAGGCGCCGCGGTATTGCCGGCTGCATAGAGCCCGGCAATCACGTTTCCGCGGACATCCAGCACCTGGGCGTGCTCATTGGTGCGCGGGCCTCCCTTGGTGCCCAGCGTACCCGGGTGGATCTGAGCGGCATAGAACGGCGGCTTCTCGATACAGCCGAGCACCGGGTTGGGAGCAGTGGTGTCGCCGACGTATCTGTCATATGCGCTGTTGCCCCGGCCGAAATCCAGGTCTTTCCCCCCGCGCACGAAGCTGTTGAATCGCGCGACAGTCTCGGCCAGTCCGTCGGCGTCCACCCCGGTCTTTCTTGCGAGCCCCGCCAGTGTGTCGTCCTTGATCATCCACTCCGGATCGGGATCTCCCGGAGCCACCGTCATCAGGCTGTACTGCTCGCGGTAATGCGAATCGAGAATCGCCCAGCAAGGGACGTTGCGGTATCCGATTCCATTCTCATTGAAGTGAAAGAATGCCTTGCCCATATCGTTATAGTTGGCGGCTTCGTTCACGAAGCGCCTTCCCTTGCGATTCACCAGGATGCTGTGAGGGCAGGTCCTTTCGGCAAGACATAGCTGGCTGTAGGGGCGTCCTTCGTATTCCTCGCCGGGAACTGAGGTCGCCGGCATCCACCAGGCCTCGTGCATGTGGGCCAGGTCGGCGCCGATCTGTGCGGCCATGATGATGCCATCGCCCTCGTTGAACGGCGGACTGTTGGGATGCGTCGGCACACCCGGCATGTACTTCGCCTTTAATTCCTCATTCCATTCGAAGCCGCCGCAGGCCAGTACCACGCCGCCTTCGCCCCGGACGAAGTAGTCTTTGCCTTCTCGCTGCGCACGGACACCGGCCACGCGACTGTTCTCGACCACCAGCTCTACTGCGCGGGTGTTTAACAGAATCGGAATATTACGGTCGAGACATGCCTTGAGAAGGCCGCCGATCAGCGAGTTGCCCTGAACAACTAGGCCGTTGTCCATACGCTGAATCACCAGATCCATGGGCAGATTGCCAGGCCTGATGTTGACCTTGTAGGTGTCGAACAGCTCCCCGCAACTGATCGCATTCATGAATGGCAGCGCATTGGGACGCACCTTGTCCTTCCATTCGCCCAGTTCCGCAAGGTTGTAGATAGCCGGCTCAATCGAGCGGCCACCGGGCTTGGCGCCTTTTTCCTCAGGATGGTAATCCGGCATGGTCATAGGCACGTAGCGCACGGGCGTGTGGCGTTCGAGGTAGTCCAGCGCCTTGTGGCCTGTATCGACAAACGTCTCTACGAGCACATCGGCGGCGCGACCGTCGGTAAGTTTCTTGCAGTAGGCCAGGGCCTCTTCCCGGGAGTCGGAAATGCCCAGCTCCTTCATGTGGCAGTTCATCGGGATCCACATGGCGCCGCCGGAAACGGAGGTCGTCCCGCCCAACTTGTTGGTCTTCTCGAGCACGACCGCCTTTGCCCCGTTATCGTGGGCGAGTATCGCTGCCGTCAGCGCTGCACCGCCCGATCCAACTACCACCACGTCTGCTTCCAAGTTCCAGGTCGTCATATAAGTCCTCTCCGTCGCTACACAATTTCGTTGGACAACCAATCGCTTCGCCGTTATCTATTGCCGGACCGACCAGCCACCGTCCGCCATTAGCGCCGCCCCAGTAATGAAGGCGGCTTCGTCACTCACCAGGAACAACACGGCACTGGCGATCTGCGCCGGACTGGCAACCCGCTTGAGCAACTGGCAATCTGCGGTGGCTTGTTTCACAGCTTCCCAATCACCGCCAGGCCCGGCCACAACCTTGCAAGCCTGGCGGAACATTGGGGTGTCAACTGCCCCAGGATTAATCGAGTTCACGCGAATGTTGTATTCGGCGAACTCCCCCGCCATGTTGCGCGTGAGCTGTACGACCCCGCCTTTCGACGCGCCATAAGCGGCCATACCTTTAAAGCCGCGGAAGGCGGCAATTGAGCCGAAGTTCACAATTGAACCGCCACCAGCATCAATCATTGCGGGTACGGCAGCTTTGCTCATATAAAAGACACCGCCGAGATTTACGCGTAACAGGCGATCCCACTCTTCATCGCTGGTTTGCATCAGGTCGCGCTGAAGATCCACGGCCGCATTGTTGACGAGAATATCCAGGCCGCCGAGGAAGTCGACCGCTTCCTTTACGATCTGCTGAGCTGTCGCCGAGGTGGAGACATTCCCTATGATGCCTTTAAGCTTTGGAGCATAGCGAGACAGGCCCGTAACAGCTTTGCGGCATCCCTCCGCATTCACATCACAGAACGCCACCGCGGCGCCTTCCTCCAGGAAACGCTCGACGATGGCGTAACCGACGCCTGCAGCTCCGCCAGTTACTAATGCCCTCTTGCTCTTCAGTCGCACTTAAGTCCGCCTTTCTAGATAGACCTGAAATCAGCCGGCAGCCCCCAGCACTCCCGGAATTCCGTCAAAAATTTCTCCGAGATACGAAAGATCTCATTGAACGATTTCTTGGTAATGGGCGGGAGATTGCCGGCAACAATCTTCTTCTTCTGTGCCTCGACGAACTGCGACGCGGGCGCGGCTTTCTTTATGCGGGCCTGGCGTTCCTGTTCTCTCGCATCTTTGGTCCTTGCCGCATCGATCTTGCGCGTACCCGGTTCAAACACGACTTTATAGACGTTCGTTGCGCTCCATTCCGAAATCAAATCAGCCGCCAGGTCGCGCTCGATATCGGCGATATCCCGGTTGAGGGGATCGCCCCATCCGCCTCCTGCGCCGGCACTCTGGTGAATCAAGTCATAAGGTTCAAAACGCTGCGAAGCATCCTGCGCCGATGACTGGACCAGCTTCCCTTTCATCAACTGGGCGAATTCAGGGTTGGCAGGGTCTTCGCCTTCCGAGTGTGGTAGCGGCAGCTTATTCTCGACGAGTTCCTGATAGTTCGTATTTCGTAACGTATAGCGGTATCGAGCCGGCGCTGGATAACCACCAAATATACCGGGTGCAGAAAAGACATTGTCGCAGCTACTAATGGTACCGGACTCGATATACTTCGGCTGGTGTTCAATAACATACAATGAGGTCACGGAGCCCCCTCCGCGCCGCCTTCCATATCCGCCACCATCCTTTTCGACACGTCTACCTAACCACATCAATGGCCACACATGTTCAAATGTCTCACAATCGGACATGTTGACTTCCGGGTTCCACAGCGAAGTCGCCGCGCACAAACCGTCGTAGTTACTTTGCGCAGCCGCTCCGGCGCAGTTAGCTTCGAAATTGAACGCGGTAAAGATGGCGCCGTTTTTATCTAGTCCGCCGGCGAAGACGCCGCCATTAGTCGGTTTGCTCGCAAAACCTTCTTCCCTGATCCCCTTGGCGTAAAAAGCCCTTGCTAGGACGGGCGTTAAACCGCCAGCTATGGCTACGACGGCGGTCATCCAAATGGAGCAGGCTTTATCTATGTCGGCGTTAATCACTGTACCCTTGGGAATCTTCAGGTCGAAACTGTACTGGAGCCCCTGGTTGTAAAAGCCGTCTGCGAGCACGTCCTGAAGAAGGGTATAGATGTGGTTACCAAGACATGCCCAGTACGATGCATTATTGGAGTGGTACCCCGCAGGGCTGGAACCGTCATAGTCAAAGACCAGGTGGCCGTCCCTTTCCACCTTGGCGTCCAGGGGCATGACCGCCATCCAATCCACCGGCATGCGGATCGGCTGAGTCGAATTTGGTATATCGTAGACGGCCAGACTGCGGTAGCGGCCAGGGAAGAGGGATGCCTTCGTTTTGTTTACGGCAAACTGACGTCCGGATTCGATCATTTCGTAGCAGACCTTCGAGAAGTATTCCGGCCCAACGCTGTCAATCAGTCTGAGCAGCGCATACTTCATCTTCAGGCAGCCGGCCAGTTTGGCTTTGTCGTCTAAGATCCACCATTTGCCGTCCCTGGTATTGCGTTCCACCATGATGTGAAAGTCGGGCTTGAACTCATCGTTGACCCCTACCTTCATACAAGGGATGATTTGCCCGTCGTCATATCGGCTGAGCGCCGAAGGCGACATACCCCCTGGTTCATGGGCGCCTACCTCCATGCAATGACTAAGCCCGCCTACCCATGCAACCAGCTCACCTTTGTAGAAGATGGGCAGCAACACCGCCTGGTCGGCCGAATGCGCCCCACCTATGTCGGGATCGTTGTTGTAGAAAATATCGCCATCATGGATACCTACTCGTTCTTCGTAGTCGTTCTGCAACATCCAACTGATCGAGGACCCCATGCTGGCCATGTGAAGCAAAATTCCACGGGAAAAGGAAATCGATTCACCTTCCGGCGTAAACAGCGCAAACACGCACTCGCCGAATTCGCGCACGGTTGGTGAGGCGCTGATGAGCCGGGCAGTCTCGCGCCCCTCCTGGACCATTCCCAATAATTGGTGATAAAGAAGTTCCCATCGAAGAGGGTCTTGCTTCAGCAGCTCCAGCTTGGGCCAGTTACCGGCGGCAACGTCTTTCTGTCTCTGGATCAGGCGTTCTTTCAGCTTACCCATAGTGTGTTCCTCTTTTCCCCACATCTGGCATGGATCCACTGTTCCATCTCTCTATTTCCCGCTGAACACCGGTTTTGCCTTCTGGGCGAAGGCTCTGGTGGCGTTCTTCACGTCCTCTGTTCCTAACAACAGGTTCTGGCCGAACATCTCATGTTCCGCAGCAGCTTCGTAATCGAGCTCCAGCCCGCGGTAAACGGCCCATTTCGCCAGCTTGTAGGACTGCGTAGGACCTGCCGCAAGCCTTCTGGCCATAGCCATTACGTTGCTCATCAACTCATCGTGGGGAACTACATGATTGACCAGCCCGATGCGCGCCGCTTCCTGAGCATCGATGGTGTCCCCTGTGAAGATCAGCTCCAGAGCTTTACCAAGACCAACGAGCCTGGGAAGAAACCACGTCCCTCCCATGTCGGGCATGAGTCCTGCGCGAACGAAAGCCTCGGAGAACCGGGCCTGGTCCGACGCAATCCGTATGTCGCACGCCAGGGCCAAGTCCATGCCCGCGCCGGCCGCAGCTCCATTGACAGCGGCAATCGTGGGCTTCGGCAGTCGGTGTAAGGTAAGTGAGATTCGCCCACCCTCCTTCACGTATTCCTGGCGTACCACAGGATCATCCGTCTCGAAACATGGGTGCCGCATCAGATCGCCGCCGGCGCAGAATGCTTTGCCCGCGCCTGTAACTATGACAATCTTGACTGCGTCGTCCGCCCCTGCCTCCTGCAAGATCCTCGTGATATCCAGCATCAGCTCGCGGTTTAGGGCGTTGAACTTCTCCGGGCGGTTCAGCGTAACCAGCCCAATCCCGTCGCTTTTCTCCCAAAGAACTGTTCTGGATTCCATGTGTGCCTTGGTCTTACATTCTCTCCTGTGAACGTTGCCCGCTCATTTCGAAGCGGAGTGCCATGCAACATCAGGGTTGCATAAGTGAAAACACGACGCCCCGCTTTTCCTCGGATCTGCGGAGTTGCCCCGCCTCAGCCAGGTAAGTCAAATGGGCCAGAGCCTCTCCCGTAGCAAACCATTTTTGGGAGGGCGGAAACTCCTCCCATGTATTGCAATCAATGTCCCAGGTCATACTGGCTGCAACTTCGTATGCGCTTTTGCTTTCATGATCTAGAACCTTAAGGATCTCTTCATTTCTTATCTGGTGATGGCGTTTCAGTTCGTCAATCCTGCTTTTACAATGTTCCAGAACGCGCCGATGTCCCGGGAGAACTAATTCAACGGGCAGTTCGTACACTCGGTCAAGGCTGGCAAGGTAGCGCTGTAAGGGATTGGCGCCCTCGAACCAGCATGTGATGTTAGGCGTTATATCGGAGAGAACATGATCTCCCGAAATCAGGATTCTCCGTGATGCGTCGTATAAACAGGTATGTCCTGCCGTGTGGCCCGGTGTGGCTATGACCGTGAAGCAGTACTCCCCGTAATGGAGCTTGTCACTATCTTCCACGGGCGTCAGCTTTGTCGGTAAGCTGGCGCCATACTTGTAACCGGGATGACTCTGGATTGCCTTTTTGACTTCTTCCTGCGGAAAGCCGTTGAGAATGGCATAGCGGGTAACTGAATCCCATCCTGTCCAGCCTTCAATTTGTTCTTTATCGAGACGATGTATGAAAACAGAAGAAGTGCTTTGGGCCAGCACCGGCACTAGCCCATAGTGATCGGCGTGGTTATGCGTGATGTAAAAATCTGTCTTCTCGATGTCCACGCCGATTTCGTCAAGACCGGTCATGAGGGCGTCCAGGCACTCCCGGCGATTCAATCCCGTGTCGATAATCAGGTTCCTGTCCGGGCCTTTTATGACATAGGAGTTGATCCATCCCAGCGGATTTCCAGGAAGGGGAACGAGTATCCGGTAAAGACTGGGATAAATCTCGTCAGCCATAAATTAGGACCTCCGTCACGGTAGTTCGGACTTTGCGGCCCTTTCATACGGCCCTGGCGGTTCGCGCGCCATCCCAAATGGCATCCAATGCCTTGCCGGGCTTTGCAGCATCGCCGATCACGTAGTACTCACGACCGGTCTGGTCGAGATACTTGACCAGAGAGTTTTCGGATGCAACACCCACCGCGATCACAACAGAATCCACATTGGCCAGTTCCTGTTCGCCGTGTGGGCTGTTGATCACGACGCTTTTGTCACGAATCTCCCGGCAGGTCGCGTTCGTAAGAACGCGTGCGCCGGCGTCAGTCAGTTGCTTGGTGCTAAATCCGCGCCGAGTTATGCCTAGGTCCCTCGCAACGTTGGAAAGCATTTCGACGATGGTCACGCTTTTGCCCTGCTCAAGGAGATACTCCGCCGCTTCGACGCCAACCATTCCGCCACCGATTACAACCACACTGTTTCCTACAGTGTGCGTGCGCGCAAGAACATCTGCCGCCGTTACTACGTGCGTTTTGCGAACTCCGGGAATATTCGGGACAAGTGGGCGCGATCCCGTGGCTACAATCACAACGTCAGGATCCAGTTTCTCAATGACTTCCGGCGTAACCTCCCGTCCCAATTGCAGGTTGACACCTTCCTTGGCGGCCAGTTCACCCATCTGTTGCGCGGCCCTGCCCATTTCGCTTTTGCGTGGAGCTTCACCGGCCAGGCAGAACGTGCCGCCAAGTCGCTGGGCCTTCTCGTACAACGTCACATGGTGTCCCCGGCGCGTTAAAGTAACCGCCGCTTCTAACCCCGCAGGCCCGCCGCCGGCTATGAGTACCCTTCTCGATTTTTCGGCCCGCACCAGCCTGTACTCGGCTTCTCGCCCGCAAGCTGGATTTCGCATGCAGGAGATAGCCTCCAAGGCGAGCCGCCGATCTACGCATCCCTGGTTGCACGCGACGCAGTAAACGATCGCGTCCAGGTCCTCCCGCGATGACTTGTTGCAGAACTCAGGATCGGCGAGCTGTCCCCTGCCAATAGAAATAAAGTCCGCTTTACCTTCCTCGAGGATTCTTTCCGCAAGTGCAGGGTGATTGATCCGTCCAGCAATAATCACTGGGATGCTTACCGCGGCCTTTATTGCCGCGCCGTTCTCCACGTTGAAAGCTAATGGCAGATCGATGGGCGGGATTACATACTGCATGGTCGCGTAGTTGCCCATGGAGACGTGGATCGCGTCCACGCCTGCCTCCTGGAGCAGCGCGGCAATCTGCTTGGACTCTTCGATAGTGAGGCCGTCCTGGACTCGTTCCTCGGCGCTCAAGCGAAAGATGATCGGATACCCACTCCCCAGCCGGTCTCGAATTTCCTTCACCACTTCAATGGCGAAGCGGGTACGGTTGCTAAGTGGCCCGCCATACTCGTCGGTGCGTTTGTTCGAGCAGGAGCTTAGGAACTGGGTAATAAGGTATCCGTGAGCGCCATGCACTTCGATGGCATCAAACCCCGCTTTATGCGCCCGCACCGCAGCCGTGGCATATGCCTTTATACGTTCTCTGATTTCGTTCTTTGTAAGTTCCCTTGGTAGGTCCTTGCATACCGGGCATGGAATTGCCGACGGCGCCACCACCGGGTGACCTGAGAGTTCGCTTCTTATCTGTCTTCCCGCGTGCCATATCTGGAGACACGATTTACCACCCGCAATTCTTATCTTGTCGGCAAGCGCGGCGAGCCCTGGCAAGAATCGTTCGTCATAGATCCCGAGGACCTTAGGGCCGCCGCTTTCTTCCGACACAGCAGTGTTCTCGACGATATTGAGGCCGCATCCCCCCTTTACCCGTTCAACGTGGAAATCGATAAGCCGCTTGGAAACACGTCCGTCGGTCTCAGGAAGACCCGAGCCCATGGCAGGCAGAATGATCCTGTTCTTCAGGACCAATGAGCCAATCCGGCCCGTGCTAAATAAGTTCCTGAACGGCAAGAGCTCTTGCTCCTGGTCTAAGTCCTACGTTCAACACCTAGACCGATAGGAAGCCACCATCAACCAACAGCGCTTCGCCGGTGACGAAGGAGGCGCCATCCGAGCACAACCAGAGGATCACTTGCGCTACTTCTTCCACCCGGCAAAGCCTTCCCATCGGATGCGCCTTTGCAAGCGCGACCGCGGTCTTCGCGTCGTCCAAGCGCATGGACTCAACCGCCATGCCGCCATCAACAATGCTGGGACAAACAGCGTTGACTCGGATTCCCAGGCGGGCATAGTCAACCGCTGCTGCCTTCGTCATGCCCAGCAGGGCCGCTTTGGTAGTTGTGTAACTGCTTAGTCCCCGGCCCGTCTTGAAAGCTGCCGTAGAAGAGCAATTGACGATGCACCCGCCTCCGGTCTTGAGCATGGCAGGAATTTCGTGCTTCATGCACCGCCACACACCTTTGACGTTCACGTCCACGACGCGTTCAAACTGCTCCTCGGTCAGTTCGGCCAGCGGCATTCTGTCGCCTGCAATCCCGGCATTATTGAAGGCGATATCAAGTCTTCCGAAGGTTGCGACCGTACATGCGACCAGCCTTTCTACATCCGCCGTCCTGGTCACATCGCATTGAACGAAAATGGCCTGGCCGCCTTCAGTTTCGATCAGCTCCACCGTTTCTCGGCCGGCATTAACACTGCGTGCGCCTATTGCGACTCTGGCTCCCTCCCGTGCGAAGGCAAGGGCGGCGGCCTTCCCGATACCAGAATTACCTCCGGTAACGATCACTGCCTTGCCGGCAAATTGACCCACTTATTCCTCTTTTCGACGGCCCGCGACGTGCGTCACTTGGGGCCGTCAGTAATGAAAAACATTCACGAAGTCGGGTATCTTGTAGCCAAGGATCTTCTCAACTGCGGTGATCGCGGCGCGGACAGATGCATCCACTCCTATTCCCCTCGTGCGGAATGTGTCGCTGGCGCAGAACAGTCCCTTCACGTTGGGAACCTGGATGTCGGGCCTATGGCTTCCGACATACCCGGGCTTTTCCAGCAGCGCGAAATCGTCCACCACGTACCATTTCTTCCACAGGCAGTGGTTCTTCAGGTCGGGATAGAGCTCTTCCATGTCCGCTTCAAATTCGGCCATCTTCTGTTTCAACCATTGCCGGTCGCGCAGCCAATCAACCTGGTCGGCACACGATGCGCCAAACGTGACCAGGTGCTGGCCTTCCGGCGCCAGGCTCGGATCGTAGGCCGAAGGTTCCAGCGACCAGCCCGGCAGACCGCTACGCGGCGCTTTCAGCCAACCGTTGGTTGTCCGGGCCATCATCGGTTTGGTCACGCCCGCGTAGAACCCGAAGAAGCAGTCCGGGTGGTCCTTCAGCCGCTTGATCTTTTCCACGTACCACAGCGGAATCTTGCTCTCGGGAATTACGCTCAGCACATGCCACATGGGAACGGTGCAGATGACTACCGGCGCTGCGATGAACTCGATCGGCGCGAACTCGTTAGGAAGCGTGACTGGCGTGTCAAGCTCAACCCCTTTCACTTCGCCATTTTCGATAACAATTTCGCTGACCTTCACACCGGTTCGAATCTCTCCGCCTTTTTCCCGGATACTTTCGGCCAAGGGCAGCACGAGATTCTTGAAACCGCCAATCGG
The DNA here is from genome assembly GCA_041946775.1 of Terriglobales bacterium. Classification (GTDB taxonomy): domain Bacteria; phylum Acidobacteriota; class Terriglobia; order Terriglobales; family Acidobacteriaceae; genus JBHGBA01. Next base: position 53,509 of record JBHGBA010000002.1, read on the forward strand.
GTATTGGGACCAGCCGATTCGGCCCTTGGTCATCAGGTTGATCTTGCGGAGGTAGAGCGTTTCACTGGCGGCCACATCGTCGTACGTGAAGATGTTGAAGTCGAGCACGCCAAAGTTGCCGAACAGCTCCAGGATGCCATCGCTCCTTGTGCGCTGCCTGATCCAGTCGGTCAGCGAGACGTCGTCGAGCTTGTCGAGTTCCTCCCAGGGCATCGCGGTCAGCTCTTCGCAGATCTTTCTCAGGTCTGCGCGGTCCCGGCTGTAGAGCTCGCGGATGTCGTGCCATTTACCGTCCCTCCACAGGCTCATTCCCTCCCCGGGAGGACCAACTTTGAGCTCCTTGCCGACTTTCTTGAAGACCGCTTCCACAGCGCCGTCCTCGATGAGATGGCCGCCGAGATCGAGCCTGAACCCTTTGTAGTCCCCCGACCAGCACCTGCCGCCGACGTCGGCGCTCTTTTCCAACACCAACACTCGTTTGCGTTCGTTGGCCAGCAGCGCGCCTGCGGCGCATCCGGCAATACCGCCTCCCACAATGATTACGTCCCACTTACTCGTCATTAGCTGCCGTCCTTGAGTTGAGATCGTCATTGGGTGCGTTGGTCACGCACGCCCCGTTCGTTTTCCGGTGACGTAAGTATGTATTACTGACTCAATAGCTGAAAACAAAAAAACCTCGCCCCGGCCGCGGTTTTCAAAACGGGACTGGCCGACGTCACTTATCGCGTGCGCCCCACATCCTCACAGGGGTTTGGCGAATTATTGTTGGGAATAACGACGAGCGCTGTGATTTTCGTCACAATTACGGGAGAAAAATTCAAACTCATCCGAAGGGGGCGAAAAGATGTACATAAGTATGCTTTACATGCTTGGCAAGATGTGGCACTATGCGCAGCACACGTGGGGTGCAGCGAGTCCGAGCAACGTTTCGTTCAATCCACAGTTTCCTGCTGCCGCGGTGTCCTGTAACGGTGCGCGGCGCTGGTCTATTTGCAACAGGAGAATCGAGGATGGGCAGCGTAGACGGCCCAAAGTCACATGATCCCGGCCAGGAAATCGTCATTCCCACCATGTGCGCCAGCCATTGCGGTGGCAATTGCCTGATTAAGGTCCACGTGCGGGATGGCGTGATCACTCGCGTCGAAACGGATGACGGGGAGGAGCCGCAGCTCCGTGCCTGTGCCCGGGGACGCGCCTTGCGCCAGCGGGTGTATGCGCCGGAAAGAATCTTGTATCCCATGAAGCGGGTGGGAGACCGAGGCGAAGGCCAGTTCGAGCGCATAAGCTGGGACGAGGCGCTGGACACCGTAGCCGGCGAGTTGAAGCGGGTCCGCGACACGTACGGGCCGCTGTCTATCTTATACTTGCCGACCGCGGGCGATCTGGGAGCGCTACACACGGTAGTGCAAACCCACCGGCTGTTAGCGTTGGCCGGTGGGTACACGACCTGGTGGGGCGCCACTTCGTTTCATGGCGGCATGTTCGCCGCGCATTACAGCTACGGGACTATATACTGCGCCAACAGCCGTGACGACCTGCTGAATTCGCGCCTTATCATTTTATGGGGGTGGAACCCTGCAACCACCGTTTCCGGCACGAATACTAGCTGGTACTTGGCCCAAGCGAGAGAACAGGGAACGAAAATAATCGCAGTCGATCCCTGGTACAGCAGTTCCGCGGCCACATTTGCTGAAAAGTGGATACCCATAAGGCCGGGCACGGATGCCGCCATGCTGATTGCGATGGCCTACGTAATGATTACGGAGCGCCTTTGCGATCAGAATTTTCTGGCCACCTATACCGTGGGTTTCGACAAGTTTCGCGACTATGTGCTCGGCGTAGAAGATGGGGTCGCGAAAACGCCACGGTGGGCCGAGGCAATCACCGGCGTACCGGCGGCCTCGATCCACGAGCTGGCTGTGAAGTACGCGACCATCAAGCCGGCGGCATTGATGGCGGGAATTGCCCCAGGACGAACCGCCTATGGAGAGCAGTATCACCGTGCAGCCATAACCTTGGCAGCCATGACGGCGAACGTCGGGATTCACGGCGGTTCCGCAGCCGGCAGGGCGTGGGAGTCTATCGTCGGAGGTTATCCTTATCGCACAACTATGGGAGCGGCCTTGCCATACGCGCCTAACCCTGTAGAGAAGTCGGCGCCGCCTGCTTCCTTCTGGCTTGATGAACGATATCCTCACATTCACTACGCAAAAATCGCAGATGCAATTCTGAAGGGCAAAAGCGGGGGCTATCCGGCGGATTACAAGCTGGCGTTCCTGGTCAATTCCGACTACCTGAATTCCTTGCCCAACATCAACAAGACGGTAAAGGCGCTTAAGGCTTTGGAGTTCATTGTCATTGAAGGTCAATTGCCGACGGCCACCGCCAAATATGCGGACATCATCTTGCCGACTTGCACCTACGCTGAACGGGACGACATCGCACTTTCCGCTCTCGGGCTACCAAGCTATGGCTACCAGAACAAGGTGATCGAACCGGTCGGCGAGTCAAAACCGCAAAACGAGATCGCCAAAGAGCTTGCGGCTCGGCTGGGAATTCCTGAATACGACGACAAACCGGCTGATGCTCGACTAGAAGCGTATGCCAAGGTTGCGCACGTTCCCAATTACGCAGGGCTGAAAAGCAAAGGTGTAGTGCGACTCAATCCAGGCCAGCCATACGTCGCCTTCAAGGCCCAGATCGAACACTCTGAAAGTAACCGGTTCCCCACGCCATCCGGGAAGATCGAGATTTTCTCGCAGCGCATAGCCGACATGCGCAACCCATTGCTCCCGCCTATCCCGAAGTACATTGAGCCTTGGGAGAGCGCAACTGATCCCTTGGCCAGGAAGTATCCGCTTCAGCTCATCACGAACCACTTCAAGCGAAGATCGAACGGCCAGTTCGAAAACTTCTCCTGGTTGAAGGAACTTCTGGCCCAGGCGGTCATTATCAGCCCCACCGACGCCGACGCACGGGGCATCCAGAACAACGACCTGGTGCGCGTTTTCAACGATCGCGGCGAAACCAGAATCCAAGCCAGGGTAACGGCAAGGATTATGCCGGGCGTGGTTTTCCTGCCGGAAGGGGCGTGGTACACCCCCGACGAGAACGGGGTGGACGTGGCTGGTTCTGCAAACGTCCTCACCAGCGATGAAATATCGCCTGCCGGGTCGTTCTGCTACAACACAGCCCTGGTGCAAGTGGAGAAGATTCAGGCGGAGTCGTAGATGCAACTAGGATTCTATTTCGATCAGACGCGATGTACCGGCTGCTTTGCTTGCTGCATCGCCTGTAAGGACTGGCACGATATTCCCGCCGGCCCTGTGCACTGGATTCGGGTAAGCAGCACGGAAAAGGGCGAGTTCCCCAGCGTATTCGTGTCTTACTACGCCGGCGCCTGTTATCACTGTGAAAAGCCCGCCTGCGCAGAGGCATGCCCTTCGCTGGCGATTGCAAAACGAGCGAACGACGGCATCGTGGTGGTCGATAGCGAGCGTTGCACGGGCTGTAGAGCGTGTCTTGAGGCTTGTCCCTATGGCGTGCCGCAGTTCGCCGATGAGGCAGGAGCGACCATGCAGAAGTGTGATTTGTGCGCGGAGCGATGGCAGCAAAGTAAAAAGCCACTATGTGTGGACGCCTGCCCGATGCGGGCTCTCGATGCAGGGCCTTTGGAGGAACTCCGGCGGAAATACGGGGCGAACAACGAGGCAGTCGGATTCACCTACTCAGCAAGCGTTCGGCCGTGCATTGTTATCAAGCCAAAGCCCATTCCCGCTTCCGTCGCAAATTCTCCCAAGTTCAGGTCCTGACGGCACAGAGTAGCAGATACATGAGATTGGGCTGCCGCCGGGAAAGCGGCGCTACCTAAAGAGCCCCCACTCGTCGGCCGTCATTCGTCGTTCAAGGAAGCCCGGTGAGATGGCGCCGGGAAGTTCAGCCATCTCACCGGACGGTCGCCTAGAAGGTGAACTTCAGGGCGAATTGCAGCTGGCGCGGCGTGCCCACCGTACGCGTAATTCGGCCGGCCTGCCGGTTGCAGGCATACAGCAATTTCTGCGCGTCCGACAGGTTGCACGAAGACTGGTCCGTTTCCGTCGGCGTTAGCGGCGTGTAGAGTTTCGCGAATGGGAGGTCGAAGTTTGGGTGGTTAATGAGGTTGAAAGCCTCAGCACGGAACTCCAAGTCCGTCTTCTCCGTAGGCTTGAACTTCTTGCTTAGGCTGAGATCAATCTCGGTAAAGCCGGGGCCACGAACCGAATTGCGCGGCGCATTGCCCAAGGTGCCAATTTCCTGCATGGCGAAGGCCTTGGGGTCGAAATACTGATTGATACCGCCCTGAACGGCGTTGGGGCGAAGCATGTCGGGCCGGTCGGGCTGGGTGACGTTGTCGCCCATATTGCTGGCGGCAACTCCATCCAGGACAGTGAACGGATAGCCGCTGCGGATTTCGATTAGAGGATTCAGCGACCACCTTCCGAGTAACGCCTGTTTCCAGCCGCTCGCGTTTCCGCCCAGCAGTTTGCCCCTGCCGAACGGCAATTCGAAAATGCCATTCATGGTAAAGCGGTGGCGGATGCTGAACAACGATTCGGAACGGTCATATTTCCGATTCAGGGGATCGCCGGAGTGACCAGGAGTGCCTACCATCACTGATCCTACGTTGATCGCGTCCGCTTCGGAAATGCCTTTGGCGAACGTATAGGAGCTGTTGAACGTAACGCCCGAGCCCAGCCGCCGCGAGACCGCAGCCGTGCCGGCGTGGTAAAACGAGTGCGCGTCGAAGGTGGATACGTAAAGCGAAAATGCGATTGCCTGCTTTTGCGGTGAGGCCCACGTGCCGCACCATCCGGGCAGCGGACCGAAATAAGGCTGCCCATTTGCATCGTAGCTGCAAGGTTTGCTGCTGTTACCTTCAAAGCTGCGTGCCATGTTGTAAGTGTGGGAGCCGGTGTAGGTACCCGAGACCTTAAACCCGCCGGGCAGTTCACGTTCCACCTGCATGTTCCATTGCAGTGAGGTGGGAGCGCGTACTGGGTCCCATATTTCGGTGGTCAGGCCGATATAGCCGCCAGGGTAGCTGCAGGTTGTAGTGCTCGGGTCGCCAGGCAGGGGAGGACACGCCGGGAACGGAAGCGATGGGAGCGCTGGATTATCCGGCGTACCACGGAAGCCCTTTGGATAGGCGGTCACTCCTACGAAGTTGTGCAGCATCGGATAAGGGGCGTTGTAGGTCAACTGCCCGGCCAGGGTCTCCAGCGGCAGGAAATCATAAAAAACACCGAACCCAGCGCGGATAGCCGTCTTGCCGTCTTTGAACGGATCGTATGCGATGCCTACGCGCGGCCCAAACTGCTTCTTCGTGTAGTTGGGGAAAGGTTCGCCGATGTTGGGCTCAACCTGATCTCTTGAGCGAAAGTTGCCCAGGCGCGAGGGAGTATGCGTTTCCGACAACACGGGCGCCTGGAACTCGTGACGCAAGCCCAAGGTGAGCGTCAGGTTCGGCTTTAGGCGCCACGCATCCTCCACGTACCAGGCAATCTGGTTCGTCCGGATCTTCCAATGCGGTAGCGCGCCATCCTGCAACACACCCGTGAACATGGGCTGCCCGGCCAGCAGGTCGTTGAGCGTCGGGAACAGCCAATTGCCCGCCGGCATGTTGCCCTTGTCCCAATTCCACTGGTGCGGCACCACCTGCCCGCCAAACTTCACGGTATGCGGGCCGCGGATGTAGATCATGTCATCGTTTACCGGGAAGGTGTTGTGCGCACCCCGGAAAGGCCCCCAAGGATCCGTGCCGATGGTGGTTAGCGCACCACCGGCACCCTGGCCGATGTCGCCACTGCCAACGGCGATGCCACCGACCGACTTGTGCACCGGGTTCGCCGTATAGGCGAGGGGCGGTATCGGCACCGTCGGGTTGACCGCAGCCAGCGTCAGCGACCGCTGAAAGGCAGCACTGAGGGTATTCACCAGGTTGTTGGAAATGGTTCGCGACCACTTTACCGCCAGCCCTTGCATGCGGCTGGCTTTGTCGAACTGGTAGGTGGGAACAAAGTGAGCGTTATAGCCCCGCGCATCGGTGATGCTGTAACGCGCCATCAAGGTGTCTTTGCTGCCGAGCACATGGTCAATGCGCACCATCCCGTAATGCTGGTTGATCGGCTGATAGTTCGCAAAGATGTGCTCGGCGACACCGGCGGAGCTGCCGTCCGGATTGAAGAACTCTTGCCCGTTGGGCAGAGGATACAACGTGAGCAATGCCTTAACGCCAGGGGAAATCTCCGTCGGACGGCCCCACGGATCTTCCACGCGGAACCTGCCATCACTGCCGTCGCCGCCCCCGTTGCGCGCCGCGACGGTTGGTACATTCGCAATGCCCGTGGTGGTCAGCCGCGAGCGCAGGGCTTCGTAGTTCGTGAAGAAGAAGGTCTTGTCTTTCTTGATTGGACCACCCAGCGTCGCGCCAAACTGGTTGCGGCGATACGGATTCTTCTCAAACGGCGGCCGATTGAAGTATTCACGGGCATCCACGACGTCATTGCGGAGGAACTCATATAGGCTGCCATGCAACTCGTTGGTCCCCGTGCGGGTGGCAAAGCTGACTACCGCGCCCGCCGACCCGCCATACGCCGCGCTGTAGTTTTGGCTGAGGACCTTGAACTCCTGAATACCTTCCACGCCCGGAATATCGCCACCCGCCGCTGTGCCCGGCGCGCCATACCCGGAGTTGTTGATGTTAACGCCGTCGATCAGGTACGCCATTGACTGCGAGACCTGCCCATTCGCACTGATCATGGAACCTTGGGAGAAGGCTACCGAGGTGGGTGACTGCGAGGAATACCCAGACGCCGTGGTCATAGTCACCAGTCCAGGCTCCTGCGTAACCAGCGCGGTGAAGCTGCGCTGGTTAATCGGCAGCTCGCGAACCTGGATCTCCTGAATGACGTTGCTGACCTCGGTTTTGCTGAGCTCCACCGCGACCTGTGCGGCTTCAGCATTGACGTCAACTTTCTGTTCGACCGAGCCGAGGGTCAGGGAGAACTTCAAATTGACTGTGGCGTCAACGTTCAACTGAAAGTCACGGACAACCGACGCCTTGAATCCCGCCGCCGTGGCGGAGATTTCATAGCGTCCGGCCGGCAGTTGCGAAATTACGAAATGCCCGTTGGCGTCCGTTACGGTCTCGCGGCGTAATCCGGTGCCCTGTTTCTGGGCCGTGATTTTGGCGGCGGGCAGTACGGCGCCGCTGGCATCGGTCACATCCCCGACAATCGTGCCGGTTGTCACCGCACCTTGTCCCCATGCGGGGGTGGTGGCGGCAACCATGACGATGAGAGTGGCAAGCGCGGCAAGGCGCAGAGGGAGCCTGAATTTTGCTGACATGATCCACCTTCCCGGTATTCAAGCGGCCGCCCACGCGGCCCATGCTAGAGAACGAAATATTTCAGCCCTCGGCTCCACCCTGCGTGGCAAGCCGGGGAGTCGGCTGTGAAGGGCCCTGAGAGATGCAGGAGCCCGAATCAAGTAAAACCTACTTACTTTTGCAGGTCTTGCTTCTTCCCTCCCTTTAATGTTGGATCACTTACACCCCACTTAAGAAATATTTGGCAGACAATGCCGAAAAACGGCCACTCTGTCAACAAAAAAAACAAACCACTATAGGGTGGTTCTGCGGCGATCACGAGGTGGGCCATTCAACCGCGCCGTGCATGGCGACGGGCTTGATTTTGTGTCAGGTCAACGGCAGGCTGGCGGAATCCCGGCGCCTATTGTACCCAGGATGCCGAGGAACCGGTCGCACCTTGTTCTGGATTCGGAACACCCTGGAGTTCAGGCTCAGGGCCGGGAGTCGTGCGACACGAGAGGACCGTTTTCGAATATGCCGGCTGCGCGCGTTACGTCACAGGCGGGCGGAAATCGCATGGACTCGTTCGGGGCGCTGAAAACGCACCAGAAGTTCAGTATGCTCGACGGCGCAAGCGTACTTCTTCGCCGCATGGCTGACCTGCCCTATGGTGCCGACCGACAGCAAAGTCCCAAACAGTTGGAGCCGGGCGACAAACGCGTAAACACGCGTCTGGAGGGCCAGCGTCGCCAGCTCTTTTGCCGCTGAAGCGATGCGGGAATCCGCGCTGTGTCGCGCCACATCTCCGACCCTCTGGAGTACGGCGGCATTCGCCGCCATCCGATCCACATATTGAATCAGGACACGAATGCGTTTGCGTTGCAGCGCGTTGAAGTCGGGAGGGGGAAGACGGTCCCGCAAAAACTCTATTTGGCTTTCATCCAGCAGATTCAAAACCGCGGGCATGTGCACCGGATGAGTGTATGTCGGGATGTCATCCACGCCCTTGATGGTCATTCGCCGCCGTGTGAAGGCATACAGCAATAATGCCGCGGCGGCCACTGCGAAAACGGTGACAGCAATGGTCGTAATCATCGGTTTACCATGTCGGCCAGAGCATCATTCCACTTTTGCAACTCCTCGTGGCCCGGCAGAACCCGATTCACCGTGAGCTTGGGTTCTGGCGCGAGGCAGTACCACACCCAGATGGCCACCGCAGTGTCGAAAGCGATGGGCGGGATTAGCCTCGAGACCAATTCACTGGTCGCAAACTGCGCCTGGAGGGCGGCCGTAATGGTGAGAATACTGGTCATTACGCCCATTCCGAAGGCGATCCCAAAGACAACATGGCGCCACAGCAGGCCGAAGTAACGCGACAGGAGAAACAGGAAAAACAGCAGGCCGCAATTGACGAAGTCTGTGCTCCGCTCCAGCACCAGCAGACCTGTGATGAGCGGACTGTTGGCGGTTCCTGGCGCGGATGCCGCCGATGCAACGGCGATCGCAATGAGGACTATGACAGCCCAGCGGTAGAGGATTTGCCCCAGCCGCTCCAACGCTCCGTATTCCCGAAAAACCAGCGAAAAAACCTCCTGGATGACGGCCAGCGACAGTAGCGCATCGACGGACTCGGATCCCCAGTAAAAGTAGAAGTAGCCGGTGTATGCACGCTGATAGATGAGCAGGCCAGCGACGGCTTGAATAATGTGGAACACCGTATAGACGAAGAACCACGGGAATTCGCGATGCAGGCGGCGGCAGACCATGGCTACGGCGGCCGCAAGCTGCCCGAGGGGCGCCGCGAACCACAAGCCGTACTGAACGATGTCGAGCAACGCCATAGCTGCCGCGCAAAGCATAGCTGGTTTGCGCGGCAGCTTCAATTTAGAAAATGGCGACATTTTGGGCGCCCACATTTAGTTCGGGTTCGGCGGGCAGGTCTGGGTGGTCGGGTCGCAAACCGGCATGGGGCCGGGTTGACCGGTGGAGGTGGCCGCCGACATGCTAGTCGCGGACCCCAGTAGCAGGGCGGTGGCTAGAGCGATGGTCAGAAGAGCATGTTTCACGGTAAAACTCCTTTGCATTGGGCTTTCACCGTGGTACTGTGGCGGAGTTCTGGTCGCCGCTTGCAGGATTTGCGGGAGCGTTCGTTGTTCGGAAGGCAGAACGGAAATGACTTTTCTGTCACCAGTCGAAGATTTTGTGAAGCAGACTCTGGCGTCGGTGCGCGGAACGCTGGAGCAGCTCAGGTTCGCGGGTGAGCTGCGCGAGTCTGACGGTCGATACCATCATTGGGGACTGGCGCGAATCTATGGCGACCGCAACGCGCACGAGGCGATTTCCGAAGTTCACACCAACCTCTACCTGCAAATCCTGGCAACGAGAATTCAGGACCTTTATGCCGAGGCGGGCGAGACTGCGCGGGATAGCAGCCTGCAAGATTACGTTCGCGGTCTGAAGGACCTCAAAGGACAACTGCTGCCGAATGATCTGGGAGGCGGTCTCCCAGATCACTTCAGTTTGACGCTCGAGACTTTGTCTCGGCTGGCAAAGCACTCACGTCGGCCCACTCACCCAGGTGCATCGCCACCGCAATGACCTGGCCGATAATTTCCGCCTCTTTCTCAAAGCGCAGGGTACGAGTGCGCACCGGCGACAAAGGATGAGGCTTGAGGATAAGCAGTTCGCCGTTGCGTTCGCACCAGGAGCAGGTCATACCGTCTCGCGTTTCCACGAAATAAATCGGCCGCTCGTATTCCGAACGCCACATTCGCTCAACCACTTTATTGCGCGCTTCGTCAATTTGAACGAACGAGCCCGGCAGGAGCAGCGGGTACATCGTGTAATCCTCGGTGCCGATGTAGCCGTAGGTGTACGATGCGTCGCAGAATTGGCTCAGGTAGGCGAACGGCACCGTGCCCCACTTCATGATCATTCGTCCGAGATTGACCGTGCTGCGGGTGTTGAAGGCGGGATCCAGACGAATGGGGACCCGGACGGTGGGTAAGCTTTCCAGCGCCGTGCAACGGTGCGAAACCGGGACCGCCGCCAACGCCATGTCGGCCGCCGTCTGTCCCAGGTCAATGCCAAACCACGACAACAGCTCCCGGATGTCGCAACGATAGATCACCGACAGCGTGTACAGCTTATACATGTTGGGGAGGACGCCCTTCGACTCGATATCGGAGAGACGGCTCAGCGAAATATAGAAGTCCTGGTTCTCGTATTTGGCGGCAATCCGCTGGCTCGCTGCTTCTACGTCGCGAATGCTGAGATGGAGCGACTCACGGAGCTTTCGCAAGCTCTCTCCTGGGGTCATAAACCCATTCCTCCGGAACTCTGGTTGGCACCATATTGAAAAACCTTTTGGGGACCAACGCAATGGCCTGAAATAGCTGCTTCTAGCCGGGACTGGCCGCTGAAGCCGCGCTCTTGCAAAACGAGCCCAAAATTGAGTTCTTCAGCAGCCCCTTCCGAGGAATCCGTTTTTGCAACAAGCTCTACTCAGTTGCGTATCCCCGTTCACCACTAACTGGCCCCCAAACGAGACTGAGTACTGGGTCGAATTTCTTCTGTTTCGGTGGCAGTCACCTATCGTGACCCGTTACGCGACGCCAGGTGTGTTCCGTTTTCAGAACGCTCGAACCGGCGCAGGGGGCCGGTCTGATCACGGCGGGAAGCGCGCCATCGGCGGCAAGCTGTACTTTCATTAAGCCGCGGACCGCATTGCAAATGTATATGGCATCTGCCGCCTGCAAGTCACTCAGCCGCAGCACGCATTCCCGAGCACGCGCATCGGTGGCGAGCACTTGGGCGCGGTACACACCAGCGAGCAAGCCGCTCTCCGTCGGCGGCGTGAGCAGCATGCCGTCCTTCTCGATGAAAATGTTGCTGATTGCGCCCTCCGTGATTTCGCCTCGCTCGTTCTGGAAAATAGCGTCGGCATGACCCCGTTCACGCGCTACCGTGTAAATCCGATTGTACAGTTCTCGCCGCGTAGTTTTGTGGTAGAGGAAGATGTCGTCCGAGTGCGTACGTTGCGGCGCCAGCATGACGCTGTTGGGAACAGGCTCATCAGAGATCGCGAAGTTTTCCACTTGCACCTGCCCATCGGCTCCCAGCAGTACGCGTACCTTGTAACAGGTGCCGCGGAGCAGCGCAAGTTCGTTTGCCCTGAGGTGCTCGAGCAACGCCTCCGCATCCCATGGAAAGGCAAAGTACTCACAGGACGCAGCCAGCCTTTGTAGGTGCCGGTCGAGCAGCAAGTATCCATCATCCCATCGTATGCTCTCGATCAGGGCAAAGCGCATCCCGGGCTTCATCAGAAACTCGGCTTTGAGACGGCACTCGGCGTATTCGTCCTCCGCCACGGAGTCGTACACGATGCCGCTGCCCACTCCCATGGTGCCGCGGTTGGCTTCGAGCACCAGGGTGCGGATCGCCACGCTGAACACGGATTCCCCGGTGGGCGCGAAAAAACCGATGGCGCCGGTATAAGGCCCTCGTGGTTGCCGCTCCAGTTCGCGAATAATCTGCATCGTCCGCACTTTCGGCGCGCCGGTTATGGATCCGCAGGGGAACATTGCACGGAACAGCTCGTACAGCCCGAGCCCGCTGCGCAACTTGCCGGAAACCGTGGACGTCATCTGTAAAAGTGTCGGGTATTTCTCGACGGCAAAAAGGTTGTCCACCCGGACTGAACCGCACTCGCAGATCCGTCCCAAATCGTTGCGCAGCAGATCGACGACCATGACGTTCTCGCTGCGGTTCTTGGGGTCAGCAGCAAGCCATGCTGCAATTTCGCAATCTTCGGCGGTAGTACGTCCGCGCCGCGCCGTACCCTTCATGGGACGGGTGACGATTCGACCCTCGGAGACCCGAAAAAACAGTTCGGGGGAAAACGAAAGAATGTGCCTGTTGCCGTGGTGAATGAGCGCTCCGTAGGGCACGGGCTGGCGCTGCCGTAATGTCGCATACAGGGAGCCGGGGGAGCCGGCAAACTTAAACGCGACGCCGTCGGTGAAGTTGACCTGATAAGTGTGGCCCGCTGCTATGTAGTCATGGATTGCGGCGATTCGTTTGCAGTAGTCCGGCCTGGATATTTCCAGCCGGCAACCCCGTAGCGAAACTTCGTGTGTCTCTGCGTCGCAGTTGGGCAACTCCCGGCGCGAACGTAGATCACCGCTGCTGTGGTCGAACGTTGCGACGTCTTCGTAGATTCCGAACCACGCCAGCGGCCCGATCAGGATTGGTGTACCCGCGGCTGGCTCGAAGTGATAGCCACACTCATACGTGAAATACCCAGCAACGTAGCGGCCCAGCGCCAAGTGCTGCTCGATCTGGCGAAATACGGCTGGCACCTCCCCCAAGGTGAGCGCCTGCAATACCGCAACGGGACTGCGGAAAAGGAAACTGCGGTAGTTCTCTGCGTCACAACGCGCGGTTTCCAACAGTACGCAATCCGGCTCATGCGCGGCGATGGCTCGCCACGTTGGGGGGAGAGGCGCGTACTTTGGCCGCTGCACTTGCTGCCCTGCGAAGTGTGGTTCCCAGCAGTGTACCAGTTCTGTGCCGAGCAGTCCCGCCGGCGTAGGACGCGTAACAGGTTCGCTGGCTCGTGTCCCCGACACACGACTCAGGGGAGATTGATCTGCACAATAGGCCGACGGACAACGATGCGTCCCAGATCGTCGCGGTAGTAGTAATACCGGCGCCCGCGGTAGAGGTTAGTCCGGCATTCACCTTTCTTTGCCTGCCCCGGCGGCACTCCGCAGTTGTCCCACCCGGTCTTCTTGCCCCGGGTCCAGCCCGGCGGCCGCGCATCGCCGTCTCCGAAAACGCGCACTTCAAAACCGTCGTGGCGCTCCCAGCCTTGCTCGTGCCGCTTGTCGTCATGCTTCGCGGCTCCATGTTCGGAACGGGACTCGGGTTTCTCTTTCGCCGTCGCCGGGCCCGGCTCATGCTTGCTCTTGCCTTTACCTCGGGCCATTGCGGCGGGAGCGAGCAATCCGATGGTGAGAACCACCGTGAAGATCAGAATGCCGATCTTCTTCATGTGCATTTCTCCTTCGAAACTACGATGTGCTTCCTCGTGGCGGGACGGTTCGCCAAGCGCCCGACGTCACCGGATGTGTATAACTGGCTTGTTGGCACGTAATCAAGGTAGAGGAATGGGCGGCGGTCGGCGCTGCGGACTGCGCGCATGAAAACAATATTATAACGTTCATTCTAAGATCCGAATTGTGATCTGCGGCAAAGCAGCGCCCGGTAACACGCGTCATCAGAAATGGTGACCGAGAGAAGGCGGGATGGCCTCAGACCGCTGTCACCGCGGTCCGCGGTTCATGACGGGTGGCGACTTCAGCGGCGTGCTTGGGATCCCAGACGACGCGCATCTGCTCCCAATCGTAGGGAAACTCTTTGCCACAGCCCAAACAAACGACATACATGCCCGTGAGTACCGCCGCAGCAGGCCGGAGACCAGATTTTGCGGTCAGGGGGAAGGTGTAGCGAGTGTGCGTGCAACCGAGCAGTGCAGCCAGGAGCTTGTACATCCCTTGCCTCCATCATCCAGCCATTCAATTTTTTTGATTCCGGCTGCTTCTACACAGATTCAACTCGGATGGGCCGGCAAGGTTGTGGCAAAGGCACGATTCCCAAATCGGCACCGGCGCTTTACCACGGTCAGCGTCCCACTCCTACTTCGCAGTTGCAGGCCGCGGCACGTGCATGCTCCAGTCGAGGAGCACGATCTTCCACTGGCCGCGTCGTTTTTCGAGAACGTAAATGGACCAGAGTCTGGCGACCACCTTCTCGCCCGACTTGCGCGTCAACGTCATCTCAGACCTGGTGTAAGCCCAAGCCATGTCTGTGGCGGCGGATGCACGCACAAACTCCGTGCGTGTCGGCGGCGCCGGCTCTTTCATCTCGGGAAGGAGGTGGTGGTCGTGGAAATCCGCCCAGCCGTCATTCCGGTGTCCATTCTCGAAGGCCACCAGATCGTCCGCAACCGCCGCTTCGATTTGCTTCAGGTCGCGTGCCTGCAGTCCGGCTTCGAACTGCTGCACTACGGCGCGAACGGCACTCTCATCCCTGCGAGCTTCGTTCCGTTGACCAAAAAGTTGCAGGGTGGCAGTGAGGATGGTGAGTAGAACAACAGAAACGGGGGTGCGTCGTCTCATGATGGAGTCCTCTGGCAAATTGGCAATTGGGGCTTTTTCGAATTCTTTCAGGATGACTGACCACCGACGTCAAGCACGCTCGGATCACCCTCGGTCCAAGTGGGGGTAAGCTTGGCTGAGTTGATCCTCCAACGCTCGCCATCGCGCGTCAACTTGTGGCTGTAATATCCGCCCACGGTGAAGATTCTGTTGCCCGACAGGTGCTTCGCCTGCAAGTACGCCAGACAGGAGGCCCGGTCGCCTTCAATTTCCGTGCGGTAAACCACGATGAGATGCTGGGTGGCGTCCAATTTGGTCACCAGTTCCATTACGGCGGAAACCCACTCCTCGGCCGACGCTCGCCGCACCCAGGATTTGCCGGAGAAAGTACCGTAGTCGAGGTCCACCTCATCGGTGAAGCACGAGCGATACAGTTCCCGTTCGCGAAAATCAATTCCGATGGCATAACGACGAATGGTGTCGGCGATGGCCTCGCGGTCACGAAGCAGTTGAGCGGCAGAATCCATGTACATGTGTCCTTTCGTTAATTCATCCCGGCGAGGGTTGGCTGCGTTCTTCGCTTCCCGACGGGAAACCTCACCCTGGTTGCCACCTCACCGGTTGGTAGAGGTTAGTTCCGCCGCCATGATTTCGCCAAGCGAATTTTGCAACCGCAAACGATTGACAAAGGTGGGCTTAAGAGGACCCACCTGCGCTCCGGGCAGTACGCGACCGTCCCGCCCGCCATTGCCCCCATGTTCCGAGCGGCCGGTTGCACAGGGCGCCTTTGGGCCATGAAAAAGCGTTTCTTTCTAGAAAAAGGGCGCTACAATTGCGCCGTTCCCAAGCCACTCCGAACTGGCCTGCATGAAGTCAGCCCACGTCGGATTCCTGCTGTAGGGCTTGCCAGGGACACTCCGGCAACTCATTCCCGGAGGTTCGAGGGTTCCGCAGTCGAGTCGGTTTCACAGGCACGATTCCCGCTCAGGAGCCTCGATATGAATGTCCGCATCACGCTAGTCCTTCTGCTGCTGATCCCTATCATCGTGGCTGGTCCGTTTGCCATGGGCAAGCTGCCGATGAATGCGGCCGTGGTGGCCGTACTCGGCGCCGTCATGATTGCGCTGGCCTACAACCTGTACGCCAAGCGCGTGGACCGCGACGTCATCCAGCCCGATGACAAGAAAGCCACGCCCGCCCGCATGTACATGGACGGCGTGGACTTCATGCCAACCAACCGCAACATTCTGTACGGGTACCATTTCAAGTCCATTGCCGCCGCCGGTCCGATTGTGGGGCCGATCGCGGCCGTGAACCTATGGGGATGGTTCCCTTCCCTCCTCTGGCTCACCATCGGGGTCGCGTTTGTGGGCTGGGCGAGTGATTACTCGGCCATCATGGTGGCTGTGCGCAACGACGGCAATTCGCTTTCCGCGATTGCCCACCGCCTCATCGCACCGCGCACCCGCGTGATCCTGTTCATCTTCATTTTCTTTTACCTCATGCTGCTGGCGGGCGCGTTTGTCGGTATCCTGGCGGGCATTTTTGATCCCCGTGCCGACGTGCCGTTCGGCATCATCATGCTGGCGGTCATGGGACTGCTCGCCGGCCAGATGCTCTATCGCTGGAAGATGGGCCTGGGCCTGGTGACGCTGCTGGCAGTGGTGATTACCCTAGGCTCGATGGCGCTGGGCGCTTTGGGCATGAAGCCCACGAAGGGCGAAACGCCGCAGGGGAAGCCCGCCACTGCGCTGGTCTTTGCCGGCCCGATCAACTCGATCATCGAGGGTGTGGGCAACGGCATTAACCGAATCACCGGACAAGATGCGCTTTACACGGTGACCGATCCGACGAAGTCTGATCCGCGGCTGGCGGCCACGGTGCTCAACGCAGAAGGCAAGGTGGTGCCGAAATATTTGGATTCCGGCGGCGCAATCAAAATGCTGCCTTCCTTCGTGTTCTGGTGCCTGTTTGTCTTCGCCTTTTCCTATCTGGGGACAGTTTTGCCCATCTGGCGGTTCGCCCAGCCGGTGAACTATATCGGCTTCTGGGTCACGTTCCTGACGATTGCGCTCTCCGCCGTAGGCGCCATCGTGGGCGTGCTCCTGGGCCTGTTCGGCAATGCGGAAATGATGAAGGCGGTCAGCTTCCAGACGAAGGTATTCGCCTCCTGGATGCCCGTCACGCAACTGAAAGACGCGGCCGGCAACCTGCTGCAAGCGGCGCCTGCGATTCAACCGATCTGGCCGATGCTGTTCGTCACTATTGCCTGCGGCGCGATCTCTGGATGGCACACGCTTGTCGGCTCCATTGGCACGGCTCGCCAGTTGGAGTACGAGACCGACGCGCTGCCGGTGGGCGGCGGCGCCATGTTCACGGAAAATGCGCTGGCCCTGCTTTCGCTCGTGGCCGTTTCCATCGCGGGCGGCGCGGGTGCGGGCGCGTTTGCCTCGGGCGTCGGCAAGCTGCTGAACATCGTCACATTCAACGCCCTGGCGCTGCCCTATGGGACCGCGCTCGGCTTCGGCGTGTTCGTCGTAATTGTGTTGACGGTGGTGCAACTGGTCTTCCGCGTGATGCGCGTGACCCTGACGGAGTGGCTGGGCGAAGTGTGGGTCGGCTTCAAGAACCCGCACGTTGCTTCCATCATCGCCATGGGGCTTACGCTGCTGTTGGTGCTGAGCGGAACGTGGATTTACCTGTGGCAATTGTTCGGCGCCTCGAATCAGCTCATGGCGGCGCTCAGCCTGTTGATCGTAACCCTGTGGTTGCGTTCCAGCGGGCGCAACCCGGCCTATGCCATGTACCCGATGATTTTCATGTACATCACCACCATGGCGGCCACACTGATCACCGCTTACAACCTGTACGCGAGCATCCTCTCGAACCCGACAATCGCGGCGCAGCCCATCAACTTTATCGGCGCTGTGGCCATGATCGTGGTGGCGCTGCTGTTGTTCGTGGCTTCGAGCTTGATCGCGTATGACGCGGTGCGCGCCTGGCGGCGCATGAAAGGGGCACCGGCGCCGACACTGGCAAAGAAGGCGGCCGCGCACTGAGCTTGAAACAACTGTTGCAACGGGCCCGCTCCGCTCAGGGGCGGGTCCTACCGGTGCACGGCGAAACGTTCGGGGAGGCGACATACCCTGTCCAACACGAGCTGCGCTGGAGCCCTCTGCGCGTCTGCCAGATTCCAGTGCAGTTCGAGGTTGGGTTCTGTGCGGCGAATCGCAACCCGGGCCACAGGGCATTGCGGCGGGCTGGCCAGTGCGAGCAGGTCAGAAGCCGAGGGCGCCTTTCCGGCCACATAGGCCACCAGAGGCGACGTCTCGGGCAGCGGCACGAGGTCCCAATCGCGGAAGCGCAATTGCTGCTCGATGCCACGCGTGCTCCAGCCGCGCGGATCAAGCGCCTCGAACTCGAAGGCGGGCACGGAGCGCAGTTGGGCACGGATGATCAGCATGTCGCGCCGTCCGCGAATGTGGTGGATCCACCAGAGCAGCGCCACATCGCGCGGTTCGAGAACGATGAGGACTTCAACCTGGCGGAACGGTTCGCGGGCATTCTGGATTTTAAGTTCGACAACCGAGGAGCCGAGCCAGCGCAGGGTGCTCTTGTCGCCGAGCAGCTTCAGGCCCTGTTGCAGCCATGCCAGCGTTTTGTGCCCTCTGCGGACGTTGAACTGGGTGCCAACGGCGAACCAGCCAACCACCGCGAGGACAACCAAGATGAACAGGTAAAGGCTCATGGCACTGGATTCCGGAACCGAGGCGGCATTATCACACACCGGATCGCGGATGACGGTGACGAAAGGCAAGGGTATGGGCCAGGACAGCCTTGGCCAGCGGTTGCGTGATTTCTTTTACGGCATGACGGCGCTGGAATTCGAGCGGCAGGCGCTGGAGATGCGCGGCTCGCTGGAGACGGTGTTCATGGCTATTACTTTCGGCGACATGCTGGGGCTGCCGGTGATTCCGCCCATTTACGCCTTGCGCATTCTGCCTTTTGCGTTGCCGAGTATCCAAAGCTGGAAACGCCGCGCCACCCGCGAGCGCGAGATTTCCGACAACGAAGAATTTCACCTGCATGGAGTGTAGCAACGCACTTCGAGCGCAGGTTGACATCGGGAGAAAACGCAATGGGAAACGACAAAGATGCGGCCAAGAAGAAAGGTCTGCTGACCAAGTTCAAGGAAGTGGCCTACGGCATGGGGGCGCACGACATGTCGCGCTACGCCATCCGCACCCGCGCCAGTATGGAGCACCTGTTCATCCTGATCACGATGGGCGACCTGATCGGGGTGCCCATCCTGCCGCCCTACTATTCGTTGCGCCTGCTGCCTTATGTGGTACCGAACATCGCCACCTGGAAACGGCGCATGCTGCGGGAAAAGGACATTTCTGACGCGATGTTCTGAACGGTTGGACAACCTTCAGGCAGAAAACGAGGACACGCATGTCACTCCGAGAGACATTCGAACGCGAAAGCGGCCGGCGCTACATCATGTTCGGCGGCAAGGGCGGCCTGGGCAAAACCACATTCTCCGCGGCGACTGCGTTCTGGCTCGCGCAGCAGGGCCACAAGGTGCTGGTCTTCTCCGTGGACCCGCAAGCCTCGCTGAGCGACATCTTCCAGCAGGACATCTTTGGCAAAGGCGCGATCAAGATCATGGACAATCTCTACGCCCAGGAGATTGACGCCGACTCCCACATCAAGGCCTACCAACAGGAGATTCGCAAGAAGATCCTCGACATGTACGGCTTCGACCAGGTGCCGGATGAAATCGAACACTATATCCAGGCGGCCTCGGCCGAGCCCGCCATGGAAGAATCCGCCATCTTCGACGCCGTGGTGGATGTGGTCGTGAAGGGCGACTACGACTACTACATCTACGACCTGGTGCCACTGGGGCACGCCTTGTATTACCTGTCCATGGCCAAGGTATACGACGAATGGATCAACCGCATCACCAAGCTGCGCGAGGAAATGCGTGAACACGAGGAAATGGTCGCGCGCCTGCGCAAAGACAAGACCACCGAAGAGGACCAGATCCTCACCGAGCTTCAGTACATCAAGAACCGCATTAATCAGTCCTCCAGCATTCTTACCGACAAGCAACGCACCGCATTCTTTTTCGTCGTGGTGCCGGAAGAGATGATCATCCTGGACACGGCCAAGGCCGCGCAGCTTTTCGCCAAGTTCGAAGTGCCGATTGCGGGCTACGTGGTGAACCGCGTACTGCCCGCCGACCTGGGACAGCAAAGCATTCCGCCCTACCTGCAAAACCGCCTCAAGATGCAGGGCCGCTACCTGGACGAGATCGCCCGCGCCTTCGGCAAGCAGGTGGTGGGCTACGTGCCCGAACTGGAGCGCGATGTCACCGGGCTGAAGATGATCGAAAAACTAGCCGGCATTATGTACGGCAACTGAACCAAGTGAGGATGCCATGGGCGAGATCACACATTCCTTCAGCGACTACATTGCGGCGCATCCCAATTTGAAGTTCACGTTCTTTGGCGGCAAAGGCGGCGTGGGCAAGACGGTGATGGCCGGCGTAACCGCGCTCCACCTGGCGCAGCACGGCAAGCGCACCATCCTGGCGTCCACCAATCCCGTTCACAGCCTGAGCGGCTTGCTCGACCAGGACGTTTACGGCAAGCCCACGCCCGTCACCGGTGTGCCTACCTTATGGGCCTATGAGATTGATACCAAGGAGACCATTGAGCGCTCGAAGCAGGACATTAAACAGAAGATCCGCTGGTTCCTGAAGTTCGCCGAAATTTCCACCCAGGCTGATGCGTTCGTCGAGAGTGCCACGATGAACCCGGCGTTCGAGGAGTCCGCCATGTTCGAAAACATGGTGGACCTGATGTTCAGGAACGAATACGACGCCTACGTCTTCGACACCGCGCCCACGGCCAACGCCCGGCGCTTGCTGGGCATGAGCAAGGTGTATTCGCTGTGGGTCAACAAGATGCTTAAGTCGCGCGAGGAAGCGCAGTCCCTCCGCGAGCTTTTGTCGTTCACCAAGAAAAAGCAGGAAGACCCACTGATGGACTACCTGGTGGCCTTTCGTGAGCGTATCGGACACGCGCGCGAACTGCTCACCGATGCGGAACAGACCGCCTTCTTCTTCGTTACCCTGCCGGAAGCGTTGCCCATCGCGGTGATCAAGCGATTCATCAACTGGTTTCACGATTTCGGCATCCCTGTCGGAGGAGTTATCGTGAACATGCTCATCCAGAAAGAGCAATTGCACCCCGACTCGCCCGAATTCGTGAAGAACCGGGTGGCCATGCAGGACGCCTACATGGAGGAAATCTGGCGCGACTTCGACGGCAACGTGCGCTCGGTGATCCCGCTGTTCGATAACGAGGTGCGTGGAGTCAAGTCGCTGGAGATGGTTGCAAAACTCGCCTTCTCGCCGACGGCCAAGTCGGCCACGGGAACGCAGTAGCGCTGCTCGACAAAGGCGCTACGGTAAGCACCGAACCAGGTGCAGAGCGACGGTCGAAAATCTTCTTTCACGGCGGCGATAGGGCGCTCAGCAGACTAGCATCACGCATCCAACTAACTGTATGGAAGTAGTTGTCGCGCTTACGATTGAAGAGATTGAGAATCGAGCGGGAGAGCTGGGTATTCGCCTCACCGCCGACCAGATGCATGAAGTCCGCCATAAAGCGGGGCCGTTGATCGGCGGCAAGCTCGAACAGTTGGGGGTGGAGATTCTCGACAGTTGCATCGTGGCCTACGCAGTCATGTCCGGACTGCCAATTGCCAAACCCGTGCGTGAAGAACTGATGCAAACAATTCGCACTGTCGCAGAGGAGGACAAGCCGACTACTTGAGACACGCCTTCAACGTTTCGTAGTTTGAGAGCTGATGATGTTAGAACGCGACCTCCCACCAACAACAGAAATAACGTGCCCCAACTGTCATAAGTCCATCCGTTTGCCTGGGCCGGCGGACTTGCACCGCCTTCGCGCTCGGGTCGTGATCTGCAAGTACTGCGGCAGTGAGCTGTGGAGGAAAGGCATGCCGCCAAACCAGACACAACCGCCTTTTTCCAAGCCGTAGCAGCGACCAATTCAGAAGAAGAACCGCCGGGGCGGGGGCCACGTGCCCGCTAACCGAGGAGAGATGAGCTGGCTGGTGGATGCAGTGCGTCCTTGAACCTTCAAGACGGCGGGCTGCGGCGCTTAGCTATTTCCTCTTTGAATCTACCAATAAATTCGTTCCGGAAACTTTCAATGTCCATGGCTTCATCGCGTCTGCCCGCGAGATACAGCGCCATTCCCTTATACACCTGCGCATCTTTCGAGGAGGGATCAATGGCGAGCGCGGCATCGAAAGAGCCAACGCTGTCCTCATACTTGCCCAGTCCCATAAGGGCGTAGCCCTTAGCAATGGGAACGAACACCGGCGCGCTTCCCGGTGGTACTGTGTTGCTCATGTGCTCGACCGCTTCCAGCGCCTCCTGGAACCGTCCCAGATCGTTCAGGCACATGAGCTTCAACTGCCAGGCCTTTGGACTACCAGGATCCAATGCGACCTGCCGGTTGCAACAGAACAGAGCCTCATCCAAGAGACCCCGCTGGGCGAGTTCCATTGCGCCATTGATCCACGAGGTCTGCTTTTCGACGCCGATGACCTTCAGCATCAGGCTCTCGTAGGTTTGTTCGATGACCGATCGCCCGTCGGCCGCTACGGGTGCGCCATGGCCGGGCAGGACATTGGCGATGTCGTTCTTCAGCAATTCCCGGACGCTGCCAAGGTAATACTGGAGCGAGCCTCCTGCCTTCCTATCGGGTTCGGCCATAGCATGGGGCAGCACAGTATCGCCGGTAAAGGCGGTGCGGCTGACGGCATCGTGAATGCAAATGCTATCAACGGTATGGCCCGGGGTGTGAATGACCTCCCAGCCGCGGCCGCCAAGTTCAATCCTCTCGCCTCCCCGAAGCTGGCGGAGAACCAGACCGAAGTCGGCCGCCAACTCCTTAAACTGACGAGGGCCGGCCTCATGCATCACCAACTCAAAGCCGCCAGTTCCGGGGGCATGGGACCGCAGCACTTCAATCATCCCCATAGAGTGGTCGTAGTGGCCGTGCGTCAGGACAATCCGGCGAACGTCGGTCAGCTTAAAGCCGAGGCGGCCAAGATCCAGAAATGCCGTGTAGTCGTTGCCGGTATCCACCAGGGTAAGCCCGTCACCGCCGGTGGTGAACAGGTAGATGTTGGAGGAGAACTCGTAGCCTCGGAGAAACAGAATCTGTTCGAACAGCGGCTCGGGCGGCAGTCCTATGTCCGAAAGCTTCTGCCAACCGGCGTGGGGCGAATCAAGGTCGAACTGCAGTTCCGGATTCATGGTGTGCGAGCACAGCTTGGCGTGCGAGCGACCGCCCGAGTATAATTCGCCCGCCACACAGGAGAGAAGGCAAAGAAATGCGGGCGGCGCGGTTTAGCTGGAATCCCGCACCGCTGGTAAAGGACGGCGGGGCTCCCGACTCCCGCCTCCAGCAACGGCTACCGCCCGCATCCGTTGGTGCGCGATGGCCCAACAGGAGACTCATCCGATGTAGGCCAGTTTGAAGTCGAGTTTCATCTTCTCTTGCGGCCAGAACTTGCTGCTGATCTTCTGCTCACCCGGGTACACCGGGACATCTCCGACCTTATCAATCTGTAGCTCGAGGAAATGGAACTCGGTGAGCTGATACTTGACGATTGTCTCCGGCGGCAACAGCACAGCGAGGCCAGACTCCTTCGATGTCTTCCAAGCGAAGGCTTCGTTGGGAGTGTGGACCTTGTTGCCGTCGGAGTTGTAAACCGCCAGCAACGTGCCGGAGATCACTGTCCCCGGCTTAACGTTATACTTCTCGTAAAGTTCGTCGGATATGTGCCACCACAATGCCCGCTCGCCAGTCTTCACATATCCCTTTACGATCATCGGGTCAAAACCGCAGACTCCCACCCGGCAGTTTTCAGGCATGCAAACCTCCCGTGAGATTTTGCTAGCTCGCAGCGGGCCCGAGAGCCGCGCGGAGCTCCTGGACCTGCGCATAGCAGAATTCCAGGAACTCACTCGCCTCCGAACCGCTGAGATGGTTGCACTCGTACAATCGCTTGGTATAGGGGTACACGTGAGTCTCGATCTCCTCCAGGAAGTCGTGGACGAGAAAGTCGTTGTCCCCGTCGGGTAGTGCCAAATCCAGATAGCTCTGCTTCCAGTTCAGCACGATCCCTTTGAGCGATTGCAGTTCCCGCTGAACGATTTCGTTCATTGGCTCGTCCCGTTGTTGCCGGCATGCCGGATTAGGTTTTGGTCTTGGTGCCCGCCTCGGCGGCCACCGCGCGGACCGGCGCCGCCTCAAACGCATAGCACTTCTTGACCACATTGAATTCCGTGATGCTCCAGGTGAAGGGCCAGTGAATCTTGGTGCACCAGCCGATCACGTCGGCTGGCGGGAAACTGGATCCCTTCAGCACCGGCTTCAGGTACTTGCATCCCCAGCACAAGTGGTCGCTTTGCTTCTCCGGCACAAGAACCGTCGCCAGGAATTGCTCAGGAGTTAGATTGGGCATGCGTGCCTCCTCTCACCATTCCTTCACTTCGCCCTTCTTGAGTTTCTCCTGATACTCCTTCCAGACCTCAGGAGAGAGCTTCTGGATGTCCCACGAGTAGCCGAAGCTGCCCGCGATGCCCGCACTGGGTGGCTGCGGGCGCCAGCCCCGCACCGGCCTACCGCGGATGCTGAACTTCACCATGTCGGCCTTGCCAAGGTAAATGTGCCGCGGCAAGCACTGGTAAGGCCGCGTCCTGCCCTCAATGCCGGGCAGGTAGGCGCGATAACCTTCCAGCGGTTTGTCCGCATACAACGGGCTGAGATCGGGCTTCTCGCCGGCGGGTTGCACCGTCGGACCGTCGTACATGTGGCCCTGAATCATGTGGATGTAGTAAACGGTCCCGCATTCCGCACAGTTGATCTTCCCCTTCCAGTTCCAGAAGCAGTAGGGATCGAGGTAGTTGACGGTGTTACATGTCTTGCCATCGATGTTCTGCTTGCACCAGATAACGTCCGCCATAACCCCCTCCTCATATCCAGCTCTGGGCATACCACTTTTCGATCGTACTGATCGGGTAGCCAAGCAGCTCGTTATAGATTTTCACGTTGTCGGCGCCCACCGGCCGCCAGATCCAGTTGACCCGGCGCGGTGTTTTCGACAGCAGACCGGCGCTATAACCAGCCTGCAGGAGGATATCGCCATATAGCGGATCGTCCATCCAGCGGACGGTGCCCCGCTGGCGGTAGTGCTCTGACTCGTACACTTCGCGATCATTCATCACAGGCGCCGCCAGGATGCCAGCATCGGTGAGGATCTTGACCACCTGAGAGCGAGTCTTGTCGGCCGCCCACTTTTCCAGCGCCGCGTAGATTTCCACCTGCGCTTCGGCCTCGACTCGGTCCTTGTGCGCCTGGTACTTGGGATACAGCTCTTTCAGGCCCGTAATCGCACACAGTTCCTTGAAATCGGGGTCGTTGAAAGCGGACACCATGACGTAGCGGGCCTCGTAGCGGTCCTGCGGGTTCTGGGCATCCGGGAAATCCGACTTGCCGCACAGGATGATGCCGTGCACGGAAAGCTGCGTGTCCCAGTTGCCCCAGCGCTGGCGCACAATCCCGAACCGGCCATACAGCGGCACGGAGTATTCCGAAAAGCGGGCCGGTGTTTGCACCTGTGAGAACTCGATCATCGTGCCCAGCCCCGTCTTGCGCCGCCAGTGGATCGCGGCCAGGATGCCGTACGTGATCAGCGTGCCGGACGCCCAGTCGATGATCCAGTTGGAATGCTTGGTGCAGTGGCCGCCCATGAATTCGTGCATCCCGGTAATGGAGGCAAAGCCAGCGTGGGCCTGGCCCAGAATGTCGTATGAGCCGCCGAACACTTTCGGTCCGTAGCCGAAGCCGCCGCCCCACACGTAGATAAACCGTGGGTTGATCTCCTGCAGGTAACGGTAGCTCTGTTTCCATTTGTCAAAGGTGCCGGGGCGATACAGCTCCGTGAGCCCGTCGCTCATCTTCACCAACGCATAGAACGCCTCCTTCATCTCGGGGATGTGGTAATCCATCGAGAGGAAGTATTCGTTAGGATTGGCATTGGTGAAACCGAAGCCGGTGCCCGTCATGGGCCGAGTGTCGTGCAAGGGGTATAGGTAGGCTTCGTTGAAGGGTGAAGTATGCCGCATGGCGTCGCCCATGCGCGGCTGTTCGATTTTGATCACCTCCGCACCGAGCTCGGCCAGGTTGGCAGCCGAGTGCGGCGTGAAGATGTACATCGTACAGCTCATCCAACGGATGCCCTTGAGCGCCTCCGGCTTGGCGTGTTCGTTGCCTACGTCAAAGGCCGCGCGGCAGTACTGCTCATAGGGCATCTTCATTTCTTCGAGTTCCGCGGCACTCTTGGGGCCGTGGAGCTCTTCCAGCCGCACTTCTCTAGGATCATTGGCCATGTTTAGACGACCCCCTTTTGCTTGAGTTCAGCGATCTTGCTGGGACCGATCCCGACCCAGCGTGCGTAGACCTCATGGGTGTCTTTGCCCAGCCGCCGGCCCAACCACTTCACCCGGTGCGGGGTGCGCACTTGGAAAGCGTTGTTGGGGGTGGCGTAAAGCAGGGTGCCGTAGTCGCCTTCCAGCGTGTACACCCACGGTCGGTACTTAAAGTGCGGGAATTCGCAGACCTCATCGAAGAACAGAATCGGCCCTGCGGCCACGTCGTACTCCAGCAATTTCTGTTCGGCTTCGATGCGGTTGATGTCCCGCAGCCACCGGGTGGTCAGGGTGTAGGTTTTGATCAGGGCGTGCAGCGCGTTCCTGGCGCCCATCTCCTTCAGAAATGGATCTTCATGGATCAGACGGCCGAACTGCGGGTAATCTTTCTCGATGCACATGCCGATGCGGTACCAGAGGCGGTCGCTCTGGCCGCCGATCATCATGTAGCCGTCCTTGCAAGGGTTCCACTCGTACTGGTTGAGGTTGGGATCCCAGCCCCCGGTACGGGCTTTGATGCTGCCGTTGAACCCGTACCAGGTGATATCGAAGTCCAGGATGTCCATCAGCGCCTCAGCGCCGGTGACCTCGATAAACTGCCCCGTGCCGTGCAGTTCATCCCGCCAGTACAAAGCGGCAAGAATGTTGACGGCTGCCTGCTCACCGGCTACATAGTCTGCCGCCCAGACACCCGAGCGGGTCGGGTCGCCACCCTTGCCGCGCGGCACTTGGTCCTGCGGGAAGCCGCTGTTGTGGACGAACGAGTTGGCGCAGCCGGAGAAGGGCTCAATTTCCCACTGCCCGAACCTGGAGGTCCTGTCTTTCGCCGGTCCCCACTGGCCACGGATGCCGATCCAGCAGTACACCAGCTTGGGATTGATCTTCTCCAGATGACGATACCCCAGGCCGAGGCTATCCATGTAGCCGGGCAACATGCCATCGATCAATACGTCGGCGTGCCGCACCAGGTCACGAAAAATCTCCTGCCCTTCCGGGGTCTCGACGTTCAAGGTAACGGAGTACTGGTTCCTCATCTCGTTGATGAAGCCCAGCCCGCACTTTTCCCCCGTATCCTTGTCCGCCAGCATGTATTCTTCGCGCCCGAATGGGGTCAACTGCCGCAACGGGTCGCCCGTGGGCGGCTCGATGCACACGACCTCAGCCCCCGCCTCCGCCAAACAGGAGGCGGCGAACTTGTGGCCCAGTCGCCAAAGGCCGATATCTAATACCTTGAACCCTTGCAAGGCTTCGGGCTTGCTGAAGCCTTTTTCAAATCGCAGATTGTCTTCACACCACTTCCCGAATTCCTCCGCCCGGCGCTTGGCGTACACCTTCATCACCTCTTCCTGCGAGGGTGGCGGTGTAACCGGCCAGGGGCGGATTTCGGGCGTGATGAGGTCTAGAGTGTCTTTGCGACTCTTGATCTCGACGTCCTTTTTCTCCGCCATGCTTTAACCTCCACGGATGCGCTCTTTGCCAATAGCAATGGCAACGAGCGGGAAGGAGCCGATTTTGCGGAGGCGGACCCCGACCGCCTTTTGGGACGCGGGACCGCGACCGCGTTGGGGTTGCGTTGCGTTTCGGTCACGGTTTCGACCGATCGCTCAGTAACACGATTGTTGTGACCTTAAGGGAATCCGTTTTGTTAGCCCTTTGCTTGCCAAGGCAAACCAGGTTAATAAATGACGCCACCCTGAAAGGGCCTTGCGTGCTGGCCCGCGACGGAGCCGATTTGTCTGACTTACGATACCCCACCACGCGTAAGGTGGCAGGCATATACCAGTACATCATCCGTCATGTCTGTGACGTAGATCACAGCGCGATGTTAATCGTAGCGGATACAGCCAGTGGCGAAAACCCGCAACTCCAAGCGCTCCAATAAGTTATCTCCCTGCCCAAGTTCTTGTGCTCTCCTGTTATTTTTTGATGTTACTTACACTTAGAAGTAAATAACACTGGTGCGGTGACCGGTATCACTGCTTTCCTGGAAGGCATCGAATAGGGTTTGAAAAGGCGGGGTCGACTACCTGCCGTCGTGGCTCCTGTCCAGGTCCCTCATCCACAACCTAAAAGGAGCGCGTATGGAAAATGCCTACACGTGCAGTTGCGGAAATCAAACGTGGTTGGTGCTCGAGCAGGCTGTACAGTGCATTGCGTGCAATGAGATTTTCCCAGTGCAGCTCATGCCGGTTCCCGAATTCAACCACAAGGTGCTGGAGGAAGTCGTAGAGGCGGAGGACCTTTAGGCCCAGGCACAGCAGACGCGTGCGCGCGTCAGTCGGCACAAGTTCCGCCGTAACCAAGATGCGAGGGTCGCCCGGGCCGCAGCCCCTGGCGGCCCTTCTGTTGCGAGCGTCCCTTTGGCATCGTCACCACCATGCGAGTCACTCTCCTTACTGCCGCCGTCTGGGCAAAGCTGGCGTAGCCGCGTCCAGAAGCTGTGGAATGTGGGGATTTGTGCGGAACCGCAATGCGCCTATTTCTTCGACGCTACTCTTGCCTTTTGTAGCTTTCTTGCCTGGTCGACGAAACGCGCCATGGATTTTGATACCTTGTTAAGCACGGCTGCCCACTCCTGCAGGTGGCGCTCGCCTCTCGCGGTCAGCTTGTAGATGCGCCGGGCCGGAGCACCGTTATGGAGTTGCCAGTCGGAGCTAACCATGCCATTTGCCTCCAACTGGCGAAGAGTCCGATACAAAGCGGCTCTATCGATCTCCGCGTCTGTGAGGGCATAGTCCTGAAGTTCAGCGGAGAGGTCATAGCCGTAGGAGCTGACCTTTCGCTTCAGCAGCAACAGAACCACAGGCTCAACAAAGCGATACAAATTGCCCATTGCGCAGGTACAGGGGAAGCTTCGCTCATGACGGCTACAATCTCGATGTGCCAACTCGCAACGCCTCCGGTGATTTCGAGTTGCTTCACTCTAGCGAGTGGCATTCATAGATGCAAGTGTCATCCCAGGCCCCCGCTCACGGGGTGCGACTGCGCTACCGCTCGTCCGCGCCACCCGCTCACGTTCGGACAGCACGCTCCAATACCTCGCCTATTGGTGGCTAGAGCGTCTTTCAAAAACGGACTCCCCGGAAGGCACGGTTTCAGAGGCTGCTGAAAAACGAGACTTTGAGCTCGTTTTGAAAGGGCGCGGCTTCAGCCGCGCCGAACAACACCTTTTATTTGTCATTTCTCGCAGGCTTCAGCCCGCGAGAAATCTGCTTCTTAGGCTTTTTCAGCAGCCTCTTCAGCCGTGCCGCTCGGAGCCGCCACGTAGGCGGCTCTAGCCGCTGAGGGGCAATGCTCAGATCAGTTACGAAACCGATTTTTGGGAACATGCTCTAGAACCTTGTGGACCTGACCGTGGCGCTGGCGCACACCCTT
Source organism: Terriglobales bacterium (assembly GCA_041946775.1). Taxonomy (GTDB): domain Bacteria; phylum Acidobacteriota; class Terriglobia; order Terriglobales; family Acidobacteriaceae; genus JBHGBA01. The sequence continues at coordinate 82,937 of JBHGBA010000002.1, forward strand.
GAAATGCAGTGTTAACGCCATTTAACGTCCCTGCGTATAATCCTCTCGATGCTGCGCTCGCGAATCACCGTTTCCAAAGAGGATTACCTGAAGGCGATCCTCGAAGCCGAGACTGAAGTCGAACGCGTCATCTCGGCCAGGCTGGCGCACCGCCTGCATGTTTCCGCCCCGGCCGTCACTACTGCGCTGCGCCGCCTGAAAAAAGACGGCTTAGTGGAAGTGCACCAGAGTCAGGTGCGATTGACGCGAGACGGGCGCCAGATCGCACGTCGCATCGTTGCTCGCCATCACATGATCGAGCGCATGTTGAGCGAGATTTTCGGCATGCCGTGGTACAAGGTGCACGATGAAGCCGAAAGGCTCGAGCACGTGGTTTCAGATGATTTTGAGGCGCTGCTGGTGAAAAAACTGGGGCGCGCCGGCACATGTCCGCACGGCAATCTTGCAGAACCCGAAAGCCCCGCCAGCCGTCGCAAGCGCGGATTGCTGCAACTTTCTGCCGCCGAAACCGGACGCCGCTATTGCGTCGCCGCCCTGTATGAGCGCGACCGGCGCCTGCTGGAGTTCCTCGACAGCCGCGGAATCCGTCCCGGCGCGCATATCAAAGTGCGAGAGCGGAATTACGATGAGACGCTGAGCTTGAGCACTGACGCAGGAAAGATCTCGATCGGCGGTCCCGCCGCCGAGAAAGTTTGGGTGTCCCCGGAAAAGTAAGGAACCGGGCGCCGTGGGCGCCTGCAAGGGGGCCCTGGGCAAAAACCCTGGCGACTTAACCATGGTTTACAGCATCGCATATACGTGGGCTAAGAAGGAGGTCCCGGAAGTGCCCTGTCCCGCTATCTGGATGGCACTGGATTTCCGCGCCGCCTGGTGGCTGATTGTGCCGGTTGTGGCAGCGGCTGTTCTCGGCTGCGTTTGGTCGCTTCGGCCGCTGCGCGCCCAGTTCCGCCGCTGGCGCGAGTTCCGGCGCCGTGCCCTGCTCGAGGACGTCCTGAAGCACATCTTCACGCTGCGCGAAGAGGGCCGCGAAGCCGGACCCGATTCTGTGGCCGGCTATCTGGGCTGGCGAAAGCACAAGCTGCTGCCTACTCTCACCCAAATGGAGGCCGCCGGCCTGCTGCGCTGCAATGCGGGGCGATTCACACTAACACCGGAAGGTGAAAACCTGGCCCTGCAAGTCGTAAGGGCCCACCGGCTTTGGGAAACCTATCTGGCCGACGAGGCCGGGGTCGCAGTTGTGAAGGTCCATGGCAGGGCGGAGCGCCACGAACACCGCCTGGTCGCGGATCAGCGGGTGGACGAACTTGATGCCTTGCTGGGCCATCCGCGAACGGACCCGCATGGCGACCCCATACCGGCGGTCTCCGGCGAAATGCCAGTACTAGAAGTGCAGCCGCTGACAACTTGGCCCATCGGTGAGCTCGCCGCCATAGTGCACGTCGAGGACGAACCAGAACCGCTGCTGCGCGAAATCGCCAGTCACGGCCTTAAGCCCGGCACAGTGGTGCGGGTGGTGGAACGCAGCGCAGCGCAGCTACTCATCAGCGACGGCAAACAACAATACCCGCTTTCAGCGCTGGCCGCCAGCAATGTGCAGGTACGTGCTGCGAAAGAACCCGGACTGCGCCCCGCAGCCTTGCTCCGCCTCAGCGAGCTTGAGCCCGGAGATCAGGCCGTCATCGTCGCGCTGGACGATGATCTGCGGGGCTTCACCCGGCGTCGCCTGCTGGATCTCGGGTTGACCCGCAACGCACACATCTCGGCCGAATTAGCGAATGCGTTCGGCGACCCTTTGGGTTTCCGTATTCGCGGAACGATGGTGGCGTTGCGTCGCGAGCAGGCCTCCAAGGTTTGGGTGCGAAGGATGTCTGAACCGTCTCCCCGCGCCTGCGGCGGCAGGAGGTCACTGATATGAAGCTGACGAAGCTGGCTGGTCACGATTGCGACTCCTGCCCTGCGCATGCGCAACTGGCGCAAATGGGTATTAGCCTGACCAAGTACGACCGCCTGGTCGCATTGGCGGGCAATCCCAATACCGGAAAATCATCAGTGTTTAATGCCCTGACCGGCCTGAAACAACACGTTGGCAACTGGCCCGGAAAGACCGTTACCCGCGCCGAAGGCGGTTACTCGTTCAACGGGGTTCGTTACAAGCTGGTGGACCTGCCGGGCACGTACTCTCTACTCTCAGGCTCGCAGGATGAAGAGGTCGCTCGTAATTTCATCCTCTTCGGCCAGCCGGATTGCACGGTCGTGGTGGCCGATGCCACCGCGCTGGAACGCAATCTGAACCTGATTCTGCAGGTGCTCGAGATCACCGATAAGGTGGTTGTCTGCGTCAACCTGATGGACGAGGCCAAACGGAAAGGGCTGGAAGTGGACGTTCGCAGCCTTGCGCGCGACCTCGGGGTCCCGGCTGTGCCCACGGTGGCCCGCACCAGGGAGGGACTGCATGAACTGGCTCGCACGATTGCCGGCGTGGTGGAAGGCGAGATCGTGACCGCGCCCCTGCGCCCCAATTACCATCCCGAGCTGCAGCGTGCCATTGATGAACTAGTGCCTTTCATTCAGCAGGCCGCCCCCGGTCTGCCCAATGCGCGCTGGGTCAGCTACCGCCTCCTGGATGGCGATCACCGCATCCGGCAGGCGCTCTTGTCCGGCGAATTGGCGTCGCTGGTGAAGTCGCAGGGCGCGCCCCCGGAAGCCCATAGCAAACTGATTTCCATCGAGGGAAGACAATGAGCCCGCAAGCCGCAGCCCAGGCCGCTCTCTCACGCGCCGACGCGCTTCGCACGGGGCTGCCGGCCAATTTCCGCGACCGCATGGTCGAGACGCTTTATGAGCAGGCCGACCGCATCGCCGGGCGCGCTGTCAAGTCCGGCGAGAAGCGCAATTGGGACCTGGACCAGCGCATAGACCGCCTAGTGACCTCGCCGGTGTTCGGCCTGCCGCTGATGCTCCTGCTGATGGCCGCCGTCTTCTGGATCACCATCATCGGCGCGAACTATCCCTCGCAGGCGATTGCCAATTTGCTGTTTGCTCTGGAGGAGCGCGCCGTGGCGCTGTTCAACTCCCTGGGCGCGCCCTGGTGGCTGACCGGATTCCTGTGGAATGGCGTGTATCGCGGGCTGGCCTGGGTGGTCAGCGTCATGCTTCCGCCCATGGCGATCTTCTTCCCGCTGTTCACTATCCTCGAAGACCTTGGCTATCTGCCTCGTGTGGCGTTCAACATGGATTGGCTTTTCCGCAAGGCCGGTGCGCACGGCAAACAGTCTCTGACCATTGCCATGGGCTTTGGCTGCAACGCGGCGGGCGTGGTTTCCACACGGATCATTGACTCTCCGCGCGAGAGACTCATCGCCATCCTGACCAACAACTTCGTGCCCTGCAACGGCCGCTTTCCAACATTGATCATGTTGGCCACCATTTTCGTAGCGGCGCAATTTCCACCGGCTTTCGCTTCGTTGGCGGCGGCCGGCTCGGTGATGGCGGTTGTGCTGCTGGGTGTGCTGGTCACTCTGGTAGTGTCGTGGCTGCTTTCACGTACCGTCTTGATCGGTGAAGCATCAGCTTTCACGCTGGAACTTCCACCCTACCGCCGCCCCAGCATCGCCCGCGTTCTCTACACCTCGCTGATTGATCGCACCGTATTCGTGCTGGGCCGGGCCATGATGACTGCGGCCCCAGCCGGCGCCGTCATTTGGATTCTGGCCAACATTCATTGGGGCGGCCCCAGCCTGGCGCAGCACGTGTCCCAGTTCCTGCAACCGCTTGGTCATGCCATCGGCCTCGATGGCGTGATCCTGCTGGCCTACATCATTGCCATCCCGGCGAATGAGATCGTCGTGCCGACCATGCTGATGGTGTATCTGGGGACGGGAATGATGACCGAGGTGACCTCATTTGAAGAAGTCCGCCGCATTCTGGTAGAGCAAAACGGGTGGACCACCCTGACTGCGGTTTGCCTCATGCTGTTTTCGCTGCTTCACAACCCGTGCGCCACTACCATCCTCACCATTTGGAAAGAAACCCGCGCCGCCAAGTGGACCGCACTGGGCGCCCTGATGCCGCTCACAATCGCGTTCTTGGTCACGTTCCTGGCGGCCACGACCGTTCGCCTGTTGAACTGATCGTGGCGGTTTGCAGTTCCTCGGCAGATATCCACGGCCGGCATTTGTGCTGGTCAGCAGCATACCTTTGCGCGTGGTGTGCAGGTCTTGGATTCGCCGTTTCGGGAATGGTTTTGCTAGCTGCAGAACGAACAGACTCGTTGTATTGCAGAAATACCTGCGAGCTTCACTGCGGGGGCAAGGTAGTCGTCCCGGACAGGCTCGAGGCCCATAAGGTCGGTGCTGAGGTACTTCTTGTTGTCATCCGCGAACACGGTGACCACGACAGCATCTGCGCCCAGTTGCTCCTGGGCTATCAAGGCGGCGAGGAAGTTGCAGCCGGAGGAGATACCGACAGCAAGACCAAGCGTCGAGGCCAGCTTCTGTGCCATGATGATGGAATCGCCATCCGAGACGGCGATCACATCATCCAGGCTCCGCAGATCCATGATTTCAGGGACGAATTCATCTGAAATGCCCTGGATTCGATGCTCGCCGGTTCTGTGCCCGGTGGTGAGTGTCGGCGATTCGGCCGGCTCGACGGGATGAATCTTGATGCCAGGGTTCATTGAACGCAGAAAGCGCCCTGTGCCCATCACCGTTCCACCAGTCCCCACACCGGCAACGAAAGCGTGGGGCCGCAATCCGACGGATTGCAGTTGTGACCAGATTTCCGGGCCGGTAGTCGTCTCATGAGCTTCGACGTTTGCAACATTTGAGAACTGACGGGGGAGAAATACGTGCTTGCTGCTTGCGGCCAGATCTTCCGCCAGACGGATGCTGCCGAGAAACCCGCCGTCCTGCCGGCGAACTGCGACGATCTCGGCCCCATAACTGCGGATCAGGTCCTTACGCTCGCGACTCATCCACTCTGGCATGAAGATCTTAACGGGGTGGCCCAGCGCGCGCCCCAGTGCCGCGAAGGCGATGCCAGTATTGCCGCTGGTCGCTTCCGCAATAATATCGCCAGCATGGATTTCGCCTCTTGTGTAAGCCCGCTTCAGGATGTGAAGCGCCATTCGGTCCTTGATGCTGCCGGTCATGTTGACCTGCTCGGACTTGGCGTAGATGACGCGGCGCTTGCCGCGGAACGCGAACTGAATCCCTAATAGGGGAGTGTTTCCGATGATTCGTGAGAGCGCGTTCAGCTTTGCTTCGTAATCGGTCTGGATGATCTGGCAGGACACCGAATCGGCCGTTCCGTTCAGAAAACACCTCACCGCGCACAATCAGGCTGCACATCTACGAACAGGGTTGCGCCAACCGTAAGTCAATCAGAGCTGCAGGTCCACCATTGCAGGTGATTAGGACCCCATCGGGACGAATCCCGATGGGGTCGGCACGCGCCAGAAGCTCACTGGTGCGTGGGGCAATTCATAGTGCCTTAAAACTCGAACTTCAAACCAAATTGTGCCTCACGACCGGGTAACGGCGTCCGCGTCTTTCCGAAATCGGACCGGGGAACGCCATCCACATATGCGTTTTCGATAACGGAAGGGTTTCGCGCATTAGTGAGGTTGAACACTTCGGCCAGCACGGAAGTGCCGAAGCGTTCCCCGAACGTGAAGCGCTTCTCCAAGCGCAGATCGAGGTTGTTAGTCATCGGACCGCGGAACTGGTTGCGCTTCGTGCCGGGCACTCGGGTGGAGAAGATGCCGTCACCGTCGATGTCTTCAGGAGTACCGAACGCGGAGAAGTACACGCCGCTGGTCAGCCGAAACACGCCGCTGAACCGCATGCCCAGCGGTAACTCCACCAGTCCCGACGAGACGAAACTGTGCGGCACCAGCAGGTCTGAGTTGCCACGGTCGAGTTCCAGGTTGAGGTTGTCGGAAGGCATTGAAGCGCCGCCTTGCTCGGCAATGCCAATCCCCAGACTCGAGTGCAACAGGTTGTCGGTCGCTCTGGCGTACGTGTAGCTAGACATCAACTGAAAACGATGTCCAAAGCGTTTGTTGAAGGTGACCATCAGTGCGTCGTACTTGCCGCTATACCACGGACCATACGAGCGCTGAATCGGTTTACCGTCCGTTGTAGTAGGCGCACCGATGTTCCTGGCTTCGGGCGAAAGGTTCGTTATGCGAACTCCCAGGATGTTGCGGATGCTCCTCTTTACGTACGTGGCGCCAACCGCGACGTTGCCGGGTAACTCACGTTGAACCCCGACAGTGAACGTATTGTTGTACGGTGTTCGGAATGGACGTGCGACGCGAATCTGATCGACGAAATTTCCAGTGATGTCCTGGCTGAGGTAACCGGTGAGCGGATCCCATCCTATGGGGGTGTAGGGAGTCCCAAAAGTGGCCAAATACTGGTCCAGCGACGCCAAGAACTGATCGGCCGTCATCCCGGTCAGCGACTGTACCGTGCTCGAAGTTACGAGGGCGCCGACCGGAATGTCGTAGTGGGTGTTGATGAACGTCGGGTCGCCTGCAACCATTGAAAGGTACGTCAGGCTGCCCGGGAACGGGATCAGATTGTCGGCCGTAAGCCGTGGATAATCTAAGTACGTTACCGTCTGACCGTTGAACCCGCCCAACTCCGGTATGGGCTGCGCAATGCCGATGCGATAGCGGTCATAGAACATACCGAAGCTTGCCTGAAACACTGTTTTCTTATCGGGGCTGAAGATCAGGCCCAGCCTGGGCGCGAAATTCCGGGTGGCGTCGAACCTGGAGTCATAGTCCCAGCGCACGCCGAGGTTGAGAGTCAGTTTTTCTGCGACTTTCCAATCATCTTGTCCAAAGAGGCTAATGCCGTTGTTGCGCAGCTTGGAAAGATTATCTCCCGGGTTGAGGAACGCGACCCCCTGCGGTATCTGGAAGGAGTCCACACCGAACTGCTCAAACCACGGTCTCAGTGTGACGATGACGGACTGAAGTGCACCTACGCTGTTGTTGCCATCCACCGCCGTCCGGATATATTCAAATCCCACCTTGGCGGAATGCTTCTTGCCGGCGTAGAAACTGAGTACCTCGCGCCCGGTGTAGTAGCGCTGGTTCAGACTTTGCACACTCCCGATCGGGGGGCCAAAGTCGTACGAGGTTCCGTCATCCAGAAAGACTACCCCATAGCTCAGAGCGAATGCGGTTCCCTGGTTCTGCTCGAAATTCTGGTCGCGTACGCCAAACGAGCTATCGAGGAACATTCGGGGGCTGAAGATGGTAGTGAGCGAGACCTTTCCCAGGAAGGTGTTGGTCTGGTTGTTAAGGCTGGCACTGGGCAGTGCAGAGGGACTGGCAAGCACGTTTTCCAGCTTTGAGCGAGTCCAGCTCAGCTCGGCGCGGAAGTCGTGCTGTTTATTAATCTGCTGATTGTACTTGCCGAAAACACGGAGATCGTTGGTCTTCGGATGGCGGCTGAAGTCTTCGTTCGCCAACAGCGAAGGAGGAATGTCAGGAGGATAGATCGAGCCCCGCGTCTCCTGCATTTCCTCGATCGAGCCGTAGAACCAGTCCTTGTCCTTTCGGATAGGACCACCCAACGTCCCGCCGTAGTTATACCGCTTTAGCTTTGGAGGGGGCTCGTTGGTCACATTCGATGAATCGAAAGTGTCATTGCGATGGAACAGGAAGCCGGAACCGTGCAGCGAGTTCGTACCGCTTTTCGTAATGACGTTGATCACTCCGCCGGATCCTCGGCCGAACTCCGCCTTGTATCCGGCTTGGATGACTTCAAACTCCTGGATGGCATCCTGCGTAAACGCCTGAAGCACGCCTCCGTGGAAATCATCGTTGTTCTCGAGGCCGTCGATGAGGTAGGTGGCGTTACCGGCGCGCTCGCCCAGGATGCTACCGGTTGCATCCTTCGCTGCTCCGCCGAAGCTGGCGTTGGCGTTATTGGCGACCCCCGGCAGAAGCTGGATGAGATCGAGGTAATTGCGCCCGTTCAACGGAATGCTGTCGATTACGCTGTTCTCGATCACTTGGCCAGTAGAAGCGGAGGTGGTATCGACCAGCGGTACCTGCGCTGTGACGGTTACCGACTCGGACCGAGGCGCAACCTCCATGCGAACATCGAGATTCACCGTGCGGTCCAATAGGAGCTTGACGCGTTGCAGCACCTGCGTGTTAAAGCCGGGCTTCGCGACGCTGACGGTATAGGCGCCGGCCGGCAGCGCGACGGCGCGATAGTGGCCTTCGGAATCGGTAACCAGGTTCCGTGTCACCGTGGCGCCTTTCACTTCCACAGATGCCCCAGGAACCACAGCGCCGGTGCTGTCGGTCACCTTGCCTTCCAGGATAGACGTGGTGGTCTGCGCCGCTCCAACCGCAACGAACAGCGAGAGCATCAGGGTAAGGACCAGGAAGGAAACAGCTTTGCGTTTAGCCGTCATCGCAGTACCTCGAGGAATTCGTTCAATTTGCGGCGGAACCTGTAGCCGTGGTGGCCGTACCTGAACCAAGCCAGCGTGTGAACCAATGCAGATTGCGGCGCCAGTACTCGCGCTCCAGCGGGGGCTCGAAATTGACGTGGCCACCGCGCGGATATATGTCCAGTTCCACCGTTTTGTTCAGTGCCTTCAACGCTCGGTAGAACTCCTTCGCCTGTCCGACGGGCACACGCATGTCGTTTTCCCCATGCTGAATTAGCAGAGGCGTGTTGACGTTCCGTACGTGGGTGATGGGTGAGTGCTTAATGAGTAGTTCGTTTGCTTCCCAGGGCAGGCCGAAATACTCGATCATGAAGTCCCCGGCATCGGAGATGTAATACATCTGCGGGAGATCGCTGAGACTGCACGCCGAAGAAGCCGCCTTGAAGCGGGATGTCTGAGTGACGATCCAATTGGTCATGAAGCCGCCGTAGGAGCCGCCCATGACCCCCAGGCGATCCGGATCGGCAATGCCGCGTTCGAGCATCGCGTCAACACCGGCCATGATGTCCTTGTAATCAACGTCGCCCCACGATTTCAGGATTGCCCGGAAACCCGCGACACCATACCCTGAACCGCCTCGAGGCATGGGGAACAGAATGGCCATGCCGGCGCTGGCCATCGCTTCAACCGGATAGGGATCCACCTGCCCAACGACGTGGGCAAATTGCGGGAACAAGCCGTAGGTAAAACCGCCGATAGGGCCGCCGTGACAGTAGACCACCAGGGGCACTCGTGCGCCCAGCTTGTATCCCGGCGGAGTCAGCAAGAGGCCCCAAATTTCTGCACCGTCAAAGCTCTTCCAGGAAACGGCTTTCAACTCGCCCAGTTCGAACTGGCGCAACTCGGGGTTTATTTCGACCAAACGGGTAGCGCGACGCTGTGGCAGGCTGATAGTGTAAACATCACCGGCCGTGCGGCTCTCGACCTGTCTATAGGCGAGCTGCGTGCCGTCTCTTGAAACACTGACGGAATATGCGACCACCGGCCCGTCGGTAATGCGCTCCGGCCGGCCTCCGGTGGCCGGGACCCGCATCACCGGCTGCTCGAACATTTGCGCACCGGTGCCGTGGGTCTGTTCGCCGGTCAAGAAGAAGATCGAGCGGCTGTCCGGCGCCCACACGTATTCCATCATCCAGGCTTCCTCGCTAAGCCGGCGGATGGTGTCGGGTTTGCCGCTTGCGGCCATGACATAAAGGTCTTTTGCCGAAATCATCCCGTCATAGCCGCCGCTGGATATGAAGGCAATCAACTTTCCATCCGGCGAATATCGCGGCAGACGGTCCATGCCCGGCCTATCCAGAATCAGCCGTGGCTCGCCCCCGCTCAACGGCAACAAGTAGATCGCACTGCGATACTGCGCGTTGAACCCGAATTCCTTCGAACCGGAATAGATGATGGACTGACCGTCGGGCGCCCAACTGAAGTCCACAATGGTCTGCCCTACGGGTGAAATGGCCTTCGGCGTACCACTCGGCACGTCCTGCACCCAAATCCTCGGGATGCGATTACTGCGATCAACCTGGATGTAATAGCTCTTGTCTTTTCTGCGCTTCAGTTCATCTTCGGTCAGCGGATCAGGGGTAAGAAAAGCGATCTTCTTGCCGTCTGGCGACCATTCGTATGTTGCGATACCGTCCTTCATCGAGGTGATCGGATAGGCTTCGCCACCCGACGCCGACATGGCCATGACTTGCGGGTTATCGCCGACAAATCCCAGAAATGAGATCAGAGAACCATCCGGTGACCAGCGCAGCACGGGCGTGGGGACGGGCTGGTTGAAGATCCGGGTGCTGTACGTAAAACGCAGGGGAGGGCCGCCCGAGGTTGAAACCACGTACAGCGTGGGCTCATGGGAAGCAGTGTCGAGAGAAGGGGTAGAGACGACGTATGCCACGCGCTTGCCGTCCGGCGAGATACGCACGTCGGAGACAGAGCGGACGCGCATGAGATCATCAATGGTTACCTTTTCGGCAGCGGCAGGCCACGCCGCGAATAGAAGCACTACCCCTATGACCAGTCGTAAGTTGCGCATCAGTTTTTCCTTCCCCCGTCACCTGTGCTCGCGTTTGCGTGCCAACAAACTTGTAACTTTGAAACGATTCGGATTCGGTTCAATCCCTTTTTCGGGATTTTGGCTGACTTCCTTACCGCCGGTTCCCTTGAGCTTGGCCGGATTTCGACGCAGACACCCTGGTCAGAGTTGTTCCTCGTGGTGCGCATGTTCGCCCAAGATTTTTGTAAAGTCAAGTTACATTTCAACAAAAAGTTGACATCCGCTCCCAATCTGAGTACGGTGCTCAGGCGAGGAACCTTGGATGAACGCCACGGAACGCAAGGCCATACTCGACTTTTGTTCTCGCTTGGCAGGAGGTCTGGCGGAGGCCATCGGAAAGAACTGTGAGGTTGTCGTTCACGATTTTGAGGATCCAGAACATTCGATCATTGCTATCGCGAACGGCCACATTACGGGGCGGAAGGTCGGCGACACGGTAGATGTTCTAGGTCTGCAACTGCTGCGCAACCCGCCCGCGGGCGATCTGTTGAATTACCGAACCGAGACCAAAAGCGGCCGCATACTACGTTCGTCCTCCATCTTTCTGCGCAAAGATTCAGGTGAAATCTACGGCGCCCTATGTGTCAACTACGACATCACCGGACTGATGAACTTGCAGCAGTGGCTTCAGGAGACGGTATCGCCGGTTGAACGCGACGTGCACGAGGAGTTCGAGAGCGATGTGGATAGCGTCCTAAACCATCTCATCCGCGATGCCATTCGTAGTACCGGAAAAGAAATTGCCGGCCTCACGCGTGAAGACAAGATTGCGGTTATCACCTATCTGGAACACAAGGGCGCGTTCCTTATCCGCTACTCCGTTGATCGCATAGCCGAGCTGCTCAGCATCTCCAAGTACACAATCTACAACTACCTGGAAGAAGTGAAGGCGAGGCACGGTGAGGACGGCAAGCGCTCGGCCTCGCAGAGTTGAGTTCCAAGTTAGAGCGCGTTGTAGAAGTCGGGACCCTCAGCAACCAGCATTACGGGAGCGCAATCATGCGAAGACATCTGTACGCAATGGCCTTGCTGCTGTGCGTTTTTACCATCCAGCCATGCCTGGCACAGGGGCAGAACGTCACGACCGAGCAATCGGCGCAGACGCCGTCCAAGATTTTTGAAGACGGCAAAGCGGAATTCTTCACTGCCATAGATAAGTTCGTCTCCAGGCATCCGCGGCGGTCCGAACTCAGCGGCGACGACATGTTGCGGCTCCACGACGCGCGCAATCAGGTTCCCAACCTCTACGAACGCCTCATGCTCATCGCCTACCAGAAAGATGCACCTCAATTTGACGAGTGGATCCGCAAGGGTGATGCGCAGTCCATGACGGAGTTTAGGAAGGAATTTCTCGACCTTGCGCGGGAATACGCGGCTCGGTTTGTCGGATCATTGTTCCGAGTTCACCCAAACCCGGAATTCTCGCTGGCGATGCCGCATAACAAGGGCAAGGGCAGGCTCGACCTGGTCCTGCAGTCGCTTGGTTACAACGCCAAGAACGACGCCCCACCAGTCCCAGAAGATCGGCGCTTCACCAATAAGATTGAAGCGGAATTTTATTCCCAGTGGGCTGTGGCGGCCATCAACGCGACCAAAGCGCAACAGATCTCTAAAGGCAAGGACGTCATCGTTGCGGTGATCGACTCCGGCCTGGATCCTTACAACTCTCTGTTTAAAGACCGGACCGTTCCCGGTTTCAGCTTTGTGCAAAACCGCACGAAGGCACCCTGGGAGAACGAGCCGGTCACTACGGTGGATTGGGGCGTACACGGGACCGCCGTGGCATCGGCAGTCGTACTTATCGCGCCCGAAGCGCGCATTATGCCGCTGCGCGCCTTGGACGGCGACACCATGAATGATCCCCCCTACCTGTACTGGGCGTATGAAACCATAGCCGCCTCGATCTACTGGGCGGTGAATCACGGGGCCCATGTCGTCCAGGTCTCAGCGGCCCTCCCCTCTTCCGAACCCGTGATGTGGCAGGCAGTACGTTACGCTTACGCGAAAAACGTGGTGGTCTCGACCTCAGCGGGCAATGTTCCGCGATACCAGTGGGGCTTGCGGATACAGGACGGTATGTATCGTTCCTTCGACCACGAAGTGCTGTTGGTTGGCGGCGTGGCACATCGAGGAACGACTTTTTTCCCCTGGAACCACACGATGCCCGGGCCGCAGATGAGCGTCGCTGTCCCCTCTGCGGACGTGTTCGCCATCGTACCCACATACATTCCAGAGGTTAAGAACGACTATGTGTCGGGTACCTCGATCGCGTCGCCGCTTGTTTCCGGCGTGGTGGCGCTGATGCGCAGTGCGGTCCCGCCGACGCCCAGCCTGCTTGACAAGCCCGGCGCTTATGTGCGGCTCATATCCGACAGCCTGAAAGATACTGCGCGCCTGGACGTGCTAGGTCTGGCTGCACCGAATGACATAGTTGGGCAAGGCCTGGTAGACGCCGATGCGGCGGTGCGAGCGATGCAAAAGAAGGTGGCGGCCCTAAACAAAACCCACACGGCATCGCGCTGATTGTCTGACTTGGTCCAGTGCCTCAACAAAGGAGCCTAAAATGCGCAGCTCATTCGCCCGGATCCCGATGCTCTTCGCGTTGCTCATTGTGGCGTTTGTACCGAATGGCCCGGCCCAAACGGCGCCTGCCCAGCCGGACTCGCCCGCCAAAATCTTCGAGGATGGACGCAACGAGTTCTTCGCGACCATCAACAAGTTCGTAGCCATGCATCCACGGCGGTCGGACCTGAGTGGAGACGACGTATTGCGTCTGCATGAGGCGCGCCAGAACATCCCCTACCTGTTCGAGCGCGTGATGAACATCGCCTGGCAAAAAGATGCTCCGCTGTATTCGGAATGGCTGCGCAAGGGAGATGCGGAATCTCTGAAGTTCTTCCGAAAGGAGTTCCTTGATCTCTCCAGGGAGTACGGTGCGCGCTTTGTGGGCTCGCTCTTTCGCGAGGAAAACACAGTGAAGTTCAGCCGCGCTATGCCGCACAATCGCGGCAAGAGCCGGTTGGAGCTGGTGTTGCAGACCCTGGGTTATAACGCCAAGAACGAGCCCGCACCGGTTCCTCCTGAACAGCGTTACGCTAACAAGATCGGGCCCGAGTTCTACAGCCAGTGGACAGTGGCCGCCCTCAATGCCACCAAGGCCCAGCAACTCTCGAAAGGCGCCGGGGTGATCGTCGCCGTGATTGACTCCGGTCTTGATCCTTATAACAGCCTCTTCAAAGACAAAACCGTGCCAGGCTTCACCTTCCTGCAACGGACAAAAGCTCCGTGGGAAGAGGAAGAGATTAGCACCAACACCGTGGATTGGGGTTGGCACGGAACGGTGGTCGCTTCGGAAATAATGCTGGTTGCTCCTGAGTGCCGCCTGATGCCGATCCGCGCGTTGGACGGCGACACCATGAACGACCCGGTGCACGGGTATTGGGCCTATGAACTGTTCGCGGCAGCCGTGTACTACGCCGTCAACCACGGCGCCCATGTCATAAACATATCCGCACCCATGCCGTCATCCGAGCCCGTCTTGTGGCAGGCCATACGTTATGCGTATAGCAAGAACGTGGTGGTCAGCACGGGCGCCGGTAATGTCTCTCGCTCGCAGTGGGGCGTCAGCAACGTGGAAAAGATGTACCGTTCGTTCGATCACGAACTCCTGCTGGTCGGGGGCGTGGAGCACCGTTGGGGTAAGTACATCCCGTGGCAATACAGCCTCCCCGGACCGCAGGTCACCGTGGCCGTCCCCGCTGACAAGGTCTTCATGATCGCTCCGATCTACGCGCCGGACTTGAAAAACGACTACGGTTCGGGCACGTCACTGGCAGCGCCGCAGGTTTCCGGTGTGGTTGCGCTGATGCGAAGCGCGGCCCCGCCATCGCCGGACTTGCTCGCCAAGCCAGGCGCGTACGTGAAGCTCGTCAAGGCCGCGCTCACCGAGACCGCGCGCTTAGACGTACTCGGGCTTGCCGATCGTAACGATATCGTCGGCAACGGACTGGTGGATGCGGAGGCTGCCATCAAGAAGATCAAGCAGTTGATGGTCGCGCCACGCGCGCCGATCAAAGCTAAGTGAACGTCTGGAAAGAACTCCATGCTGCGCCTTTGGAGTTGCTGCGGCAGTCCTGTTGCTGGCGGCCACGGTTCCTGTTGCGCGAACCGGTTGGGAACTTCCGGCGCCAGCACTGAAAGTCCTCTCCGGCGAAGAAGCCGTGAGCCATTCCGGCGCCCGCGCCTGGCGGTTATCCTGAAGTCGGGGCGCCTTCCTTTTGTTCGGGATCCCCGGTTGGCGAACCGCGTGGCGTACCGATGAGAGCTCTTCTTTGCTTGGCCTTGAGTTTTGCACCGCACAAAAAAGCTCCCGTTTCCAAAATCTATTCGCTTTCTCGCACCGTAATTGGGGATGCAGGCGGAACGAGTCGTACCTGCCCTGGGCGTGGCGCTGCGTACCAGCAGCAACTCCAGGATTAGCGAAGTCCACCAATTCCAATCGTTCGCGGAATATCGATGAAGCACCTGAAGGCAACGGTGGCCTCGCATTGGCATGCATTCGGTTCGGCACTTCGGAAGCAGGTTGGCGAGAGGACGAGGGAGGAGCTTTTCTGGTTACTTTGGTTTCATCGGTTCCCGTTGAGAAACGTATAAAATTTGGTCCGTGTTTTGAAGAGCTGCGCAGAGTGAGCCCGAGCTCTATCCGTACCCCCAAAAGAGCGGGCCACTGCAGCGATCTGTTGTGTACTCCCCCTGATCGTAATTGGATTATGTCTGTAATCACCGCAACCGTGCACAAACCGGTGCCGGCGATCACCACATGGCGGGATGACGCGGCGCTGGTGGCTGCCTGCCTAAAAGGTGATGAGGAGGCCTGGTCCGAACTTATCGACAAGTACAAGAACCTTATCTTCTCTGTCCCAATCAAATACGGGTTTAGCCGCGATGAAGCGGACGACATTTTCCAGGCCGTGTGCGTAGAGTTACTGTGCGAATTGCCACGATTGCGCGAGGCGCGTGCGCTCCCGGCCTGGCTGATGACGGTTAGCGCGCACAAGTGTCAACGCCAACAGCGGCACAGCGACAGGTATGCAGGCGAAGACCCAGAGCAACTGGCAGCGGTGTCGGACCGCGGCAAACTTCCCGAGCAGCTTCTCCGCGAGTTGGAAGAGGAACAGGTGGTCCGCGACGCGATACAAGGTCTGCCCGCGCGTTGCCGGGACATGATTCATATGCTGTTCTTCGAAGACCCACCCCGCCCCTATAACGCGATCGCGGCTGAACTCGGTCTGGCTACCGGCTCAGTGGGCATTACACGTACCCGCTGTCTGGAAGAGCTGCGTCATCGCCTGGCGAAGCTGGGTTACAAATGAGCCACCGCGGTACAAGTTCTCCGCCCGTCGAAAGCCTTCTGCCTCAGCTCGCACAGCTCGCTGATGAACAGCAGCGGGAGGCCTTTCTCCTCACCCACCCACAACTGCGGCGCGCGGCCGTCGTGTCCACCCTCAGCGAAACAGTTGTGCGACAGGTTAGAGTTGATACACGCGCGGCGCTTGCCATTGCCGATGCGGCACTTGCGATCGCTCGCCGCATTCGCAACAAGCGCGCGCTCGCCCAGAGCCTGCGCGCCAGGGCGAACGCGTTGTACGTCTTGGGGGAAAACAAGGCCGCCATCGAACACCACGAGCGTGCGCTGGCACTGTTCGACAAGCTTGGACTTACGATCGAAGTGGCGCGCACGCTGAGTGCATCCATTCAGCCTTGCGTCTTAGTTGGTGAGTATGAACGCGCCTTTGCCGCTGCAGCCCGTGCGCGCGAAATCTTCACTCGCCACGGAGACGATCTGCGTCTCGCGCGACTTGAGATCAATACGGGCAACATCTATTTTCGGCAGGATCGTTTCGCCGAAGCTCTTGATTACTATGAACAGGCGCACCGCAGGATTCCTGCCTCGGTTGATCCCGAAGGCGTCGGCGTGGTGCTCCACAACATCGCCGTGTGCCGCATCAGCCTGAATGACTTTCGGGGAGCGCAGGCGGCCTATGAATCGGCGCTGGCCTTTGCACGCGAACACGGCATGCCGCTGCTGGCCAACCAGGCCAACTACAACATCGCCTGGCTCTACTACCAGCGAGGAGAGTACGGCCGTGCCATTGATCTGTTGCGCTCCACGCGTGAGTCCTGCAAGGACAGCAAGGAACGGTATCATTTCGCGCTCTGCAACCTGGATCTGTCGGAAGTCTACCTGGAACTGAACCTCAGCGAAGAAGCCGCCGAGATGGCACAAACCGGCGCGGCCCTCTTTCATGAACTCGGCATGGGCTATGAAGAGGCGAAATGCACCGCGAACTTGGCCATCGCTCTGGGGCAGCAAGGCAAGGCCTTTCGCGCCCTCGAAGTGTTTGCCCAGGCGCGCGCCATGTTCGTTCGCGAGAAGAACCACGTCTGGCCTTCGCTGATCGATCTCTATCACGCGTTGGTTCTTTATGGCGAGGGACGTATTTTCGAAGCGCGCCGCCTGTGCTCCAGCGCGCTGGAATGCTTCCGGTCCTCGTCGCTGCCCGGCAAGGCAATCCTCTGCCGATTGTTGATGGCCCGAATACATCTGCGCACTGGGGACCTTACCGCTGCTCACCACGAATGTGGCGAAGCAATCGCTGCGCTTGGGTCGGCGCAATCGCCCGGTCTCAGCTATCAGGCGCATCTGCTGATGGGCAACATTCTCACTGCGATGGGGCAGCAGGGACCGCCGGCGGAGCGGCTGCAAAAAGATCTGGAGGCGTACGCCGCTTACCAGGCGGCCAAGGATGCCGTCGAGGGACTCCGGAGTGGCCTGCGCGCCGAAGAACTTAAGATCGCCTTCATGCGGAACCGGCTGGAAGTGTACGAGCGCCTGGTCGAGTTGTGCATGAGCCGGCCGCCTTCGCAGGACTCAGCGGAAGAAATTTTCCGCTACATGGAGCGTGCAAAATCGCGCAGCTTGATGGACCAGCTCTTGCGCCCTGATTCCGTCGTACCGGAAAGCGGTGGTCAAAGCGAACTGGTGCGCAATATCCGCGGCATACGCGAAGAACTTAACTGGTACTACCGCCGCATTGAGCTGGAACAACTGAAGCCGGAGAATAGCTCGTCCGACCGCGTTTTGGACTTACAAGCACGGGTGCAGACAAAAGAAGCTGAATTCCTCCGTTTACTCCATGAAATTCCTCCAGGGGGTGCTGAGGCCAGCGGCATTTCAGGTCCTTCAGTTCTCGAGTTGGAAACCATCCGTGAGGCACTCCCGGAACACGCCATGCTGGTTGAATACTTTGCAGTGGGCGAGCGCCTCATGGCCGCCGTGCTTAGCCGTCGTAGCCTGCAAGTTGTGCCCGTCTCGCTGCTTGGGCGCGTCAGCAAAATACTTCGCCTGCTCCAACTGCAGATGGCCAAGTTCCGCCTGGACCCGGCATACTTCCGCGACCTCGAAGTTCCCCTGCTCTCGGTCGCACAGGCGCACCTTGGGGAGTTATACCGCGAGCTATTCGATCCTCTGGTGAAGCATGTGACAGGCCGGCACCTGATATTCGTTCCGCACCATGTCCTTCACCATGTTCCTTTTCACGCTCTCTACGATGGTGAGCGCTACCTGATCGATTCGTTTACGATTTCGTATGCGCCGAGCGCGAGCGTCTATGCGCTGTGCCATCAGCGCTCGAATTCTCACGTTTCCTCGCTGGTAATGGGTGTAAGCGATGCCCAGGCGCCGCTTATCGAAGACGAGGCGCGCACTGTGGCCGCTCTGCTTCCGGACGCGCGGCTTCTACTCGGCCCGGAAGCGAGCGAAACTGCACTGGCGGAGCTGGCTGCATCAAGCCGGTTCGTGCACATCGCCACGCATGGCTTCTTCCGGCAGGACAACCCTCTGTTCTCCGCTATCCGCCTGGGCGACTCGTATCTAAGCCTGCATGACTTGTACCGCCTGAACATCCCCGCGGAACTCGTGACGCTTAGCGGGTGTGGGACTGGTCTGACTGTCGTCGCGGAAGGCGATGAACTGCGCGGGCTGATGCGCGGCCTGTTGTGCGCCGGGGCGCAATCTCTGTTGCTGAGCCTTTGGGATGTGAATGACCGCAGCACGACCGCACTGATGCAGGCATTCTACCGCGGACTGCTGGCAAACGGCGACAAGGCCGAAGCACTCCGGCAGGCGATGCTGCACCTCCGCCGGCAGTGTCCGCACCCTTACCATTGGGCGCCTTTTATTCTGGTAGGCAAGTTCGAATCCCGGCCGGACTAGTCAAAGTTCATGTATTTTTTTCGACCTTCCGGTCTCTTTTTCCGTAGAGACACAAGACCGGCGACCGCGCACGGCCGCCGGTGGTGGTGGAGCGATGAAGGTGAAGCACTTTTCCGAGCCGGACTGTATTGAGTTCGCCCTTGATACCGCCACTTCGGACAAACGCGAAGCGATGCAGCGCCACCTGAATTCAGGGTGCGATCATTGCCGCGCCGAACTCGACTTCTGGCAGAGGATCCGGGAATTCGCGAAAGGCGAAAACAGTTATCAGCCATCGGATGCTTCGGTCCGCTCGGTGAAAGCTCTATTCTCCATGTACAAGCCCAAGCGGGTGACAATCGCACAGATGCTATTCGATAGTTTCCTGCGGCCGGTGGCAGGTGTTCGCGGGATAACGCCAGGCTTGAGGCAACTGGTCTATCGGACGGATGACGTAGTGGTTGATTTGCGGATGGAATCGGCGCTCGCGAAGTCCCACGTGAGCGGCCAAGTGCTAAAACGCGCCCTTGAGCCGTTCGTCAGCAACGCTGTAGTGCTTCTGTTCAATGGCAACACACTAATGGCACACACAACAACCAATACTTTTGGAGAATTCCAACTGGAATTCCGGCCCGCCGACAACGTACGCGTTCAGATCGGAATTCCACAATCCGGCGGAGTCGAGTTGCAGTTCCCGACAAACTGTGAGCCGGGGTACAAGCAGCAGCAGCAGCAGCAGCAGCAGCAGCAGCAAACGACTGATCCGAAGTAACGAAAGTAACTTCGGTCCTCTCCCCCGTAATCTTGCCTGGATCTTTGGGCCCCATTACTTTCGGCCATGTACTCTGGTGAACCCTACCAGGTTCACGGTGCCGGTTCATATGGCCGGTGGAGAGAAAAGTATGAACCATCGTCATCGCCTTGCAAGGTCTGTTCTGGTGCTGGCGTTACTGCTGGCGTTCATTATGCCGGCCCCCGCCAGTGCCAGCACCCGCTACATAGTGCGCGACAGACTCGGCTTGCTGAACCTGCGCACGGTGTGCTCATTGCTCGGCTGCAACGTCTTGTATGGCATAGGAGATCCGCTTGGCCAGTTGTTTGTCATCAACACACCCGACAGCCTGAACCAAGTCCTATTCCTGGCCAGGATCCTGCTCCTGCCTGGCATCGTGTCGATTGAGCCCGACCGCAACCTCAAAGTCGCGGCAGCGAATGCTGGAGCGGTACCACCGGCCCTCTATGACGAACAGCCAGTCAGTTATTACGGCACAACCGTTTGGAATGGCTACGTGGACCAGCCCGCAACCCAAATCATTCGGCTCGCGGACGCGCAGAAGAAATTCAATGTCACTGGGGCCGGTACCGTAGCCATAATAGATACCGGCATTGATCCGAACCACCCTGTGCTCAAGAGCGTGCTGGTTGCCGGTTACGATTTCACGCGCAACGCACGCAGCGGCTCGGAAATGGGGGACGTGACCCAATCTACAGCTGCGGTTCTCGACGGCGCCAATCCTGCCTTCGTAAATCAATCCACCGCTGCGGTTCTTGATCAATCAACGGCTGCGGTCCTGGATGACACGAAATACGCAGCCTTCGGCCACGGCACCATGGTCGCCGGCATTGTGCACTTGGTCGCGCCCAAGGCCAAGATCATGCCGCTGAAAGCTTTCCGCGCTGATGGGAGTGGATATACCTCAGACATTTTGCGTGCCGTCTACTACGCCACCAAGAACGGCGCTCGTGTCCTGAACATGAGTTTCAGCCTGTCTTCGCCCTCGCCCGAACTGGAGAACGCGATTGATTACAGCACCAGCAGAAGTGTAATCGCCGTGGCTTCTGCAGGTAATGACGGCCAGCAGATCCTTGTGTACCCGGCCGCGTTAAGCAATGTGATGGGAGTCGGCTCGACCACAAATTACGACACGCTTTCGTCATTTTCGAACTATGGGCCGAACCTGGTATGGGTGGGCGCGCCCGGTGAGGGCGTGGTCACTACTTATCCGTACGGAACTTATGCGGCCGCCTGGGGAACTTCTTTCAGCACGCCATTTGTTTCCGGTTCGGCTGCCTTGCTGCTGCAACTCAGCGCCGCCAATGAGAGCCAGGCCGCCGATGCCGTCGGGCACGCGCGCTGGATCTCTGACGAACTCGGCCATGGACGGCTCGACGTCTACCAGGCCGTGCAAGCATGGCGGGCCGCGATTGCAACCCGCTGAGTGGAGGCGCACCGATGAGCAGTATCAGTGTCGCGCACGACTTGAGTTTCGATTCCCCGGTGCTGCGCCTGAAGGAGCTGCACGAACGCTCGTGCCGGATGCAGGAAGCTGTCGTGTGCGCCTTCAATCAGATCCTTGACTTGAAAGACCTGAATACGGGCGTTCACAGCACGCGCCTTGCAGAATGGGGACTACGCCTGGGAAGGCAACTCGGAATGGACGACGATGAACTCCGCGACCTCGAGTTGGCAGCCCTGGTGCATGACATCGGCAAGGTTGGAATTCCCGACGCGATCCTGCGAAAACCCGGACGACTCACGGATGAAGATCGGATGCTTATGAACAAGCATCCGGAATACGGCTGGGCCATTCTCCGCGTCATCCCAGGATTCGAACGTACCAGCCTGTTGACGCTTCACCACCATGAGCAGTTCGACGGCTGTGGGTACCCCGGCGGCCTGCGTGGCGGCGAGATCCCGTTAGGCTCGCGCATTATCGCCGTCATCGACGCTTTTGACGCCATGATCTCAAATCGCCCCTACCGCCAGGGATTGCCGGTCGCCGAAGCCGTTCGCCGGTTGCTCGCAGCCAAGGGCACGCAGTTTGATCCCGTCGTAGTGGATGGCTTCATTCCTATGTGCACAGCCGAGAGTTCCGCCGTATTCGCCGCAACCGGCACAAGTGTTACCGCTCTACTTTAGACCGCTGCGTCTTGGCGGATGCGAATCGCCGGTCGATGGCGTAGCCTCACCACCGCTTCCATGGCCTGCGTTCCCCGACTGCCCTGCGGCGGCACGGTGCACCTTGCGCTTGCCGTTGGATTTCGGGTTGCGTAATCGTGAATGCGCGTGCGGAAAAAGGGAAAGTAGAATTACTCGGTAGCACCGTGGTAGCATGGGTCGTTTTCTCAAAATATGGGGGATGCGTGAGACCCGCGAAAACAGTGGTCGGGGAGAGAGGATTTGAACCTCCGACCCCCTGGTCCCGAAAAAGGGATTAGGGCGTCGTGCTGAATGTTTTCAAACTCATAAAGTGGCGCTTCGACCTTCTCATTCCTGCTCAATCACGCCAGTTTGGAGCAAATGTAAACCCTCCGATGGCAACCCTAACCAGGGGTTCATCCGAAGTGGAAAAGAAACCCTGGCAACGCACCAGGTATTCTGTGCCGCCAATTTAGGAAGCTAGTTCTGCCGCTCCTTGGTGCTCATTCTCTGCGTATAATGCCGACGCATGCTCTGGACCGTCTCTCAAGTTGCGGAATTCTTGCAGTGCTCGACCTGTTGGGTATACCGGCACAAGTATGAGCTCCCTTTGGTCCGCGTTGGTGGATTGATTCGCTTTGATTCGGTCCGCTTGCAGGAGATCGTCAGCAGTCAAAAGCGCGTAGCGGCCTTAACGCGCACTGTCGATTCTTTGTACTGGCACAAAAAATGGGGGCGCAGCTAGCGTCCCCATGTTGGGAAATCGTTGAAACCATTGGCCAATGATTAGCAGCCTCGATTTCGTTGCGTGTATCCTCTGGTCGGTTGAGGCTTCCGAAAGCTTAATCCACGTTATTTCGCAAATTCCCGCGCTTTACCTGGCCGAGTGGCTGAAGGCGACGGCCATTTTCGGCAGTGGACCCAAACTATCGTCAAGCTCACACGTCAACGCAAACTCAGCGCCTTACGAACACATAAGTGTTGATATGCGATGGGCCCAGTGAGATCACATCACTGTGCGACAACTCTGCGGTGGGGTCATTGTCACCTTCGGACTGGAGCCGTTCGCCATTCACATAGGTTCCACAGGTGCTTCCAAGGTCACGCACGAAGTACCGCTTCTGCGTGTCTCCGAGCCGAAAAATCATCGCATGGTACCTCGATACCTCACGAGGGGTTAAGCACGGAACATCGTGGCAGAAGATATCGACCGGTTTGTCGAGAGGCTCCTCAATTGGTGTTGCGAGACGCCCAAGAACTACCTCCTCAGCCATGATCGAATAAACGCCTTGAGTATACGGACCTGAGCCGATCAGATAGGTCCCAGGCCCAAGCTGCTCAACCACCGTCGCAATACGGCCGATTCGCTCAAATTCGGACTGTGACAGCAGCAATGACAAATCCTGCACTCGCGCCGTGCGTGCGAGGCGGTCGACCTTGTCAGCCAACTTGACAATGTCCTCGTTCACAGGACAATTCCCCTCTTCCATAATGAGAGAATCTCCGAATACTTGTCCCTGATCTTCGCATCAACGAGACATGCATGTTCGAGCATGTCGATTGCGTCCTTCAGGGTGTCGGCTTGTTCGGCAAGTTGTTTTGCCTCATTCACCATACGAGAAACGTCTTCACTTCCGGGTGGGCACGCCGAAATACGGGGTCCACTCACCCCGAGAAACTGTGTCAATAAGTCCTGGGCGGTCCTTGGACGCTGTTCGTAGTCATGCGCCAGCGCCGAGTGGAATAGGGAATCCCAGCGTTCGTTAAGCTCGCTGCAAAAATCAGTCACCTTGGGAACCGTTTGCGACCTGGATTCTCGCACTACGGATGCGATCTCTGACGCTGAAGCTGATGGGGAGAGTGCTACCCTAAACGGGTGCCGGCCCGTAAATAGCTCGAACAACACGATTCCCGCCGAGTACACGTCCGTTGCCGTCGAATGCGTCCCGAGGAAGCTCTCCGGGGCCATGTACAAGTACTTCCCGCCAGCACTCGCAACGAGGGATTGCGGATCAACATGTTTTGCCAACCCGAAATCACTAATCTTCGCGGATAATCGGCCATTGTTGCTGTCCACCAGAATGTTAGTCGGGCTGATGTCTCGATGAATGATCGGCGGAACTTGGGAGTGTGCAAACGCGAGTCCTGCCAGGATGTCTTTCCCAAGCTGGATACGATCATTGAGTGGCGGATCCGATTCAAGCACTTGCAGGAGCGTGCCGCCTTCGACGTACTCCATGCTGAAATACCCAAAAGTCTCTCCCGCCCGATCAAACTCATTTGCCTCGAACATTCTCACAATGTTGGGGTGCCCAAGTTTCGCAAGCAGATACGCTTCTTCGAGAGCATCAGCACCGTCCTCGCGCGGAAATAATTTGAGGGCCTGCAGGCCCATGTAACGGTGCCGGGCCAGATAAACGTCCCCGAAGGCGCCACTACCGAGATGACGGACGATGGTGTAGGTATCACGAATTACCTCACCGGCTGCGATTTTCTCCAGGATCACGCGTCTTGCCCTCGCGCTTTGCGCAGACCGGCGTCACCGAAACGCATATCGAGCTTTCCTTGTTGCCATGTTGGCAAAAGGCGATAGAGATCCCAGACGATCGTGCGGAGCGAACTAATGTCTTCTCTTTTCAGTGCACGCAAGCCCTCTTCTTTCAGTCGCTCTGCCTTGAGCGGATCGACGAATTCCTCTTCCTCGCACATCTGGGCGAATTGAGCTTTCCAAAACACGTCCTGCGAAAGCACAATGGCCCAGTAAATATCCCGGAGCCGTTGGACACTGCGTCGAAGGGCATCCAGATCGCGATTCATGACGGCGGCATCTGCAGCCTTGAGAGTATCAGCGTATTCGCGACATTGATCTGGCTGGCCGCATGCTTCGACGCGCTGTGTGCCATCTCGATATCCGTCTAAGTCAGCCACCAGCAGCTCCCATTCCGAGGATGCTTCCAGAGCATCGACCGCCTGCTTAAACTCGATGAGCCTCTGCGCTGCTTTCTGCGCCGCATCGTGATCATCGGACGCGGCCTGCTTCTCCCGCTCGATCACGACGATTTGACGGCCGATTTGCGAACCGACTTTCTCTGGGGCAGCACGTTCAATCTCAGCCAATCGCTCTTTCTCCTTCTTGAGTTCGAGTTCGATGTCCTCCGTCCCTATCTGCGGGCGTTCGGGACGATAGACCATCTGTTTGGCCTCGCGCAGCGACGGAAACACTGCTTCAGCAGAGAGGGTCTTCGACTCATCGAGGCGGTACGTTATTTCAACCGCTTCTCCTGCAGGCAGAGATCGACGGATTTCGTCTCCAGAAATCACGATTTCGCCGACTTGGATGTTCCTGTCTGCACGGGGATTGTCGCCCTCCAAGACATATATTTTCAGCACGCTCTTTCGGTTTCCGGCGACAACCTCGTGTGCAGTTACAAACTTTTGTGTGCCCTTCGCGGGTAACGGTGAGCCGTTCGGGATTATGACTTGTACTTCGTTGTTCGCCAGCGCGACTCCAAAGGCTCTTGATGTTGTTGCTCTCGCGACTGCCAGGCCATGCGTAATGGTAAACGTAGTAGCTCCCCACGTTGGAATTAGAGCGCCCGCACGATCACGAAGCTGAATGTCGAAGGCGTTCGCCTTCCTTGCCCGGAGAACCACCGTTGTATCGACTCTGCCGTTCGACGGCACGGGTACTGCGCCACTGCTCCAACCGCCATCAGAGCGCATAATGCTGACAGTTCCACCTGGAATAGGCGGCTGCACAGCAATCCCAACGTCGGCATCCAACTCGGTGGAGACAGGATTGTAAGCAATTTTGAGCTCCACCGAGCCAGCTGTCGCTGGCTTCGATGATTTCCCTGGAATGCGTTGGGTCGAAGCAAATAAGGCAGCACCACGAGCAACAACGGTCAGCGGGTCAAGCCTGGACTCCGCGCCTCCAAGTTCACTGGCAACCATCTTCTTGATGTACGGGCTTTGCGTCTGGCCGCCAACCAACAGCACGGCACTTAAGTCCTCGGTTGACAATCTTGCCTGTTTCAATGCGCGCCGGCAGATCGAAATACAGCGCCGCGTCAACTCTTCTGTGGCTGTTTCGAAGTCATTTTGAGTGAGTTCAATTACAGCGTCTATTTCATCGAAAGCACCGCCGAGACGCTTCAGCTCTTTATTCACTGCTGGCAACACGGACAGTTCTTTCTTGGCTTCCTCGGCAACATGTTTCAGTTTCGCCATCGTGGATCGCATGGAGCCATCTCGTGAAAAGCGAAGGTGCCGGTACTCTGACGCCAGCTTTCGAATGATGATATCTACAAGCGCCCAGTCGTAATCTTTGCCGCCGAGTTTATCGTCACCATCATGCCCGATAACCACAAGCCGACCCTCTCTGGCGGCGAGAATAGTCGTATCGAATGTTCCCCCACCGAGATCGAAGACCAACAGGTTGCCGTTCAAAGTCTCAGCGCGATATCCGTATGCCATCGCGGCAGCAACGGGCTCCTGCAAAAGCGGGCAAAGCTCAATACCCGCCAGCCTCGCGGCGGCCTTTGTGTCCTCACAGGACGGAATCAGAAACATTGCGGGAACGGTAATCACGGCAGCACTGATCTCCTCGCCGCCAAACCGCGACGAGGCGCTCGATTTGAGCACTTTCAATACCTCTGCTGACAGCTCGGGCGCAGTCATGCGCTTTCCTGACTTTCTAAACATAAAGCCGTCGTGGTCCGCATTGCCCATCCAGCGCTTAAACTCGCCGACAGCGTTGTCAGGATCGTATTCAAGCTCGTTGTATGCGTTCTGGCCAACGACGATTGTGCCCCTGGCATCAACCTTCACAGCCGAAGGGGTCACTTCGCTGCCTGTCATTGTGTTCTTGATGACGACAAGCTCGCCGTTATCCATGCAGGCGATCTCGCTGTTCGTCGTACCGAGATCAATGCCAAAATCGATAGTAGTACGGCCCATTACTCACTCCCTGTGCCAACGGAAACGATCACCTTCGCCTGCTCAACAAGCTGATTGTTGAGATAAATTGCCGGTTCAAGAGTCTCTGTTATGACTTTCTTGCCGGCCGAGAGGCTCGGGGCTTCCTGAAATAATGCCACCTTGAGCGTCATGCCGTCTCGAAATTCGTTCTGTTCTGGATCATCGATCTCGATACCAATAGCCGACAATGCCGCGATCATCTTTTCCACGCTGCTTGTCAGAACGAGAGCTTTTCTGTTGTCGCGGAACTCCGGCAGAAGTTTCTTAATCCGCCAGCACTCTTTAGCGAACAGGGCAGCAGAATCGCGGAGCTGACTTGTGCCGATAAGCTGTTCTCCTGCCACGGCAGGGGCCTTTTTCTTTGCTAGTTTCTTTTTCAATCGCGCCTTCATCGGTTTGCGTTATAGCGGTCCACCCTCTGATTAAATGCCGCCACCCTTTCTTTGTACTGCTGCAGATCGCGGTTGTAACTGCGCACCGCCGCGTTATATGCGGGGAGTTTCCTGTTATAGTCGTCGACGGTCGCATTGTATTGCGCCCGAATGTCTTCCGGCACGGTCTCCTCCGTATACGTATCTTTCACCGAGCTGATATACGATTGCATTCGCTCTAACTCTGCCGAGTCGTCCTCAAGCTTTGCTTTTTGTGAATCCAGAGAATCACTCAGGTGTTTGAGCTCCTCCCGTTCTGCTTCGATGGCGTCCTTTTCCGATGTCCGCGAGTCGGCGAATGGGGATGAATAGGATGTCTGTGCTGGCGGTGACGCCGGTGTGTAGGTACTTGAGCCAGTCAGACTGGAATCGTTGCCGCTGATCATCGCAGCGATGACCAGAATGGCAATGATCGCTAGCACTCCCCAGCGGTACTTGCGCAGAAATGGCGTCAGAGGGACGCGGCCATAGATTGTCCAGAGATTTGGGCCGCTGTCGCTTACGCGATAGCAGGCGAGTGGAAGTATCGGCAGGAAGAGAACAACAAACCAGTGTACGGTTATGTAGGTCTTTGTCTTGGTATCGAAGTCTCTTCTCCCGTAAAACCTGACACCGATCCCATTAAATGTGTACAGAGACGGACTTCTTCTATTTGGGTCAACATCCCGAAACACACGCGCCCGGTGTACGCCCTCCTGCATCTCCTGGATTTCGGGTTTCTGCTCCTCGGTTGAAAGCGTCAAAGCAATTGCAAGCTTTTCCTCCGCTGCCGTGTAGTTTTTCGACTCAACAAAGGCCAGGGCTTCGGAACAGATCAGCGATCGCCGAATGTGTTTCCAGCCCGCATCTATTTCGCTGATCAGCTTCGGATCGCGGGCCAGCGAACGTGCTTCCATTACCAGCCGAAGCGCTTCTGGCTCATCATTGACAATATTGAAATAAGCGACGGATAGCTGTTTCAACGCGACAGCTCGTGCGTCGTAAACTCCATCGAAGCATGTCGTGTCCCCAAAAGAACGGATCACGACATCGAAATCATCGCCGACCTTCTTCAAATCTTTCTCTGCGGAGACTAAGGAGTTTCGCGCAATCGTCTTATTGGCATCTTTCTCTAGCAAGGACAATCTGTCCAGAACGCCACCGATAGCCACGGAAGCGTCTTTTGCCATCCGGGTGGCGATCGCAGCCAACGTTGCATCCGCATCAAGCAGGTCTGCATTCTCACGAATAGCGGCGGACAAAAAGGAGACGGCGTTGTAATCGCGACTCTCTACGGCACTCCACACCTCTCTCAGAACGGAACCCTGAATCGCTTCCCTGGCGACGGTGCGTAGGCCGAGTGCTGCCGACATTTCCCCATTGCCGTTCAGCCCCTCGGCTCGATCCAGCATGAATTGCCAGAACACATCGTTCGCGAGCGTCGCTGCCCAGTGCTGGATCGCATCCTTCCAGTAATCGAGCCGTCGGGAACCGTTCAATCCTTGCGCCATGCACGTCAAAATGACGGCCAAATTATGCTGCGCAACCGCACCTTTCGTCGTGTTCTGTACGGCATCCTTTCGCAAGGCAGCCAGGACACTCTCAGCGGCAGCGGACGTAAAGTCAAACTTCCCGTCCAGCTCGTGAACCCAAAAGAGCTCTTCTATGGCACGCTGCTTCTCAATTCGGTGCACGGCCTCAAGGAGGACTTCGGGGCTAATCGGCAATCGAGGAAGGAAGGCGAAGCGGGGATCTGCCTCAGCGTCTCCGAGCTCAAGGGCGTTCTGGATCCGCTGCTGTTGCCGATAAATCGCCCGCTCCTGCGCATCTGCGGGCAGGGACAACACACGAAATGCATTACGCTCAAGAGCGGCGTCCATCGGCTCAGACGGGGGAGAAGAGACTAATTATGCACAAATTTGAGCTACTTGGGCTACGGCAATTTTCATGCGAGGTCTTTGGTAATGGGAGTACCGTTTATCGGCGCGCGTGGAAGTCTCGGCCGCACAGGTACTTAGGAGTGTCGCTCAGGGCACTTCCGCCTTGTTTTTCCTCTTACGTTGGGATAAGAACCACAAGTGAGGCGGACGATAGCAAGTCGGAGGGCGACATGTTTTGCGTCCATTGCGGAGCTTATCTGCAATCGGCGAGTGCTCCATGTTCGGTCTGCGGAAAGGCAACCAGGGCGATAAGCGGCGATGCTGCGGATCCCGGAACGGCAGTGGCTACCGCCACGGGCCCTGCGATCCAGCCCGCGCCAAGCAAACAGGTATTTGATCCCGAGATTCAGCGACTGCGCACGGAACATTCCGAACTCGTCGGAGTTCGTGGTTGGTTGGCGTGGTTTTGCATTATTACGGCGATTGTCTCACCAGTTACTGTCCTGCTGAGTACGCTCGCGGAACCATCACCTTACTCGGTAATTGATTTGGGACTCGCCGGATTTTCGGTCGTGACGGGAGTCGCGATCTGGAAACTCTGGCCTCGGGCGCTCACGTTGACGAAGATCTTGTTACAGCTTGTTGCAAAAATGGGGTCCTGGGAAGGGCACGGCTTTAGCCGTGCCGCCCGGCGATCAGGCTTTTGCGCTTGTTTCACGTCTTGCATTGTGAATCAAAATCAGAGTCCCAAGGACTTCTTCGGCCAATTTGCAGGCCGTTTGCATAACGGCCAGGTTTGCCTCCCAGAATACTTGGGAAACAGGCCTCTCTCGTGCGCGGGAAAACTCCGCGAGCACGTCTGCCAACTTCTGATCTTTCAAGTGAACTCCTCTGCCTTGCTTTTGCCCGAATGGCACGAACAATCGGATGGTTTCAGCCCGAACGTCCAAAGCCGAGAGATCGATTTCCACGGTGGAGTCGAACGGGAGCACATGATGAAATGCGTGGCTCCTTGCCTGAGAAACTATGGCTTTATACTCCTCCAGCTTCTCCTTGCGTCCCAAAGCCGACCAAGGTAAAGAAGCGAATGCCCGATGGAGCGCCCATTGCTCTTTGATAGTGCACCAAAAAACCAGCGGCTTGAGATCGCAAATGCTCACGAAGAGCGAAATCAATGGAAGGACATCCGCGCTGAAGTTATAGGCGATTCGAAGTACCTCATTGAGCGCGTGCGCGTCGTCAGGCGCATTTCGCAACCCACTAATCGCCGTTTGATACTGAGCAGCCTGAGCGCGTAGAGAAGCCACCATTTTCCCAAGCACGGTGTCATTCCGCTGTGCCACATCTCCGGTTGGCACGCTCACTTCCGTTGTTGCTCCATCCAGCATCTCATCGTAAGCTGCCCCAATTACTCGTCGATCTTCCCCCGAGAGGCCACCGTCATCCTGCAGGTCACCATCGATGAACTGGAATAGCTCCTCTATCGGCACTATCTTTCGAATGGAATAAACTCCAGTCTCTGTCCTCTGGAGTTGCGCTCCGTTCAGCGAAGGAACGAGACGAATTTTTTTAACCTTATTGCTTCTAATGTCCTGCGTTTGAGGCCGCAGACCTTCGACTGTCCCGATCAATATGAAAAGCAGGTCGCCAACGCTGGCGGTCTCCTGTGTTACTGCAGATCTAAGCGGAACCAGATCGGCGGCAGTTGGTTGCGGGATGACTTTGTAATGCGTCCTGAGATTCTGATTGTCGAGAACCCCGATGTTCTCCAATCGACCATGTCTACCTGAAGCTGAAATGCGCGCTACCAACCGCTTCGAAGACTGCGTGGTCCTGATAGATTTGTCGCGATAGAGGAAAGAACTGCTTATCAGCAGGTGAGCAGTCGTGTTGCGACCCACAACAGTGCCAGCGACCCCATCATCCGTATCCACGATGCTGCGGACAATAGCATCAACCGCAGTTTGAATCTTGCGCTCAATCTGAACCAATGACGCTTGCACGGACCCTTCCATCTCAGACTACTCGGGATAGCTGGAATCTTTACTCCAGGGGAGTTATCCCCACAGCCATCGGCTGAATCATCTTGCCGTCGAAGTTGATGTATTGATGCTCAACTCCACTCAGCATCGACGCGAGCGTTTCCGGGTCTTCACTTGTCATAAACAGGACTTGCTGGCCTGCACCTCCCGCCGCAGCCGCACGTCTGGCGAATTCAGCAAAACTCACTTTGTCCGCTTGCTGCTGCCGTGGTTCGTCAAGCACGAGCAGCCCCAAATGGTTTGTGGGCCAGATCCGCGCCACTTCCATAAGGCCATAGAGGTATGCCCAGATAGTTCGAATCATGTCGCTGGCGGACAAATTAAATCCCAAATCGAAGCCCTCATAGGTTGGCCGGTACGTCTCACGCGAAATATGTAAGAGGCCAGCTGGTTTAATGCTGCTGAACCCGTACTGGTCTAACTGGGAGACAAACGACGATTGGAGGGACTGTAGCTTGCCTTCGTCCTCCTCCGACGTGTCACCCTTAAGCTTTTCGAGTGCAGCGGTGTACTCGGCGAATTCTCGAGATAGCATTTCAAGCTGCTCAAGTGCACTGTCGAGTTGCTCCGTCAGCGTCTCGAAAATCCGCAATGCATTTTCGACTGCCATTCGCTCGCGCACATCCGCGGCTGACGCACTGGAGTTAGGAGATGTGAGAGTTTGTTTATAGGCTCGGATGTTCGCTCGCAGCTCCTCGATTTTCAGCCGCGAACCATTCACTGCACGTCTGCGCGCCTCCAGCACACGCTCGGAATCGTTCAGCATAGTCTTGAATGCCACAATTTGTCCGGAGATGAACTTTATATTGTCGTCATACGACATTGGTGGTGCTGCGGCGGCTTGGGGAAGCAGCACGTCATTGATCTCCTGTTCGCACGTGGGGCACCGGCCTGTCGCGACACTTAGCTTCAGGTCAGAACCTATGTCCCTCAGTCGTTTCACATCCTGATAGTTCTGGAGATCGGCTTCGAGCGCGGATATCCTCTCGCGAATCGAATCGTTTTGAGCCTCCTCAACTTCGTTGTCGCGGAGAGCGCGTGCAGCAAGCACTTCTAACGCAGCCAATTGCTTTTGCGCATTGCGAAGATCGCTCGCGACTCTGGCCGAAGCGCTACTTACGATGGGTACTTCCGTCTTTTGCAACTCCATTAGGCGGGCATTGGCATGCAATGTAGCGGACTGCACTCGATCCCATTCTTTTCCATCAAACACCAGACACTCCGGCGCAGGAACGATCGGCCATTCCGAAACCGGCGCTTTGGGTAGGTTCCGGACCACTGCGCCCAGGGCTCCCACTTTTGCGTCCAGCTCGCCAACAATGTGTTCCCACCGTTGCTCGAGGGCAGCAATCTGATCCCTGAGCCGCTGTCGGCGCTCGGCGATTTCATAGGAGTCAAGCTTCAGGACGAATTCGATTGCGCGTTTCCCCATCTCACGAATTCGAAAATGGGTCGGCATGCGCGACTGAATCCCCGACCATCCATGCTTCTGCTCGATCACGAACAGGGGGAAGATACACTCTACATACAGAGGTGCTTCGGAGCCGTCGAATCTAGTAACTGTCGGCAGCGCCCATCCCAGGTAGCTCGCCAAGAAAGTGTGGAACCCTAACGGACGCTGTGCCGCGCCCTCAATTCTGACGAAGTAGTCTGCCTTGCTGTATTTCGCACTAGGCTGTGACAGGTGTGGTCCCCGCCAAACGGTTACCAGGTTCGTTTTCCGCATCTTACCGACGATTGCGCGTTGGATTGTGATGATTTCACCGGCTTCGTTCTCCATCTCAAGGAGGACTTCAGATTCATCGACGCGGACTTCTTCGTCGCCGTATTGAAATCGTTCGAGAACCGCATATTGGAGTGGCGGCGCTTGTTGGCTGACGGTTAACATCGCCTCCAATCCGAGCGCGTAAATCAGGCTCTGTACGCACGTCGATTTCCCGCTCGTATTGTTCGCACGCACCACGACTAGACCCTTCGCCTGCAACGGCAGACGAATACCGAAAAAACCCCTAAGCGTGCTGATCCGAATTTCCAGTTGCCGCAGTCGGAGGCTCATCGTCCCTCCATCGCGAAAAAAGCATCTACCTGCACCTGCGTAAGCTTTTTCCCTATGGCGGCAAGGAATGACTTTTCTTCGGCCATACACTCTTTATCCTTGTTGATGCGCTTCACGAATTGCTCACCGTTCTCGGTAAGAAAGACCATGTCACCCGAGATAGTTACAAGTGACTCGCCCGCTGCGAATTGCAGCGCTCTGTCCACTACTGGGTCAAATCTCACGACTGCTTCATCCGGGCGTAACGCACCCGTGATGACATGAAGAAAGGTTTCGCGGGTTTCAGGTGTTCGGATTGCCCAGTTAAGAACATGTAGCTGTCGCCGACTGGCGCGGCTGCCCCAGCACTGTTGAAGAGTGAGGAGAAGGATGGCGATGCGCCACTCCGGTCGGAGTGCGGCAGGCGTTGGCGCTGGGCGCCTTTCGAAGGTGAAGCCGACATCGAGTGGGTCACGCACGCATTATTCCTTCGGGTTCAGCGGACAAACCATCAGCCACTCAGCAACCGCAGCATAAGACACGGATAAGGCAGTTTGGCGTCCCAACGCTGGTACCGAGTTGACCAGCTCCAATTCGAACTTTTCCCGAGTGCCAGCGATGGTCAGAGACTGGAGCTTGCTATCAATTTCCAGAGCTTTCGCCCGCGCTTGCTTAAGAGCACGTATCCTGTCGGATATTACAGGGAACTTGTTGTCGTAATACATAATGGCGTTGCCGCCCTCTAAATGTGCTTGGAGCAGTTGTCGGAGGAGATCGTCCTGTTCTGCACGCTCCAGCTTCAACTTTGACAATTTCTTGTCCATCGTCTCCACCAGATCACCGTGCTGCTCCGCGAACGATTGCACCTCGGCTGGAGCAACCGTTAACTCCGCCGCCTCCACCAGCAGGCCGCCCGTTCTACTCAACTCGGCAATTTCGCTGGCGAAAAAGTGATGACCATTGACAGTCACGATCTGAAAATCATCTGTGGCATACGATAGGGGAGGCGCCAGGTTCACAATATCGTGGGTTTTCTTCTGACAGAACTGCACGACGTCAACGCTGCAGTGGTCTGGGACAACTAAAATCCAGCGGCATATTTTCGTTTTCCCAAAGACTTTGATCAGATCTGACCGGTTCTCGGCGAATTTCTTGATGTCGCGCGAGACTTTCTTTTTGTGTTTAGCGGCAGTTTCCGCGATGCTCGATGGCCCTTCCGGCGAATAACATTGGAATGCGCAACCATCGGTGGCAAAGGCTTCGATCCCGCAGTCTCCTTTGTGCTGGTCTGGGACTTCGATGAGGTTTGTGCCGTATCTGAGGTATAGTAGCTGGATAACGAACGCCTGCCACTCTTCTCCATCCAATTGATTCACGGCGAGAATCATTCCTCTGTAAGTAATTGATAACGTTTAGAATATCTGGCCTTCATTTCGTGAGTTTCTCTTTTACACTCTGCCCTTGCCTCAGTGCAACTAGGTGTGTGCCCCTTGAGCAATCCAGTGCCGCGGAGCATGCTTCCTCGTCATTTCGGAGTTGCCGTCGAAAGCTCGATTCGCACCTTCACGGTGCTCGCAACAAAACGAGCGCAGTGGCTGGCCTGACCTAACCCATTGTGCCTATTGGAATAACTGCAATTCTGGCATATTCTAAAAAATCCCCCAGCGCCACTGATGAATAAGCTTGAAGATCTTCGGCCAAA
>JBHGBA010000020.1:0-56883 GCA_041946775.1 Terriglobales bacterium
ACAAGCTGCTGATCGAACAGACCAAGAGCCGCCCGCGGCACTGCAACGACAACGGACTGGTGGAGTCGAAAAACGGGGCGGTGATCCGCAAGCACCTCGGCTACGGCTACATCGCCGCCCCACACGCCGCCGCCCTGCAGCAGTTTTATGCCGCCCACCTGAATCCGTGTCTGAATTACCATCGGCCCTGCGCGCAAGCCGACCTCAGCGTGGACGCCAAAGGTCGCCAGCAGCGCCGGTATCGCCGCTACCAGACCCCGCTGGAAACGTTCCTGGCGCTGGAGGATCCGGCGCAGTATCTGCGCCCAGGACTCAGCTTGGCGAGTTTGCGGCGCGTGGCCGCGGCCCTCAGCGACACCGAAGCCGCGCGGCGCATGCAGGCAGCCAAACGGGAATTGTTCGCGCACATCCAGCAGACGGCGGTAGGGCGGTGGAAATGACGGCCGAGGAAAATCGCCGCCGGGTCGCCAAGCAGTCAGCCTCCTCTGCGAAAGCGATTTTCCTCGGCCTTGGAAAGCGCGCTTGCAATCCGTGCCGGCGCCAACCCTACCGCCCCGCGCTTTCCACATTTCCACCGCCCCGGCTCCTGCTACACTCGTCCTCTCAACTCTATCTGGAAAGCAGCATCCCCCAGCCGCCAACTCCTCACTTCAGGCTCATTCTTGGATTAGAAAACAGTGAAAGCCGCGGGGTGGGAAGGTTCATGCCAGGTTTTGCAGTATGTTAGGCGTTCCTAAGTTGGGTCTGCCCTCGGGAGTGAGTGACTGCCGAACTTGCTGTCTGGAGTCAAAGACCGGGGGTGGAGCCGGCCTTCAGACCTGCGATCAAACAGCGGTGAATATGCGGGTTCTGAACTGTGGCTGTTTGCTTGTTGCTGGCTGCTTGGTCCTACCTGCTTCTAGTCGCTCGCTGCTGCCAGCTCACACCGCCGCACCACCTCTTCCGCCGACACGCCGGTCTCGCGCAGGTGTCGCAGGCTCAGGGCATCGTGACGCTTGGCGAGGCGCTGGCCATGCTCGTCGCGCAGCAGGTTGCAGTGATAGTAGGCGGGCGGCTCGATCCGCAGTGCCCGCAAGAGCAGCAACTGCCGGGCGGTAGACTTCAGCAGGTCGGCGCCGCGGACCACCTCGGTGATGCGCATGGCGGCGTCGTCCACCACGACCGCCAGTTGGTAAGCGGGGACATCATCGCGCCGCCACACGACGAAGTCGCCGAAGTCGCGCCCGGCGAGGTACGCCTGCGGACCGAGGTGCAGGTCGTCGAAGCGAATCTCCTGGCTGTCGGGCACGCGGAAGCGCCAGTTCACTCCCTTCGGCTCGGCATAGTTCCGCGCCTCGGCCACACGGCAGCGGCACCGCCCCGGATAGAGCGGCTCGCCGCCGGCCTCGTGGGGCGCGCCGGCCGCCTGCGCCAGGTCCTTGCGCGAGCAACCGCACGGATAGATAAACCCACCGTCGCGCAGTTGCCGCCAGGCCTCCACGTAGAAGCCGCGCCGCTCGCTTTGCGCATAGGGCGCGTATGGCCCGCCGACGTCCGGCCCTTCGCTCCAGCGGATCCCCAGCCAGCGCAGGTCTTCGAACATGGCGCGGGCAAATTCGAGGCGTGAGCGCTGCGGATCGAGATCCTCGTTGCGCAACACCAGCGCGCCGTTATGTTCGACGGCCCGCCGCCATGCCGTCCAGAAGGTACACGCGTGTCCGAGATGCAGCAGCCCGGTGGGCGACGGCGCAAGCCTGCCACGATAAGAAGAGTTGGCCACGTGTTTCACGGATAACACGGACAGAGGCAATTTTGAATTTTGATTTTTGAATTTTGATGAGAGCCTCGAGACATCGGCAAAGTGCCAGAAATCGCAATTCAAAATTCGCGATCAAAATTTCCTACACCTCTACCTGCTTCCGCAAGTACCGCACTGCCAGCTTGGCAGCGAAATAGCCGCACATGCCGTGCACGCCGCCGCCGGGCGGAGTGGACGACGAACACAAGTACAGTCCGCGCACCGGCGTCGAATACAGGCGCGCCGTGGGCCGGGCGAACAACTGGAATATGTCCTGCGCGCCGCCGTTGATGTCGCCGCCGATCAGGTTTGCGTTGTGGCGTTCGAGCACCGCCGGGGGCATCACGTTACGCGCCACGATGCAGTCGCGGAAGCCGGGGGCAAAGCGTTCGATCTGGCTTTCGATGTGCGCCAGCATATCCACGTGCGAGCCGTTGGGGACATGGCAGTACGCCCAGGCGATGTGCCGTCCAGCAGGGGCGCGCGAGGGGTCAAATAAGGTCGGCTGTGCGAGCAGCACAAATGGCCGTTCGCTGGGACGCCCGTTCCACGCCGCCCGCTCGGAGGCGGCGATTTCCTCCAGCGTGCCTCCGAGGTGTACCGTGCCGGCCCGCGCACACTCGGGCGCGCGCCACGGAATTGGTGCGCTGAGCGCCCAGTCCACCTTGAAGGCACCCGGGCCGTAGCGATAGCGCTCGAGGGTGCGGCGGTAGAGCAGCGGCAGCCCCGCCCCGGCAATTTGCACGAGTTGGCGCGGGGTCACGTCGGCAAGCACGGCGCGCCAGCGCGGCAGTTGGTCGAGTGATTCGACGCGGCTGCCAGTGGCAATCTCGCCGCCGATGCTGCGCAGGTAACCGGCCAGGGCATCGGTGATGCGTCGGGAGCCGCCGCGCGGCATGGGCCAACCAACTGCATGACCGGCGGCGGTCAGCACCAGCGCGAAGGCGGCGGTGGCTGCCTTGTCCAGCGGCAGCATGGAATGGCCGGCCATGCCGGCCAACAGCGCTGGCACGCGCTCTTCGCGGAAATGCATGCGCGCCAAGGTGGTTAGCGATCGTAGAGCATTGACGCCGAACGCCGCCAGGCCCGCCGGATCGCGGGGCAGCCGCAAGGGGCCGAGGATGTCGCTTTGCAGCGTGTTCCAGCTTTCGACCAACGGAGCGAAAAGCTCGTGGTAGGCCTGGGCGTCGCGCCCGAATTGCGCCGCGGTGCGCTCGACCGAGCGGTGCAGCACGATGGCGCTGCCGTCATCCAGCGGGTGCGCCAGCGGACATTCCGGCTGGATCCACTCCAGCCCGTGCTCAGCCAGTGGCAGCGTTCGGAAGAAAGGTGACGAGACAGCGAGCGGATGGATTGCCGAACAGACGTCATGCAGGAAGCCGGGCAGGGTCAGTTCGGCTGAGCGCGCGCCGCCGCCCACGGTCGGCTCCGCCTCAGCGACGGTGACCGAGTACCCGGCCTGCGCCAGCACGATGGCCGCGGCCAGCCCGTTGGGACCTGCCCCGATCACGACCGCATCCGCGGCCGGCAAGTTCAGCGAAGCCATGCGATCAGCAATTTGGTGATTTGGTGAAGTGTGATTTGGCGAAGTAAGAACCTCGACCACAGATTCACACCGGTTAACAGGGAAAAATTGGGGCCCAGGGCCGGTCCACGACAACAATACCGCCACCGCGCTGGAATTTCGTGAATTGGTGATCCGTGCACACCGCGCGGTTCCGTCAGTTGATCCGTGTTCATCCCTGTAATTCCGTGGTCGAGGTTCTTGCTTCACCAAATCGTACTTCGCCAAATCATACTTCGGCTCGGTTCCCAAATCGTCGCCATTCCATGTAAATTGATAGTTTATGTCCGCGCCGAATTCTGTTTTCGTCAAGGTCTGCAAGGGCGAGCCGGTGGATGTCACGCCGGTATGGTTCATGCGGCAGGCCGGCCGCTATATGGCCGAGTACCGCGAGGTGCGCAAGCGCTATTCGCTGGTTGAAATCTGCAAAACGCCCAAGGTCGCCGCGCAGGTGACTATTGAAGCCGCGGAAATCCTCGGGGTGGATGCCGCCATTATTTTTGCCGACCTGCTGCTGCCGCTGGAGGTCATGGGACTCGACTTTCACTTCCAGGCAGGCGAAGGTCCGGTGATCGAAAAGCCGCTGCGCGCCGCCGCCGACATCACCAAGCTCCGCACTGATCGCGCCGCCGAGTTGGGGTACGTTGCTGAGTCCGTCGGCTTGGTGGTGAAGCACTTCGGCGCGAAATTACCGGTCATCGGCTTTTGTGGAGCGCCGTTTACGCTCGCCAGCTACATGATCGAAGGCGGCGGCTCGCGCAATTACATCGAGACCAAGAAGATGATGTATCTCGCCCCCGATGCCTGGGACGAGCTGATGGCCAAGCTGGTCGCGGTGCTTGCCGAGTACACCGCCGAACAGGTGCGCGCCGGCGCCGACGTGGTGCAGATCTTCGATAGCTGGGTGGGCTGCCTGAGCGTGGACGATTATCGCCATTATGTTTTGCCGCGCACCACCGAGTTGGTGCAGCAGTTGCGCGGCACCGGTGTGCCCGTGATCTATTTCGGCACCGATACTGCAACGCTGTTGCCCTCGATGAAGCAGACCGGCGCCGAGGTGATCGGCATGGACTGGCGCATTCCGCTGGAACAGGGCTGGGCGGCGCTCGGCAACCGCGGCGCCGTG
This sequence comes from Terriglobales bacterium, assembly GCA_041946775.1. Taxonomy (GTDB): domain Bacteria; phylum Acidobacteriota; class Terriglobia; order Terriglobales; family Acidobacteriaceae; genus JBHGBA01. The sequence goes on from JBHGBA010000020.1 coordinate 4,468, forward strand.
CAGGGAAATCTGGATCCCGTGCTGCTGTTTGCCGACTGGAGGACCGTGCGCGAGCGCGCCACCGACGTGCTGCGCCGCGCCGGCGGACGCCCCGGCCACATCTTTAATCTGGGCCACGGCATTTTGCCGCATACGCCGGTGGAGAACGTGAAGTCACTGGCCAAGTTCGTGCACGACTATTCGCACAAGGTCAAGGCCGCAGCCGGGATAGATTGGTTCGGGGACAAGCAGTAGCCGCGGGCCATCGGGTCAGCGGGACATCGGGTCAGCGGGACATCGGGTCAGCCGGTCATCTGGTGATCCGACAACCTGCTGAACCGATGAACTGGCGAGCTGACGAACCGACGAACTGGAACTGGCAAACTGGCGAACCGGCGAAACACGCCACAAGTTCGACTGCTGGGCCGTGTGCTAGGGCGGAGGTGGCACAAACCAGCCGCGGAGCGGCGGCATTCGTTAGCCCAGGGCGGAAGCCCTGGATCCACGGTCGGAATATGACCCGAGCCCCGGAGGGGCGACACTCGCGCTTCGACACAACATCGAAACATGCCCAACACCGCCATCCTGTTGCTTGCGCACGGCACGCCCGACAGCGTGGACGACATCCCCTGCTTTCTGCACGCGGTCACCGGCGGCCGGCCTGTGCCCGAGGCGGTCATTAACGAGGTCAAGCACCGCTACGCCCTCATCGGCCGCTCGCCCTTGCGCGAACTCACCATGCGACAGGCCGAGGACCTGCAACGCGAACTCGGCATCCCGGTCTACGTCGCCATGCGCAACTGGACGCCTTACATCCGCGATGTCGTCCCGCAGATGGCGGCCGATGGCGTCGAGCGCGCCATCGTCATTTGCCTGGCGCCGCAGAATTCGCGCACCAGCGTCGGCCTGTACAAACAAGCGCTGCTGGGCGAGACCGGACAGGCGCCGTTCGCGGTGGATTTCGTCGAGAGCTGGCACGACCATCCACTGCTCATCAGGGCCTTCGCCGAGCGGCTGGAGAGCGGCTGGCGGCGCGCGTGCGCGGAAGCAGGTGCGCCTGTGCCGGTCATCTTCACAGCGCATAGTGTCCCAACGCGCACCATCACCGAAGGCGATCCTTACGAGAAGCAGGCCATGCAGACCGCCGAACTGGTTGCGAGCGCAGTCGGTGGCCTGGATTGGCGCCTCGCTTTCCAGAGCCAGGGCATGAGCGGCGGAGCATGGCTGGGGCCGACGGTGGAAGACACCATCACAGCGCTCAGAGATCAGGGTCACACGGCGGTTTTCATCCAGCCGGTAGGCTTCTTGTGCGATCACGTGGAAGTGCTCTACGACATTGATATCGCCTTCCGCCAGTTTGCCGAGGAGCGCGGGATGCGCCTGTGGCGGGCCGCGTCGCTGAACGACTCGCCCCTGCTGGTCGCCGCGCTGGCGGGAGTGGCGCGCTCGCGGCTGGGCCGAGCGCAAGCGGCGAAGGAATAAACACATCAACACGGATCTACACGGATGATCACGGATTGCCAAATTTTCATTATGTTTCTGATCCGTGTAAATCCGTGTTGATCCGTGGTTAAGTTTCAATGAAGAAGATTGCCATCATTGGCGGCGGCACCAGCGGACTGGCTGCCGCCTTCCAGCTCGACAAGCAGCGCCGCGGCGGCGCCGAGCTGGAGTACGTCGTTTTCGAGCGCGCGCCGCGCCTGGGCGGCGTGCTGGTCTCCGAGCGCGCGGATGGCTGCCTCATCGAAGCCGGGCCCGATTCTTTCCTCACCGAGAAACCCTGGGCCGCTACGCTGTGCCGCGAAGTCGGGCTGGGAGATCAGATCATCGGCTCGAACGACGAGCAGCGCCGCACCTTCATCCTGGTCAACAACCGCTTGATCGAGATGCCCGACGGCCTGATGTTCATGGTACCCACCAAAATCCTGCCGACCGTGCTGACGCCGCTGTTCTCCTGGAGCACCAAAATTCGCATGGCGGGAGAGTTCTTCCACAAGCCGCGGCGCGTCGAAGGCGACGAAAGCGTGGCGGCGTTCGTCGAGCGCCACTTCGGCGCCGAGGTGGTGGACCGGCTGGCCGATCCGCTGCTCTCGGGCATCTATGGCGCCGACTCCGACAAGCTCAGCGTGCGCACCGTGCTGCCGCGCTTCATTGACATGGAAGAGCGTTACGGCAGCCTCAGCCGCGGCATGCTGGCGGCGCGCAAGCGCATGGCGCAGATGTCGAAAGGCAAACCCAAGCCGCCGCTGTTCTCGTCGCTCAAGCAAGGCATGCAGCAACTGGTGGACGCCGTGGTCGCGCGCCTGCATCGTCCGTGGCTGCGCACCGCTACCGAAGTCAAACGCCTCGGCTTCAGCGGCGGGCAATGGCAGGTCGGCACCACCGGACGAACGGAAAGCTTTGACGGCGTGATCTTCGCTACGCCGGCGCACGTTGCCGGCCACCTGCTCGCCAGTGTGGACCAGGCGCTCGGCGAAGAACTGGGCGGAATCTCATACAGCTCGTCGGTGACGACCAATCTCGTATTCGACCGCAAGGACGTCGCCGGACGCGACCTGGGCTTCGGTTTCCTGGTGCCGCGCAGCGAAGGCCGCCGCATGTTGGCCTGCACCTTCGTGCACAACAAGTTTCCCCACCGCGCGCCCGAGGACCGCGCCATCGTCCGTTGTTTTCTCGGCGGCCTGCGCGACGAGCGCGCGCTGGAGATGAACGACGACGAAATCCTTCAGACCCTGGGCCGCGAGCTGCGCGAAATCACCGGCATCACGGCGGAACCGCGTGGCGCGCGCATCTACCGCTGGAACCGCGCCATGTCGCAACCCTCGCCCGGCCACCTGGAACGGATCGCGCGCATCGAAGCGCGCGTCCGCCAACTGCCCGGCCTGGCGCTGGCCGGCAACTACTTCCGCGGCATCGGCGTACCGGATTGCGTGCACACCGGAACGGAAGCCGCCAAGCACGTGGCCGCACTGGCGTCGCCGACCGTCGTCAATCCTCAGCGCTGAAGTTGTAGCGCCGCCGTCCCCGGCGGCGGGCCCCCGGCAACTTCTAGTTGCGCAACATTTCCCGCCGGCACGGGTTCAAGGGGACAGGTAGTTGTGCTCTCTCCTGCGCCGGGACCCTGGCTGCTGGTTCCGGCGCGTCTTTTTGTTCACGCAGACTTCTTCCGCGGGACGGCGGCCCTTTTCGCCGAAAACTTCTTTCTCGGTCTTCCTCCCAACTGACCATTCGCTCGGGCGGCACGCGCTTTCGCTGCACTTCTTGACTTACCGCCCAGGCGGCCCAACTGCGCCATCCACTGCTGTGTGCCAAACACGCGGTTCAGCAGCCCGTGCACATAATGGTCAACGCCCAGTTCGGGCCAGTGCAGCCCTGTGCCGCTGCCCACAATTTCAATACGCGAGAGTTGAGAAGGTGCGGCGCGCTCCAGACCCTGAAGGTATTGGCGAGGAATGGATACAGTTACGCCGTCCGCCAGGCCCAGGCAAACGCGGTCTCCTCGACGGTCATAAGATGCCTCGATGGCCCGCCGGTCATAAGCTTCGAACTGTTTTGCACGATGGAGCGCAGCGTCAATCTGCGCGTCCGTAGTTAACACTTTATGCGCTGCTTTACGCATGTATCTCCTCCCAAAGCGCGACCAGCTCTTCGAAGTGTTCCGCCGCCACTCGTAACACCTTGCGAACATCACTTCTTTTCGCATTCCCAGGCCGGATCGCGTCCGGCCGGTCCGCCAGGCCCACCGCGCCATCCTCACGCAGATCTACGATGACTTCTGCCTCGCCCTGAAATCCATGCACGTGACGAGGCACATGGTCTTGTGGATAACAGATGAACTTCACGCTGCCGAATCGGCGTGAGGACACCGCCGCAGTATAACCCAAGCGGGTTCGGTTATGGCAATAAAGTTTGTGGACTCGTCGGAATTTCCGCTGTCCCGCCGCCCGCTTACAATGGCCTTATGCGCCTGTGGGCCCTGATTTTAGTGCTGCTGTGCGCCGCGCCGGCGGTGGCGCAGGCGCCGGCATGTTTCCGTTCGAAGTACGCCTCGGAGTGGCCGGTCGAGGTGAAGCGCATCGAGCTGCGCGACGGCAACAAGCTGTCGAAGCGCGAGAAGTCCACCATTGTGCGCGAGCTGCGGCGCGAATGCGACTGCTGGCCGTGCGCCCTAAGCGACGCGGTGAGCGAACAAATCCGCGAGATGTATCAGTGGTACGGCTACTTCCAGGCGGTGGCCGATGTGGAAATCCGCAAGTCGGGGTACAACGCGTATTCCATTCGAGCGAACGTGCAGGAAGGGCCGCAGTACCGGCTCGCGGAGCTGGTGTTCGTCAACGCGCGGGCGTTCCCGGCGAGCGAGCTGCGACAGTTGTTTCCCATCCAGAACGGTGCGCCGTTTGACACCCGCAAGATCCGCCAGGGGCTGGATGCAATGCGGCGGCTGTACGCAAAAAACGGCTACATCGATTTCACTCCGGTGCCCGACACGCGCATTGATCGCGACGCGGGCACTATCGTGCTCAACATTGATGTGAACGAGGGGACGCGTTACCGCTTCGGCCCGCTGGTGCTCAGCGGAGCGGAGCCGGCGCCGGGCGTCAGCCAAAAGCTGCAAGAGTACTGGAAGGCGTACATCGGCCGGCCCTACGATCCTGGGCTGCTGGAGCGGTTCGTGGACGAGCACGCGCTGCTGCTGAAGATCCGCAGCGCCAATTTCCTCTACACCAATGTCGAGCCGGTGCAGGACGCGAAGGCAGCCATCGTGACCGTGCGGCTGCGCTATTCCGGCGAAGTTCTGCGCTGACCATCTCGCGACCAGCAGGCAGCATCCGAGAGTTTTCATGGGGCGCTTGCAAGTCCTGCTGCTGGCGGCGGCACTGGCGACGGCAGTCGCGGCGGCCGCCCAACCTGCCTGTCCCAACAACCAGCCCACGGTGCCACTGCGCGATTTGAAAATCGGCGGTCGCGTGGCCTCGCCTGACAGTTTGTCCTTTCTACCGATGTTCGGGCGCGAATATTGCCTTGCGGACCTGGTGAACGAAGCCGGCGAGCGATTGCGCCGGGCCTACCAGGAGAACGGCTACTTCAAAGCGCAGGTGCGGGTGGAAATCGAAAGCGTCACCGCGCGCGGCGCGGCGCTCTACGCACGGGTAGACGCCGGCCCGCAATACCGGCTGAGCGAAATCCAGTTTGCCGGGGCGAGAATGTTTGCGCCGGCGGAACTGCGCTCGCTGTTCACCCTCCAGCCCGGGGAGATCTTCGACACGGGCAAAATCCGCGCCGGATTGGAGGCGCTGCGGCGCAACTATCACCAGCGCGGATTGCGCGATGTCGGCGCCATCCCCGACGTGCAGGTTGACAATGCCAACCACACCATTCTGCTGACGATTCAACTCGACGAAGAAGAAGAGCCGAGGGTGGTGAGCACGCGGTAAGGCGGCCCTCGGCTGTCGGTCGTCGGCTATCGGTGTTGGCCTGCGAAGCGTATTGGGTCCAAGGAAAACCGGGGCCCGCCGCCGGGACGGCGGCGCTACGCGTTCTGGCCGACAGCCGAGAGCCGACAACCGCCAGCCGCCAGCCTATTGCATCACCGGCAGCACCACACTCGACGCCGCTTCGGCGGAGCGGTAAATCCGCTGTGTGGCTTTCACGTAATCGGCGTCGCTCGCCTTATAGATGTTGTCCACGTACTTCTGCGGATTACGGTCAATCAGCGGGAACCACGTGCTCTGCACCTGCACCATGATGCGGTGTCCCTTGAGGAAGACGTGATCGTTGGTGTGCAGGCTGAATTTGTACTCCACGACTTTATCGGCGGGCACCGGTTCGGGGCGCTCGAAGCTGTTGCGGAAGCGCGCGCGAAAGACTTCGTGGGCGATGATGAGCTGGTAGCCGCCGGTCAGGCGTTTGCAGGGCCCCTTGTCTGATTTTTCCGGGGGCTTGAAGTCGTCGGGATAAACATCAATCAGCTTCACCACCCAATCGCTGTCGGTGCCGGAAGTGGCCGCGAACAGGTTAGCCGTGATTTCACCAGTAATGACGACATCATCGGTCAGAGGCTCGGTCTGCCAAGTCAGTACGTCGGGACGGTGGTCCACGAAGCGCTGATCTTCCACCAGCCATTCGCGCCATTCCGCGGTATTGATGGGGCGAATCGGACGCGGGCGATAAGGCACGGGATTCGCCGGGTCGGAGACGTAACTGTCGAAGGCGTCGCCGGTCTCGGTCGGCGCGTCGAACGACAACTTCCCGCCAGCGCGGAAGTACAGCTTGCGCGCGGTGGCGTTCTTGGGCGGCCAGCTATCGTAGGTCTTCCACTGATTGGTTCCCGTCTGGAAGGTGGTCGCTTCGGCCACGGGCGGCTCGCCTTTGCCGTCGCCGTGCAGCCAGAAGCGGAACCAGAGCGCCAGCAGCCGCGCGCGAAATTCTTTGGCTGTTTCGCTGCCGAAATCCACCGGGCCGAGTTCCTTGCCGCTCGAGCGCAGCCAGCCGCCGTGGTTCCACGGTCCGGCGACGAAGTAATTCAGCCGCCGGGCGTCGTTGGCTTCGAGCAACCGGTAGATGCGCTGCGGGCCGTAGAAATCTTCCTGGTCCCACCAGCCGGCGACGTTGAGGTTGGGCACCGAGGTGATGCGCAAATACGGATCAAACGCGCGCACCCGCCAGAAGCTGTCGTAGTTGGGGTGCTTGACGAAGTCGTTCCACGTGGGCACCTGGCCGTGGAAGTATTTCGCGTCCACGTTGCCGAGCGCGCCCAGTTCGAGATACCAGTCGTAGAGGTCGTAGCGGTCGAACTCGAACGGCTTGTTGTCTTTGCTCGACTCCATCAGGGCCGCGTATTCGAAGCCGTAGTCGAGGCGGAAGGCGCCGTTGTGGTGAAAGTCGTCGCCGAGGAACATGTCGGCGGGCGAGGCCTGCTCGCTGGCGGCCTTCAGCGCGGGATGCGGCGAGAGCAGCGCCATCACGGTCGTCCATCCCGGATACGAAACGCCCCAGATGCCCACGCGCCCGTTGTTGCCGGCAACATTCTTCACCAGCCATTCGATGGTGTCGTAGGCGTCGGTGCTCTCGTCGGTGGCCTTGGGATCGCGCGGATCGCGCAGCGGGCGGATCATGCGGAACTCGCCTTCCGACCTGAATTTGCCGCGAATGTTCTGGGTGACGAAGATGTAGCCGTCGGCGATCAGCTCGGGAAAGCGCTCGGCGAGTTGCGCCGCGCCTTTCTCGTCGGGGACGCCGTAGGGCGTGCGCGTCAGCAGGATGGGCAGCGGAGCTTTGGCATCTTTGGGCGCGAGAATGACTGTTTGCAGCTTCACGCCGTCGCGCATGGGGACCATGACTTCGGAGCGGTTGAACGGCTGCTGGGCGAATGCGGTGAGAGTAAGAACAAGGACGGCGGCGAGACGCAGCGTGCATTTCAGCATGGCGGGAACAGGGTAGCATTGCGTCGCGCAGAGGTAAAAACTCCACCGCAGTCGGACATGGGGTAGAACCCCACCGAGGAAACATAAAAATAGGATTCTGTAACTCCTTGATTTCACGCGGAACGCTTCCTATTTTTAGGGCAGAGGGTAGTGGGTCAGTTTGAAAGTTCAGCGGTCAGCGGCTTGCTTCGGCCTGATGCCCGGATGGTTCGCTTTCCGAATCAGGTTTTTCACCGCGTGCCACTCTCCATACGTTTTAGGATCGGTGATTCTCACGGTTGAGAATGGAGCACTGTTTTTTTTGATGAGGCTACTGATTCTTGCGATTACATCCTTGTGGTTTTCTCCCCGTGTCTTATAGCAGGCTGTGTTTTCGGCAAGCCTTTTCATGTCCTCGTTGGGCAGAAAAAGATATATCGCGTTCGCGTGTAAGAACTGGTCGAGCGCCAAGACGGCGGTCCGCTTGTTTCCGTTAGTGAAGATGTGACCGCCCGCGATGGAGAAAAACAAACAGGCAGCCTTGTCGTAGATGGTCGGATAAAATTCTACGTCAAAGCTGCCCTGAAACGGCTGTTCCGGTGCCGACTCCAGCAGATTAAGGTCTAAACAGTCATGCGGTGTTACCGGCTCAGTACCGGGATATGAGATGGCTATTCCCCTGTCGTGGAGAAACTCGATGTACGCTGAGGTGAGCTTAAATACCTTACTCTTCGGCAAGTTTCTTCAGTGCGACGTAATACTTCGCGGCAGACTTTACGACCGCCGAATCGACCGACTTCCCGGCCTTCGAGAGACTCCGCTCGACACGAGGAGAATAGCGAACCGTCGCCTTGCGCAGGACTTCGACCTTCTTTATTGCGCTCTGGGTCATTCCTCCTCCTCTCCTGCTAAATGCCTATTTTACTATCAATTAGATGCGCGAGGGGTGTTCAGGGGATGCAGAAATGAATGCGCATCTCGCTTGCTGTTTATAGCGTAGCTACAGATCGTCGTCAAGCGAGGTTTAAGACCGCCGTCACACCAAAGTCACCGTGAGCGTCAGCATGGTTCTGCTGATCAAGAGGACGCAGGGCGCGCCGCCGAGACGGCGCTACAGAACCTTGGGGGCCTCTCGGCCGCCCAGCTACTAACTACCAGCTACTAGATGTCGAGGTTCTTCACGTCCAGCGCGTTGTCCTCGATGAACTTGCGGCGCGATTCCACGTCTTCGCCCATCAGGGTGGTGAAGATCGTCTCGGTTTCGGCGATGTCTTCCAGCTTGACCGAGAGCAGGGTGCGCCGCTCGGGGTCCATGGTGGTCTCCCAGAGCTGCTCGGCGGACATCTCGCCCAAGCCCTTATATCTCTGAACGATATATTCCTTTTTGCCCTCGTTGAGCACGTAGTCGAACAGGTCGCGCGCCGTGTTCTTTTCGACTATCTCGGGCCCACCCGCGCGGGTGCGGCGCAGCGCCTTGCCGACTTTCTTTTCCGTCTTCTCGGCTTCGGCCTTTTCCGCTTCGCTCAGCTCTTCGGCGGTTTCCTTGGCGGCGGCCGCCTTCTCCGACACCTTGAACTCAATCATGAATGGCGGCTGGAGCTTGTCGCCGATCTGTTTGTACTTGGCCATCATCTGCCGGTACTCGGGCGAGCTGGCGAGCTCGAAGTTGATGACGTGCTCGGCGCCCTGCGAGTTCACGAACGCGACCTCCCAAAGATCGTGTTCCTGGTCGAAGCGCGTGTCCACCGACTTGAACTGGCGCTCCTTGGCGATCTTCTTTAGCTCGCGCTCGAGATCGCTGAGCTTTTTCGGCGGCTTGCCGTCGCCCTCGAACTCGGCCTTCTTCGGCTCGATGCCGATGCGCGGCAGGATTTCCGCCACCGCATCGTCGCGCATGCGCTTGCAGATCTTGTCGAAGAAGCCGAGATATTCGTTCAGCGTGGTCATGAAGCGCGCCAGCTCGGCGCCTTCGATCTTGGCGGCGCCTTCGCCGTAGCGGACGATCATGCCTTCCGAGGCGCGCTTGACCATCACCTTGACGAACTCGCGGTCGTCCTTGATGTACTGCTGCGACTTGCCTTTGCGGATGGAGTACAGCGGGGGCTGCGCGATGTACACGTTGCTGCGCTTCACCAGTTCCGTCATGTGGCGGAAGAAGAAGGTCAGCAGCAAGGTGCGGATGTGGGAGCCGTCCACGTCGGCGTCGGTCATCAGGATGATCTTGCTGTACCGCAGCTTGGCGGGATCGAAGTCATCCTTGCCGATGCCGGTGCCCAGCGCGGTGATCATGGCGCGAATTTCTTCGTGCCCGAGCATCTTGTCGTAGCGCGCTTTTTCGACGTTCAGGATCTTGCCCTTCAGTGGCAGGATCGCCTGGAAACGCCGGTCGCGGCCCTGCTTGGCAGTGCCGCCTGCGCTTTCGCCCTCTACCAGGAACAGCTCGCAGCGTTCGGGCTGGCGCTCGGAGCAGTCGGCCAGCTTGCCGGGCAGACCGCCGGAATCGAGCGCGCCTTTGCGCCGCGTGAGGTCGCGGGCCTTGCGCGCGGCTTCGCGGGCACGCGCCGCCTCAATCGCCTTGTTGATGATCTTGCGCGCCACCGTGGGGTTCTGTTCGAAGAACGCGCCCAGCTTTTCGTTGACGAACGCCTGCACTATGCCGGCGATGTCGGAATTCAGCTTGCCCTTGGTCTGTCCTTCAAACTGCGGCTGCGACAGCTTCACCGACACGACTGCCACCAGGCCCTCGCGCACGTCATCGCCGGTCAGGTTTTCCTTAACGTCTTTGAACAACCCGAGTTGCTGGCCGGCGTAGTTGATGGTGCGGGTCAGCGCGGTCCGGAAGCCCGAAAGGTGCGTACCACCATCCACGGTGTTGATGTTGTTGGCGAAGCTGAAAACGTTCTCGCTGTAGCCGTCGTTGTATTGCAGGCCGATCTCCATCCGGACGCCGGCGCGTTCGTCTTCCATGTAGATCGGCTTGTCGTGCAGCACGCTCTTGCCCTTGTTCAGGTGCTTAATGAACTCGGCGATGCCGCCGTTGTATTTGAACTCCAGCTTCTTCGGTTCACCCGTTTTCGGATCGGTGGTGCGTTCGTCGGTGAGCGTGATGAGCAGGCCCTTGTTGAGGAACGCCAGCTCGCGCAGCCGCTGTGCCAGCGTGTCGAAGTTATATTCGGTGCTGGTGAAAATGGTGCGGTCCGGCAGAAAATGTACTTTCGTGCCGCGTTTGCGGGTGTTGCCCGCCTTCTTCAGTTTCGTTTGCGGCTCGCCGCGGGAATAATCCTGCTGCCAGACGAAGCCGTCGCGCCAGATCTCGAGATTGAGTTCTTCGCTGAGCGCGTTGACGCACGACACGCCCACGCCATGCAGTCCACCGGAAACCTTGTAGGTAGAAGAATCGAACTTGCCGCCGGCGTGCAGCTTGGTCATCACCACTTGCGCCGCGGGGACCTTCTCGCCGTCCACCTCCATGTCGTCCACGGGGATGCCGCGGCCGTTGTCAATGACGGTAATCGCGTTATCCAGGTGGATAGTGACTTCGATCTTGTCGGCATAACCGGCGAGGGCTTCGTCAACAGAGTTGTCCACTACCTCGTAAACGAGATGGTGCAATCCCAGATCGCCGGTGGAACCGATATACATGGCAGGGCGCTTGCGCACCGCTTCCATGCCGCCCAGCACCTTGATTGATTCGGCGGTGTAGTCGGCAGCCGCCGCCGCGCCGTTGCTGGCTTTGCCGTTCGCGTGGTTGGTCGTCTTGCCGTTGCCGTTTTTCTTCAGCTCGGCCGCAGCCGAGTTGGTCAGGGTCTCTTTGGAAGCCATCAAACTCCAATCCGTCGCCTTGCGACGGGACAGAAATCGAGCGTGTGCAGGCGCTGTTCAGGTCACCCGCGAGAGAGGCATAACTTGTTGGAATCACGCCTATTTAGCCGCCGCTCGACCACTCTCAATTCTACCACAAGTGGGGGCGCCGGAGGGATGTTAAGTCCCTGTCTGTCAGCTAATTACAAGTTGATTTCGGGGACATGGAAGACACCGCGCTGGTGCGCCGACCAGATGCTGTGATTTCACCCCAGCGGACGCCCGAACAGCAGTTCGCTGATGGAGCGAGCTATGTCCTGGACCGGTGAGTAGATACCGTTGGTTTGCGATAGGTGAAGCAGCTTCTCGAAGGTTTCTTTCGTCAGGGCGGGAGGGCCGCCGCCCAGCAGTTCCTCGCGCAGATGCCGCTCCAGGTCGGGATCGAACTCCTGGAGTTGGTATAGCAATTTCTCGAGCGCGGTGTGGTCGAAGTCGTGCCGCAAGGGGAAGCCGCGGCTGCCGGGATCGAAAGTGCTCATGTGCCGATGAATGTAGCTGCCCGCCGCAGTTGCGTCAACAGCTCCCCAAAAGGAGATATCGGGCGTCGGCGCTAATGCTGGCTGGACGAGTCACGCAGCCTGCTTGCCAAAGGCCCAGGCCCAGCAGAGCACTCAAGTCACTCTGGCGACGGGCGTTGGTGGCTGGAGTTATAATCAGCAGGAGCGGAACTCGAACCTGCGACCCCTATCCTGTTGCACGCATCGAAGGCGGGCAGGAACGCCTCGGGGGAGGCGAGGGGTCCAGCATTGTCTTGAGGGCCGCGTTTTTCAGGTTCAGATTGTCTCATGCCCGAGCATATCAAGAAGAAATTGGCGGACGAGATCCAGGCGCTGGAATACGAGTTGAACCACGACCTGCCCAAGGAACTGAAGCGCGCCATCGCCCTGGGAGACCTGAGCGAGAACGCCGAGTACCACATGGCCAAGCAGCGGCAGGAGTACGTGCGGGCGCGTCTGGGCCAGCTCAAAAAGCGCATGTCGGACTTGTCGCTGATCAACATGAACAACATTCCGCGGGACCGGGCGGCGCTCGGCTCGACCATCAAGGTGTACGACACCGCCAAGGATGAGGAGATCGAGTACCGGCTGGTCACCAGCGAGGAGTCTAACGTCAATCAGGGGCTGATTTCCACCAGTTCCCCTATCGGCCGGGCGCTGATGGGGAAAAAGGTGGGCGACACGGCCACGGTAGTCACCCCGGCAGGTAAGCGGGAGTTGGAGATTCTGTCGTTGACTACCATTCACGACCAGGCGGACGAATGACCTGGACCAGCATCGTCGGCAAGGCCTGCGGCGCCGTGCTCCACGAGATCGTGCACGGGCTGGCGCTGACCCGCATTTCGCCCAACGTCCTCACCTTTATCGGATTAGTGATCAATATCGGCGCCGGGGTGCTGTTTGGCTTCGCCAGCGCCGACAACCAGCCGCGCATGTTCTTCTACGCCGGACTGGTGATTATCGGGGCCGGCGTCTTCGACATGGTGGACGGCCGGGTAGCGCGCGCCACCGGGCAGGTAACGACCTTCGGGGCGTTTTTTGACTCGGTGATTGACCGCTACAGCGATGTCGCCTTGTTTTTCGGCCTTCTGGTCTATTACGCCCGCGCCAACCGCTTCTTTTACGTAGTAATCGTTGCCTTTGTTATGACCAGTTCGGTGATGGTCAGCTACACGCGCGCCCGCGCGGAATCGCTGACCGGCCACTGCAAGGTGGGCTTCATGGAGCGTCCGGAGCGCATCGTGCTGGTGATTATCGGCGCGCTGTTCAACCGCATGGCGCCGGTGCTCTGGATCCTGGCGGTCATTTCAACGATCACCGTTATCCACCGCATCAAGTTCACCTACGAACAGACCAAGCTGCTGGAAGCACAGCGCAGCAATCAAGAGGTGGAGATTCACGTTTAGAGCAATTCACCAAAAGGCTGTGTCCTCTGCGTCCCGTGTGGTTGCTTTTTCTAGCCACAGGGGGACAGGAGGGCCACAGTGCGCATTCAATTCCGCCAAAGTAGCGAAGAGAGAACAACGCACACGCGGTTATTGGCGATAACCGGCCTCATCACAAGTGACAGAGCAAAGTCGTCCAGTGCTGGCGGGCGCGGCAACGCTCTCACAGGCACTCTAGCTGGCCACCGCTTGTCCGGCAAGCACCGGCGCAAAGAATTTCCCGACCGCATCGAGCACCGCCTGCTCGGTTTTCGCCTCAAAAATGGCCTTACGCAGGATGGCGCCGTTACGCACGCCGTGGGTGAACCACGAGGCAAACTGCTTCATTTTGCCGATGGCGCCTGGCAGCTCTTCCTCCACCAGCATTTCGAAATAGGTGCGGATCATGCGGTAGCGGTCGGCTTCGCTCGGTGTGTCGTATGCGCCGGTGGCGGTGTACTGGGCGATCTGCCGGAAGATCCACGGATTGGAGGCGGCCGTGCGCCCGATCATGACCGCGTCGCAGCCGGTCTCGGCCACCATGGCGACCGCATCTTCCGGCGAACGGATGTCGCCATTGCCGATCACGGGAATCTTCACGGCCTGCTTGACGGCGGCAATCCAGTGCCACTGCGCCTGGCCGCCGTAGCCCTGTTCCCGGGTGCGGGCGTGGAGCGCAACGGCATTGAGACCACAGTCTTCCGCCATGCGCGCCAGTTCGACACAGATGATTTCGTCGTCGTTCCAGCCCAGCCGAAACTTGACCGTGAAGGGGACCGAAACCGCGGCGCGCACCTTCTCGAAAATGCGGCGGATGTGCGGCAGGTCGCGCAGCAGGCCGGAGCCGCCGTTGCACTTGACGACCTTCTTTGCGGGGCAGCCGAGATTGAGGTCTACCAGGTCGAAGCCGAGGTCTTCGATGTTCTTCGCCGCGCCGGCCATCACGTCCGGATCACTGCCGAAAAGCTGCGCGGAGATGGGGTGCTCGTCGTCGTAGAAGTGCAGGTACTTGAACTCGTTCTTCTTCCTTGTGCGCAGCAGGCCGTCAGCCGAAGTGAACTCGGTCATCACCAGGCCGCAGCCGCCAAGCCGGCGGATGAACTGGCGGAAAACCGTGTCGGTGATGCCGGCCATAGGCGCAAGCACCGTGGCCGGGGCAATGGTTACTCCGCCGATCTTGCAGGAGGCCGGCACACGGACGCCCGGGGGCATGGCGGTCGCTGAGGCCGGGTTTTCCCAGTACTTGCGCACGTGATTATTGTAAAACCAACCCCGGATTTACACGGATTTGAACGGATCACTCAAGAAAATAATCCGTGTCAATCCGTGGTTGCTTTTCCGTGCATTGACGACTACCGGCGCTTGCTATACCTTCGCTGCGAACATGGCGCGGCTGATCATTTCGGAACCGGACGGCAAACGCTCGGTCATGGAGCTGTCGAAGCCGCTGCTGACGATCGGCCGCAGCGCGGCCAACGACATTGTGCTGAACGACACCAGTGTGTCGCGTTACCACGCGGCGGTCACGGTTTCCGCCGACGGCGGCGTCAGCATCGCCGATCGCGGCAGCACCAATGGTGTAATGGTCAACGGGCAGCGCATCACGCAGGAGACCGCACTATCCGAGCAGGACCGCGTACGCCTTGGCGTTTACGAACTGAAGCTGGAGCTGCCGTCGGAAGCCGCGCCGCTGCTGATCAAGAAAGTCGAGATCAGTTCCTCCATTGACGAAGTGCTGCGCGGTGAAAGCGGCGCGCTAAAGCCGAGCGTGCCGCTGGAGGGCAGCGCCGCCGAGATGTCCACGGAGATCCGGCGGCTGGAGCGCGAGAACTTTCTCTTGCGCCTGTTGTACGACGCCGGCCGCGCGCTCAACTCCAAGCTTTCCATTGATGACATCATCGACCAGGTGATGACGCTGGCGTTCCGCATCGAGGGCGTGGAGCGCGGCTTCATCACCCTATATGGCCCAAGCGGCGAGGTGATGAAGCAGAGCGAAGTGCGCTATCGCCGCGCGCCCAAAGCCGACCAGCCGAAGATCGTGCTGAGCCGCGCCATCCTGGAGCGGCTGCGCAGCGAGATGGAGCCGATCCTGGTGCTGGATGTCGCGGGCGATGTGCGCTTCCAATCCAGCGTCAGCATGAAGATCAGCGGGCTGCGTTCGGTAATGGTCGCGCCGCTGATTCGCGGTGGATGGGGCACCGCCGGCGAAGCCGAAGAAAAGCGCATGTTCGGCGTCTTCTACGTGGACAACCTGGAGCGCAGTTCGGCGTTTTCGCAGGAGGAGATGAACGTCTTTGCAGTGATCGCCTCCCAGGCCGCCATCGCCATCGAGAACGCGCTCAGCCGCGACGAACTGGCGGAGCAGGCGCTGCAACGTTCGGCGCTGGAGCGCTTTCTCTCGCCGGACGTGGTAGAGATGATTGCCGCTAACCCGCAGGAAATCCGCCTGGGCGGGGTGAACCAGAAAATCAGCGTGCTGTTTGCCGATATACGCGGCTTCACCAGCCTGTCGGAACAGATGGAACCGCAGCGCATCGTCGAGGTGCTTAACGACTACTTCACGCGCGTGACCGACATCATTTTCGATCACGGCGGCACGCTGGACAAATATCTGGGCGATGGCGTGATGGCCGTGTTCGGGGCGCCCATCTCGAAGGGCAACGACGCGGAGAATGCGGTGCGAACCGCGGTGGAGATTCAGCGCCTGGTGGAGACGCTCAATCGCGATGCGCCGGTGCGCGGCTTTCCGCAATTCCAAGTAGGAATCGGCGTGAATACCGGGATCGCGACCGCGGGCAATATCGGCTCGCCGAAGCGGATTGACTACACCGTGGTGGGCGATGCGGTGAATGTGGCGGCGCGCCTGATGGCCAACGCGACCGGCGGGCAAATCCTGATCACCGCCGCCACCGCCAACGACCTTGGCGCGGCGTTCAGGTTGACGCCGCTGCCGCCGTTATCGGTAAAAGGGAAAGCGGAGGCATTGCAGGTGTCGGAAGTGCATTGGGCGAAGGCAGAAGGTGCGGGGGCAAATTAGCAAACACAACATGCCTTCACTCGCACTGGGCGCAGACTTTCGCTTGAGATGATCAAAAGGACGCTTTCAGCCGCCCCTGCGGGGCTGGCCACCTGATTGTCCAAGCATACCCAGGGCTTGGCGTCTTGGGCCAAATTCAGCCGCCGCTTCGCGGTTGGATTGCGAACGAAAACCGGGCCCGCCGCCGGGGCGGCGGCGCTACCTACCTGTCCCGCTGGCCCGTTGCCCCGCTGATTACGCGCGCTTGGCTTCGCCGGGCTTTTCCTGCCAGGGACGTTTTCGGCGTTTGGTCTCGCCGGCATCGCGGCCGTTGACCCGGTCGTAGATGTAATCCTCGCTGGTAGTGCCCAGCGATTCGTTGTAGAGGCTGGGCAAGGCGAGGCCTTCCTTGAATTCCTCCACAAAGGCGTGCAGCGCTTTGAGTTTATCGGCAGTGGCCGGGACCTCTTGTTTTGTGGTCTTCAGGAACTGTTGATAGCCGCGGTTAATCAGCTTGGAAATTTCCGAGCCGACCAGGTATCCCGGATAGGCGAATACTTTGCTGGTGCCGTCGGGCGCGCGCTCAATCGCTGCCGAGCAGTTGTGCTTCTTGAGAAAAACGCGGTTGCTGGTGCCGGGGGCCTCGAGCACGTCGAACCCATGATCGCGAAACCACTGCACTGCCTCTTCGTACATAGGAACCGGTTGTTTCTTTGCCATTTCTGAATCCCTGTTGCAGGCAAGACCACACATGCGATACGACGCCCTGTCATGCTGTTGCCTGCCGTTAGAAAGTGAAACTGATTATGAATGCTGCTTACGCCTGACAAAGCCGATACTGTGGCACATTCAGCGCGATTCGGCAACGTCCAAGCATTCAAATGCCAGGTCACCATCGGGCTATTCACGTTTGATCTTGGTTTTGTGCCGCGCTTTGATATGGCTGGCCCAGGGCGGACTTGAAGAGACAAGCATCAGCGTGGTGCGCAAGACACGAGCCACGGGTTTACGCCCGTGGCCCGCTAATTCTGAGGTCCGCGAGTTCAATGTGCAAAAACGATCGCCGTCTTCTGGTTGCCCACCCAGATCTCCTTCAGGCTGGTTTCTTCAGTGATTACCGCCGTCGAAGGCGCTGGGGTCGGACGATCGACCAGCTTGGCCTTGGTGGTCACAACGTCCTTCTTGTCGGCGGTAAAGGTCACCTGTAGATCGTCGTTGGTACCGCTCCACTTTACCTTGTACTCGCCCGGGTTGATCTGCTTGCCATCCAGTTGGACGGCAGAACGGAGAACGACTTTGGTGGTGCCCTCAGCTGCCATGGCGCTCAGACTGCATGCCAGGGCAAAAACCACGACCGCCGCCAAATACTTCCTCATGCTGTCCTGCCTTTCGGTTCGGTAGTTGGGAGTAAGGGCCCAATTGCGCGTTCGCGACGCCGCTTACAAGGGCTTAGACGAAGGAGAGCGGGAAAGGTGAGCACACGAACCCATCGGGTCAGCGCGACATCGCTTGCGGTGCCGGTGCTTCGGCGGGGGACGGTTCCGCAGTGTCGCGGCGCGGGCGATGAGCGCTGGAGTAGGCCACGGCCGCGCCCCACGACGACAGCCGGAACATCCAGCGCAGCCAGAGCAACACCTGCGCCACCAGGAACCAGATCAGCACGGTCGCTACCGACGACTGCGGGAAGTAGCGGGCGAAGGCGGCATAAACGAGGATGGTCAGCGTAGTGAGCGCGCCCAAGGTACAGTAGATGGCCATCACGCGCCAGAAATGTGCGACCACAAAACCCGCGCCGTGACCGATGGCGGCAAGCGCGGAAGGGTGTTCGTCAATGACCACGCCGGCCTTGGCATATTCGGCCACGGCATTGACAACAAACACGCTCGCGAAAAGCAGCGCCCAACGCAACCAGTTGAGGTAGAAGTGCCAGCGCTCGGGAACTGAATCCCGGAAGATCCAGTTCAGCAGGGCGGCCGCGGGCCCCTGCCACAGCCAGAAAGCGACGAAGTAGAACAGCGACGCCACCACTGCGATGCGGGCGAAACGGCCGAAGTACTTGCCGATGCCGCGCCCGAAGGCGTGCATGGAGGCGCCGGCGCCGTGGCGATAGACTTCGAAAGCGCCCGCCGACAGCACCGTGTTCAGCGCCAGGAACAGAATGCCGGCGTATGCGATGGCAATGGAGAAGCTGTTGAGAAAATCGGCCTTGGCGATCTGAAATTCCACCAGCCACGACGAACTGAACCCGCGTGCCAGTTCGTTGCCGACAGCGCTGTGCCCGATGTGGTCTGCCAGCGTGCGGTACATGGGCGCAGCCACCGCTGCCGCCAGCAGCAGGTTGCACCCATAGAAGATAAACACCATCCAGGCGGCGCGGCGAGTGCCGCTGATGCCGCTTCGGATTGCGTCGATCGTCGTCATTAACAATCCTCAAAGCTTGTTTCAGAATGTTTCCTGGGAAGGGCACGGCTTTAGCCGTGCCGCCCCAGGGCCGCCACGTATGCGGCTTTGGCCGCTGAGGGGCCGACGCTCAGATCAGCAGAAAGCCAATTGTTGAAACACGCCCTCCTGAATTTGGTGATTTGGTGAAGTGGGATTTGGTGAAGTGAAACCACTTCGCTGCGCTTCAGCAGCTCGGCAGTAGCGGCACTGCACCAAATCAAACTTCACCAAATCACCAAATGATCGTTGCTGCCTCATGCAAAGTAAGAAAACGCCAATAGTGCGTTCTGCAACCACACCACCCAGCGTAGATACCACTTCTCGGCTGCGAGCCTGACCGGTTGCGCCTGGTAGGTATCGTCGGTGCGATGGACTTCCAGCTTCCATTGCCAGTCAGGATCAATGGCGGCGAACACCACCTTCTTGCCGGGAAAGTAGAACTTCGTCCAGCGATACTGGCCGTCCCAGTGCTCACGGGTCTCGCTGCCGTCCTCGAACTTAACCTGCACCGTCACCGGGAAGTGCATTTCGCCCAGGCGGCGCACTAACACTTCTGATTCGTTGGGGCGCTTGTCGCCCGAGGACTCCACCAGCTCCGGCGTGCCGTTCTTGTCGAAGAAGCCGGTCCGCAGCGGCGCCGGGCCGCTGCTGAACGAGACTTCGTAGTTCAGCATGCCGGCGCCGTAGAGCGTCTGCTGGAAGAACCAGGTCATATCGCGTCCCGATACTTCGCGCACGGTGGTCAAGAAGTCCTGCGCATCGGGATGCTTGAAGCGGTAGCGCTGGTGATAGGTGCGGATGACCTTCGGCCAGGCGTCGCCCAGCAGCGCCTCCAGCGTATGCAGCGTGAGTTCAGGCTTTGCGTAGGCCTGGGTACCATAGCTCGCGCGGTTCAGGTCGAGCCAGGCGTAGCGTTGCATAATGTCGGTCTGCGCGTCATCGTGATACGAGCGAATGCGGCCGCGATACGGACCGCGCGCCACCCACTCCCAGTATTGGCCGATGGGCACTTCGCCCACGCCGTGCCACGGATAGCGCGGCACAGCCACGTTCAGCCACGATTGCGCCGGCACGGGGACGCCAAACACGCGCTCGTAGTTGTAGAAGTGGCCGTACTCGAGCTGAAGCGTCTTCGCGGTGGAGTACGTGTTGAAGCCTTCGTCGAGCCAGGCCTCCTCGAACTCGTTGTTGGCCACCAGCCCGTACCAGAACTGGTGTCCGAACTCGTGCACCGTTACGCCTTCAGGCGAGCCGCCACGCTGCGATTGCCAGTAGTCGGTCCCGGCGGTAAAGAAGGTCGGGTACTCCATCCCGCCTGCGGCATCGTGTCCAGGATCAACGACCGTAACCACGTCGTAGGGATAGCGCCCGTACATCAGGCCGAACCACTTCAGCCCGGCGAAAGTGGCGCGGAAGTGGCGGTCCACCTGGTCCAGGTGCTCGCGCTGGATAAACAGCGTGACCTTCACCGGCGTGAGCTTCATCTCCTCCAGCGGCGTGCCGGTCTTGCGTGACCATTCGTCGTATTCGGCGGGCGTGACACGCTCGTCAGGGTTGAACCAGCGCACGATCTTCATCGCCTGCGAGCGCGGCTGCGTGGTCCAGGCGAAGTCGTGGATATCTTCGTGGTAGAAGTTGTAAGTGGTGGTCCCGTCCGGGTTCTGCTGCTCGCTCTTCAACTCGCCGCTGGCGGCGATCTCGAACGACGAAGGCACGGTCAGGTTCACGTCGAAGGTGCCGAAGTCTGCATAGAACTCGGTGTTCATGTGGAACTGGTGGCAGTTCCAGCCGCCCTGGGTGCGATGGCGGTCGCCCGGCCCTTCATAGACGCCCGGCTTCGGGTACCACTGCGCCACCAGGAAAAAGTTGTCGTGGAATCCGGTGCGCGCGAAAACCCGCGGCAACTTGCTGGTCCAATCAATCTCGATGGTGACGCTGCCTTGCGGCGGGAT
The DNA here is from genome assembly GCA_041946775.1 of Terriglobales bacterium. Lineage (GTDB taxonomy): Bacteria > Acidobacteriota > Terriglobia > Terriglobales > Acidobacteriaceae > JBHGBA01. The sequence goes on from JBHGBA010000020.1 coordinate 25,042, forward strand.
AGGTTTGGGCAGCAGGACGCGTGCCACCGTCTGGTCGTTCGGGTTGCCGTCGTCGGGCTGAATGTATTCCAGCTTGCCGGTCAGGTCGGCGCCATCCACCTTGATCTGGTGCACCCGTTGGTAGCCCCAGGCATCGGCGCGGTTGCGAAACCGTACGCGCCGGCTCTCGGCCCCGCCTTCGCGCATAAAAGTCGAGTAATTGTTCTTGAAGGCGTTGAGGTAGAGATGGAATTGCAGGTCGGGAATGGTGTCGCTGGTGTGGTTCTTCCAGACGATCACCTCGCGGCCCTTGATGGTCTTCGCATCGGCGTCCAGCCGCGCGTCGATTTTGTAGCGCACGATGGGATCAGGGATGAAGCGCGCGTGGGCCGTGGCAACGAGCAAGAAAGTGGCGATGAACAGCGACAGGCGTTTCATTTCTTTCTTGTTTTGATCCGTGTAAGTCCGTGTCAATCCGTGGTTAGCTTTTGACTTTCAGCACCACCTTGCCGAAGTTCTTGCGCTGGGCCAGCAGCCGCAGCGCGCCGGCCGCCTGCTCCAGCGGCAGTGTGTGACCGATCACCGGCTTCAGTTTGCCTTCTTCGACCCACTGCGTGAGGTAGCGCGCGGCCATCCGCATCGGCTCGGGACGCGCCGACAAGCGGCTCAGCCATAATCCCCAGACGCTCTGCGCTTTCGCGTACAGCTCGCGCGCGTCAAACTGCGCCGGACTCCCGCTGGACGAACCGAATAGGATACAGCGTCCGAGGAAGCCCATGGCGCGGATCGAACGCGCCGTCTCTTCGCCGCCGATGGATTCGAAGACCGCGTCCACGCCTTCGCCCTGGGTGTGCTCCTTGATCAGCGCCAAATAATCCTGACGCGTATAGACGATGCCGTGGTCCAGGCCAAGGGCGAATGCGCCCTGAATCTTGGCGTCTGTGGAGGCGGTGCCGTACGTCTCTACGCCCAGGCAGTTGCCGATCTGCACGGCCGCGGTGCCTACGCCACCCGCAACCGCGTGAATGAGCACACGCGGACGGCGTCCGCCGGGGAAACGCAGCTCCCAGTCGGGCGCACGCTCCACTAGCCCCGCTTCCCAGTAGGCGAAAAATGCGGTGAAGAAGTTCACCGGGAAGGCGGCGGCCTGTACTGCGGTAAAGCCGTCGGGCATGGGCCACAAGCGGTGGCGCGGCGCGGCGATCTGCTCGGCGAAGGCGCCGTATTCGGTGTAGCCCATGACGCGCTCGCCGGCTTCGGTGGTGCCGGCAAACTCGCGTCCCGGGGTATAGGGCGGCTGGGGACCGCCTGCGTAGCGGCCCTGCATTCCGAGCAGGTCGGCGAAGTTGACCCCCGCAGCCTCGACATTAACGATAACGTCCTTCTCACCCGGACGCGGTGGGGGGACATCTTGAACTTCCAGCACCTCGGGCCCGCCTGAGCGCGTGGCAACAACAGCTTTCATCGTGCGCGGATTGTAGCAAAAACACGTTGCCAGTTTCTCGTTCCCCGTTTTCCGTTAAGGAGCTGAACGCAAAGAACGCTAAGGACGCTAAGGACGCAGAGGACGCAGAGGACGTCCAAACGGAAAACTCAGGAGGAGCAAGGGGAAATGGGAAACGGAACGGGAAACAGGGAACGCCTTTGCGCCCGCTGCGTCCTTCGCGTCCCCTGCGTTCGTGCTTTGTGAACGGGAAACGGAAAACGGAAAACGGAAGAGAAAAGGCCGGCGAAATCTCCCCCGAGACGTGCGCCGGCCTCAGGCATCCCGGCCCGACCTGACCGGGAATCCTCGGTTAGCATCTGCGCCGCGTGCTGAACGGCGGGGACGCAGGACACGTGGCCTACCTTCACTGCGACACGCCGAAGCGTGCGCCTCTACCATGCGGCACATGTTCCGGGGCGTCAATTGGCAAGTCAGGTACGGCGTACGCGTTAGACGCCGGCCAGCGATGAGGGTTACCCCGATGCGAAACCTGCCGGTGATGGCTTGTGAGGTGTATACTGCCGTGCATGCTGGGCTTTCCTGCCTCTCCGACTAAGCAAGAGGCGAGAAAGTAAGCCAGCTTAGCCGGCGACCTCGAAAAGCTGCCGGCGCATGGGCTCGGAGGAGGCTCCGGCTTGGATTTGGCAATTATTCGCATTTTTTTTGTGGTCTTGGTGGCGGTCACGTCGTACGTCCTCAAGCCCTTCGAATTACATCCTCTGACCGCTGCAATCGCGGGCACATTGATCGGTAGCGCCGTTGTGTTTGCGGAAACGCGGGTGCGGCAGATCAGCCTGAAACGGCTGATCGGTGCCGCCATCGGCAGCATTCTCGGGATCGTCGGCGCGTTCCTGTTCAGCCTGGTCATTCACAGCAGCGTCCCGGACGCGAACACCTCACGCTTTCTGGCGCTGATGGTGATGATGCTGATGTCCTACGTGGGCCTGGTGGTCGGCGCCAGCAAGGGCGACCTGCTCGACCTGTCGGCCATGGGCGGCCTGTTCGGCAGCGAAAAGGTGGCGCGCAAGTCCGCCAAGGTGCTGGACACCAGCGTGATCATAGACGGCCGCATCGCCGACATCGCCGAAACCGGGTTTCTCGACGGCGTGATCGTGATCCCCAACTTCGTGCTGCGCGAGCTGCAACTGGTGGCCGACTCCGCCGATTCACTCAAGCGCAACCGCGGCCGCCGTGGGCTCGACATTCTGCAACGGGTGCAGAAGATCGCCTCTTTGCAGGTGATGATCGTGGACGACGACTTCCCCGCTGTGCGCGAAGTTGACCTGAAGCTGATCGAGCTGGCCAAGCAGTACGAGGCCAAGATCATCACCAACGACTTCAACCTGAACAAAGTCGCACAGCTCCAGGGTGTCGAGGTACTGAACATCAATGAGCTGGCCAACGCGCTAAAGCCCATCGTGCTGCCCGGCGAAGTGATGAAAGTCTTCATCCTGAAGGAAGGCAAGGAGTACAACCAGGGCGTTGCCTACCTGGACGACGGCACTATGGTGGTGGTGGACAATGCCCGCAAGATGATCGGCAAAACCATCGAGATCGCCGTCACCTCAGTGTTGCAGACCACCGCGGGCAAGATGATCTTCGGCAAGTTCGACGAGCGCGGCATGATGATGCCCTCGCGTCCCCAACCGGCGGAGCGTGCCTCCCGGCCCAACCTGCCCACCCCGCAGGCGCCCGCCGCGGCGCCCGCGACCAACTCCAGCACGGCGCCGGTGATCGTGGAAAAGCCGGAGTGATGTTTTTGATTGCGGATTTTCGATTTGACGAGGTGCGGATCATAGGGACACAGAAGGCGTCAGTTTGGCGGGACGCTTTCTGCTCTTGTAGATGCTTGTTGCCGTTGCTGATTGCGTCACCTGTTCCTCACGGGTGGGTAGCTGCCTCTTATTCTGGAAGAGCCATCCAAGCGAGAGGTCGGATGTTATCGGCGTGGAGTGGTGGGGCGGTGAACACCCAGTCGGATTGTCTGGCACTGTGATAACCCATACCGTAGAAAACTGAGCCCCCGGAGTCAACGAACTTAATCGCAACAAGTTGGTCGTCGAACGGCTTACTAATCGCTACCGGCGTCCACTTCCATTTTGTTTCCATAGGATTCTCCCGCGTCGAGATTTGCATCGCCTCACAGGCGTACGACCAAGCGTTGGCCGAACTGGCTACTGCTTGGTGAACATTCATTGGCTCTTTGGAAGCCCCATTTTATTGTGCTTTGGAGCTTTGGATGGACTGCAACACTTATCTGCATACCGCACCATGGGACACTATATCGGAAATCAAAAATCACAAATCGAAAATTGCTATACTCTCAGTCCCCATATGAGAGTCATTACTATTATTCCCGCAGCAGGCTTGGGGACGCGCATGGCTGGCGCCAGTGCCGCGAAGGCTGGCGGTGCAGCCGTCAAGCCCGCCACTTCCAAGCAGTTCACCGAGCTGGGCGGAGTGCCCGTCATCCTTCATACCCTGCGCAGGTTCGTGGCTGCGCCCCGCGTGAACGAAATCTTTGTCGCGCTGCGAATCGCCGAGGCGGGCAACTTCCGCGCGCGCCTGGAGCAGGAGCACTTCCCGAAGCCCATCCACCTGGTTGAAGGCGGCGAGCACCGGCAGGAATCCGTGGCGAATGCCCTCGCCGCCGTCCAGGCGGACGACAACGACATCGTGCTGGTACACGATGCCGTGCGCCCGTTCGTCGCACAGGAAATCATCGCGAACGTGATCGCCGCGGTTGAAAAACACGGCGCCGCGATAGCCGGCGTGCCCGCGGTGGACACCATTAAACTCGTGGACCGCTCGGCGGAGAACGCCTTGATCACCTCCACCGTGCCGCGCGAGCGCGCCGTGCTGGCGCAGACTCCTCAAGGCTTCCGCTTCGGCCTCCTGCGCAAAGCTATGGCCGACGCACTGGCCCAAGGTTTCACCGGAACAGACGAGGCCTCGCTGGTGGAACGCCTCGGCGACGAAGTGGCCGTGGTCATGGGCTCGCCGAGAAATTTCAAGATTACGACACCGGGAGACCTGGAACTGGCGGAGTTCTATGTAGCAAAACCCTAACCACGGATTTACACGGATTCACACGGATCAGAAAGGAAGACCGATGGGAGATTCTGAAGGAGTAACTGGTGGCCGTTTGAAGCATCGGGAAATAACGGAGAAGATCATCCGTGTGTATTACGACGTGTACAACGAACTCGGACACGGCTTTCTGGAATCCGTATACGAGGAGGCGCTCGCGATTGCCTTGTCGCAAGCAGGCTGTGTAGGGGAACGGCAGGTCGCTGTTCCTGTGTTCTTCCGCGGCCACAAGGTCGGCCAGTTTTTCGCCGACATGCTTGTTGATCGTGTTGTGCTTGTCGAATTGAAGGCCGTGAGTGCTTTAGAACGAGCGCATTTCGCCCAACTCGTGCATTACCTCAAGGCGACGGAAATAGAGGTCGGAATCCTGTTGAACTTCGGTCCCCAGCCGGCTTTCAAGCGTATTCTTCTGAACAATAATCGCAAGAAAATCCGTGTAAATCCGTGTGAATCCGTGGTTGGGGTTTGACATGCGCATTGGTTACGGGTGGGACTCGCACGAATTCCAGCGGGGGCTGCCGCTGAAGATTGGCGGGGTGGCGCTCGAGCACGACCGCGGCCTGGCCGGGCACTCCGACGGCGACGTGCTGCTGCACGCGCTCACCGACGCCTTGCTGGGGGCGGTCGCCGCCGGCGATATCGGCCAATATTTCCCGCCCGGCGACCCGAAATGGAAGGGCGCCGATTCGGCGATCTTCGTGCGCGAGGCGCTGAAGCAGGTCAAACGCGCGGGTTACCGCATCGCCAACGTGGATTCCACCATCATTCTGCAAGCGCCCAAAATCGGGCCGCACGCGAAGCAAATTCAGCAGCGGGTCGCCGAATTGCTCGGCATTGCGCCGGGCGACGTAGGCATTAAAGCCAAAACCCCGGAAGGCATGGGTACAGATAACGCCGCCATCGCTCACGTCACGGTGCTACTGGTCAGAAGGCGGAGCGGCCGAGAGCGCGCCTTGCAATTGGCCGAAGAAGCCATGCCGCAGGACGTGGTTGACCAGGTGGTGGAGCGCACCCTGCAATCCGCCGAACCGCGGAAGCGCCGGGCAAAAGTGAAATCCTGACCACGGATCTACACCGATTAACACGGATGATTTTGGATTTTGATTTCTGAATTTTGACCGGCACTTCCGCGATTTTGCCCAAGGTTTGACAAAATCAAAATTCAACCTGCAAAATTCGTGTTGATCCGTGTTAATCCGTGGTGAGATTCTTGGCCAGTTTGGGGCACCGCATGAGGGCCTTGTGCCTTGTGTTTCTCGCCGTTGTCGCCGTCGCCCAGCAACTTCCCAACCAGCCGCTGCTGACGCCCAATGCGCCGCCGGAAACGAGCGCCCAAAGCTGCGCGACCGACGAGTGGGCCACGCCCGCCGAGAAGAGTTGCTATCGCACCACGCCGCGTTATGACGAGACCATGGCCTACGCGCGGCGCATCGCGCAGGCCGCGCCGCAGCAGGTGAGGCTGGAGACCTTCGGCAAGACCGGTGAAGGCCGCGAGTTGGTCGCAGTGATCGTGTCGCGGGACGGCCACTTCGATCCCGCGGCACTGCATCGCGCCAACCGCCCGGTTGTGCTAATTCAGAACGCCATTCACGCCGGCGAAATGGACGGCAAGGATTCCTGCCTTGCCCTGCTGCGCGACATGGTCATCACGAAAACCCGCGCCAACTTGCTGGAACGCGCCGTCGTCGTGATCATTCCCATCTACAACGCCGACGGCCACGAGCGCTTCGGCCCCTACAACCGCATCAACCAGAACGGCCCGGGGCAAATGGGCTGGCGCACGCAAGCCAAGAATCTAAACCTCAACCGCGATTACCTGAAAGCCGACGCGCCGGAAACCCGCGCCTGGCTGCGCTTGTGGAACCGGTGGCTGCCCGACTTCTTCGTTGATGACCACGTCACCGACGGCGCCGATTACCAGTACGACACCACCATCTTCATGGACTCCGGCCCGGATGCGGTCCCCGCGCACGCGCAGTGGACCACGCAGTCACTCTATCCGTACCTGAAGAAGTCGGTGGATGCAACGGGCCATCTGCTCGCGCCGTACCTGGATTTCCTCGACCCGACTGATCCGACCAAAGGCGCCGGCATCGGCCAGGACGTGCCACGTTTTGCCAACGGCTACGTGCTGCTCCAAAACCGGCCCGCCATGCTGGTGGAGATGCACATGCTGAAGGACTACCGCACGCGCGTGACCGGCAACTACGAAGTGCTGCGCGCGTTGCTGGAGGTCATCAACCGTGATGCCGACCTGCTGGTGAAGAACAATCGCGAGGCGGATGCCGCCGCCATCGCTCTGGGCAGCACGCCGGGCGCGCAGTTCCCGCTGAAGCTCGCCGCCAGCGGCAAAACCGGGCCGTTCGATTATCGCGGCTACAAGTTCAAGCGCGAGATGAGTGACGTCTCCGGCCAGGTCCGCGTGGAATACACAAAGGATCCGCTGAACATCACTATTCCGCGCCAGGTTGAACTGAAAGTGACGCGGTGGGTGTCGCCGCCGCGCGCTTATATCGTCCCCGCGCAGTGGACGGAGGTGATTGACGTTCTCGCCGCGCACGGACTGAAGCTGCACAGGACAACCCGGGCATGGGAAGGCGAGGTGGAAGTGTACCGCTGCGATTCGCCCACCTGGCAACAGCGGCCGTTCGAGGGACGCCATTTGGCGAGTTGGCCGAAGAACGAAAAGCCTTGCCGGCCCGTTAAGGAGAAAGCCGGGTTCCCGGCCAATTCGGTCATCGTGCCGCTGGACCAGCGCGCCGCGAAAGTTGCCATCCACCTGCTCGAACCGGAAGCGCCCGACTCGTTCGTCACCTGGGGATTTTTCGACACCGTGTTTGAACAAAAGGAATACGGCGAGAGCTACGTGCTGGAAAAACTGGCGCGCGACATGCTGGCGCAGGACCCGAAGCTGCGCCAGGAGTTCGAGGAGAAGCTGGAGACGGACAAAGATTTTGCCGCCAGCCCGCACGAGCGCTTGCAGTTCTTCTACCGCCGCTCGCCCTGGTGGGACAAAGAACTGGGGCGCTATCCGGTGGGCCGGTTGGCGAGCCTGGACGGCGTGCCAGTGAAGTGAAGAAAACCGAACCACGGATTCGCACGGATTAACACGGATCGGAAAGACTGAATCATTGATTCACTGAATCAGTGAGTCATTGGATCATTGGATCATTGGATCATCGGGTCATCGGGTCATCGGGCCATCGGTTCAATGATTCAGTGAATCAATGATTCAATTCCTGGTCCGTGTAAATCCGTGTTAATCCGTGGTTAGGTTTGACGCCGTTCAATCTTCGCCCACGTATCCTTCAGCGCCACGGTGCGGTTGAACACCGGCTTGTCCGGCGTCGAATCTGGATCCACGCAGAAATAGCCCAGGCGCTCGAACTGGTAGCGATTGCCGACAGCGGCGTTCGCCAGCGAAGGCTCAAGCTTCGCGTCCGCGATCACTTCCAGCGAGTTCGGATTCAGGTTGGCGGTGAAGTCCTGTCCGGGTTCAGTCTCGCTCGGATCGGGCTTGGTAAACAGCGTGTCGTACAGGCGCACTTCCGCGCTGATCGCGTGCGCCGCCGAGACCCAGTGAATGGTCGCTTTCACCTTGCGTCCATCGGGCGCGTTGCCGCCGCGCGTGGCCGGATCGTACGTGCAGTGCAGCTCGACCACTTCCCCGGCCGCGTTCTTCACCACGCGGTTGCACGTGATGAAGTACGCCGCCCGCAGCCGCACCTCGCGTCCCGGCGACAGGCGAAAATATCCCTTTGGCGGATGTTCGCGGAAATCGTCCTGCTCGATGTAGAGCACCCGCGAGAACGGCACCTTGCGCGTGCCCGCTGACGGGTCTTCCGGATTGTTCACCGCCTTAACTTCCTCGACCTGACCCTCCGGATAGTTATCAATCACGACTTTCAAAGGACGCAGCACCCCCATGGCGCGCAGCGCGCGTTTGTTGAGGTCCTCGCGCACAAAGTGTTCCAGCATCGAAAGCTCGGTGATGCCGTTGGTGCGCGACACTCCAGCGGCCGCGACGAAGTTGCGAATCGCCTCAGGCGTGTAGCCGCGCCGGCGAATGCCGGAGAGCGTCGGCATGCGCGGATCGTCCCACCCGCGCACATGGCCTTCGTTCACCAGTTGCAGCAGCTTGCGCTTGCTCAGCAGCGTGTAGGTCAGGTTCAGCCGGTCAAACTCGATCTGCTGCGAGGGGAAGATGCCCAGCTGCTGTATGAACCACTCGTACAGCGGACGGTGGTCGGCGAACTCCAGCGTACACATTGAATGCGTGACGCGCTCGATGGAATCTGACTGGCCGTGCGCGTAGTCGTACATCGGGTAGATGCACCATTTGTTGCCCGTGCGGTGATGCTCGGCGTGCAGGATGCGGTACATCACCGGGTCGCGCATGTTCAGGTTGGGCGATGCCATGTCAATCTTCGCCCGAAGCGTGCGCGAGCCGTCGGGGAACTCGCCCCGCTTCATGCGCTCGAACAGGTCCAGGTTCTCCTCGACCGAGCGGTTGCGGTAGGGACTGTCCCTGCCCGGCTCGGTGAGCGTGCCGCGATATTCGCGGATCTCGTCAGCCGACAAATCATCCACGTAGGCCTTGCCCGCCTTGATTAGTTGCACCGCCCACTCGTAAAGCTGATCGAAGTAGTCGGAGGCGTAGTAGAGGCCCTCCCACTGGAAGCCGAGCCACTTCACGTCGGCCATGATGGACTCGACGTACTCGGTCTCTTCCTTCTCCGGGTTGGTGTCGTCGAAGCGCAGGTTGGTGCGGCCGCCGAATTCGTCCGCCAGCCCGAAGTCGAGGCAGATGGCCTTGGCATGGCCGATGTGCAGGTAGCCGTTCGGCTCCGGAGGGAAACGCGTCTGAATGACGGCGTCGCCGAATTTTTTCGTTCTCACGTCTTCGGCGATGGTGTCACGCAGGAAATTCGACGGACCGGTCGCGGTTGTGTTCGCAATTGCTTCAGTTTTCGGATGTGTACCATTCATAGAGGCTTCCGCAAATACTCACGAACAGGCCAATGTGTTCGCCAGAAATTCCCTGAGAGCAACTCCTTGGGCAGCAACTCTTGCAGCTCGTGTTGAAAGGTGCTTGAACTCTCGCGCTGATGGATGCATTGCCTGAGTCACTCGGACGTCTCGAGCCGCTTTCGTGATTAGCGCGCGCGCATGGTTGCCAAGCGCGACAATCGCTCGGGGACGTACGATCGCGACTTGCCGCAGAAAGAAATGCAGGCACTGTTCCTGGTACCCCGGAACACTCGGCATCGGCCCCAGCGCACTCCCAGGCTTCAGCCCCATCAGCACGTTTGTGAAAAAGCACTCCTCGGGCGATAGAGCTGCTGCATGCAAATAGCCCTTTAGGATTTTCCAGAAAAACGAACCGACTTCACCACCTCGACTCTGCGAAGCCTCGTGTGCCTCGATACTGTCGAAGTTGTGCCCAACAAACATCACGGGACACTCCGGAAAATACTGAGGATCAGGCCCGAAGTAACCATCCCCACGCCACAGCCCGGTTCCACCGGGAAAAAAGGCGGTCCCTTGGATCAACCTTGCTACCATTGGAGCTGTACGGCCGACCGCAGGATGATAGTCCACCACGATCCGAGTCATTTCATTCAGGAGTTCCTGGATGACATCATGGCTTGGTCGGTTCACTGGTTGATCTCAACTCCGATCTGGGTTTCTGGTAGTGCCCGCCCAATCCGCTCCAGCGTCTCCTCCCGCCCCAGAGGTGCTCGATTGCTGGGTGGCGCAGGGCTTCAGCCCTGCGGTCCCGTTGCTCCCAAGGCAAGCGGCTTTAGCCGCTGAGGTACTTCATCCAGCACCCACTTAGCAGTTGCGGGAACTGTACGGATAATCCTCCGCTCGCGCAGTCAACCCTCTCCTTACCGGATTCTCGTGGATATATGTCCTCATTCGGTCGTATTCGATCAAGTCCCGAACCCGCCGATCATAAAAGCTGGTCTGCCAAATCTCGCCATGCAAGCCAAACTCGCGTTTCACACGATAGGAAAAGCCACCCTTCACTAGTTGCAGTGCGCGCTCCAGAGTCAACTCGGGCGTGATCAGCAGGTGAAAGTGATTCGGCATGACCACAAATTCGTGCAGCAGATACTTGTGCTGGCTGCGGTAATGAGCGAGCACATCGAGAAACAAAGCAGCCATGCGGTCCGACTGGAGCAATGGTTTCTTGTCACAGGTGGAGGCGGTCACGAAGTAAGTTGAATTACTCGTCCACCCTCGACGCGGAATCGCCATATGTACCTCAGCGGCTAAAGCCGCTTAGCTTCGGCTGGAAACCGCAGGGCTAAAGCCCTGCGCCACCCAGCACCTTCGTCATCTCAGGGCTAAAGCCCTGTGCCACCCAATACCAAGTTCGTTTCTCCGCCTTTAGCCGCAGGGCTAGAGCCCTGCCGACTCTGCAGCACTTCAGCCCTGCGATCCGGCTGTTGCCAGCAGCTTCTCAGCCGCCTGCTCAATCCGCTCCAGCGTCTTCTCGCGCCCCAGCACTTCCAGGGTCTCAAAGAGCGGCGGTGAATTCTTGCGTCCGGTGACCGCCACGCGGATGGGCTGGAACATCTGTCCCGCCTTGATCTTCATCTCCTGGGCAGCGGCACGCAGCACGCGGTCCAGCTCGTCGTGCTTGAATTCAGTGTTGGCCAGCAGCTCGCGTGCGCGGATCAGGACGCGCAGCGCCATCTCGCGGTCGCCCTTCTGCGGCACCAGCTCCCCCGGATCGTAGGGCGGCAACTGTTCAACAAAGAAGAAATCCGCCACGCTCAGCACTTCATTCAACAGCCGGATGCGTTCGCGCACCAGCGGCGTGATTTGCAGCATCTTCTCGGGCGTGATCTGGTACCCGGCCCCGCGCACTGCGGGCAGCAAGCGCCGGCACAGCTCCTCAACCGGCAAGGCGCGTATGTGCTCGGCGTTGAGCCAAACCGCCTTCGGGTCGAACGGGTCTTCCTCTTTGAAATTCACCACTGCATTGGCGCGATTGATGCCTTCGAGCGAAAACGCCTCGACCAGCTCCGCGCGCGACATCATCTCGCGGTCGTTCTTGGGCGACCAGCCTAGCAGGCACAGGAAGTTGACGAACGCCTCCGGCAGAAAGCCCGCGTCGCGATAGGTGGTCACGCTCACCACCGGGCCGTGGCGGCGCTTGGAGAGCTTGGTGCCGTCGGGCGCAACCAGCAGCGGCAGGTGTGCGAATTGCGGCGGCATGACGCCAGCGGCCTCGAAGATCAGGATGTGCTTGAACGTGTTGGACAGATGGTCTTGCCCGCGAATGATGTGGCTGATACGCAGGTCGGCATCGTCGGCGCACGACGCCAGGTGATAGGTCGGCATGCCGTCGGAGCGCAGCAGGGCAAAGTCTTCGATGTCGCCCGTTGACTTGGCCTGCTCGCCGTAAACGCCATCCACGAAGCGCACCTGGCGCTCGCCATCGCGCGGCACCTTGAAGCGCAAGGCAAAGGGCTCACCCGCGGCGGCGCGACGGTCGCTTTCCTCATGCGAAAGCGCGCGCATGTCGGCGTTGAACAGCCACGTCCCCTGTGCGCCGGACGCAGCAGTCTCGTCGGTGCGCGCCGGAGTGAAATCGCGATACGCCAAGCCCTTCTGGAAAATGGCTTCCGCCACCTGGCGGTGCAGCGCCAGCCGCTCCGATTGGCGGTATTGCTCGTCCCAAGGGAGGTCGAGCCAGCGCAGGCCCTCAAAGATAGAGTTCAGCGACTCCTCGGTGTTGCGCTCCACGTCGGTGTCGTCCACGCGCAGCACCATAGTTCCGCCGTGGTGGCGGGCATACAGCCAGTTGAAGATGAACGTGCGGGCGCTCCCGACGTGCAGAAAACCCGTGGGAGACGGTGCAAACCGGACTCGCAGCATGACTTTTCAGTATAACAATGCCGCTGCCTGTACCCGGCCCGACGAACACAAAACCGAGCCACGGATTAACACGGATTTACACGGATCAGAAGAACTGAGTCATTGATTCAGCGAGTCCTAACTCGTCTCATAAATGGCTTTGTATCAGGGCACGGTTTCACAGGCTGCTGAAAAACTCCTGCTTCAGCCCGCGAGGAACCTGTCTTTCAGACTTTTTCAGCGGCCTCTTCACCCGTGCCGCAACTGGTCAAACGAGCACTTGGGCTTTGGCCCCTGACGAAGTGTCTGGGCAGGGGCTGAAACCCCGGATCCTGTGCTCGATCCTGCTCGGCACGACTCAAGTCGTCCTGATACGACCCAGACCCCATTTATGAGACGAGTTCTCAGTGAGTCATTGGGTCAGCACCATCCAATGCAGCGCGACTTCTTCAATGATTCACTGATTCAGTGTTTCTGGTCCGCGTGAATCCGTGTAAATCCGTCGTTAGCTTTTCGAACCTGCTAAGTGGTTCCTCCCAGGCTGGTTCTCAGCAATCCGCCTGATTCCCAGTCACTCAGTCCTCGGTTACCGTTCAGCTACTAACGGGAGAGTACTGTGTCCCGGCGCAAGACAAAACACCAGGCGCCCTCAGCCGCCAAGGAGTTGCTGTTGCGATATCTGTGTGGGGCTCTCTTCTTTGTCCTTTTGTCCTCGGCGTTTTCTTCCGGCGGCATCCAGATCACGCCCACGACCACGCTTGCCGCCGAGACCGGCAATAACACCAGCGCGGTGAACTCGTTCAACCTGACGTCCAACGGCAACGCCGCGCCCGGCAACGTCAGCAAGCTGCCGACGCGCGATCTGCTCTATCCCGGTTCTACTACGAAACTGTATGCCCAAATCCAGGGCTGGTTTGGCGCCGCCAATCACATGAACGTCGGCTACCGGTCGAACGATCCCGCGCAGGTCCGCCGCCAGGTGGTGGACGCCATCAGCCGGGGCTTCGATGGTTTCATCCTCGACTGGTACGGCCCCGACAAGGACCCGATCACCAATGAGATGGCCCACCTGCTGCGCCGCGAAGCCGAGCTGCATCCCGGCTTTACCTTCGCCATCCAGGAGGACATGGGCGCCCTCTGGAGCTGCTACAACACTCCCGGATGCGACTTGACTGGCCGCCTCATCTACGACCTGAATTACGCCTATTACAACTTCGAGAACTCGCCGGCGTACCAGCGCATCAACGGCCGCCCGGTAGTTTACTTGTTTGATATTACCGTCCCGGTGGACTGGAACCGCGTGCGCCAGTACACGCTGGGGAATCCCATCCTGGTGGACCGCTCCACTTCAGGACGCAACGCCTTCAGCGACTGGTGGCTGGAGGGCAGCTTCGCCTGGCCGATCATCAACCTGTCGAACCAGTACGATTGGGGCCAGGATTATCTCTGGCGGTTCTACACCAACGGCAAAGCCAGCGGGAAATACACGCTGGGCTCAGCCTACAAGGGCTTCAACGACAATCTGGCCGCCTGGACGCTGCACCGCGTCGTATCGCAACAGTGCGGCGCCACCTGGGTGAACACCTTCAGGCAGGTGGCGAACAGCTACAGCTCCGCGCTGCAACTCGGGGCGTTGCAGGTGTCCACCTGGAATGACTACGAAGAGGGCAGCGAAATCGAGACAGGCATTGATAATTGCCTGCGCGTCAGCGCGTCGCTCTCCGGCAGCACCCTCTACTTCTGGCCAAGCGGCGCCGGCAACGAGTCGCTCACCGTGGACCACTACACCATCTTCGTCTCGCTGGACGGCTTCAATCTGATGAAGTTGACCGACGTCGCGGCCGGCGCGCGGTCGCTCAACCTGGCCAGCTACAACTTCTCTCCCGGGACTTATTACTTCTACGTCAAGATGCAAGGCCGGCCCGGCTTCCTGAACCGCATGTCGGGCGCGGTGAAGTACACGATCGGTGGCGCCACGAACTCGATCTCCATCAGCACGCCCGCGGCGAATGCCTACACCGGCAGCCCCATCCAGGTGGCCGTCAGCGCCACGGCCGCCAATGCGCCGGTCAAGGTGATGCAAATCTATCTGGACGGCGTGAAGGTGGCCGATACGTTCAGCAATGCGATCAGCGCCGCGGTCAACGCCGCGGCTGGCGCACACCAACTCACGGTGCAGGCATACGACGCCAATTACGAGTACTTCAGCTCGACGCGCACGGTAAACGTTTACGCCAATAAGGTCACTATTGCCAGCCCGGCGAATGGATCGTCCGTCAGCTCAGGCCCGATACAGGTAGTCGCCAGCGCTGCCGCCACCAGCATGCCCGTAAAGGTCATGCAAATTTATCTGGATGGCAACAAAGTCTTCGAGGCGATGAACGCGGCCAAGATTGATACGTGGGTCCCAGCTTCCCGCGGCCGCTGGCACCAGGTGATCGTGCAGGCATACGACGCCAACTACAAGTACTTCAACGCGGTGACGAACGTGTACGTGTACTGAGCGTTACCCGTTACCCGTTCCCCGTCCCCCGTTCCCCGTTCCTCAGGCGACACCCTCGATGGAGCCGAAGCAGTTCGCGCCATGCAACGGGAAACGGGAAACCGGGAACGGGAAACGTGTTTACCGCACGTGCGGGCTCTGGCCTGGATTGCCGCGCCGGACGACGCGTTTCGGCCGTTGCACCTTCACGTCAAACTCCACCGGGACCTGCTTGGGCGGGTAGCACTGGCGGTTGTCGCAGGCCTGATATTTCAGCCCGCCGCGCACTCGATAGGTGCCGGGGGCGACAGTACGCGCCGTCGTAAGCAATGCAGTGACCGCAAAATCGCCCTGATACACGCTAAGCTTCTGGCCTGGCAGGAACGCGAACGACTCGTCCCGGCCCGGCGGATATTTCACTTTTCCGACCACAATGTCGGTGGGGACGTCGAACTTCAGAGCTGTGGGCGTCAGCAAGTCATCATGCGGCTGGTTGGAGTTGATGTGGAACCCCGGCTCGACGCGGAAATGAAACCGCACCCTGGCCGATTTTCCCGGCGCAACCGTGACTGGTGACACCGGCGCCACTTGAACCGAGGGCGCCTTCGGTATCCGAAAGTCCTGTGCGGGCGCGTTGCTCACCAGTAGCAGCAGGACAAGTGGGACCAGCTTCAGGATGCGTCGCATGGGAAAACTTATCTCACAGAAATCACGTCGGACGCGAGCTAACGAGAGGGCAGGTACGAATGAAGTCCACGTTGGCCTCCGCGCTTCGCGTTCCGCGAACGTGGGGCGCCCGACTGTCGTATCGGTCTTCATCTCGCCGGGGGCGCCGTGGCTTCCGCCTGCTGCTCGCCTTGCTTCAGCGCCAGCTTGACGTTGCGCTCCATGTCGGCATGGCTGATCAATCCGGCGACGCTTTTCACGATCCTGCCGTCGCGCGCAATGTAAAACGTGGTCGGCAGGCCGGTGACTCCGCCGTAGTCCTCACCCACCTTCTCCGTGCCCAGCAGGATGAGATAGTTGACTCCCATGTCATTGGCAAACGCTTCGATGGTCTCTTGGTCGGCATCGTCCATGGCTACGCCGATCACCTGTAATCCCTGCGGCCCGTAGTCCTTTTGCAAGTCCACGAACCAGGGGATCTCCGCTTTGCACGGAGGGCACCAAGTGGCCCAGAAGTTCAGCAGCACTGCCTTGCCCTTGAAGTCGGAAAGGCGCACCTTGTTTCCGGTCTTCAGGTCGGCCAGCTCGAACTCGGGCGCCAGATTGCCGGCTTTCCAGCCCACGCCGCCGGCCGGCGAGGCTTGCCGCCGCGCGCGTCCGCCTGTCCATATCATCAGGGCCAGCGCCGCGGCCACCACGGCAATTACGACGAGATTACGTTTCACCGTCAAACCACCTACTTACAACGCGAACCGGTTCAGGAACGACAGATAGCCCGACAAGACCGTGAAATGGCGCGTCAGCACCAGCACGCCAATGGCGATCAGCAGCACGCCGCTGATTACCTCGACGGTGTGCAGGTGCCGCCGGAACCGGCCATAGAAGCTGAGGAAGCGGTCGATGCCCAACGACGTGAGCAGGAACGGCACCGCCAGTCCCGCCGAGTACACCGCCAGCAGCAGCGTGCCTTTGAGCACCGTGTCTTCCGTGGCGGCAAACGCCAGGATGGTCGCCAGGATCGGTCCGATGCAGGGCGTCCACCCAAAGGCGAAAGCGAAGCCCACCAGAAACGCCCCCCAGGGCGAACTGCCTCCCTTCACCTGGTGCATGCGCTTGTCCGCGTACAGCGCCTTGATCTTCCAGATGCCGGTCAGGTGCAGCCCGAAGATGATGATCACCACGCCGGCAATCCGCGTCAGCAGCGGATAGTAGTCGCGCGTGACCTGGCCGATGGTGGTGGCCACCGCTCCCAATGAGATGAAGACGATGCTGAAGCCGATGATAAACATCAGCGAGCTGAGCATGACGCGGCGCAACAGGCGCTGCTGCTGGCTTTCCAGGGCTTCGATGCTGCTGCCGGATATCAGGGACACGTAGCCCGGCACCAACGGCAGCACGCACGGCGACAAGAACGACAGTACGCCGGCAACAAAGGCGGCAATAGGCAGTGGAATGCTGGACATCACCTACTATTCTACGGGAACTTCGGCTAGGAAGCCGCAATTGATAGGACGCAAAATCCCGGCGGCCGTTACAGAATGGAATGCCCTCACTGCCTCAGCCCTATCCACCCTTCGGCCACCACGATCGAGTTTCCGGGACTGTGCGGGTCGTACTTGACCGAAGTGGGCAGGCCGATGCGGCAGGTATGCAGGTCAATGAACTGGCGCAGGTGGGTGATGTCCTGCGAGCACTCGTAAGTAACGCCGCCCACGTCGTAGGTATAGATCAGCAACTGCACAGGCGGGTGGCCGTCCTGGGCGTATTCGTGCACGTCGAGCACGGTGCCGTCGGTGATCCGCCCAGTGGCGCTGATGCGCTGGCGGCGTTCGTATTCGCGCTGCTCGGCGCTCTTGCGCCGCCTGCGCGTCCAGTGGCGCACACCCCACCCCGCCACCAGTACGCCCAGAATGTACGGCCAATAAAGACGAAGCGGGGTCATCGTACCCAAAACCAATCAGCGGCCAATCGCCACCGCAAATCGCCAAATCCGAAATGCGCTACGCCTTTACCTTCTCCCAATCCTTGAGGAAGGCGTCGAGTCCCTTGTCCGTCAGCGGATGCTTGAACATCTGGTCGAGCACCTTCCAGGGAATGGTCGCGACATGCGCGCCCGCCAGCGCCGCTTCCACTACGTGCAGCGGGTGGCGAATCGAGGCGGCCAGCACCTGCGTCTGGTAGCCGTAGTTGTCGTAGATCTGCACGATCTGCTGGATGGTCTCCATGCCGAAGTGGCTGATGTCGTCCAGCCGGCCGACAAACGGGCTGACGTACGTGGCGCCCGCCTTGGCTACGATCAGCGCCTGGTTGGGCGAGAAGCACAGCGTCAGGTTGGTCTTGATGCCGTCCTGGGTCAGGCACTTGCAGGCCTTCACGCCGTCACGCGTGGTAGGCAGCTTGACCACGACGTTCTTGTGCCAACTGGCATATTCGCGCGCCTGGGTGCACATGCCGCCGGCGTCGAGCGCGGTGACTTCCACGCTGACCGGGCCATCCACGATCTTGCAGATCTCCAGGATTGTTTCCTTGAACGGTTTGTTTTCCTTGGCGATAAGCGAAGGATTAGTGGTCACACCGTCGAGGATGCCCAGCGACTCGGCCTCGCGGATTTCGTTGACGTTGGCAGTATCAATGAAGAATTTCATGATGGTTCATGCCCAGGAGGACTGCTTTACTGAAACGTGTCGTCCACCACCGGGTTCGATAGCGTCCCGATACCTTGCACGCTCACCTCGACCACATCGCCGGCTTTCAGCGGCCCCACGCCGGCCGGCGTCCCGGTGGCAATCAGATCGCCCGGAAGCAGCGTCATCACACGAGAGATATAACGGATTATAACATCCAGCGGAAACAGGAAATCGCGCGTGTTCCCGTGCTGCTTGACCTCGCCGTTGACGCGGCATTCGACTTCCACCCCGGCCCAGGGGTCAATTTCGTCGTTCACGATTGGGCCGACGGGGCAGAACGTGTCGTAGCCCTTGGCGCGCGTCCATTGGTTGTCTTTCTTCTGGAGGTCGCGGGCGGTCACGTCGTTCAAGCAGGTGTAGCCGCGGATGTAATGCTTCACGTCGTCGTTCGGGCGGAGGTGGTGGCAACGCTTGCCAATGATCACCGCCAGTTCGCCTTCGTGGTCCACGCGCTCGGATTCTTTGGGCCGGCGGATGTGCCGGCCCGGCCCAATCACGCTGGACGGCGGCTTCATGAATATCAGCGGCTCAGTCGGGACCTCGTGGCCGAGTTCCTTGGCGTGCTCGCGGTAGTTGCGTCCCACGCACAGGATCTTGGTGGGCAGGGTGGATGCCAGCAGCTTGGCTTCACCGACGGCGATGTGCTCCACACGCCGCGTGGGCAACTCGTCCATGGGCGCATCGGACCCCGGCGGCATCAGCACCACCCGGGTGATGGTGTCCCGCCCCGCGACCGGCTCGATCAGACCGTAATGATGCTCGTTGTTCAGCTCAAAGCGACAGTATTTCATGGCTAATCTTTCACCAAAGCCTGCAACGCAGAGGACGCCAAGGACGCAGAGGACGCCAAGTCTGAAAGGTTGCCGACCACGCGTTTTATGCCGTCCCTGAGGTGCACCACGTTGAAGTTGATCAGGAGTCCCAGAGGCTTGCCGCTCATTCGAAGATAGGACAGTAATTGAGCCTTGTGGATCGGAGCAAGCATATCAATGGCTTTTATCTCCACCACGACCAGATCGTTGATCAGCAGATCGAGGCGATAACCGAAATCGAGTCGCACCTGCTTATATACGACCGGGAGGGGAACTTGTGCCACGATCAGGCCCGCGGAGCTCAGTTCGTACGCAAGACATCGCTCGTAAGCTTTCTCCAGCAATCCCGGGCCCAGGGCGGTGTGCACCTTCGTAGCAGCGGTGATCACCTCGCGACTGATCTGGTTGGGAGTCATATGCTTTGCTCCTTCACTCCTCTGCGTTCCCTCTGCCTTTGCGTCCTCTGCGTCCTTGGCGTCCTTTGCGTTCTTGCTTTTACTGCATTTCACCGTACCGTCTCATTCGCCACCGCCGAGCGCGCGCTTTCGTTTCCTCGGAGGTCCACTGCCGTGACCGAATAAGTGTACGTCTTACCAGGCTGAACCTTGTCATCTTGAAACGCCGGTGTGGTCACCCCCTCGAGGTTCATTTTGGTCCATTCCGCCGCCCCGGCCTCCTGCCGATAGACGTTGTACCCCGCCAGATCGGCATCGGTATTCGGCGTCCACGTGAGGTCAATGAACGGCCTCTGCCCCACGCCTGAGGCCACCGCCTCCAAGCCCTGCGGCACCGCCGGCGGAAAGACGTCGTGCGTGAAGACGGTAATCGCGGCGGAATCGTCGCCTTCAACCTCCGCCACACGCGTGTCGTTCTTCGTGACCGTGCTTACCACCGTGATCCAATAGCGGTACGTCTTCTCCCACTCAAACCCATGATCTGTAAACACCGCCTGAGGCTCCCGGTGCAGCGTCACTTCACCCGCCACCATGGGAGATGGCTGACCTTCAGCCTGACGGTAAATGCGGTAGATGTGACCGAGCGCGGGGTCATCGTGCGGGTGGGGTACGCCAGTCCAACTCAGCACGGCGCCCCCGGCCGTGACCTCGGCGCGAAAGTCCGCCGGCGGCGGCAGGGTGGGCGCCAGCGGCAGGTTGAGTTGGTTCGACAAGCCCGCGCTACGTCCCAGCCAGTTCTGCACTTCCACCGCATACGCGGCGAAGCCGGCCGGATGCTGCTGTTGCACGAACGCCGGCAGTTCGCTGATGAATTCCATACGTGGCGGCCTCCCACCCTCGGAAGCCAGAGTTGGACGTGCTGTTGGCGGCACGTGCGCGACCGCTTCCACGCATCCCGCCATGGGGAAGCTGTTCACCCCGCGGCAGATGAGGGTGGGGCCGAGCTTGCTGCGGCGCACGTTCTGCCCGTCGGCGGTTTGCGCCGGCGGCGTCCAGACGAGAGTCACGCGGTTGCCCTTGCGAATGGCGGTCAAGTCCTGCGGCGGACGCGGCAACTCCAGCGACGGCGGTTGTGGCGCACCCGGCGTACCGCAGCCCGCCAGCAGCGCCAGCGTGCACAGCACGGCAGCGAGGTCGAATCGTGCTTTCATGAAAGGCCAATCAGAGTAACAAAAGCAGTGGTGATTTGGTGAAGTTTGATTTGGTGAAGTGGTGATTTGGTGAAGTGAAAACGTCCATGGCCGCTGACAAGTTGTCATTCCGAGCGCCCGGTTTTGGCGCGAGGAACCTGCTGTCTGCGCGCGATGCGGAAAGCAGGTCCCTCGCTGCGATTGGGATGACAATACCTGAAAAGGTCAATAGTTTGTTTTGAATTACAGAATTACCCAATTACCAAATCAGAGGATGTATCTCGACAGGTCCTGGTCCTTCACAATGTCGGCCAGCATCTTGCGGACGTAATCGGCATCCACCGTGACCTGCTTGTCTTTCATATCGGGCGCCTCAAAGCTGATTTCGTCCAGCACCCGTTCCATGATGGTGTGCAAGCGGCGCGCGCCGATGTTTTCCGTGCCCTCGTTCACGCGGAACGCGAAGCGCGCCACCTCTTCCAGCGCCTCGCGGGTGAATTCCAGCTTGACGCCTTCGGTCTCCAGCAGCGCCGTGTACTGCTTGACCAGCGACGACTTGGGTTCGGTCAGGATGCGGATGAAATCGTCCTGCGTAAGCGACTGCAACTCGACGCGAATCGGGAAGCGCCCCTGCAACTCGGGGATCAGGTCGCTCGGCTTGGACACGTGGAACGCACCGGCGGCAATGAACAGGATGTGGTCGGTGCGCACCATGCCGTAGCGCGTGTTGACCGTGGTGCCCTCGACGATAGGCAGGATGTCGCGCTGCACGCCCTCGCGCGAAACGTCGGGTCCGTGGCCGCTTTCGCGTCCGGCAATCTTGTCAATCTCATCGAGGAAGATGATGCCCGATTGCTCCACACGCTCCACCGCGATGCGCTGCACCTGGTCCATGTCGATCAGGCGCTGTTCTTCTTCCTGGATCAGGTAGTCGAGGGCCTCGCTGACCTTCATCTTCCGCTTCTTGGTGCGCTGGCCGAAGATGTTGGGCAGCATGTCTTTGACGTTGATGTCCATCTCCTCGACGCCCTGGTTGGAGATGATTTCGAAGGCCGGGAATGACTTCTCGCGCACATCGAGTTCGACAAGCCGCTCGTCCAGCTTGCCCTCGCGCAACTGCTGGCGCAGCTTCTCGCGGGTGCGCGAGTGCGAATCCGGAACCTCAATGGACGCGCCAAAACCCACGTTCTCCCCCGCCGACGTAGGACGCGATCCCCCGGCGGACGGAAGCAGGATGTCCAGCAGCCGTTCTTCGGCGTTCAGTTCGGCGCGGTCGGCAACGTCCTCCAGCTTCTCTTCCCGAACCATGTCGATGGCAAACTCGACCAGATCGCGAATCATGGACTCCACGTCGCGCCCCACATAGCCGACTTCGGTGAACTTCGACGCCTCGACTTTCACGAACGGCGAATTCGCCAGCTTGGCGAGCCGGCGCGCGATCTCGGTTTTGCCCACGCCGGTAGGACCGATCATGATGATGTTCTTGGGGATGACTTCCTCGGCGAGCTCCGCCGTGAGTTTCTGGCGGCGGATGCGGTTGCGCAGGGCAATGGCCACTGCGCGCTTGGCGTCCTTCTGGCCAACGACGTACTTGTCGAGCTCCGCCACGATCTCACGCGGCGTCAACTCGTCGAGCCCAATGTGTTCTTCTTCTGCGGTTCCAGGTAGGTAAATTGCCATAAGGATTCTGTTTTGCCGTTTGCAAAAACAACAACGGAATGAATGCCTTAGACGGGTAGTTCAGGCGAACGTCCGAAATCCTTAATTCCTAATCCGTTTCAATCCGTCTAAATCCGTTGTTGGCCTTCAAACATGTACGAATGACTACAACTCCTCAATCGTGATTTTGTCATTCGTGTAAATACACATTTTACCCGCAATCTTCATCGCCTCTTCCGCGATCTGCCGCGCCGCCAGCTTCGTGTGGTTCATCAGGGCTTCGGCGGCGGCCTGCGCATAAGGCCCGCCACTGCCGATGGCCGCAATGCCGGTTTCGGGCTCGATCACATCACCCGCACCGCTGATCAGGTACGTCGAATTCTGGTCCGCCACCAGCAACAGGGCTTCGAGGTGGCGCAGCATCTTGTCGGTGCGCCAATCCTTGCCCAACTCGACGGCGGCGCGGCCCAGGTTGCCATGAAACTGTTCCAGCTTGGCCTCGAAGCGCGTAAACAGCGAAAACGCATCGGCCGTGGAGCCGGCAAATCCGGCAAGTATCTTGTCCTGGTACAGGCGGCGGATCTTGCGCGCGTTGTGCTTGACCACACCTTCACCCAGGGTGACCTGACCGTCGCCGGCCATCACCACCTTTCCATCCCTGCGGACCGCCAAGACTGTGGTGGAGCGTACTCGATGAGCTTTCTTCATCTATCTCTTACCGGATTATAACAGCCGCTCGCGGCCACAATCTGAGCGCCCGACGCTCAAGCCGTGAAGTGGTGTTGGTGAAATTTGATTTGGCGATAAGTTCGTAGCGCCGCTGTCCCGACAGACCCGCATCCCGCGGATCCGCTGTGGTGCGCCGTGCGTCTCGATCACCCGATCACCGCATCGCCCGATCACCCGATGGTTTACCGGGCTTTCTCCGCCGCCAACTGCTGCACCAGTTCGTCGATCCGTGCCTGCAAGACGTGGCGGATGGACAACATCCCCATCAGCCGGCCCTGGTGATCGACCACTGGCAAGTGACGGTAGTGGCGCTCCAGCATCGCCTGTAGTGCTTCGGCCTCGCTGGTCTCTTCGGTCGCCAGTTCGACCGGCGTGGTCATGAAGTCGCGCACGGGCGTGGTTTCCGGGTCGCGCCCGCTCAGCGCCACTCGCTTCAGCACGTCGCGTTCGGTGAAGATGCCGGCCACGACCCGGTGCTCATCCACCACGGTAACGGCGCCGGACCGGTCCTCCAGCATGCGGCGGATGGCGTCGGCTACGCTCGTCTGCGGTGCGACAGTCGGAGGGTTCTGCTCGCAGATGTTCAGTACTGACATTTATCGCCTCTAAGAAGGTTTGACTCTATGGATGGCAGAGACAGGTGTCAAGCGGTGGCCGAGCGCTGGGTTACTTCGAAAAAGAAACGTGCAAACGCCACGAGGGGCAGCCGTTGTCGGCTACCCCTCTTTTCGTATCTTTACCGCGCCCAGTTACCCGAGCGCTAGGTTCGCACTTACTTAGAGTGTACACCCCCTTGCCTGGTTGTCAAGGCGAATAATGGCCGTCAAAACCTTGTGGCGGTCCCGGTGAGACTCGAACTCACGACCTCTAAGGTGCGAACCTAGCGCACTATCCTTCTGAGCTACGGGACCCTTCACCCTTCTACTCATTCGGCAAGCGTGAGCAGGATTGCTTCGCACCGCGTGGCTCCACTCACTGCAGCTCCACAACGCCCTTATATCAGAGTTCCTGAATTCTGGCAGCAAAATTCAAACCGATCCACTACGCGGAGCGGGATACGGCGATAACTGACGGGGATGGTTTGACGACGCGTCCTCGCGGCCCGGGATGCAGCGCAGGTCCGGTGGCGAACCCGCCGAGCAGCTTGCCGAACATCGTGGGATCAAACGGTTGTTCGCCCGCCCAGGCGAACCATTCAGGCGGTGTGGTGGCGATGCCGCGAAAGTCGTGGGCCCAGCGCTGCTCGATGCCGAGCGCAATGGCGTAGGGCAGCAGTTTTTCGAATCCCACGCGATCCAGGCGCTCCAGCCGGTCAGCATCCACGGTCTCAATGAACTCCTGAAGGCCGAGCAGGGCGACGTAGTTGCGCATACCGCGCAAAGTTTTGGCCGTCATGTTACGGCCCAGCAGATAGACGATGACACTGGAAACGGCGATCATCGCCAGCGCGAGCCAGGGGGAATCGAACAGCGCCACGCCTCCCAGCTTCTGCACCAGCAGCAGCCCGCCACCCAACACATACAAGCCCGCCTGTCGCCAACGGTGCGCCTCGACCGGATCAACGCGGTACATGCCTTTCTCACGCAGCGCGCCGAGGATCTGGCGGCGCATCCAGGGAACGATCTCCGGGAAACGTAGCCGCAGGCTCGAAAGCTTGGTCCATTGTCCGCCGTAGAAGGTGTGGAACAGCATGGTTTCTTCGTGCGGCGCCAGCTCGTTCCATTCCTCGCGCGGCCGGAGCAGACGGAGGACAAAGTCGCGCCCCTCCGCCCCGTTTTGTTCCGGCTCGCAGGGCTCGATGCGCACGTACCCGCGCACGGCAAGGTCCATCAGCGTCGCCGTGATGTCGCGCGGGTCAAGGCGGTCGTCAATCAGGGTGCCGGCTTCGGCGGGCGTCAGGCCTTCGGGAGGCGCATACATGGGCGCCACCGAGCGGCCCGCATCGGGATTGCCGCCTTTGATGCGGCGCAGCAGCAGCATCAGTCCCAGCACCACTAACGGCAGCAGCACAATCGGGTTGTTCGCGGCAAACCACCAGGCGCGCGTGCCGACGGGAATCGGCTCGAACGTGCCTTTCTCCGCCACCACATCCACCGTCAGTACGACTCCGGCGGCAAGCGGGCCAGGCGAGCCGGTTTCGATCTCGGACTTGTCCACACGCAGCGGTATTCGCCCATCGCTGGACCACAGGTTCGCCGACGCTATTCCCTCGCGCTCGCGCCGCAGCACCGCCTGGGCGGAAAACTGTCCTGCCGCCTCGGGCGGAAGCGCCACCCGCACGAACGCCGACTGGACTGCCACATCGGACGGCGTTGCCGCCCACAGAAATTCGTCGTGCGTGCCGCGAGGCTGAATGGCATTACGCACGGCATAGATCAGCTTCAGCTCGCCGGCAGCGACCGAAGCTATGGCCAGGAAGTCGCCGCGCGTGCGCGCGTGATAACGCAACGGCTGCCCGCCCCCATCGGTGACCTCAAGGATGTCCACGTGCAAGCGGTCGCGACCCAGCACGCCGCTTGATCGCACCCGAATGCGGCGTTCCACCGGGCCCGGCGCGGCGGGACGCAAGTGTTCGATGATCACTGCCGAGCTATCCGGGTTCAGCAGGATGTGCGAGCGGAACTCGGCCAGAGGCGTAGCGGCATCGCAGGCGAGAGCCGACAAGAACAAGATGATGGCGCCGAAGACGGGTTTGGCCGCGCGATGGTTCAACCGGGTAGCTCGCTGTGTTGGCAGTTGTAACCCATCCGCCGCACACAAGCCAAATGCAATCTGAACGGCCAATGTAGTAACCAACCCGGAACTGACGAGCAGTTTGGTGGCGCCGCCGTCCCGCCGGCGGGCCCGGTTCTCCTCTGAAGGGCCTCCCGCAGGCCAGTTTACCCGTGCGCTCTCGACTGGCAGCACAGCAAAGGATTGGCTGCCAAAAACCAGCACGGCCACAGCCTGCGCGGAACTTTTCTTCGCTCTAGAGACTCTAAAAGTACAGCGGCCAACGATTGAGAATTCCCGCTTGTTCGCGCAGGCATATTGCGGTATGACTCGCGTCACAAGGAAATGCGCAACCGGCGGAACGGAGGGACGAACACTCAGGCCATGATCTCGGAAACCCATCCGCTACGGCAGCTCTTCCTGCAACTGGTGGAGCGCCACTACCAGTCTGACCTGGGCCTGCACGACCGCGCGGTCCACAGCTACATCGCCAACGTCCTGACCGAGTTTTGCGAGGTCGAGCAGCTCTACAAGGTTCGCAACGCCGCTGGCCGGCCGCTGCACGATGTGGGCGAGATGCTGCTGGAGTCCGACCCGGTGTACGGCCCCGCGCCCTCGTTCGACCGCGAGCGGCAGGTACGCAAGCACATTGGCGATTACACGCTCTTCTTTACCGGCATGTACCCGGAGAGCATCAACCGCTGGCGGCTGCGGCGACAACGGCTAGAGAGTTTCATCGACTTTATGAAGGCGGGACGGGAAAGCTACTACGTCGTCTCCAAGTTCGACCAGTTCGAGTACGCCAAGGTAGCGCCGCTTTTCAAGCGGCTAGCCGAGGAATTCGAACGCTGCGTCTATGGTCTGAACATGGTGAAGAACGACTTGGAGGAGATGCAGCACCCTATCATGCGTCGCGCGGCGGACATCCTCATGTAATCGCTGCTATTCGTTTCCAAGTTGACACCGCTTTCTGTGGCGGTATCATCTGCTTCGCGAGTCACGCCGCGATGCGCAATACTAGACTGCTCTTTATCTGTACCGGAAATCGCGATCGCAGTCCCACAGCAGAGGACCTCTGCCGGAACCTGGACGGCTATGAAGCAAAATCGGCCGGCACCAGCAGTTTTGCCACGCAAACCATCACTCAGGAACTGATCGACTGGGCCGACAAAATTTTCGTCATGTGCGAAGCCGAAGACCGCCACCTGACGTTTCTTAAGTCGCGGTTCAAGCTTGGCAACAAGGATGTCTACGACCTCGATATCCCCGACCAGTACGAGCGAGGTTCGGAGCGGCTCAAGCGCCTGCTTTGGGTGAAACTGGCGCCGTATCTTAAGCGGTGACGGCGGTGTGTGACCTGTCCGGATTCAACTTTTTCACCAGTTCCGCCACATTCGCCGCAAAGTGCCTGATGGTGGCGATGCCTTCCTCGTCCTTCCATACCTCTCCCGGCATGCGGCCGAAGACCATGTTCCAGTAAGTGGATCCGGGCACGATCATGTCGTTGATCAGGAAGAACATCAGCATCTCTTGGAGAGTAAAAGTCTGGCCCCCCCGCCGCGCCACTGCCACCGCACCTCCCACCTTGCCGGAAAGAAACTTGTCCGACATCCGGGAGACGTAGCCTATGCGCTGCAACGCGCACATGACATCACCGCGCGCCGTGCCGAAGTACACAGGTGCGCCCACGATCAGCCCCTCACTGTCGCGAAGCTTCTTGATGATGGCGTTCAAACCATCGTCAATCTTACATTCGCCCGTTTCGGTGCAGCTTCCACAAGCGCCGCAGGATTCAATCTTCATGCCGGCAAAGGAGACAATCTCCGCATCCACGCCGCGTTCGCGAATCACTTTGGCGCATTCGCCCATGAGTTGTGCCGTGTTGCCTTCCGGCTTGGGACTACCGCTGATCAATAGGACTCGTGCCATGATTTCTCCAGTGACCCTTCCGTCCATCGCTCCCGCTTACTCGCATGTCACAACTGTGTACCCAGTGTCCGCTGCGGTGCAGCTTCTAGCCGGCGAGGTGAATATACAATCAACCACCGAGGACACAGAAGACGCAGCAAAGATTGTGAAGTGGTCCTTGTCCAGAATGACATGTCCCAACCTGAGTTGCCATAGGAACAACACATGAAGGAGTTGTCGCTTCCTATCTGTGGAAAATGTAATCTAGCTTGCAGGTAACCGCTTCAGTTGTTACTATCCGGGGCATAAGGAGCACTTGTGGACACTAGCAAGATTCTGTCCGAACTTCGCGCCGAACGTGGCCGAATTGATCAGGCAATCGCCGCTCTTGAGGCGATAGACCGCGCGGGCAGCGCGCCCAGCCGCCGCGGACGCGCGGCCGGGGCTCGCAGCGCGGCACAGCCCATCCGCCGTCGCCGCCGTATGAGTGCCGCCGGCCGCAAGCGTTTGTCGGAGATGATGAAGAAGCGCTGGGCGGAACGGCGCAGGCAGGCGAAAGCGTAGTCACCGCCTCACGGCCTCGTTAGTACAGTGGCGTACGGGTCCAGCAGCAACTTGCGTGTACCCGAAGGTGCCGTAAAGCGGAAGGGCGTTTCGGTGCCTTCCGCGAGGACACGGCCGAGCAGCACGGGTTTGCCGCTGCCCGTCTCCGCATAGATCGGGACCGAGGTCACCAGGTCCTTGGGCGCATGCTTTTGCTGGATGCGACCGGACGCGGTCACGCGGCCGGCCCGCGCGGCCAGTTTTACTCCCGCCAGATCCAGTGACGGCACCGCTGTGCCGTTGACCCAGCCATCGAAGAACCACTCCAGCGACTTACGGCCTTCATAGCGCAGGCTGTCAGGCAGAGCGTCCTCAAACGCCTGCTGCACGTCCCGCGTGGTAATGCTCTTCCCCTCGAAGCGCTCGCGCAGCCCGCGCAGCACGGCGATGAACGGATCGTCGGCCCCGGCCTGTCCCGCGCGCCCGCGGCGTGCCCTGCCGGCGTCGTCCACCAGCATGTGCCGCAGCATGTGAAACAGCCAGGTGCCCCGGCCATAGGCCACCGTGTCGTAGGCGTCGGGAAAACGCGAGGAGTTCAAGCGGACGCCGAGAGTGACCGGCCCAGCATCGGCCATGGGACGACCGTCCTTGTTCTTCGCCAGCAATTCATGCCGGTACTGCTCCATCAGGGTACGAAAGACCGCCGGGTCCTCCTGTTCAATCATCAGCAGCATGCTGTAGTTGGAAAGCGCCTCGACCAGCCACTGCTCGCGATAGCTCTTCCACAGCAACAGGTCGCCCCACCACTGGTGGGCGATTTCATGGCCCAGCATCAGGTGGCCGTACAGTGCGTCCGCGTAGGGAGTCAAGCGGCCGCGCCGCCGCTCCTCCGGCGACAGGAAAGCGTAGCTCGACAGGTACACCATCCCCGGCCAGCCCTGACTACTGGTGCCCGGCATCTGTGCGAGTGCCAAGCTGCGGTACGGAAAAGGCCCGAAGCGCGCCGCCAGAAAACCAACCGTGCCTGCCGCGCGTGCCGCGACTTCGCGGACTTGTTGCGCCGGCTGGGGCAAGGGCGCCGGCAGCATCTGCATGGTCCGCAGGCGGCGTCCGGTCCACGGATCGATATTCTCCTCAGCGATTACCGTGTGCTGGCGCGGGAACTTGTCCTCCACGCTGCGCGCCGCGTACGTCTCGACGGCCACCGGGCCGGCCTTCACCTCCGCTTTGACGTACTGCCCCAGGTTGAAGCCCGCCAATGCTATGGGGCGCTCGGAGACGAACCGGGCGACCTGCTCGCCGCCCGCTTCCGCCACCGCTTGCATTGTGGAAGCCGGGACTTGTTTGCCGGTAGCGACCAGCATCCAAGGCGCGGGATAGCGGAATTCCATGTCGAAATCCGCCAGGGCGATGCCGCGGTTCGGATACCAGATTCCGCGTGCGCCCACATACATCAGCCCGCCGCCGGCATCGGACAGCACGTCGCCGCGATAGGTGAACCGCAAGCACACAGGCCGGTTCGGCGCCAGCGGTGCGGGGAACACGACCGCGACCACATCGTTGCCGCGGCGCGCCAGTTCCGAGCCTTCCAGCGCGTCGTTCTGCACAAACTCAAGCGCCTTGCCGTCCAGCGTGATTTCCTGCACTTGCAGGAAGCGCGACAGCTCGAAGACCAGGATGCGCTGGCCCGGCTCGGTCGTGTATAGCTCGACCGTGGTCTCCGCCTGCAGTTCGCGCGGAGGCCGGATCTGCGCGCGTATGGTGTACCGCAGCGGTTTCACGGGATCGCTGAACGCCTCGGCGGCCGTCTGCGTCTGCGCCGTTGCGGCCGGCGGCGCGCCGGAGCGGGTGCCCGCCACGCGCAGCCGCTCCGATCGCATGGGGAAAGCAGTCCAGGTGTCGTAATAACTCGTGCCATCCTTATCAGCACGTTGCGCCACCGCGATCTGCTCGGCGGCCAGCGTGTCAAAGTACACGTCGAATACCCCGAGCCGCGAGCCGATGACGCGCGCATGTAACATCCGGTCTTTCGCTGGGCGCTTCCAGTGCGGCGTTCCATCGCTGGCGGTGCTGTGCGCGTTGACAAACGTCATCAGCACGCGCAGCGCCGAGAGCTGCGCCAGCGACTTCGCCGATGGGCCCCACCTGGCCACAAACTCCTCTGGCGTGGCGGGCGCGCGCTCAGCGGGCTCCGCCGGTTCCTCGGGATCGGGTTCCACGTCCGGCTCCGGCAACGCGGGCGCGGCCACGAAGGGCCGCAGGTTCGGCTCGAGTTCGGCGAAAGTGTTGTCGTTGAAGCGCAGGTAAGCGCTGGTGATGCGCTCTTCCAGGATGGCGGCGCCAGTAAACAAGGACAAGGACCAGCGCTCCACCCGGTCCGGTGGCGCCAGCAGCACTTCGCCGTCGCCCGCGAAGAACGCCCCCGTGGTCCGCCCGTCCACCGCTTCGGTAAAGGCAATCACGCCGCTGTTGAGCAAGATGTGAAGGTCTTCGCGATTGATGTGCGCCTCGCGAATGCGGTACACGCGAGAGGGGTCGAGCCCGACGGATCGCAGGCGTAAATACAAGTTCGACGCCGCGCTGGGCGGGCCGCCGCCTCCGCCGGGCAGTTCCTGGGCAATGGCCGCAGCCGTTATCAGCAACAGCGCCGCCACGTATTGCGCCACGCCGCGTTCCAAATTGCGCTCCACACCTGCTACTCTGCTGTGTTAATGTGCCGCTGCCAATGCTCTTTGGATCCAGAACCGCCGCGCCTGCGCCGGCCCGTATCCCCTTGCCGTCGGTCATGCCGCAGGTGCCTTCAGCCGAGCTCGGCGCTCGCTACCGCCAGGCGCGCGTGGGCGGCGACTTCTTCGACTTTGTTCCCCTCGGCCAGCGACTCGCCTTCGTCCTGCTCGACGTAGCCGGCCGCCGCGCCGTGGCAATGGCAGTCGCCGCCACGGTCCAGGACACCTTGCGCGCGCTCGTTCCCGAACTGCTGGCTGACGGCGCCGCGAACGTCTCGCTGGCCCTGACCGAAATCGCCCTGCGACTCAACCGCACCATCCTGGCCGGCGGAGAGGTGCGCTGCACGCCCACTTTCCTCGCCTGCTATGACTATGACGCCGGTACTCTATGGTACGTCAACGCCGGCCACGTCGCCCCCATCGTGAAGGACGCATCCGGCACCTGCCTGCTGCCGGCCACCGGCTTGCCCCTTGGCCTGTTCTCCCACGCTACCCAGGATGCCGCCGTCTGCGCGCTCGCGCCGGGCGACGTGCTCGTCGCCGCCTCGCGCGGCATCATCGAAGCCCGCGGCCCGCGCCGCGAGGAGTTCGGCCTCGAGCGTCTGCAAGAGTTCATAGCGGAAGCCGAAGTCTCCAGCGCCGACGCGCTGTGCGCTACTGTGTTAGACACCGTCTGCACATTCATCAGCCAGCAGCCCAACGGAATTTCCCGCCTCTGGAGCCAGCTCGCGAATAACGAGCCAGGGAATGACCTCACCGTCATCGCCCTCCATCGTACGGTTCTTTCGTAACGAATATCGCAGTAGTCCGCGCCCGCCGGGTGCCCCAAGTTCGTCGGGTGCCCCAAGTTCGCCGGGGTGCCCCAGGTTCGCGCGCCCGCTTTTGGCGCGCTAACCTGGGATGAAT
>JBHGBA010000021.1:0-66791 GCA_041946775.1 Terriglobales bacterium
TTGGCCGCTGAGGGGCGACCCTCAGATCAGTAGAAATCCGGTTTTTGAAACACGCTCTATCTACCATCTACTGTCCCCCAAACAACACCAGCGCCACCCAGTACACGCCGCTGGGATACTGTGGTGTGCGTTTGAAGCACACGCCGACCGCATAGCTGTAAACGCCGCGCGCGTCCCTCACGCGCGCTACCTCGGGCGGCAGTCTGCCGGGATCGGTGGACTGGAACGTCACCGCATAGCGGGCGGCGGGCAACTGTAACGCGCGCGCGGTCTTGAGTTGCCCGGCGTCGGCCATGGAACACGCCAGGCGGCGCAGCTCATCCATTCGAACGCGTTTCAGTCTGGCGGACCGGCCTTGGCGGCGCGCGGCTTCAAAGGCCCGTGCCACCTCGTCTTCCGCCGCGCTGTCGTCCAGTTCGGGAATGACACGCGCAAAGTTCTGGGTCACCCAGTACGCGTCGTCCTTGCGGACAATGCCGATGCCGGCCGCGTTGTACTCCGGGTTGAGAATGTTCGCCCGGTGCAATGGCGACAACATGAACGCCTGGTGCGCGTCCTCGACGCCGGTGTTTCGCGCCACGTTTTCCGCCGAGCGGTCCAGCGGCACAGCGGACAGTCGTTCGCGCAGCCGCGGTTCACCGGGCAGATTATGGGTAAGCTTCCCGTGCCGCGCCATGCCTTCCGAGTGTTCGCGGGCGGCGGCGGCCAAACGCTCGTTCCAAGCCAGCGGTCCTAGGCCGTGCTGCCGGCGCGCCTGGTTCACCAGTTCGAAGAGTTGTCCTTCCGGTCCTGCGGGCGGCGAATCTCCATTGGGCTGCGCAGCAGCGGCCATCACCGCTGCCGGCGTCCCTATTGGCATGCCGGAAATCAGGTTGCAGGCCAGTACAAGCGTGAAACCTGCGAGCGCAGCGAACACTTTCACCCTTTCTATTGAAAATTGCAAATTATAGTGACACCGTTGACCCTCTTGCGATGCCGTTAACGCCAGCGGATTGTCATTCCAGGTCTCCGGCCGCCTCGATGCCCTCGACCAAGCCCTCTCGCAGAAATTCCTCTCGGCGACCGCCGACATGGCTTCCCGCCTGGAGCAGACCAAGGGCGACCTGCGCCAGCAGATGAGTGACCGGATCGCTGACGGCTTCAACGAAATCCGCACCACCGTGGACCAGCAACTGGCCACCGGCCGGCAAGAGCAGTCCACACGACTGATCGAATTCAGCGGCCAGCTTGAGCAGAAATTCGATTTGCTCTCCACCCGTCAAGCCGAAAACCTGACCGCCGGACGCCAGGAACTGGCCAATTCCCTCGCCCTCACCACTTCGCAATTGAAGGCCGAGTTGGACGCCTTCAACCAGCGCACTGCGCAAAGTCTCGATGCTATGCGCGCACAGGTCGAAGAGAAACTGCTCGCCGTCTCCGGCAACGTCCAGCAGAAACTTGATGAAAACATCCGCGAGGGCTTCGCCCATTTCACGAAAGTGCAGGAACACCTTAAAGCCGCGGAAGAGCAACTGCGGCAGGTGGGCACGCTGGGCGCATCAATCAACGACCTCAACTGCCTGTTGAAGCTGCCGCACCTGCGCGGCAAGTTTGGCGAGGCCAGCCTGGAACGCCTGCTCGCCGACTTCCTGCCTTCGCACATGTATTCGCTGCAAACCTCTCCCGGCACCGGACCGGAGCACGCGGACGCGCTCATCAACTTCCCCGACCGCACCCTGCCGGTAGACGCCAAGTTTCCTCGCGAACAGGTCCTGCCGCTGTTTGAAAGCAGCGACGAGGCAACCCTTGCCGATGCGCGCAAGCAACTGGCGCGCGTGCTGAAGACCGAAGCTAAGCGCATCTCGCAATACGTCCAGCCCGAGCAAGGCACCATGGACATTGCGCTGATGTATCTGCCCAGCGAGACGCTCTACTTCGAGGCCATCACCAACGCAGAAGCCATGGAAGCTCTCACCCGGATGAAGG
The DNA here is from genome assembly GCA_041946775.1 of Terriglobales bacterium. Lineage (GTDB taxonomy): Bacteria > Acidobacteriota > Terriglobia > Terriglobales > Acidobacteriaceae > JBHGBA01. The sequence goes on from JBHGBA010000021.1 coordinate 1,966, forward strand.
TGCATCCGGTCTCGCCCAACACATTGCTCATGACGCTGCAAATGGTCGCGCTGGCCTACAAGTGGTACGAGGTGGCGGCGCGCTTCGAAGAAACCCGCAAGGAACTCGCCCAGGCGCAGACCTCGCTGGGCCATTTCCAGAGGAAGTTTGACGAAGTCGGCAAGGGCCTGGAGAAAGCCCAGGTGGCATACGACACCGCCGTACGCCACCTCAAGCAATATCGCACGCGCGTTACCGCTATCAGCGGCGAACCAGTGCCCGGAACCGAAGAGCAATTGGCCCTCACCGCCGGCAACAACGGAGAGTAATCGGGTGATCGGGTGATCCGCTGATCGGGTGATCTGCCTGGGGTCGCTGATTAACGCTGATGAACGCTGATCAGAATCCGGTAATCACGTACCTCCGCTAATCGCAATTCCCATTTTGAGAACACGCCTGATTTCAATGACTTGCGGCGAGAAGAGCAGAAATGTTCCACGTGGAACATTTGGGCGGGTGGCGGAAATTTGTGCCAAAAAAGAGACCCGCCGCAGCGAGTCTCTGGTCAACGCTGAGTGGAAGTGGATTACCGGTGCTGGCCGTCGTGCTTCTGGCGATAGATGCGGCGCGACATGTTGTTTTGTTGCACCGTGATGGCGCGGCGCTCGCCGCGGGTCAGTCCGTTGCTCGCCATGTGCGCCTCGCGCCGGTTCAGGTTCGCCTCCTGCCGTTCCAGCCGCGCCGCTTCTGCCGCCGTCAGCGAGCCGTTCTGGATGCCTTGGCCAATGCGCATCTGCTGCGCGCGGTTACGCGCCGTAATCGGCCCGGTAACCGGCGGCTGCACCTGGTTGTCGTGCTTCTCGCGGTAGATCTGCCGCGACAGGACGTTCTGCTCGTGCTGCACCCGCCACCGTTCCTGCGCAGTGAATTCGCCGTCGGATTTCATGCGCCGAACCTGATTATTCAGGCGCGCTTCGCGTCGCTCCAGGCGCGCTGCTTCGCCCGCCGTCAGCGAGCCGCTTCTTACACCCTGTCCGATTCGTTGCTGCTGATTTGCGCGCCGCTGGTTGATGCCGCGCTGTGCAAACGATACCGGCACTATTACGGCGAACATCACGGCCACCGCCAAGATCCTCGTCTTCATGTCACTCTCCTCACCGGTTCCTTGCATGATCACGGACTGTGTCGCGTGTCACATGCAGGAACACACGTTGCTCGAAAATGTCGCGCAGGTGTTCGCTACAGACGCCCAGATTTTCTGTGTGCGGATTACGGAAGTAACCGCGGCTGTCGGTCGTCGGCCGTCGGCTGCCGGCCAAGAACCGAGAGCCGAGAACCGATAGCCGAGAGCCGTTCACAGTCCGACTTCCATACGGGAACGGGGATCAAGATAGTCGCGCAGGGCGTCACCGATGAAATTGAACGCCAGCACCGCCAGCATCACCCCCAGCGCGGGAAACAATACGAGATGCGGCGCGTCGAACAGGTGTGAGCGGCCATCGTTGAGCATCGAGCCCCAGCTTGCCACCGGCGGCGGCACACCCAGCCCGAGGAAACTCATAGTGGCTTCGGCCAGCACCGCGCCGGCCATGCCGATCGCGGCCTGCACGATGACCGGCTGGATGATATTGGGCAAAATGTGGCGCGCGATGATCCGCAAGTCGCTGGCGCCCAGCGCGCGCGCCGCCTCGACGAATTCGCGCTCGCGCACCGCCAAGACCTGCGCCCGCACCAGTCGCGCGTAGCCGACCCAACCGCCGATGGCTAGCGCGAGAATCAGGTTGAACAGCCCCGGCCCGAGGAACGCGACAAAGGCGATCGCCAGCAGAATTCCGGGGAACGAAAGGAACGCATTCATCACCACGACGTTGACGAAGCGGTCCACGCGGCCACCGTAGTAGCCCGCGATGGAGCCGATGATAATCCCCAGCAGCAGCGAGACTGCTACTACGCTGGCGCCAACCAGCATCGAGATGCGCGCGCCGTGGATGATGCGCGAGAAGATGTCGCGTCCGAGTTCGTCGGTGCCGAACCAGTGCGCGGTGGAGGGCGGCGTCAGACGTGAGGCGAGTTCGATTCGCGCGGGATCCTGCGGTGCCAACCAGGGAGCAAACACCGCAAACGCAACAAAGACAATGACCAGCACCAGCCCGGCAGCCGCCAGCGGATTGTGCCGCGCCGCACGCCGCAGCGACATACCACCTCGCTCGCGCTGCGGTGCGGTCGCAACCGGCGGATTGATGATAGTAGCCATTAGCTTTTGGCTCTTGGCCCTTAACCGTTGGCCGCTGGTTCACGCTGATGAACGCAGATCAAATCGGGTAATCGGGTAATTGGGTAATTTCGTAATCGGGAAATTCTCATCGATTTTCTCTTCTCACCAGTTCGTCAGTTCACCAGTTCGCCCTTTCTTCAGTTCACCGATCACCCGAAGCCCGATGGCACGATGGCCCGTTGTACTCATTGGCGGATGCGTGGGTTCACCGCCGAGTACAGCAGGTCGGTGATGAAATTCACGGCCACATACGTCAAGCCAATTACCAGAATGCAGCCCTGCACCAGGTAGTAGTCACGGTTGGCGATGGCCTGAATCGTCAGGCGCCCCACGCCGGGCCAGGAAAAGATTGTCTCCGTCACGATGGCACCCGCCAGCAGCGCGCCAAATTGCAGCCCCAGCACAGTGAGCACGGGAACCATGGCGTTGCGCAGCGCGTGCTTGTACACCACCGTGCGCTCGCTGAGACCTTTCGCGCGTGCCGTGCGGATGTAGTCCTGGCCGAGCTCTTCGAGCATGGAGGTGCGCACCATGCGCGTCAGGATCGCCGCCAGGGCTCCGCCCATGGTGATCGCCGGCAAGACCAGATGTTCCAGGGCGCCCGAGCCCGACACCGGCAGCACGCCTAGCTTGATCGCGAAGAACAAAATCAGCACCGGCCCGAGCGCGAAGTTCGGGAATGAGAGGCCCAGCAGCGAGACGAAGCTGAGCACGCGGTCGCTCCAGCGGTTGCGGTGTCTCGCCGAGTACACGCCCGCGGGAATCGAGAGGGCAATTGCGACCAACAGCGCGGCCAGTGTCAGTTGCAGCGTTGACGGGTAACGCGAGGCAATCAGCGTTCCCACGTTCTGTTGAAAGCGGATTGATTGGCCGAGATCGCCGTGGAGCACGCCGTTCCAGTAATTCAGGTATTGGCGGCCGACGGGGACATCAAGTCCGTACTGATGGCGCGCGGCGGCGATATCGGCCGCGGCGGCGCCTTCGCCGAGCATCTGCTGAATGGGATCTCCCGGCACGAGATGGATCAGCAAAAAGACAACCGACACCACCAGCCAGACCACCGGCAGTGTGTAGAGAGCGCGGGTTGTGAGGTAGCGAAGCAATTGAGTGATTGGGCATTGTGTGATTGAGTGATTGAGTGATTGGGTGATTGGCTATACCTCCTGAATCCGCTGGGGACCATTGCAATCACGCAAATCACACAATCACTCAATCACACAGTCACAAATTCTTCTCCACCGGCTGTTCTGCCAACTCGATCTTGACGCGCGCAATACGGCGGTTGTCCATTTCGACCACGGTGTAGCGGCGGCCGCCGAACTCGAGCGATTCGCCGCCGCGCGGGATGCGTTGCAGCTGCGCCAGGATAAAGCCGGCCAGAGTCTCGTAGCCTTCCTCGCGTGGCAACTCGATCTGGTATTGCGTTTCCAGGTCGCGCAGGGGCACAGAGCCGTCCACCACCATGGTGGTTGCGCCGGCGGGCAACGGCTGCGGCGTGACGTCGAACTCGTCCTCGATTTCGCCCACTAGTTGTTCCAGAACGTCCTCGACGGTCACCACGCCCATGGTTGAGCCGAACTCATCTACTACCACCGCCAGATGGCGTTTGCGCTGCTTGAATTCCAGCAGCAGGTCGGGGAGCGGCTTGGTCTCAGGGACCACCAGCACGTCGCGCATGATCTGCCTGACCTGCATCTGGGCGAGTCGTTCCGCACCGGACGCTGCCGGCATTGTGAGCCGCAGGCGCATCCAGCGGGTCAGGTCCTTGGAATACAGCAGGCCGATGATGTGCTCCTGCCCGCGCATCGGGTCATACACGGGCACGCGTGAATGCTGCTCTTCGACCACGCGGGCCAGCGCCTCGTCGAGCCGCATATCGGCCGGCAGAGAGAAGATGTTGGGGCGCGGCACCATGATCTCGCGGACGGTGACTTCGCCCAGTTCCAGCGCACGGTGGATGACTTCTTCCTGAAACGGGGGCACCAGCCCGAAACGCCGGCTGGCGGTCACGATCAGCTTCAGTTCTTCGGGAGAATGTACCCCACCTTCGCGAATTTCAGGGATGCCGAACGAACGCAACACCAGCCGCGATGATGCCCGCATGACGGCGAGGAAAGGCGCCGCGAGCCGCATGAAGACGTCCATGGGTGCGGCCACCGCCAAGGCCACGCGTTCCGCCCGCTGCAGGGCCAGCGACTTGGGAACCACTTCGCCGAGGATCACGTGTAAGTACGTGATCAAGGTGAAGGCGATGACCACGGCAAGGGTGTGGGCGTAGATGGTGGCGTGGGGAATGCGCTCGAGCGGGCCGAGCAGCACGTAGGCAATAGCCGGCTCCCCCACCCAGCCCAGCCCCAGGCTGGCAAGCGTGATGCCGAACTGGACGCCGTTGAGTACGTCGTCGAGGTGCTGGTGGAGCTTTTGCACCGTGCGCGCGCCAATGCGGCGGGCATCAATGAGTTGCTGGATACGGGTATCGCGAACGCTGACCAGGGCAAATTCGGCGGCCACAAAGAAAGCGTTGGCCGCCACCAGCAGCAGCACCCCGAGCAATCGCAGGAGGACAAAAGTCACCATTGGTGGAGAATTCTAGCTGAAGAGGCACGTTTCCCGTTCCCCGTTCCCCTTTTCCCGTGGCCCTCTGTGTTCCCTGGGGCTCGTTTCTGAAATTCCCCACAGTCCCGTACCTATGCTGGCGATCGCTGGGGTACCACACTTCGCAAAACGGAGAACCGAGAATGGAGAACGGGGAACGGGAAACGGGGAACGATTCTTGCTTTCTTTTTCCGGCCTCGACTGTCTAAGTTCCCTGGGGACAAACCGTGCTCAGGGTCGCCCAAAATTCTCCAATTCTCGGGAACAAACTACTGCCCAGACGCGTACCAGCTTGCAGGTGCTGCTGCGAGAGACCGGCCGGAGGAGGGCAACGTGGCAAACGGGAACGGAAACGGCAAGAAGAAGCGGCGCAGACGGATCATCTACATCAGCGGTTCACTTTTTTTGATTGTGGTCCTGGTGCTGGGCATCACCGCAGCGACCCACGGCGGGACCAAGATTGATCCGTCCAAGCTTGCCAAGGCCGAGCGCGGTGACCTCGCTAAGAGCGTCGTGGCCACGGGCAAGGTCGAGCCGATCGTCAAAGTCGAGATCAAGTCCAAGGCCAGCGGCATTATCAAGAAGCTCTACGTCGAAGAAGGCGCGCGTGTGAAGCGGGGTGATGTGCTGGCCGAACTGGACCGCGACGAGATTCAGGCCACCGTCCGCTCCGCCGAGGCGCAATTGCTCGCCTCGGAAGCCAACCTGCGGGCCTCGCATGCCGACTACAAACGCGCTGAAGTAGACGCCGAAGGTCCTGACGTGCCGCTGCTCAAGCGGGCCTACGAGCGCGCCAAGCACATGCAGAAGGAAGGCGTAGTGTCCGATGCCGCTCTCGACGAGGCGCAGAAGGCGTACGAACTGGCGGTCAACAAGACCGGAGCCGCACGCGCCCAGCTCACCGTACTGAAGGCCAAGATCGCGCAAGCCGAGGCTGACGTACAGCGGCAGCGCGCCAACCTGGCGCAACTGCGAGAGCAGCTCAGCTATACCACCATCAGTTCCCCGATTGACGGCCTAGTGCTGTCGCGCCCGGTCGAAGTGGGCGACGCGGTCAGCTCCATCCTGGTGATGGGCTCGGCAGCCACGCTGGTGATGACCCTGGGCGATACGAGCGAGGTTTACGTCAAGGGCAAGGTAGACGAGAGCGACATCGGCAAGGTCTATCTTGGCCAGCCGGCGCGCATCAAGGTGGAGTCGTTCAAGGACAAGACGTTCACCGGCAAGGTGACCAAGATTTCGCCCATGGGCACGGAAAAAGACAACGTCACCACGTTCGAAGTGCGTGTTTCCATCAACAATCCCGGCGGCGAGCTCAAGGCGGCCATGACCGCCAATGCAGAGATCATCCTGGAAGAGCACAAGAACGTGCTCCAGGTCCCCGAAGGCGCGCTGATCTACGACAAAGACAAGAAGGCGTTCGTGGAAATTCCCGACCCGAAAGCCAAGGACGGCAAGAAGAAGGTCCCGGTCGAAGTAGGCATTTCCAATGGCGCCAAGGCGGAAGTGTTGAAGGGACTCAACGAGAACGACCAGGTGGTGTTGCAGTAATTTGGTTATTTGGTCATTTGGTCATTTGGTTGTTTGGTTATGGCAAGGCGCAGTTGGCGCGAGCAGAGTTCCCCATAACGAAATGGTCAAGTGACCAAATTGTTTAACGCACCGCATTTCTTGGGCCATTTGGCCTCCGTCGCTCGCTCCATGGGTTCAGCGCTGACGCAGAACTCGGCTGAAAAAAGCAAATAACCAATTAACCAAATGACCAAATAACATGGGCCTCCTCGAGATCATGCGGCAGGTGGTGGCCAGCTTCCGCGCGCACAAGATGCGGAGCTTCCTGACGATGTTTGGCATTGTCTGGGGCATCGCATCGGTGATCCTGTTGGTTGGGCTTGGCAAGGGGTTCAACAAAGACCAGCAGGAGCGCTGGAAGGAGCTGGGTACCGACCTGGTAATCATCTGGGGCGGCCGTACCAACCAGCAGGTCGGCGGCCTCGCCGCAGGCCGAGAGATCCGCCTGACGATCGATGACGCGCGGCTGATCAAGAACGAATGCTACCTGGTCAAAAATGTCAGCCCGGAATTGCGGCGTACCCTCCCTCAAGTCAGCGAATTTAACTCCGCGAACCGTGCTGTGGTGGGCATTTGGCCGGAGTTCCAGATCTTCCGCTCCATCCGGGTGGAAGAAGGCCGGCTGCTGACGCAACAGGACGAAGACGAAGCCAAGCGCGTCGTGGTGCTCGGCTACGAAGCCCGCAAGCAACTGTTTCCGGGACAGCCCGCCGTCGGCGCCATGCTCAGCATCCGCAGCGTGCCGTACACGGTGGTCGGAGTAATGCCGAAGAAAAAGCAGAACTCCGATTACAGCGGACGCGACGACCAGCACCTGTTTGTGCCTTACTCGGCGATGGCCCGCGACTTCCCTCCCCCGGAGAAACGCGGCGTGGTGCGCGGCGGGCTGAGCAACATCGTGCTCTCCGTCGCGGATCCTAAAGACCATGAAGCAGCGGTAAAGCAGGTGCGGCGCGCCCTCGGGCGCGTTCACCACTTCGACGCCAGCGACGAAGATGCGGTGATGATCTGGGACACCAACCGCTTCGCCAAGATGATCGCGCGGATTTTCGGGGTGATGACGCTGTTCTTCGGCGCCGTGGCGGTCACAACTTTGTGCCTGGGCGGCATCGGGGTGATGAACATCATGCTGGTGGCGGTGCGCGAACGCACGCGCGAGATCGGCGTGCGCAAGGCCCTGGGCGCGACGCGCAGCGACATCCTGCGGCAGTTCTTCGCCGAGTCTGCCACGCTGACTGCTATCAGCGGCGCCATCGGCTTCGCTATCGGCGCCGGCATTTGCCTGGCGCTGAATAATGTGGAGATCCCGGAGTTCATGCCACGCCCCATCCTTTCCCCGGCGGCGATTCTGGCCTCGGTGTTCACCTTGGGACTGGTGACGGTGACTGCGGGAATGTACTCCGCGCAGCGCGCGGCAGAGATGACGCCGGTGGAAAGCTTGAGGTACGAGTGAGTTGGATTTGGGATTGGGGATTTCGGGACTTGGGATTTTTTGATTTTCGATTTCCGATTTTCGATTTCCGATTGGTGTCGAGACCTGCAATTGCGGGTTTCGGAAAACGGAGAACGGAAAACGGACAACGTCAGAGGACAACGCCATGATGAAGCGCTTTATGCTGGCGGCAGTAGTCATCTTCAGCGCCACTCTGCTATACGCCGACGATGTGCGCGGATCGTTCGACCGCACGCTGAAGGTCAGCGGTCCGGTGGAACTGCGCCTGGAGAACGGCTCCGGAGCAGTGCACGTGCGCGGCGGGCCGGCAGGCACGGTGACGATTCATGCCGAGGTTCGCGTGCGCGGCGGCAATGCCGAGGAAAAGCTGCGCCGCCTCGAACAGAACCCGCCCATCGTGCAGACCGGCAACAGCATCAGCGTCGGCCAGAACCTCGACCCGGACCTGCGGCGCAACGCAGGCCTCAACTACGACATCGTCGTGCCCGCGGACACGCGAGTGGATGTGCATACCGGGTCGGGCAATGAAGAGGTCAGCGGCATCAAGGGACCGGTGAACGCGCGGACTGGTTCGGGTGCGGTGCGTATCACTGACGTGCCCGGCGAAGTGACGGTGGACACCGGCTCCGGCGGCGTGGAACTGGAGAACATCGGCACGCTGGTGCGGGCACACACGGGCAGTGGTTCGGTGCGCGCCGACTTGAGCGGTACCCGTTCTGGAAACGGCCCGCGTACCACGGTCGAGACGGGTTCCGGCAGCATCGAGCTGCAAAACGTGCACGGCGGCCTTTACGCGCACACCGGCAGCGGTCACGTGTCGGTCAGTGGAGAGCCGACTGCCGACTGGGACGTGCACACCGGCTCCGGCGGCGTGGAACTGAACTTGCCCAGCGACGCGGCTTTCGACCTGGCGGCGCATACCGGTTCCGGCCACATCAAGGTTGATCACCCCATCATCATGCAGGGCGCGATCGGCAACCGCCACAACGTTGAGGGCAAAGTGCGAGGCGGCGGGCCGCGGCTGGAAGTGCGTACCGGTTCCGGCGGGATTTACATCGCCAGCGGCGGTTCGCAGCCGCTGTAGTCGGGCTGCCATGATCTGGAAAGAACTGATCGCGCAAGGCTGGCAGGCACTGATGCGCTACCGCATGCGCTCGGCCCTGACGATGCTCGGCATTGTCTGGGGGCTGGTTTGCGTGGTGCTGCTGCTGGCCTATGGCGAAGGCGTGGGCGCAACGCTTTACAAGGCGATGTCCAATATGAGCAGTGGTGTGCTGGTGGTGTGGCCGGGACAGACCAGCATGCAGGCCGGCGGGCAGCGCGCCGGGCGCCGCATCAAGTTCACCTACGACGACGTGCAGGCGGTGCGCGAGGAAGGCACTTTGCTGCGCGCGGTGAGCGCCGAATCCAGCGACCAGATGGGCCTGAAACTCGGTACGCGCGTGGTATCCATCACCGTGCGCGGGGTCGAACTGCCGTATGGGGAGATGCGCCGCATCACCGACATGGAGGATGGACGCTACTTTAACGAGACCGACTTCGCCGAGCGCCGCCGCGTGCTCATCCTGGGTCATGCCGCATGGAAGAAGGTCTTTCAGGGCGCGCCCGCCGTTGGACAAAGCGTTTCGGTCAACGGGCAGATGTTTGACGTCATCGGCGTACTCAAGGTCAAGGTGCAGGATTCGATGTACACCGGCCCCGATGACGAACAGGGCTTCATTCCCTTCCAGGTCTATCAGGAGCTCAAGCAGGAACGCGACCCGGAGCTGATGGTCGTGCAACCGCTCAGCCTGGATTTGAACAAACGCGCCGAAGCGCAGGTACGCGCAACTCTCGGGCGGCGGCACCACTTCAACCCAAGGGACGAGAAGGCCGTGCCCGTATGGGACACCATTGAAGACCGCCGGGAAATCCGGATTTTTAACGCGGCGCTGGAAACCGTGCTCGGCCTGATCGGCGCACTGACCTTGGGCGTAGGCGGCGTCGGGGTGATGAACATCATGCTGGTGTCGGTCACCGAGCGCACGCGCGAAATCGGCTTGCGCAAAGCGCTCGGCGCCCGCCCGCGCGACATCCTGCGGCAGTTCCTGCTCGAGGCGCTGGTGCTCACGTTCATCGGCGGGCTGGCGGGAATGGCACTGGCGCTGGCGCTTACATACGTGATTCCGCCGATGCCGCTTTATTCCGAAATGTACAAGACCGCCAACCACGAGGGCGACATCTTCCTGCGCGCCTCCGGTATGGTGATGGGAATTTCGTTTGTGGTTCTCACCACGGTGGGCGTGATGTCCGGATTCTGGCCCGCGCTGAAAGCAGCGAGGATGAACCCGATTGAGGCGCTGCGCTACGAGTGACGAATTCACCGCATTCACCGCAGAGGCAATCGCAGAGGGCGCGGAGGAATAAGGCCGCTGCTGTTAATGCATCTTCTGATCTCCACTAAAGCGTTTTCCCGGAAGGTGTATCCCTTTTCTGGGGAATCCCAACACAAGGTCCTTCGACTCGCTCAGAATCACACCACTTCGTGAGTAATCCAGGTCAGCCGTGCGGTACCCGTGCCCGCATCTCCGCCCACTGCTGCATTATTTGCCAGTACAAGCGCTCGTAATCATCGGCCATGCGGGCGGCGGAGTAGTACGTCTCCACGCGCGCGCGGCAGTGTTGTGGTTCGATTTCGGCGGTGCGAGCGACGGCTTCGACCATCTGCTGGACGTTGTCCACCACCCAGCCGGTTTCGCCGTGGACAACCACTTCGGGGATAGCGCCACGCCGGAAACCAATCACCGGCGTACCGCAGGCCATCGCTTCTAACGCGACAAGTGAGCTCGTCTCTTCGCATTGGCTGGGCACCAGCACCGCGCGCGCATTGCGCAACAGGTCGCGTTTCTGGGTGAACGTGGGCGTGTCCACGAAGCGCACCCGCGATCCGCGCGCGCCCAAGTGTGGCCGTACGGAGCGCTCGTAATAGCGCTGGTGATACGAGAAGGGATAAATCTGTCCGGCGATGGTCAGCGGCAGTCCGGCGGCCGCCGCTACCTCGATGGCGATGTGCGTGCCTTTTTCCTCGCAGATGCGCCCCATCCATAGCAGGTATCCGCGTTTTTCCGGCGTAAAGGGAAATCGTTCGACCGCGATGCCGTTGTGTACCACGCCCATCATACGCGGCAGATTGGCGAAACTGGCTGCCTGCGATTCCGAGACACAATTGAAGAAGATATTTGCCGCGATTGTCTCGAACAGAGCCGGACGATAGAAGGTGCGTGGCAGGTGGAGTGTGACGAGCACGGGCGCGTCCAGCGCACCCGCATGGCGCCAGAAGCTGCCGCTCTTGTCGTGTATGAGGTCGTAGGTCCGCGCCGCGGCATGTCCCACAACGGCGGCACAGTGTTCGCGCTCGCGGTCGTCAAACCAGTCCAGTTGGCGCGGCACGCCGCCGGTGGTAATCACTTCGCCGGAGGCAAACGAACCGGCACAGGCGGCGACTGCGGTTGCATGACCGCGCACTGCCATCTCGCGCTCCAGGGTATACAACATCTGCTCGGCGCCGCCCGCGCTCTCATCGCTAACGGGCAATAAGGGATACGCGACGTACAGCACCGACCGTGGCCGTTGCCGCTGGTTCAAATGCCTTGCTCTCCTGTCATGTGTCCTCCGTTTCACATGACGCCGCGCCGACGCTCGCCGGCAAAGGCGGCGAACGCCGCGCAGACCTGCTTTCCTGTCACGTCCCATTGCCAGGCTTCATAGTTCAGCGCGCCCCCGTGCGGCGGCTGCGAGTAATCGTACACGGGCTGCCGCCGGAAGCGCTCCAGGCCGGGATCAAACTCGAAAAGGAACGGATGCTGCGAGCGATACGCCTCCAGCATTTGCCGCTTCACCGCGAGTTCCTCCGGCGTCACCTCCAACACGGTTTCCTCCCTGTCGTGGGGCACGGTGAACCGCTGGAAAACCGCATCCTGCGTCTGCTTGCGGTGGTACAAGGGGAACTCCCACGCGGGCAGGCCGAACTGCCGCGCGAGCACCGCGATGACAAAGCTGCACACGTCGTGATCGGGATGGCCGCCCTCGTAAGCCATGCTCAACAGCGCCTCGGGGCGATAACGCTCAATGAGCTTGCCGAGTTCATCCACCGCGTCGCCTACCGACAAATGGAGTTCCTGGTCCACGAAGCGCTCCAGCCCGCTGGCTATTTCAGCAAGGAATATGACCTCGTTTACGCCCGCCAGCGCAAGTGCCGTTCGGGCTTCTTCCTCCCGGACGCGGGCATAGCGAAGCCGCGAACCGTACTTCCCCCAGAAGAACTCATTGCGCGGCGCACCGTCAGTGGCGAACACGACTATTGGCTCGCACATACGCTGCAGCAGGACGCCGCAGCCGGCGGTTTCGTCGTCCGGGTGCGCCACCAGCACCAGCGTCCGGCCGAGTAGCTCTTGGGGGGCGTTCATCAGAATTTCGGATGCAAGAACGGAAACTGGTGAACAGATGAACTGGCGAACTGACGATCTGAGAATTGGGCCCAGCGGCGCTACGCCAGTTCACTCTTTGTGCTCGCCGGTTCGCCAGTTCGTTTATACTCCGCCCATGTCGTCTCCAGTCGCCGCTCACCTGCAAACTGCCATTGAGCGTCTCTTCGCCCTTGGCGTTGAAGCGAAGAACGATCCCGAGGCGCGCCGCGTCTTCGAGGAATTCCGCACCGCGCTGACCGAGGGCCGCATCCGTGCCGCGGAAAAACTTGACGGCCGTTGGCGCACCAATGTTTGGGTGAAACAGGGCATCCTGCTTGGTTTCCGCCTGGGCGAGATGGCTGAGATGCCCGGCGGGTTCGTGGACAAGGCCACCTTCCCCGCGCGCCAGTTTCGTCTGAGCGACGGTATCCGCGTGGTTCCCGGCGGCTCTTCGGCGCGGCTGGGCGCCTACATCGCGCCCGGCGTGGTCTGTATGCCGCCGATGTACATCAACGTGGGCTCGTACGTTGACGAAGGCACTATGGTGGATTCCCACGCGCTGGTCGGCTCGTGCGCCCAGATCGGGCGCCGGGTCCATCTCAGCGCCGCCGCACAGGTGGGCGGCGTGCTGGAGCCGGTCAATGCCGCGCCGGTCATTATCGAGGATGATGTGCTGGTCGGCGGCGGATGCGGCATCTATGAAGGCACGCAGGTCCGCGCGCGCGCCGTGCTGGGCGCCGGCACCATTCTGACCCGCTCCACGCCGCTCTACGACACGGTGCGCGGCGAAATCTACCGTGCCACGTCCGACCAGCCGCTGGTGGTGCCGGAAGATGCCGTCGTCGTTCCAGGCGGCCGTCCCATTACCAAGGGTAAAGGTCAGGAGTGGGGCCTGTCCGTGTATTGTCCCGTGATCATCAAGTACCGCGACGAGAAGACCGACCGTGGCGCCGCGCTGGAAGAACTGCTGCGGTAGGCCGGAACGCGCTCCAAAAGGAGGGGCCGCAAAGACCCACGTCTCTGCGGCCGGAGTTTTGGAGAGCACTATGTCGACACCTGCAAAGTAAGACAGCGAGCTGAACGCCTGCAAGCAGATTGCGGCACTGGACGAAACTTAAGTAACGTCGGCCCGCGCTTCACGTACATCGGCATCCCTGTACTTCGGCCGTAGCGTGATCAGCGGCTGCGGCTTCAGCCGCGCGCCGCGCGCAAGGCGCAGCTTCCATTTCTGCGCGAAGGCGGCCAGCACCAGCACCGCTCCTATCCGTGCAAACTCTTCGCCAATGCACTCGCACCGCGCACGGGACGCGAGCTCAACGTGTACCGGATCAGGTCAGCCTACCTGCAACTTGCGACGATCAAGCCCGATTGCGACATCCACATGGAGATCTCGCAAACCGCAGATGTGAATGCGCCCCGGATGATCGTGGAAACACCGGTAGACAAGCCCTACTGCTCGGCCCGCGACCAGCTTCGCCAACAATTGGCGGCGCGCGGCTTCAGCCTGGGCCCCCTCAGCGGGCAATTGCCTCAGCCGTTCCGAGTGGAGGTGACCGGCTTGGCATTTCTGGATTACGAGCACGATCGCGGCCTGCCCCAGGTGGCCACTGCCTGGGAGTTGCATCCTGCGATTGTCAGGATCATCGAGTAGTTTGACAAAGCGCGAATGCAAAAAGCGCCGAGGACAGCAAAGGAGAGCTTCGAGCGGGACGCGCGGCCTTACTGCGCAAGCCGGAGCAACTACCCAGCTTGCCGCCGCAGAAGGCGGCATAGCAGGCGGGTGTCGTCCGAGACGATGCCGTCCACGCCCATGTCGCACAGGTGCAGCATTTCCCTTTCGCCATTCACCGTCCAGACGAAGACCTGTTTGCCCGCCCCGTGAAGCTCATCGAGCAGCGAAGGCGTAACTATGGTGTGCTTCGGCATCACCGTCGTGAGCGGCAGTTCGCGCCAGCGCCGGAGTTCACGCGCATTGTCGCAGATAAAGCCCAGAGGGATGTCGCTGTTGCGCCCGTGCACGGCCGTCAGTACTTCGGGCAGGAACGACGCGACCACGAACCCGCGCTGCGGAGGGAAGGTGCGGATGGCGTGCAGCAACTGGTCTGTGCAGGCGACCTTCAGTTCGATGTAGAGATACGCACGGCTGGCAAACCCAGCGAGCACTTTATCGAGCGTGGTGAGCGACGGGCAGCGCTCAAGCAATTGCGGATGATTGCTGCGGGCCACATCCCGGCGGGCGAGGTGCGCGTCGTGGCAGATGATGGCGTGGCTGTCGGCGGTGACACGCACGTCGAACTCGAAACCGTCGCAGCCGTGTTCCAGGGCGAGTTCAAACGCCGCCAGCGTGTTCTCCGGGGCGTAGCGGCGCGCGCCGCGGTGACCGAACAGGAGTGGCCGGTTCACGCGTACTAGTTTCTAGTTTCTGGTTTCTGGTTTCTAGTTGGAAAATGCAGGAAATGCAGAAGAAACAGTGAGTCAATCCAGGTCAAAGTCGCGAATCTTCGGCTCGTCGGGCGCTTCCTTGGCACGCTTGAGCGCTTCCTGGAACTTCTTTTCCAGCAGGTCGGCCTGGTGCTTCTGGGCTTCAACTGACTGGCGGAAGATCGACTCCTTGCGCCCTTCCTGCTCGCGCATGGCGCGCGCTGCGTCTTCAAAGTCGGAGAAAGTCTTGGGCGTGACCGGAGCGGTATGGGCGATAACGGCTTGCGTCTCCGGATCAACCTTCAGCGTGGCCTTGCAGTGCGGGCACGCCACCTCAAAGGCTTCCGCTTTCTTCGGCTTCGCCATACCGGAATCATACAACCGAACTGAGAAAAAAGATAACCGGCAGAGGGCGCTGAGGTGGCGCAGAGGTACGCAGTAAATCCAGCTACAGGTTGATTACCTGATGCCCCGCGCAAGGGATTGCGGCGGCGCGGGTGAGCGTGTCCAGCAGGTCCGGATAGCGCGCCAGGAAGTAGATGCCACCGATTACGCGCTCCTGGAGCGTGTCGTGGGGGTACAGTGACGCCGCGAACTGGCGGGCATGTCGGTCGAGCACTTCGTTACGCCGGAGTTCGGCATGGGCGGCGCGCGTGCGCAAGCGGTTTAACTGGTAGCGCATCTTGGCGCTGGCACGGTTCGCGGCGTCCACCAACGTATGGTCAAGGTGATCGAGCGATTCGATAATACCCTGCAAAGAGCGGTCCAGCGCCGCATCAGCTTCCGCGAATTTGCGATGCAGATCGGATGGCAGGCTGCGCTCGGCCAGCAGACGCCGAACTTGCTCGGCACCGCCGAACAAGTCGGCAGGCTCCAGTTGATAACGGTGCAGCAACCGGTTGGCATGCGGCTCAACCAGGGTCGCACTGAAGCGAGGCAGGATGGGCGTCACGCGGCCCAACAGTTGCTCGTAAACCACCGCCGCTTGCGCAAAATACGCCACCTCGGCGGGGCCGCCCACGTAGGCCAGTGTGGGCAACAGGTAATCCTGTACGACGGGCCGCAGCAGAACGTTGGCGCTGAAGCGTTCCGGCGACTCGGCAATCCGCGCCGCCAAGTCCGCCTCAGACCATTTCTGGTCAGCAACTGCGAACCGTTCGTTGGTGCGATGGATCGGCGTGCGCGCGCCCTCGTGTAACGTGAACAGCAGCGTCGAAGATGGCGTCACCTTGACCTGCTCGTGGAAGCCCGAGTCGTGCAGTTCGCGGCCGCGCGCCATGAGCGCGGCGCAAAGTTCCCGTGAGCGGTGTGCTGCCTGGGCGTACAGCGGAGCAGCGATCACATGCAGATCCGGGTCGGAAGCATCCAGCAGGACCACGCCAAAATCGCGGAAAACGCACGCGAAGAACTTGCCGAAGGCATCGCCCATCGAGATGCCGGGACGATAGCTGGCGCGCAGAGCACCGGCCGCTTCGGAGTCGCCGAGCAAATCCAGCGACTCGGCAACAACCGCGTCAATTTGCGAGGTAAAGCTGGCGTCGCTGATGGGCGCGTGCTCGCGCCGGTCAACTATGGCAGTCAACTTTCGCAGACTGCCATCGCCCGCAGGGAGAACGACGTTATCAACTTCGGCGAGGTCGTGGTCCTCGGTAGCCAGCCAGAACACGGGGACGCACTCGACAGCCTGCGCGCTGGCTCTCGCGGCAAGATGGATGGCAGTGACCGCCTTCAGCACCGAGAACAGCGGCCCGCCGAAAAGCCCGGCCTGCTGCCCGGTAATCAACGCGCAGGCGCCACGGCGCAGGCGTTCGATGTTCGCCAGGGTTTTTTCGGAACAACCAAAGGTGCGGTTCTGGCGCGCCAGGATGTCGGCCACTGCGGCCCGACGCTGCGGGTCATAGGTGATCGTCGCAGCCTCGTCGGCAAACCAGGAAGGCTCGTTTGGCAGGCGGCGGAAGAAGCGCTGCACTCGCGGGAAGTCGTAAAGAAAAGCGGAAAACAGTGCGGTGGTCTGTGGAATTTTGGTGAACGGCAGACACTGCGGGTGCACTAGCGGCGCTCCTCCGGCATTCAGTTCACGCAACGGACATTCGGGAACTCCAACGATGTTACCGGGATTAGATTGTACTAGCGACATCCCATTTGGATGTGCGTAAGAAGGGGCGGATGCAAGATCACAGGCTGAATCCGGCGGCAGAGGCGGAACATCAAACTGATTGACTTCCAAACACATACTGCTAAAGTTGGAAGCGGTTCTTTGACACTGCCGCAAGAGCGTCAGCCACGCGGGGCCACCCGGTCGCGCAGCGCTCATCCACCGGCGCCGAGGTGCCGTGGATACCAAGATGGGGGCGTCACGGCTTCGACGGAAGCGATTGCGGTCAAGAGGCATACCGGAGTGCGTGCATCCGTAATCGTGCGCAAAACGATAATTGCCACTCCACAGATGGCATACGCTGCCTAATTAACTAGGTAGCCGTCTTGCCCGGCTTCGTCCACGGGCCGGAACAGGGCGTCGCACAGTGGGCTGGCTTCGGCAGTTGGGTCTGGGCCGCCGAGGCGAGATCTACGGACTAGCGGCCTGCGTTTCTTGTCGCGTTCTGAGCGCAGGCGGCGAACGTTTCCGGCTAATCCCGGAGGCGGAATGCGACTAAGTATGTAGGCTCTTGGCCAGTGACGTTTTCGGACGCGGGTTCGACTCCCGCCGCCTCCACCATCATGCTTCATTCACGTACGGCCAGGCACCTCGCGTAGAAGTCTCCGGTCGTCTTCAACACGGCTCACTACTTGTCTCGCTCTGATGAAGCATTTGGCTTCAGCGCTGCGAGCACAATTGGTTTGGCCCAACCGGGCGTGGCAGCCAGATCACAGACGTTTAGGATCTTGCCTTTGGCGGCATGGACTATCAGTCTTGGTTCAGGCGCTATGCCCAAGTACGGATCGGCTTCTTCGCTGTTGTCGAACACCCGAACTTCCGTCAGTTTCGGTAGCAAGCGAATCAGATTCAGGAGACTGCGGGCATAGCGCTGGCGGATCTTCTCCTCTGGAATGTCGTGTCCGCCACGGGCGACTCGAGCCCGAACTCGCGCGATATGAAGTTCGGCACTTGCCAATCCTACGTACCAGATGGGGACTTCAATTCCCAGTGACAGCGCCTTGTCGAGCAGCGCCGGAATGGTGGTTCCGGCGAGGGTTGCCTCGAACGCGTAGTCCAGTCGCTCGGCGATGGCCCGCCCCAGCAGCCGCTTCCCTTCATGCCAGGCGGCACTCTGGGCCTCCGCTTGGGAGATTGCTGGATTGGCTGCGAGAATACGAGCGGCGGCTTCGTCGGGGTTGAAATACTCGACTCCTTCAGCGACGAGCATCGCTCCCCCGATGCTGCTCTTACCCGCACCGTTCGTACCCGCCAGCACGTAGATTCGCGGGACGTGGGCTTTCCTAGCCACGCTTGCGCGCCGCAGCTATGGCGGCCTTCCCCAGTCGGTCGGGTGGCGCATGGAAGGCCCGTTCCATGCCCGCGCGGGCCTTGGCAGTTTGCATGCGCGAAAGAAGGGTGTCGAACTCCGCACTCAGCGTGTCCAGCTTCATTTGGGGAGCTTGCTGGAGGGCATTGAACTTGTCCATCGAAATGAGAACTGCCTTGGGGGTGTCGTGCTTCGTGATGACTATCGTTGCGCCCTGGAGCGCTTCGTCCAGCACACGGCCAAACTCGTTTTTGGCCTGCGTCGCGGTATACGAGCGCCCCTGGCCAGACGCGACTCGACAGCGCGGGCCCGGCTCGGGCAGGTTTATGCGGCGGTCTCGCTCTAATGCGCGCTTGGACGAACGCGTAACTTTCACGGATCCCCCTCCAAACAGGACAACGTTAAGCTATAATAGCTAAAATAGTCAAACAGCTCTGAAGGGTGGAACGCGTACGAAAGAACCTCGAAGGCGCACTCCATGGCTCCGCGGCTCCGCTCTTCCTCAGCGCACGGTTGACTTAATCCAGTCCAACACGCGGTCAGCAAGGACCGATTGGTGCTCGCTGAAGCCGTGGTCGGCGGCCTCGACATATTGCACATCCACCTTGGGATTGCTGGCCGCCGCTTTGCGCAGCCGTTCAGCGATCTCCGGTTCGATCAACTTATCGGCCTTACCCTGCACGATCAGGACCGGGTTTTTCACCTTCTGAATGTTGGCGTAGGGGTCGGACTTCGCCTTGGGACCGCGCAGACTAAGCAGATACTGAGGGGTGTAGAGAGCTTTTCCCAGCGGGCCCAAATCCACCAGCATCAGCTCACGACCGCGGCCCTCCCCTTCCATACGAAGCGCCTGGTTGACCGTCTCCTGCGCCTTGTTCTCGCCGAATTGCCAGACGTTCCACTGGAAGAGGTTTCCTGGCCCGCTAACGAGCACCGTGGCCGCTATGCTCGCATCGCCAGACGCTGCCTGATAGTAGAGCACCCGGTTGGTGCCCATGCTCTGCCCCAGCAGAACGATCTTCCTGATGCCCAGGCTATGCAGGTGCGCTACCCCGGCGGCGATGTCGTTTGCGTTGTGGATGAAATCGGAGGTCTTGGGGCCGGTATCGTGGTCGCGCATGTTGAGCGCGAGCGCAACTATGCCCTGCTGGGCCGCAGCCCGGCCAAGATACGGGAAGTAGGCTCCGTAGAAAGTCCCGCCAAAGCCGTGCACCAGCATAAGTCCAACCGGGCGCGGCTTGCCGGCCGGGTGGTACACGATGCCGGCGAGGCGTGTCCCGTCGGAAGTTGTCAGTGCAACCTGCTCCAGCCGAACTTCCGCCGGCTGAGTACCTTGCGCGCCGGCTGCTAAGGCGCACAACAGGGCCAGGCAAATGATCCACTTGGACTGCCGCAAACGTCTCATGCTTTGCTCCTGTGAAAAACCTCTCCTGCCGCGACCACTGTATTGGAATGAATAATCACAGTATCGCGTACGTTCACTGCATATCCGCCCGCGGGCAATACCAGCACCGGAATCTTGCGCTGCAAAGCCGTTCTGAGGACAAACTCATCCCGGCGCTTCAGCCCCTCTATGCTGAGCGCGAGCCCACCGAGCAAATCTCCTTCGTAAGGATCGGATCCAGCAAGATAACAGATTAGGTCAGGATGAAAGCGCTGCAACCCCCAGATAAGGGCTTTCTCCAGCCATTTGAGGTAATCCTCGTCGCCGATACGGTCGGGCAGGCCGACATCAATGGACGATCTCGGCTTCCAGGCTGGATAGTTATTTTCCTGATGGAGTGAAATCGTAAACACGTCTGTGGGTGGCGACTCGCGGAAATAGGGCGCCGCCCCGGGCCGGGAGAACGCAGGAGCCTCGCCCGTCCCAAAGATTGCCGCCGTGCCGTTGCCATGATGGACATCGCAATCCACCGTCATGGCAGTCTTGATTTTGCCATCCTTCTGCAGGCGTCGAATGGCGACCGCGACATCGTTGATCAGATTGAATCCCTCGCCATGATCGGCAAACGCATGATGGAAGCCGCCGGCCATGTTGAATGCGATCCCGTCCCGCAGCGCGTATTCGCTCGCAAGAATCGTACCGCCGGCACAGAGCCGGTACGCCTGAACAAGCTCGGGGTAGAACGGGACTTCGAGTTGCAATTCTTCCTCTTCCGACAAGCCGCCGGTGCAGAGCTTGTGCAGGTATTCGGGTGTGTGCACCAGGAGAATGTCGGCATCGGTGGCACAATCGGGAACTACGAAGTCATCGGGACCGGCAATACCGCGCGACAAGATGTATTCACATGTCAGCCGATACTTCGAGACGGGATATACGTTCTGCCCAATCGGCAGGTAGTAGTTCCGTCCGCATACGAGTTTAAAGGGCAGCATCACCACCACTCGAGTAGAGTTGCGCGGTCCGCGCGCGTAGCGACTCAAAGCGCGGCGTGCCGAGCCCTCGCTGGGCTGCGAGTTGAAGATAGCGCAGTTGCGAGGCCGCAATGTTCCACCACGCTTGCGCCGCATAGGCGTCGGCGGCAACCGGATCGGTGCAGGCGATGAGTGTCTTCTTCAGCGCGACATCTTCAAGATTGCCGCCGGTGGGGCCGTTGCGCAATAGGATGCGATAGCCGTCAATAAGGGTGAGGGTCGGGCGAATGAACGCCGCCAGGTCAGCGAGACTTTCGTGAATGCGCTGGTGCAGGCGGTGACGCGGGCCGCCGAGCATGCCGTACCAGTTCTTGATGCCGAGCGTTACGCCGGTAAGGTCGTGGTGCTTGGCGATGGGCACGTTGATGATCTTGTCGGCACTGAGGAACGCATCGAGCACCGGCCAGGCGCGCAGGACGTCGCCGCGCAGGTCAACTTCGCGGAACCGGCGCTCTTCCGGCAGGATGACCTCGGCGCCTTCGGCCGCGGCCGCTGGCCCTATGCCGGAGCGCTGAAAGCAGCGCCGCGCTTCATTACAAGAGACGTCGGTCACGATCACTCTTTTCGCGCCTGCCTCCTGGCAGAGGCGCACGAGTTCCGCCACGAGCAGCGGATTGGTATTCGCCGCCTGCTCCGGGGTGCGGTCCCAAGCAACGTTAGGCTTGATCACGACTACATCGCCGCGCGCGATGAAACGGCCGGCGCCGCCCATCTCCGCGAGTGCGCGGCGGGCGAGCAGGCGCGGGTCGTCGCCCTGAACGACCACGAGTTCCGGAAGACCGGGATCGGCCGGCACGGTTAGGTTGCGAGCCAGGGCCGCGACCGTCGTATCTTCGGGGCGGCTGCTCCGATGGTGAAGCCACGTACCGAGCGCAGCGGCGCCGATGCTGAGGCCGCCCAGGCGGAGCAAGCGCACGAGCACCTCACGACGGTCAATGTGATCGGCGGTAATCGGCTCGTCAGGCATGAAATCGAGTGGAATTCGTTCGGCGTAAGTGTAATGCTGTTCGGCGCCCGGCGGAACCGCAACCGCAAGGTCCCTCGGTTCGCCCGGCAATCAATGCCGGGCTCGCTCGGGACGACAGCCATGGTGAATGCTGTACAGCCAGCACGGGTGATAGCAACACGCGAGCGGGTCGCGCTTGAGGTACGCGCGGCGCTGGCACTGATCGGGTTCACGGCAGTGATCGCGCAGGTAGTGCTCCTGCGGGAGCTGATGGTGGTCGCCGAAGGCAACGAGATTTCCCTGGGGCTGATGCTGGCGAGCTGGTTGCTGTGGACAGCATTCGGTAGCGGCGTGCTGGGGCGTGTGCAACCAGCAACGCCGCGCAGGCTGGTCGCGACGCTGGAAATGACTGCCGCCGTTGCGCTGCCGACGACCGTCTATGCCGTGCGCATCACGCGGCCGTTGCTCAAAGTGTTGCCGGGCGAAGTGCTTGGGCCGGGCGCGGTCCTGCTGATTGCGCTCGCCGTACTTAGCCTGTTGTGCGCGGTATCAGGGTGGTTGTTCGCGGCCGGCGCGCGGTTGTATGCCGAGCAGTCCCACAGCTCCACCGCAGAGGCCGGCGGCGCGATGTACCTGCTGGAGGCGATCGGGGCGGGCGCAGGAGGAATCGTTGCCGGCCTGGCGCTGGCGGCCCATCTCAACTCGTTTTCCATCGCAATGATGCTGGCGCTGCTGAACGCAGCCGCGGCGATCTTTGTCGCTTTGCGCAGGAGGACAACGCAAATCACGGCGCTGCTGCTGCTGGCAGCGGCTGCGTATCCGATGTTCGCCGTCGCCGCGCGACTCGACGCAAGTTCAACGGCGCGCCTGTGGCCCGGTTTCAGCGTGCTGGTGCGGCGCGATTCGGTGTACGGCAACCTGGCCGTGGTGCAGACGGGCGAGGTGCGCAGCGTATATGAGAACGGGCTGGTGTTGTTCAGCGTCCCGGATCCAGCAGCGGCCGAAGAAGCCGTGCACTATGCCCTGCTGCAACATCCAGCGCCGCAGCATGTACTGCTGATCGGCGGCGGGCTGAACGGCAGCGTGCGCGAGGCATTGAAGCACCCGATGCTGCGGCGCATTGACTACGTCGAACTCGATCCCATGCTGGTGAGACTGGCGCAGCAGTACTTGCCGGAAGAATGGGCTGCGGCAACCGCTGACGGACGCCTCAGCGTGCATCACGGCGACGGGCGGTTGTTCGTGAAAGAGACGCCAAACAAATACGACGCCATCATCATAAACCTGCCGGAACCGCAAACGGCGCAGTTGAACCGGTTCTACACGCGTGAGTTCTTCAGTGAAGCGCGGCAGGCACTGGCGTCCGGCGGGCTGGTGGCGCTGCAACTGCGCGGTGCGGAAAACTACATCAGCCCGGAACGCGGCGTCTTCCTGCGTTGCATTTTCCGCACGCTGCACGAGGTCTTCCCTGAGGTGGGCGTCATTCCCGGCGAGACGGTGCACTTCTTCGCGGGCGAACAGGGGCGGGCGACACCTGACGCGAAACAGCTCCTGGCGCGGTTGCGTCAGCGCGGTGTGGAGACGAGCTACGTTCGCGAATATTTTCTTCCTTTTCGCATGATGCCCGACCGCAAGGCAGAAATCGAGCAGGTGCTCCGCTCGCACGCGGCAACGCCGGTCAACCGCGACTTTGCGCCGATCGCCTACTACTTCGATGTGACGCTGTGGAGCACGCAGTTCAACCAGGCATACCGCGTAGCCTTTAGCGCCATTGCCGGAGTGAAGTTCAGCCACGTGCTGCTGACGCTGCTGGCCTGCGGAGCGATCCTGTTTGCCATGGTCGTGCGTCGCGCGAAGCGTCGGCGCGCCACGGCTGCGATGTGCGTCACCGGCAGCGGTTTCACGGTGATGGCGGCCGAGGTGATGCTGCTGTTTGGCGTGCAAGCAATCTACGGCTACGTTTACTACCACCTGGCGCTGGTAGTGGCCGCGTTTATGGCGGGCATGGGCGCAGGCAGTTGGATTGCGCTGCGCCGAAGGAACCGCGAGGAACTGACGCTGCTGATTATGCAGGGCTTCATGCTCGTAATCCCGCCAGCGCTGTACCTGACTATGCACGCGGCGGCAGAAGGAACTACGGCACGGCTGGTGTTTGCGTACGTTCTCGTCCCGGTGGCGGGATTGCTGATCGGCGGCTGCGCGGGATGGCAGTTCCCGGTGGCAAGCCGCATGTGGGCTTACGCAACAGCAGGTCCCTCGCTTCACCCCAACAACGGGCGCTCGCTCGGGATGACAAACACCTCACCGGAGACGACACCGGGAAGCGCAGGCTCGCTATATGCGCTCGATCTTGTGGGGGCGTGCGCGGGAGCGGTGGTAATCAGCGCGTGGTTGCTGCCGGTATTCGGGTTTGCGCCTGCCGCGGCAGTCATCGCGGCGGCAAATGCGGCCCCGGTTTGTCTGGCGTGGGTGGCCGCTGGTCGTCGAAGGTAGAAGGCGCAAGCTTGTGCTCCTCGAATACCAGCGCGGTGAACATGAACATGTCGGTATCCGGGTCTTGCCAGCAGTTGCGCTGCATACCGGCCTTTTCGCAGGTTTCTTCAAGGAAGGTTTTGCGGTCCCAGCCCAGTTCGGTGGGCACCTGTGGCAGTAGTATCCCCTCGGATTGACCGTTCTTCATCAACAGGCCGTGACGTCCGACCTGTATCTGCTTGATGTCGGTGACGCGGCGCAGCGGCGAGAGCACCGAAATCTCATACTCCAGTTCGGGCAACTCCGAGGCGCGTACCGGAGCGAAACGCGTGTCACGGACGGCGGCAAACGCAGCCACATCGCGCACTGTGAGATACAGCGGCGTAAACGCCGACGTGTAGCCGATGCAGCCGCGCAATTGGCCTTTTTCCTTCAGGGTGACGAAGGCGCCGCGCTCCTGGGCGAGAGCGTCCAACGTCACCGGCGGTGGCTCGTACAACTTCTTGTCACGGACGGCAGTTTCGACGGACTTGCGCGCCAGCTTCAACAGTTCTTCACGTTCACGCGAAGTAAGCGAGAAAGATGGTTCGCCGACCGGCTTCAGCCCAGGTACGCGAACCACAGCGAGCGAACCATAGCCCACAACTCGCAAGCGGTCGGCGGTGACGTCGCCCGAATTGGCATACTTGAGCAGGCGAACGTCGTTCGCGCCCAGGCGCTCAGCGGCGATCATCGCGGCCACGACCGGCCCACCGCCACAGGCTTCCCACACCCGGCGTTCGAAGTTGCGCGACGCGCTGAAGTAGTCCCAGCCGGTAAGCGCGTTGAGGGTCTTGCGATCGAGCTTGACAGCCTCGTCGTAGGGGTGAAAGTGCGAGAGGTCGGAACTGGCGACAATCAGGGCGTCGTTGTTCTGAATGAGCCTGGCGAGAGCGACGCCCAGCGAGCGGCTGCTGTCGTAGTCTTGCGTGCCCATGATGACGGGCACGAGCTTTAGGTCCCCCAGCACACGCTGGAGGAATGGAAGCTGGACTTCCAGCGAATGTTCCTTCGAATCGGTGTGCGCCCGGCTAGAAAGCTTCATTGCCGGGCCGAAGGCGGCCAGCCTGCGGGCAAAATCTTTGTCCACCGGAATGCGACCAAGCGGAGTGGAATAGTAGTCGCCGTCGTAAACGCTGGCGAATTCGAACGCGTCGTGGTGCGAGGGCGCGAGGACCACGACTCGTGTGTATTTGCGTCCTTTCAGCAGAGCGTAGCCGTGGCCGGCAACGGCGCCGGAATACGGATAGCCGGCGTGCGGTGAAATGAGGGCGACGAGTTGACCGCCGATCTCAGGCGGTTTGGCGGAGGCGACGAAAGCGTCAACCGTAGCAGCCAGTTCTTTGGCGTCGCCGGGATAGAACGCACCGGCAACAGCGGGTGGCCGTACCTGCTCCGCCGACTTCTGCGCTGCGCAGGCTGCGGGTAGAACAACGCCGACGATGATGACGAGACAAAATACGCGACGCAGCATCTTTCGCTCCTCCGGCTAGCTCCACACGCCCGGGATGACGATGTTGCACTGGGGACATTTGCCCTTCTTCAGTCGATTCTCCGTCACCGTGAAGCCGGCGCGCGCCAGCAGCAGGCGGCGGCACTTGGGACAATAGGTGTTCTCCGCGGGGTGGCCGGGCACGTTGCCCACGTACACAAAACGCAGCCCCTCAGCGTCCGCGATCTTCTTGGCGCGCTCCAGGGTTGCAACTGGTGTTGGCGGCAGGTTCTTCAGCAGATACTCAGGGCGAAAGCGCGTGAAGTGCACGGGCACATCGGCCCCGAGGTTCTGCCGGATCCAGCGCGCCAGATCGCGGAACTCGGTGTCGCCGTCGTTTAGCGTAGGCACGACGAGGTACACGATCTCCGTCCACGTGCCCAGTTTGCGCATGGTGACCAGCGAATCGAGCACGGGCTTCAAATCTCCATTCACGACCTCTTTGTAATATTTCTGCGAAAACGACTTCAGGTCCACCTTGATAGCATCCACGCGCGCGCAGAGCTTCTTCAGCGGGTCCTGCTGAATGAAGCCATTGCTGACGACAACGCTGGGAATGCCGAGCGCGTGGCCGGCGTCGGCGCAGTCCAGCACGTACTCAAGGAAGATTACCGGTTCGCTGTAGGTGTAGGCGATGGTCCCGCAGGCATAGCTGCGCGCAGCTTCCGCGATTTTCTGGGGCGGGGCGTAGTCGGCGCGCACCTGCTCGGGCCGGACCTGCGAAATTTCCCAGTTCTGGCAAAACTTGCAGTTCACGTTGCAACCGGCGGTGGCCAGCGAGAAGGCCAGCGCACCCGGCTTAAAATGGAAAAACGGCTTCTTCTCTATGGGATCAACATGCGCGCTGGCGACCCGCGAATGCACCAGCGTGTAGTAAGTTCCACCGCGATTTTCGCGCACACCACAGTAGCCGCGCTCGCGGTCGTCGATGACGCATTCGCGCGGGCAGAGTTTGCACTTGATCTTGCGGTTGGCAAGCTTTTCATAGAACTGCGCCTCGCGGACGAAGCGGGAATCGTCCTCGCGGGCGAACAGCAGGCGCGGACAGGCCGCAGCGGCGGAACACAATCCGGCGGTGCGGAGG
This sequence comes from Terriglobales bacterium, assembly GCA_041946775.1. Classification (GTDB taxonomy): domain Bacteria; phylum Acidobacteriota; class Terriglobia; order Terriglobales; family Acidobacteriaceae; genus JBHGBA01. The sequence continues at coordinate 28,618 of JBHGBA010000021.1, forward strand.
AAATCGCGACGGGTTGTCATGTTGTGGAACATCTGTTTCCAGTTTCCGTTTCGCATGGGGCCCGCCGCCGAGACGGCGGCGCTACAAAGTCATACCTCCATGCGCTCGATTAGGCGCGGGTCATTGGCGCCCAGACGATGGCGCGCATCCGCCGCGGTCGCGATATAAGCCGGTGCGCGGCCGGCGGCAGCAAGCGATTTCAAGCCCTTCTCGGCGCGCTGGCGGTCAATGATCTGCCAGCCGGTGTAATCGAGCGCCACCGGATCGCGCCCGACAAGCAGCCCGTTGTACGGCCACTGCCATTGCGGCATGAACGATGGCCCGCCCTCATATTGCGCAGTGATGGCGTCGCAGATGTGCAGCCGCACTTTGCGCCGGATGGGCTCCAGCATGTTCAGATCGGCTATATACGGATTGCATCCGTCCGGGTGGTACTTGTTCGGATTGTGGACGGCGCCGAAGAAACTCTTGAGCGCCAGCGTTACGCCGGAAATGCCGTGGTCCTTGAGCACGGGCAGGTTGATGACGGCGTCGCAGGTGCGCGTAAGCGTCTGCGACAGCCGGCTGGCGACACTGCCGTGGATTGAAAGCTCGTCTTCATAACCGGCGCTGTCGTTGCCGATCACGCGCAGTCTGCGCCGCGCACGGAGGCCTGCGCTTTCCAGGTCGGATTCGAGCCGGTCCCAGATGACGATGTTCTCTTCCCTGATGCCGGCCTGTTGCAGACGCTCGCAGATGGCTTCGATCAGCACAACATTGGTCGAAGCCCCGCGGCCGGCAAGGCAATTCACTTTCAGACCGACTGTTTCACCCGGGCGGACAATTCTTTTCCATGCCTGGAGCGAGTCATCAGTATCGTAGAGCGCTTGCACCGCGCGGTCGAGCAAATTGAGGACGCGAGCGGCATCGGGCGTGCCGCTGGAACCGCGCAAGGCGGGGTCGCGCGCGCTGACGACGCGAGACTTTACGGCCGCCTGAGCGAAGGCGTGCAGACCACTGGTAGCTGCAACTGCCGCTCCGGCGGCACAGGCGCGCAGAAATTCGCGGCGAGTTGAAACGCAATTCGGCATGGCCGGTATGTAGCAGGCGTATTGTGCCACTGTTCGTCCGCGGACGCTGTGACAAAAGCGCGAACGCAAAGGGCGCGAAGGACGCAGTGGTCGTTGAAGAGTTGTTTTGCGGGGTGCGGCTATTTTCCTCGCGTGGAGGCCCGGAAATGCAGAGATGCTTCGACTCGCGCGGCAAAGACGGCCCAGTCCCGGCAGCGCGCTCGCACAGCACAACAGGTGCGTGCAACCGTGGCCGAGCCGCCGCGGAGGCTGTTAACCCGGGGAAGGCACGACTGCTCTGAATGGTTTAGCTGCAAACTGTAAACTGCATACGTTGTCACTCCAGGTTGACAGCTTCGTCAGCCTCGCCGCCCAACATGAACTCCAGCGCCGCCTGCGGAGAAGCGGCCATCCACACCGGCGCGAATGACTGCCGATGCAGCGGCGACGGTCCATGCTCGCGGAGCGCGCGTATGTGCTCGCGGGTGTAGTAACCCTTGTTGCTGGCGAGGCCGTAAACCGGAAAGACGGGGTCCCAGGCGCGGACCAGCCGGTCCCGTTCCACCTTGGCGATAATTGACGCAGCCGCAATGGACGCCGAAAGCGCGTCGCCGTGAATGATCGGCGTCTGCGTGCAGTCACACTCGATGCGCATGGCGTCAACGAGCAGGTGGTCGGGCGCAGGTGAGAGCTGGGCCACCGCCTCCACCATTGCCTGGCGCGACGCATGGTAAATGTTGATCTGATCGATGCGCGCGGCGTCCACGGCAGCCACGGCCCAGCAGATACAATGCTCCAGGATGCGCGCCGCCAACTGCTCGCGTCGCGGCTCTGGCAGCAGCTTGGAATCACGCAATCCGCGAATGCGGTAGTTGGGGTCAAGCACCACGGCAGCCGCGACAACCGGTCCGAATAGCGAGCCGCGGCCCACTTCGTCCACTCCCGCCACCAGCTTCGCGCCCGCTTCCCACGCCTGTTTCTCGTAGCGCGTGGTACAGCGCAGCGTCTTCAGCAGACGCATCTTCGCCGCCGACTTCGAAATGGGCTTGTCGCAGGGTTCGAGTTGGAGGCGGCGCGCCACGAGGCAGGATTACTTGTCCAAATTGAGCCGCACCTGGTCGTCTTCCGGCGTCTTCACCGGCCGCTTGTTCCAGAAATGCAAGATGACCACCACCACGGCGGCGATGCCCAGGCTGATGAGGAAGAAGATACGGTAGGCGGGAATGGCGATCAGCAGCGTCGCAACCACCGCCAGGGCGATGATCAGTCCTCCGACGCCCTTGAACGCCACGTTCGCCATGCGAACAGTTTGGCGCAAAAACCGCACGGGAACAAGGGGTAGCACGGCTCTCGGCTGTCGGTTATCGGCTTTCGGCCAATCAGGTCGCGAAGGCCGAGAGCCCATAACCGAGGGCCGACAGCCGGAGCCTAGGCCCGTTCCGCTTCGCGCAGGCGAGCGGCTTTGCCGCGCAAGCCACGCAGGTAATACAGCTTGGCACGACGCACGCGCGCCGAGCGCACCACGTCAATCTTGTCAATGACCTTCGAGTTCAGCGGGAAGATGCGCTCCACCCCGTGACCAAAGCTGATCTTGCGGACAGTGAAGCTGGCCTGCGGGCCGTTGGTCTTGGCGATGACCACGCCTTCAAACGCCTGCAGGCGCTCCTTGTCGCCTTCCTTGATTTTCACCTGCACGCGAACGGTGTCGCCCGGTGCGAAAGCGGGAAGATCGGTGCGCCGCGTTTTGGCCACCAGACGATCGATAATGGCAGAATTGGGCATTGTCGTTTCCTCTAAATCAGCAACAAGCAGCTGGCAACAACTAGCCAAAAACACCAAGCAACTAGCAGTAAACATGCTTCCGTCACGGCGACTAGCTGCTACCTGCCAGGTGCTAGCTGCTAGTTGCTTGTTGCTGAATTTCCTCCAGCAACTTTCTATCTTCATCGCTCAACCGTACCCGCTGCAAGAGCTCGGGACGGTTTCGTAAAGTTTTTTCCAGCGCCTTGCGGCGGCGCCAGCGGCGAATTTCTTCGTGGTTGCCACCCATCAGCACCTCCGGCACGCCCATTGCACGATACACGGCGGGACGCGTGTAATGCGGGTAATCCAACAACCCACCCGAGGCGCACGTCGAATCCGGAACCGTGTCGTCGGCCGGCGCCTTGCCTGCGGGGCTGAACGATTCCTGCCACGCCGACGCTTCATTACCGAGCGCACCGGGTAGCAAGCGCGTGACCGCATCCACCATGACGGCCGCCGCCAGTTCGCCGCCGCTCAGTACGTAATCGCCTACCGAAATCTCGCGATCAGCGGCGCAGTCTAGCACGCGCTCGTCCACGCCTTCGTAACGCCCGCAGATCACTACGATGCGTTCCAACTTGGCCAGCTCCGCCGCCAGCGGCTGCGAAAACAATTTACCCTGCGCCGACGTCAGTATCACCGACTCTGCGCAGCGGCGGGCAATGCGTCGCGCGCGCGGCGCCACGTGCAGAGCATCCAGACATTCAAAGATCGGTTCCGGCTTCAGCACCATGCCTTCGCCGCCGCCAAACGGGCGGTCATCCACGGAGCGATGGCGATCATGCGTAAACTCCCGCAGATCGTGGATGCTGATCTCGACCAGTCCGGCTTCGTGCGCCCGGCGCACAATCCCGTGCTCCAGCGGACCGCGAAAAAACTCCGGAAAGATGGTCAGGATGTCGAACTTCATCTGCAGCCCTTAGCTATTGGCCTTTAGCTGTTAGCCAACTCAACCCGCGCTCAGCTAAAGGCTAAAAGCTAATGGCTAATAACTGCTTTTCTTCTTCTGCTCCGCTTTCTCTTCAGGGCTGAGTGGCGCATCCAACTCGAGCAGCCCTTCGGGAAGCTTCATCCGGAGGCGGCGGCCGGCCAAATCGAGTTCTTCTACGAACTCCTCGGCAAAGGGCAGCAGGTATTCCTTCCCACCCTGCCGCACGACCAGCAGCGGCGCCGTTCCCGCGCTGAAATCCACGTCGCTTATCGGCCCCAGTTCCCGTGCATCGGCGATGACGACACACCCCAGCAGATCGCTGACGTATGCCTCGCCCAGCCCCAGTTCGGCCCGCTGTTCCCTGGGAATCTGCAATTCGGCGCCGATCAACCCCTCGGCGGCGCTGATCGAATCCACGCCCCGGAACTTCAGCACCATGCCGCCCTTATGTGGCCAGAAATGCTCCAGCTCAAGTTCGCGGCGTGTCCCCTGGCGCAACACATGCAACCGCCGGCGCTCCTCGAACCGTTCAGGAAAATCCGTGAACAGCTCGGCGGCTACTTCGCCGTGCCGTCCCTGGGTCTTGGTGACCCGGGCGATGGTGACGAAGGCGTCTTCTATTCCAGGATCTCCAGCGTGAACCGTCTGTGCAGCTTCATCCCCGCGGCGCCCAGAACGGTGCGGATCGACCGCGCCGTCCGGCCTTGCTTGCCGATCACCTTGCCGAGGTCGCCGGCAGCCACCTTGAGTTCGATCACGGTGCTGTCGGCGTTGTCGGTAGCGGCAACCGAAACCTGGTCAGGTTCGTCAACCAGGGCCTTGACGATATCTTCCACCAACTTGCGCATGTCTCCGCTCGACTCGCTAGGCATGTCCGAACCCCGCCGCGCGAATGGGGAACATCAATCGCTTGTGCGATGGATGCTATTTTATGCCGCGGAATCCGTGCTGGCGGGGTATTTCGCAAGCAGACGGCCAACGGTGTCCGAGAGCTGTGCACCCTTGGACTTCCAGTACTCAATGCGGTCGCGCTTCAGCTCGACCGTGGCCGGGCTGGTGCGCGGATTGTACGTGCCCACTACTTCGATGGAGCGCCCGTCGCGGGCGCGGTCCTTCTCGATCACTACGATCCGGTAATGTGGCTGCTTGCGCGCACCTACACGCGACAAACGAATCATCAACACGATTGAAAATTGTCCTTTCCTGCTGGTTCCACAACGACTTAGCCAAACATCTATTATGCGGGAACGAGAGCGGATTAGGCAACACCTGATAGGCGCGCCACAGCGTGCGTTCCGCTTCGGCAAGTGGCCTATGGGTGTTGGAAGGCGACTTATGGTATTCGTGCTGACCCGCAAGCAGTTGACGGCGCACCTGCAACAGGGTACGTTACTTGCAACTTACTTGCAAGAATTCGGTGATCACCATGCATATGGAACAGTCTTCGGCTTGCGTGCTGGAACGCGAACTGACCGCGCGCGGCGTTCGCCTGACACGCCAGCGGAAAATTATCGTCAACGTCATTGAAACCGCCGGCAAACACCTCGACGCCGCGCAGACCCTCCGCCGCGCGGCCAGGCTCGACCCGGGCATCAATCGGGTCACCGTGTATCGCACCCTGGGCCTGCTGAAACGCCTCGGCCTGATTGACGAACTCGATCTGCTGCATGTGAACGGCGAAGGCCATTACTACGAGCCACGACCCAAACGCGATCACCTTCATCTGACCTGCTTTCGCTGCCGCAAGACGGTGGAGTTCGAAAGTGCGCTGTTCGAGCGCCTTAAAGGCCAGGTGGAGCGCGAATGCGATTTCCGCATCGAGCTGACGCGCGTGGAGGTGGGCGGCGTGTGCGCAAAATGCCGCAAATAGCAGCGCAAGTTGCAACTGCGCCGTCTTGTTGCAACAGAAAATGCGCCCGTCCAGTAGAAGATCGTTGACCAGCAGTTCACCATGCGCTATTTAAGGGCCAACACCTGCAACTTGATTGCAGTATTTTTTGGTCCCACTATATGCAACTGAGTTGCAACTAGATGGGCGCCAATTCCTCAGGAGGTCGAAGGTGGAATCTACCAGGGCGCATGGCACGCGGTTTCTTCTTGCCGCCACTGCCGGTTTGTTTCTTTTCTCCTCGCTTGCGGCGTTTGCGGAGCGCAATTCGTTGTCGGGCCGCGTGCTGGACGCTTCCGGCGCTGCCGTGAACACAGCGACCGTGGTTCTGGAGCATGGCGAGACCGGGGTCAGGCGGCCAGCGACCGTTGCGGACGACGGCAGCTTCGAGTTCGGCGACGTGCCCACTGGCGAATACATGGTGACCGCGACGGCCAAAGGCTTCGCGGCGCAAACCGTCAGGATGAAGGTCACGGGCAAGTCCAGCGTCGATCTCGTACTGTCACCCGGCACGTTTACTCAACACATCACCGTCGTTGGAACGGAACTGGTATCCAACGAGGAGACCGCGCGCCGCATCCCCGGTTCAGTCGAGGTGATTGACCGCTCAACGCTCAACACGAGCCGGGTGTTCAACTTCAGCGAGGCGCTGCGTAAGGCTGCAATCAATGTGCGCGACGAGGAAGGTTTCGGATTGCGGCCGAACATCGGGCTGCGCGGCCTGAATCCGACACGCTCCAGCAAGGTCTTGCTGCTGGAGGATGGTGTTCCTCTGGCCTACGCTCCCTACGGCGACAACGCTTCCTACTACCACCCGCCAGTGGAGCGTTTTGCGGCGATCGAAGTGCTGAAGGGCTCAGGTCAGATCCAGTACGGTCCTTCCACCATCGGTGGCGTGATCAATTACATAACGCCGCAACCGCCGGCCAGCTTCAGCGGCTCGGTTACGCTGTACGGCGGAAACCGCGACTACTTCAACGGCCAGATGGATGCCGGCGGAACCTGGCGCAACGTAGGACTGCTGTTCAATTACATGCGCAAGCAGGGTGAAGGTGCGCGCGAACATATCAACTCGCGGCTGAACGACTTCAATTTCAAGGCCACTGCCCCACTGGGCTCGCGGCAGACCCTGACTTTCAAGGCCAACCAGTACAACGAAGTGTCGAACGTGACCTATTCCGGTCTTACGCTGGCGGAATACACGGCGGACCCGCGGCAGAACCCGTTCAAGAACGACTTCTTCTACGGCCGGCGCTGGGGCGCATCGTTGCACCACACGCTTGCGGTAAGTTCGCGCGTACTGCTGGTGACCACGGCCTATGGGTCGCGTTTCTCGCGTGACTGGTGGCGACAATCGAGCAATTCCGCCCAGCGGCCTAACGACAAAGCTGATCCCGCCTGCGGCGGCATGCAGAACCTGAACACCACCTGCGGAAACGAAGGCCGCGTGCGCGAATACACTACCTGGGGCGTTGAGCCGCGACTGCGCATAGCGACCCGATTCGGACGAGTGCAAAACGAAACCGACATCGGCGTGCGCGCGCATTTCGAAAACCAGGACCGCGAACAGCAGAACGGGGCCTTTCCGACGGCGCGCACGGGAGTCCTGATGGAAGATAACGTCCGGACAAACGACGCGTACTCGGCGTTTCTGCAAAATAAGTTCACGATCGGCCGGTTGATCGTCACACCGGGCGTGCGTATCGAGCGCGTGTTTTTCGAGCGCTTTAACAAACTGGCCAACCAGGGCGCCGGCGTTTCCGGGCGCACGGATTTGACCGAGGCCGTTCCCGGACTTGGCGTCTCCTATATCGCAAACGACAAGCTGACCGTGTTTGCCGGCGTGCACCGGGGTTTTGCGCCGCCGCGTACCGAAGACATTATCAGCAATACTGGCGGGGTCGTGGACCTGAGTCCTGAGTTGAGTTGGAACTACGAAGTGGGCTTCCGCAGCCGGCCGGCGCGGGCTTTGCGCTTGGACGCAACCTACTTCCGCATGGACTACGAAAATCAGATCGTGCCCGCCAGCCTGGCCGGCGGCGTGGGAGCGGCGCTCACCAACGGTGGCGAAACGCTGCACCAGGGCGCCGAACTCAGCAGCCGGGTTGACACCGACAAGCTGATCAATACCAAGCACAACTTCTATCTGCGGACGGCCTACACCTATCTTCCGACGGCAAAATTTACCGGGACGCGCTTCAGCAACATTCCCGGATTCTCTAGCGTTCTGATCACGGGTAATCGCCTTCCGTATGCGCCCGAACATCTGCTTAACCTGGGGTTCGGGTACTCGCATCCGTTTGGCGTCAACGTGCTGTTTGAGGCCGTACACGTCACCAGGCAGTTTGGTGACGACCTGAACACCGTGGCCAGCAACGCGGATGGCCAGCGCGGCGTCATCCCAGGGAACACCACGTGGAACGCGGCTTTCAATTACGCAGTGGAACAGTGGCACAGCACGTTCTTTGTGACGGTGAAAAACCTGCTGGACGACACCTTTCTGGTTGACCGCTCACGCGGCATGCTGCCCAACAGTCCGCGCCTGGTGCAAGGGGGGGTGAAGTTTACGTTTTGATGTCAGCGTAGAAGCGAACGCGGAAGGCACGGTGATGGGCCGTGCCTTTTTTGAGCTTCGAAGAGATGCCGCACTCGATGACCGAGCTCGTGCCGTCCCTCCGGGACTCGAACATCAAACGATCGGTTCCCCGGCACTTGCGCCCTGCGCTTCGCTCCGGGCTCGCTGCGTGCCGGGCCATTCTCGCCGCGTCCGCTACGCGGACGCGTGTGGCTGTGCGCTGCGCAACAGGTATTTATCACTTAACCGAGTGGCGTCTGGAGACCAGAAACCGGAAACGGAAACCAGAAACCATTAACTACATTCCCGGCAATTTCATCCCCGCCAGCTTGCGCGAGAAGCTGGCCTTGCCCATGTCCTTGAACATCTTCTTCATTTGCACGTACTGGCGCAGCAGTTGATTGACTTCCTGCACCGAGGTGCCGGAGCCGCGGGCAATGCGCTTGCGGCGGCTGCCGTTGATCGCTTCGTGGTGCGACCGTTCATACGGGGTCATGGAGTTGATGATCGCCTCCACGCGCGTGATCTCCTTGTCGTCAACGTGATCGGCGACCTTTTGCAGGTTGGCAAACGGGCCGATCGAAGGCAGCATCTTGATGATGCCCGACAGCGAGCCCATCTTCTTCACCTGCCGCAGTTGATCGCGGAAGTCCTCGAGCGAGAAGCCGTCGCCGGTGAGCGCCTTGCGGGTAAACTCCTCGGCCTTCTTCTTGTCCATCCGCTCTTCGGCGCGCTCGATGAGCGACATGATGTCGCCCATGCCGAGGATACGGCCAACGATGCGGTCGGGATGGAACGATTCCAGCGCGTCGTACTTTTCGCCAACACCGATGAACTTGATGGGCGCGCCGGTCACGTGACGGATAGACAGCGCCGCGCCGCCGCGCGCGTCGCCGTCCATCTTGGTCAGCACGACGCCGGTGAGCGACAGCCTCTTGTGGAACTCGTCGGCTGACTTGACCGCGTCCTGGCCGGTCATAGAGTCGGCCACGAAGAGGATTTCCTGAGGATTCAGCAACGCTTTCAGCGCCTGCATCTCTTCCATCAACTGCTCGTCAATGTGGAGACGGCCGGCGGTATCGACAATTAGCACGTCATGGCCGGTGTTGACGGCTTCCTTGCGCGCTTCACGGGCCAGGCGGACAACCGTATCGGTGTTGGCCTCTTTCACCTCGCCTTCGTAGTAGGTGGCGGGAATCGCCTGCGCAACCACCTTCAACTGCTGCCGCGCCGCGGGGCGATAGACGTCCACAGAGACGAGCAGCGGTCGGTGTCCGCCCTTTTTGAGCCAGTTCGCCAGCTTGCCTGAGGTCGTCGTCTTACCCGAACCTTGCAGGCCGGCCATCAGGATGACGGTGGGCGGCTGCGAAGCGAAGCGGAACTTGGCGGTGTCGCGACCGAGTATTTCGATCAGCTCGTCACGGACGATCTTGACAACCTGCTCGCCCGGCGCCAGCGCCGTCATGACTTCTGCACCCAGCGCCTTGACGCGGATGCGATCGGTAAGTTCCTTGACGACCTTGAAGTTGACGTCCGCCTCCAGCATGGCGAGGCGGATTTCCTTCAGGGCCTCGTTCATGTTCTCCTCGGTCAATTTGCCCTGCCCGCGGAGGTTCTTGAACGTGCGTTGCAGTTTTTCGCTAAGGTTCTCAAACATGAATCATCAGACCAGTATGGGAGAGCGTCCCGAGTTAACAGAATATCACCCGATTAGATGAGGACGCCGGAGCAAGGGGATTGGGCGCGGCCCTGTCGGCACGGCCACGAATACGGCGTGGACGGCGGAGTGTCACGCTGATTTCCGCGGGCCGAAGGTACTGGCGGCGGCGCCTTTCTGCTTCGGATTATCCGGCGGCTTCGCGTCCGCCACCACCCCGCGCAGCGCGTCGTCAATTACGGCCACCGCTTGGCGCACGTGATGGGCTGCCTCCGGGGCAGCAACAAAGGTAGTACACTCAATCACCTGCAAGGCGTTGCGGATGCGATCATTCATGTCGGCGATGACTTCAAAGCGCCGCAGCAGTTCCGCCTGACGCTTTTCCTGTGCGCGTTGCCAGCGCAATACGGCAGCGAACGTGAGCAGGGCAGCAATTGCGCTGCCCGTGATGTGCAGCGGCCCGGTCTGGTGCAGCCAGTCTTCGTACACGAGCCACTGGATCACCAGCGAAGAAGCGAACACAAAAAATGAGACGGCGAGTGAGAGCAGCACAATCCGCAACCCAGAACCCGCCACGCGATTCCTGAAAGGGCCTATTTCGTTGGACATACCTCGCCGACTTCGGCCAAAAATAGTTCGACCTTTCCACCTGGGCCGAGGTTATCAGATTGGTTAGCGAGAATATAGCGCCGGACAACAGTCCACACCAGACTTGCTGGCGAGTGTATCTGATGAGCGTAGCAGCCGGCTGGTTGGCCGCTCTCACGTCAGGAGCCAGCCGCTAACGCCTGACCTTGGTGCGCGAGAAGATTTCTTTGGCTGCAATAACGGTGTTGGCGTGAATGGTGACTGTGTCCTCCACACGGCGCGCGTACCCGCCAGCCAGGGTCACAAAGACGGGGATGCGGCGCGCCTTGACCACGCTAAACACCATCTCGTCGCGCTGCTTTAGGCCGTCGATGCTGAGGTCGAGTCCGCCAAGCTGGTCTTCGCGGTAAGGATCCGCGCCCGCTACGTAGGCGATCAACTCGGGTTCGAACTGCCGTAAGGCGGAGCTGATGGCGTTGTCCAGCCAGTGGAGATATTCCGCATCGGTGGTGCCGTCGGGAAGGTTGATGTCGAGGGAAGAAGGCGGCTTCCACGAGGGATAGTTGTTCTCCTGGTGCAGGGAGACGGTAAACACATCGCCCGCGGCGTTCTCCTTCACCGACACACTGCGCGGCGGCTGGAACAGTGGCGCCGACCAGCCCTGCGGTTGTCCGGCGACGGCCTCCGGATTGAAACAAACCGCCGTGCCGTTGCCCTGGTGCACGTCACAATCAATCACCAAGGCGCGTACTACGCGGCCGTCGGCCAGCATGCGACGTATCGCGATGGCAATGTCGTTGATCATACAGAAGCCTTCGCCGTGGTCGGGGAAGGCGTGGTGGAAGCCGCCGCCCAGGTTTATGCCGACGCCATTCTTCAGCGCCAGTTCCGCCGCCAGGATGCTACCGCCGGCGTGCAACCAGCAGGCATTTACCAATTCGGGCGAATACGGCATCTCCAATTGCAATTCGTCTTTGCTGGTCAGCGTGCCTTCGCGCAGCTTACGGACGTAATCCTCGGTGTGGACGCGCGACACGTCCTCATCGGTAGCGGGCTGCGGTGTGACGAAGTCGCCGGGTTCGGCAGCGGCGGTGCCAAGCAGCATCTGGTAGGCGAGGCGGTACTTCTGGCCGGCGAAAACGTGTTCGCCGACCGGCAGATAATATCCGTCGCTGTATACCACCTTGAATCCAAGCATTCGAGCCATTCAGCTTAAATTGGGCGTGCGTCTCGCCACAACACTATTGTGCCGCCGGTCGATGCCGGACTGCGAGAGCGACGGGAGGGCAAGGTTAACCGCAGGGGGCACAGAGGACACAGCAGAATGGAGAACGGGGAACGGGAAACGGGGTCAGTGCACGTTTTTCTTCTCCACCGTAATCACCGGTCCGCGGCGCAACGGCACTATCGCGCCCTGCTCGGGAGAGGCATGCATGGCGGACGCTCGGGCCGCGACTTCCTCCTGCATGGTGTGGAAGAACTCCTGGAACTGCTTCTCCAGCAGCTCCATGCGCTCGCGCATGCGCAGGATGATATGGATGCCGGCAATGTTTACGCCCAACTCGCGCGCCAGGGTGAGGATGAACTCCAGGCGTTGCAGGTCCTCGTCGGTATAAAGCCGCGTGTTACCTTCGGTGCGTGACGGCTTGAGCAGTCCTTCGCGCTCATAAAGGCGGAGGGTTTGCGGGTGGATGTCGTACATCTCCGCCACCGCCGAAATCATGTACGCGCCTTTGCCGCGTTTCTTAGGCATAATCTCGCTCTCGGTTGCCGGCTGTCGGCTGTCGGCGATCGGCCATTAAAATGATGTTGCCGGGAGCCGACAGCCGAGAGCGGACACCCTAGACTTTGGCCCACAACTCCGCGCGCGGGTCTTCCCGCGTCAAATTAGCGAGCTTGCGCAGCAGATCGCGCATCTCCTCCGACTCGGGACGGGGCACAGTAATCTTCACTTCTACGATCTCGTCGCCGCGCGTGCCTTCCTTGGTCGCCGACTTCACGCCTTTCTCCCGCAAGCGCAGTTTCTGTCCGGACTGTGTGCCCGGCGGGATCTTGAGCAGCGTGCGGCCGTCGATGGTGGGCACTTCGATCTTGGCGCCCATCGCCGCCTCGGTCACGCTGACCGGAACGGTCAGGTAGATGTCGTCGCCCTCGCGCCTGAACACCGGGTGCTGCTCGATCCTGACGATGATGTACAAATCGCCCGGCGGCCCGCCGAACTGTCCGGCATTGCCTTTGCCTGCGAGACGGATCCGCTGCCTGTCGCGGGTTCCGGCCTTAATGCGGATTTGGAATGATTCCACGCGGCTCACCACGCCCGATCCGTAGCACTTTGGGCAAACGTTCTGCGCCTTACCAGTGCCATTGCAGCGCGGGCACCGGATGTTGAACCGCATATTGCCGCCGACCTGCGTCATTTGGCCCTTGCCGCCGCACTCCGGACACGTCCCCACGCTTTGCAGTACACCCCGCCCCTGGCACTGCAGGCACTGATCCTGCCGCTGCAACTCCAGCCGCAGCTCAGTGCCATGAATGGCGTCCCAGAAACCAATCGTCACTTCATGCTCGAGATCGCTGCCCGGTTCCGGCGCCTGGGCCGGCTGTGCGCCGCGCATGCCGCTGAAGATATTGCTGAAAATATCGCGGAAGCCGCCGCCAAACCCGCCGCCGGTGCGCGCACCTTTGCCTTGGCGCACCGGTTCTTCGAACAAATCGCTGAAGTCGAACCCGCCGAAATCGATCGGGATTCCCTGGCCACCGGCCGCGCCGCCAAATCCTCCTGCGCCCGGACCGGCGCCACCCCCGGCGCGCGCGTATGCCTCGGCTGTGGCAGGATCGATGTTGTCCGAGTAGAACCCAAGCTGGTCGTAAATCTTGCGCTTCTTGGGATCGCTCAGGACGTCATTGGCTTCCGAGATCTGCTTAAAGCGCTCCTCCGCGGCCTTGTCCCCGGGGTTCACGTCCGGATGATACTTGCGCGCGAGCTTGCGGAACGCCTTGCGGATCTCCTCCGCCGAGGCGTTACGCTTGACGCCAAGTATCTCGTAATAATCTTTGGTCGCGGTGGGCATAAGCAGTTGTCAGTTGCCAGTTGTCAGTTCGCACGCCTGCAGGGGCTAAAGCCCCGGCGCAATAGCTTTCCGGCACGACTGAAAGTCGTGCCCTGATACGAATCATATTCGCTCCAAATCGAAGAGCCACAGCGCTAATTCACCTTCGACGGGTCCAGCTTCTCCAGCATACCGTCTATGTGCATCTTGACCTTGCCCACCTCGGTGAGCACGCGCGCCTCGAAGAGATGATCTTCGGGGATCAACGTACGCCACCACGGGCACCCAAACGCCCACACCGAGCCGTCCAGGGCGAGCTGCAACCAGCACGGCACCGGCAGACAGCCAATCACCAGTCCGCCGATCTGCGGTTCATAGCGCATATCGAGCACACGCTGGGCTTCGGGCGTGAGCGACGTGTTGACGCGCTGGCGCAGGACCGCCTCCATGTGTTCCTGCTGCTGATTGGCTTGTTCGATCTTCTTTTGCAATTCCGACATAATTATCTTTGGTGATCTGGTGAAGTGTGATTTGGTGAAGTTACTTCACCAAATCGCCACATCACCAAATCGAACTTCCGCTTACTTCTTTTCGTCCACGTCAACGTATTCCGCGTCGATGACGCCTTCCTGCTTATGGCCTGCGCCGCCGTCGGCTCCCGGCGGAGGCGTGCCTGCACCCGGCTGCGCTCCCGGACCCGGGGCCGGACCAGCGGCCTTGTACATGGCCTCGGCCAGCTTGTGCGACGCCTTCGTCAGGTTCTCTCGCGCGCGATCCATCTGCGCCTTGTTGTTCGACTCCAGCGCCTTCTTGGCATCGGCAAGCGCGTTCTCCACGTCGCCGCGTTCCGCGCCGCTGATCTTGTCACCGTGCTCGCGCAGCATCTTCTCGATGGAGTACACCATCGAGTCGAGCTGGTTGCGGGCCTCGATCTCCTCACGGCGCGCCTTGTCCTCGGCGGCGTGCAGTTCGGCCTCCTTCGCCATCTTCTCGACTTCTTCCTTCGACAGGCCCGACGACGAGGTGATGGTGATCTTCTGATCGCGGCCGGTGGCACGGTCCTTGGCGGTGACGTTCAGGATGCCGTTGGCGTCGATGTCAAACGTGACCTCGATCTGCGGCAACCCGCGCGGCGCCGGAGGAATGCCGTCCAGGTGGAAGCGGCCCAGCGTGCGGTTCTGGCCTGCCATGGGGCGTTCGCCCTGCAGGACGTGGACTTCGACCGACGTCTGGTTGTCCGCCGCGGTCGAGAACACCTCGGTTTTGCGCGTAGGGATCGTCGTGTTGCGCGGAATCATCGGTGTCGCCACGCCGCCCAGTGTCTCGATGGACAGTGTCAGCGGAGTAACGTCGAGCAGCAGCAGGTCCTTGACCTCGCCGCCCAGCACGCCGCCCTGGATGGCGGCGCCGACGGCAACCACTTCGTCCGGGTTGACGCCCTTGTGCGGCTCCTTGCCGAACAGCTCTTTGACCAGCGCCTGGATGCGCGGCATGCGCGTCTGGCCACCGACCAGGACAACTTCGTCGATCTTGTCAGGCGTGATGCCGGCGTCCTTGAGCGCCTGCCGGCACGGGCCAACGGAGCGGTTCAAGATGTCTTCGACCATGGACTCGAGCTTGGCGCGCGTCAGCCGCCTGACCAGGTGCTTGGGGCCGGTGGCGTCCGCCGTGATGAACGGCAGATTGATCTCCGTCTCCATGGTGGTGGAAAGCTCGATCTTGGCGCGCTCGGCGGCGTCGCGCAGACGCTGCAACGCCATCTCGTTGCCCTTGGCGCGCAGGTCGAGGCCTTCGTCCTTGCGGAACTCGTCAATCAGCCAGTCCACGATGCGCTGGTCAATGTTGTCGCCGCCCAGGTGGGTGTCGCCGTTGGTCGCCTTTACCTCGATGACGCCCTCGCCCACTTCAAGAATTGAAATATCGAAGGTACCGCCGCCGAAGTCGTAGACGGCGATGGTCTCGTCCTTCTTCTTGTCGAGGCCGTACGCCAGCGCGGCGGCGGTGGGCTCGTTGATGATGCGCCGCACTTCGAGACCGGCGATGCGGCCCGCGTCTTTCGTGGCTTGGCGCTGAGCGTCGTTGAAGTAGGCCGGTACGGTGATGACCGCATCGGTAACCTTCTCGCCCAGGTAGTCCTCGGCCGCCTTCTTCAGCTTCATCAGGATGAAGGCCGAAATCTCGGGCGGCGTGTACCGCTTGGGCGACACTTCCACCGCCACGCGATCGCCGTCGGGGACAACCTTGTAGGGGACCATCTTCATTTCTTCCGAGACCTCATCGTAGCGGCGCCCCATGAACCGCTTGATCGAGTAAATCGTGTTCTCCGGATTGGTGATGGCCTGGCGTTTGGCCACCTGGCCTACCAACCGCTCACCGGTCTTGGTGAATGCCACCACCGAGGGAGTGGTTCGTCCGCCCTCCTCGTTGGCGATGACTTTGGGCTCACCGCCCTCCATGACCGCCACTACCGAGTTGGTCGTACCCAAGTCAATACCGATAATCTTGCCCGCCATTGGAACCTGCCTCCAGCTTTATAGAGTTCCTGCAATCTTCTTCTAAGTTGTTGCATTCTATGCGTTTGCTTTTCAGCACTTCCATGCCAACGCTGTCATAATAGAACTTGAGTGTATTATTGTCAATCTTTTAGATGAACATAGAGGGTTCTTGGTTGCGGGGAAAACTGCGGGGGTCGGCTGTCGCTTGTCGGCTCCCGGCCGACGGTTTTCGGCTTCGGGTACGCTCCGCTCTTTCCGCCGCTAACCCTGCGGGTTGCGCTCGCCGACGGCCGACAACCGGAAATTGGCCGCCGAGAGCCGACTACTCTACCGTCACTGACTTGGCCAAGTTCCTCGGCTGATCCACATCGCATCCGCGGCGAACGGCGATGTGATAGGCCAGCAACTGCAAGGGTATGATCTCGAGGATAGGCGCGAGCAATTCCGGCGCGGGCGGAATGAAGAAGACCTGGTCCGCGGACTCCAGAATTTCCTCGTCGCCTTCGGTGGCGATGGCGATCACTTTGCCCGAGCGCGCCTTCACCTCTTTGAGGTTCGACAAAGTCTTCTCATAGCGCAGCACGGAGGTGGCATCGTTCCTGTCGCAAGTGGCAATGATGACCACGGGCAGGTTCTCGTCAATGAGAGCGTTCGGGCCGTGCTTCATCTCGCCGGCGGGATAGCCTTCGGCGTGAATGTACGAAATCTCTTTCAGCTTGAGAGCGCCTTCCAGCGCAATCGGGTAGTGTACGCCGCGGCCCAGGAACAGGAAGTCCTGCGCCCGGCTGTATTCCTTCGCCAGGTCCTCGCACTCTTCCTCGCGCGCCAGAATGGATTCCAGCTTCGCGGGGATGCGACTGAGTTCAAGGATGTGCTGGCACGCCTGCTCCTTCGAGAGTAACCCACGTTTGTCCGCCAGATAGAGGGAGAACAGGAACAGCGCGGTCAGTTGTGCGGTGAACGCCTTGGTCGAGGCTACGCCGATCTCCGGCCCGGCATGGGTGTAGATGGTGCCGTGGGCTTCGCGCGTGACCATGGAGCCGACCACGTTGCAAACACTCACCGTCTTGGAGTCCTTCGCCTTGGCTTCACGCTGAGCGGCGATGGTATCGGCGGTCTCACCCGACTGCGTGATCAGCATGGTCAGCGAGTCGGGACCGAGGATCGGATCGCGGTAGCGAAACTCGCTGGCATAATCCACGTCCACCGGCAGGCGCGCCAGCCGCTCTATCATGAATTTGCCCGCCAGCCCCGCATGCCACGAGGTGCCGCAGGCCGCGATATTGATCTTCTTCAGCTCGCGGAATTCCTCGTCGCTGATTTCCATCTCGTCGAGGAAAACCTGGCCGCTGTCGAGCGAAACCCGGCCCAGCGTGGTATCGCGGACGGCACGCGGCTGCTCATAGATTTCCTTGAGCATGAAATGCTTGAAGCCGCCCTTTTCCGCCATGATCGGGTCCCAGGTGATGTGCTGCACCTGGCGATCAATGGGCTGGCCGTCGAAGTCGGTCAGCTTGACCCCGTCCGGCGTAATGACGGCCAGATCACCATCGGCAAGGAAGAACAGGTCGCGCGTGTGATACAGGATGGCCGGGACGTCGGAGGCAACAAAATATTCGTCCTTGCCCAAGCCGATGACCGCCGGTGGGCCGTTGCGCGCAGCCACGATCTTGTTCGGCTCATCCACGGCGATGATGGCCAGTGCGAATACACCAGTGAGCTGGCCGACGGCCTTGCGTACCGCCTCTTCCAGAGGCAGGGCCGTACCGTCGCGCTTGTCGGCCAGGAAGTACTTTTCGATCAGGTGGGCGATGACTTCGGTATCGGTCTCGGTGGAGAACTTGTGGCCTTCTTCTTTCAGCCGCTTCTTGAGCGTGACGTAATTCTCGATGATGCCATTGTGCACCACCACGACGCGGCCGGAGCAATCGCGGTGCGGATGCGCGTTCTCCTCGGTCGGGCGGCCGTGCGTGGCCCAGCGCGTGTGGCCGATGCCATAGGTACCGTCGAGCGGCTTCAGCCGAATGACTTCTTCCAGGTTGCGCAGCTTGCCTTCAGCGCGGCGGATTTGCAGACCTTCGCCGTTGCCCGCCACCGCGATACCGGCCGAGTCGTAACCGCGATACTCCAAGCGCTTCAGGCCGTCCAGAATGACTGGGACTACGCGCTTCTTACCTACATAGCCAACAATGCCGCACACGAGGACCACCTCAAACCGACGGGCGCGGGGAACGTTGCACCTGTCGCTATTTGGATAACGCCCAAGCTGCCAGGGATTCCTGCGGCCCAGAGTTCTGCCGCGCCAAAGAACGTTGCCTGAGCGACCTTATTCGACCAGCCGGTAGTGGAATTCCTCAATGACCGGATTCGTAAGTACCTCGCGCGCGATGCGCTCCACCTCGGCTTGCGCCTGGCTGCGATCTACGCTGTCCTCCAGCGCGATTTCGAAGTATTTCCCCTGGCGCACGTCTCCGATGCCCTGGTAGCCCATCTTCTTCAAAGCGTTCTGGATGGTCTTTCCCTGCGGGTCCAAAACGGACTTCTTCAGCGACACGTAGACGTAGGCTTTCATCCTGAGTGGGATTATATAGCGTTATGGCACGCGGACGATGAAGGGATTTGTGATTTAGCAATTTGTGATTTGTGATTGACTCCGGCAACGTCTTCCAATCACAAATCACAAATCGCTAAATCACACATGATCACAGCCCGAACAGCTCTCGGAGCCGCTTGGTCTGTGCCCGGCTGACGGGAACTTCCGTCTGGTTCTTGTCGCCCATGCGCAACTGGTAGGACGACTTGAACCAGGGCACCACTTCCTTGATGCGGTTGATATTCACCAGGTAGGAGCGGTGCGCGCGCCAGAACAGGTTGGGGTCGAGCGCGGCCAGCAACTCTTCGAGCGTCCGGCAATTGGACTGGCCTTCCATGGTGGGCGTCACGACGGTGATGACCCCGTCTTCGATGGAGGCGAAGCAGATGTCCTTCTGGTCCACAAGGAACAGGCGGCCGGTCGACTTGATGAGGATCTTTGAGGTCTGTTGCGGTCGCTGCGCTTCCAGCATCTTCACCAGCGTGTCAATCTTGTTCTCGGGCGTGCTGCTGTGCACGCGCTCGCGCGCCTTCTGTACCGCTTGCAGGACGCGCTTTTTGTCAAAGGGCTTCAGCACGTAATCGACGGCGTTCACCTCAAAGGCGCGCACCGCGTATTGATCGAAGGCTGTGGCAAAGATGATCTGGGGCAGCGGGACGCGCTTGTCCAGCAGCTTCTTAATGACGCCGAAGCCGTCGAGCCCCGGCATCTGCACGTCGAGGAACACCAGGTCGGGCGTGTGTTCCTTGATAAGGTGGACGGCCTCGACGCCGTTGTGCGCTTCGGCGAGCACCTCGATGTCGCCGACACTTTTCAGTACATAGGCCAGTTCGTCGCGCGCCAGTTGCTCGTCATCCACGATGACCGCTGATAACGCCATCCCAACTCCTCAGCCGGTAATGAACAATCGAGTATGCGACGGAACCGCGAGCAGCGTCAACGCAGGCGCGGCTCACGGTTTCCGGCTCACGGTCGTCGGCCCTCGGCGAATTCGTAGCGCCGCCGTCTCGGCGGCGGGTTCCGGGCATTTCCTCTGCGCACCTCAGCGCCCTCTGTGGTTCAGCTTTTTCTGAATTAGAAACTGTTGACTGCCACCGCCATGCCCATGCCGCCGCTCACGCAGAGCGTAGCCGCGCCACGCTTGGCGCTCCGCCGTGCCATCTCGTGCACCAAGGTGGTCATGATGCGCGTTCCGGTGCACCCGATGGGATGCCCCAGCGCGATTGCGCCGCCATTCACGTTCAGGCGCGCGTGGTCGAGATGCAGTTCGCGGTCGCACGCCAGCACCTGTGCCGCAAAGGCCTCGTTCAGCTCGATCAGGTCGTAATCATCAAGTTTCCAGCCAGTCTTTTGTTCCAGTTTGTGCATGGCCGGCACCGGCCCGATGCCCATGGTGCGCGGATCCACGCCTGCCTGCGTCCAGGCGACAATGCGCACCAGCGGCGTCAGCTTGTTCCGGCGCACAAACTCACCGCCTGCCAGCACCATGGCGGCTGCGCCGTCGGTGATGCCCGAGGAATTGCCCGCCGTAATGGTCCCTGATTTGGCGAACACCGGCGGCAGCTTGGCCATCTTCTCGATCGTTGCATCGGGAAAGATGTGCTCGTCGCGGCTGAATACCTGTGGGCCTTTTTTGCCCTCGACGGTGACGGGAACGATCTCGCTGTCGAACCTGCCTGACTGCGATGCCGCTTGCGCGCGGACCTGCGAACACAACGCGTACTGGTCCTGCTCTTCGCGGCTAATCTTGTACTGCCCGGCCAGCAATTCCGCCGTTTCGCCCATCACCATCTTCGCCATCGGACAGAGAAATCCGTCACGGTACATGCCGTCCACCAGTTCGGCATTGCCCAGGCGATAGCCCCAGCGCGCGCCTTCGAGGTAGTAGGGGAGCCGCGACATGGACTCGGTGCCGCCTGCCAGCACACATTCCGCCCCGCCGCCGGCAATCTTCTCGGCGCCGAGCGTGATGGCCTTCATGCCGGAGGCACACGCCATGTTCACCGTGTACGCCGGCACTTCCTGCGGGACACCGCTGCGGATCGAGATCTGGCGGCTGACGTTCGGGCCGCCGCCGGCCTGACGCGCGTTGCCGAAGATGGTCTCCTCCACCTGGTCCGCGCTGATCCCGGCGCGCTCCAGTGCGGCCTTGGCGGCGATGACGCCCATATCGGCGGCGGTCATGGACATGAGCGCACCGCCAAATTTCCCAATTGGGGTGCGTACAGCAGAGAGGATGAAGATATCGGGCATAACAGTTTGCAGTTCGCAGTTTGCAGTTTACGGTCTAGCTGCCAACGGCAAACTGCCAACTGTGAACTCGATGTAACAGATGCGCCCGGAACCCTCGCCGTCTCTGCCGGTTACGCGATTATCTAGAATTGAGCCGGGGTGCATTGTCGCGCGTGTGCGCAATGAGGACACTGGACTCGCGATGAAGCGCTGGTGGTCAACTCTGAACACCGTGGACCGCCTTTATTTCGGCTGGTTGGCGGCGTTGACGGTGGCTATTGTTGTGCAGCGTGCCCGCGTGCCGGCCTGGACGGGCTACCTGGCCCTGCATGGCGGCGTGTTGCTGATTGTCGCGCTGCTCGCCCGGGGCGCACCCCGCGACCGCCGCGCCAACTTCTTCCACGACTGGTATCCGCTGGCGCTGTTCATCGTGGCCTTTGAGGAGGTTGCGCGTCTCTCCTTCCTATTCGTGAGTCAGTGGCAAGACGCCTACCTGCTGCGCTGGGAAGCCGCGCTGTTTGCGGTGCCGCCCACCGTGTGGTTTGCACAGCACGCCTCGCCGCTGTTGACCGAGCTGATGAACCTTGGCTACTTCGGGTATTTTGTGCTGCTGATGATTGTGGGCGGCGCATTCTACCGCTGGCCCGACAAGCGTCCATTTCGGCAGGTGATGACAGCCAGCGTGCTTAGCTACATGATCTGCTACGTTGTGTTCCTCACGTTCCCGACGGAAGGCCCGGCGCACACGCTGGCCGCGTTTCACCGCGAGCCAATAGACGGCGGGCCGTTTCACTGGCTCGTCTTGCTGATCCAGAAATGTGCCGGCGTACACGGAAACGCGTTCCCCAGTTCCCATGTGGCCGCCGGTCTGGTGTCGCTGATTTTCGCGTGGTGTTATCTGCCGAAGCTCGGTGCGGCGCTTACTCCTGTCGTAATCCTGCTTTGTTTGGGCGCGGTCTACGACCGCTATCACTACTTGCTCGATGTGGTCGGAGGCTTGGCGGTCGGCGCGGTAGCCGCGATAATCGTGCTCGTGTGGAAAAGGCAAGCAACGATTTTTGACGAGTCGCTTCACACGACTGGTTCGGAGGTTGAAGCTGCCGCCGTGCGGCAGGACTGACTCTTACCAATTACAAGTTGCCAATTACCTGATTACCCGATTACAAATTAGCGGATGGACGTCATCTACGGCCTGCATCCGGTCGAGGAGGCGGTTCGCTCGCGCCCGCGCGCGCTCGACTACGTCGCCGTCTCCCGCGAACGGCACGACGCCAGGCTTCAGCGCGTCATTGACCAGTGCCGCGCGGCGGGAGTGTCGTTGCGCTTCGCTCCGCGCGAAGAACTCACGCGCCTGGCTCGCACGGCTTCGCATCAAGGCGTGGTGGCCATTGCCGCCGCGCGCCAGTACGCCGACCTCGAAGACCTGCTTCATGCCCGCCGTGGACGCCATGCATTCATCGTGGTGCTCGACGGCGTGGAAGACCCGCACAATCTCGGCGCGATCATCCGCACAGCGAATGCCGCTGGCGCCGACGGGATTGTGGTCCCCGAACGCCGCGCAGTGGGCATTACGGCTACCGTTTCCAAAGCCGCCGCCGGAGCTGCTGAACACCTGCCGATTGCGCGCGTTACGAACATTAATCGCGTGCTGGAGGAACTCAAGACGCACAACGTATGGACCGTCGGCCTCGACGAGCGCGGCACGCAGACGTACGACGCGCTTGACTACAACATGGATTGCGCGCTGGTCCTGGGCGCGGAAGGGGCGGGGCTGCACGAGCTTGTCCGCAAGCGCTGCGATTTTCTGGTGTCCATCCCCGTGATGGGCAAGGTACCGTCGCTGAATGTCTCCGTGGCCGCTGCCGTTGTCCTGTACGAGGCCGCCCGGCAGCGGCGCGCCGCGCAGAAGTGAGCCCCTGTGTCCTCTGCGTCCCCTGTGGTTAGGCTTTTGCTGAAAGAGCGATAATACCTCCCAGTGCTTAAATACTTGCGCGTTCTTTGCGTCCTTTGCAGCGTTTGCGTTCCGGGTGTTGCGCTCGACCGCAACGCCTTCACCTTCGCGCGTTACGATTTGCAGGCGCGCATCGTCGCCACCGAACACGCAATCTCTGTCCGTGGACGCATCACGCTGCGCAACGACTCGCCGGTTGCGCAGTCAGCTGTAGCGCTCCAGATTTCCTCCACTCTGGTCTGGCAGTCAGTCGAGCTCGGCGGCAAGCCGCTGGTTTACGTCTCGCAGCCGTACACGACAGACATTGATCACACCGGCGCGGTTACTGAGGCAATCGTGGGCCTGCCGATGCCGGTGCAACCGCAGGCGTCCGTCGAACTCCAGATTGCCTACGCGGGCACAATTCCGGCTGACGCCGGCCGTCTTACCCGGATCGGTGCGCCCGAAGCGGCCGCGCTGCGCACCGACTGGGACCAGATTGCCGCCTCCTACACTGCCGTGCGCGGCGTGGGATATGTCTGCTGGTATCCGGTATCCATCGAATCCGTCAGTTTTAGCGACGAAACGGCGGTCTTTCAGGCGGTCGGCGCGTGGAAGCAGCGCCACGCAAATTCCATCATGCGTGTTGCGCTGTCCACGGTGTCTGAGCAATCGGTAGTCACGAATGGCCGTTTGGTTGGCCAGAAGGCGCAGGCGGAAGCAGAAGGCACGCTGCACGAGCGAAATTACGAGTGGTCACCGATGGGACTCGTACCGCCTGCATTTGCCATCGCGGAGTTCACGCTGCTGGGCCGGACGGCGGTTAACATTTACCACCTCGCCCGTCACCAGGGACTGGCGCAGGAATACGCGCTCGCACAAGAAAACATACTGCCTTTCCTCACTGACTGGCTTGGACACATTCGCGAAAAAGTGGCGGTGGTCGAGCTGCCCGAGGGCAACGCGCCGTTCGACAGCGGCGCCATTCTCTTCACTCCGCTTGAAGTTCCCGACCGCAAGAGCGTCGAGGTGGCGGTCGCGCACCAGGTGGCACACGCGTGTATTGACTCGCCGCGTCCGTGGATTGATGAAGGTCTCGCCCACTTCGCCCAGGCGCTCGTCCGCGAACGACAGGACGGACGAAAGGCTGCGATTGCGTACATGCAAACTTTCTTGCCTGCGCTGGTCAGTGCGGAAAACCAGAACGCAAAGGGCGCAAAAGAAGAACAGCCAGGGGCGGGCCAGCCGCTCACGCGGGCGACCGACGAGGTGTATTACCGCGTCAAGGCGATGTTCGTCTGGTGGATGTTGCGCGACATGATTGGCGACGACGCGCTGCAACATGCCATCCAGTCGTACCGCGCGGCCGACGACAAGCAGCCGGGCTATATGCAACGGCTGCTGGAAGCACAATCCAAGCAGCACCTGGAGTCCTTCTTCGACGACTGGGTGTACCGCGATCGCGGGCTGCCGGACTTCCGTATAACTGCCGTTTATCCACGCCAGATGTTGCCAGAACGCGTGACGGTCACCGTGACAGTCGAAAATACCGGGGGAGTGGCCGCCGACGTTCCAGTCCTGGTGCCTATTATCGCTGGCGAAGCCCGCAAGCGACTCGCTGTACCCGCGCACGGTTCGGCAGTTGTTCGCATCGTGACGCCTACCCTGCCTGGCGAAGTCATCGTCAACGACGGCAGTATTCCGGAGAGCGATATGAGCAACAACAGGTTTGCGGTGAAAAAACCGGAGTGATTCATTTTCGATTTTCGATTTACGATTTGCGATTTACGAATGTACAGCGTTTGTTGGCGCATAAGTCCGCAGCGAACGTCGGCGGAAGTAAATCGAAAATCGCAAATTCGCTACAATTCCTCGTTCAACTCAATCGAGGTGCGACTTTGGCTTACATCCAATTTCTCGGCGCAGCGGGAACGGTCACCGGCTCCAAACATTTGATCAACACCTCGGACAACAGCGGCGGGCGCGACGGTTTTCAGGTGCTGATTGATTGCGGCCTGTTTCAGGGGCAAAAACAGTGGCGGGAACGCAACTGGCGCGAACTGCCGGTGCCGGCGCGCGAAATTGACGCGGTCATCCTCACGCACGCACATCTCGACCACTGCGGCTGGATTCCTCGCCTAGTAAAAGAGGGCTTCACCGGGCCAATCTACGCCACTCCGGCGACGATTGATCTCTGCGGGATCGTATTGCCCGACTCCGGCCACCTACAGGAGGAAGATGCCGCGTTCCACAACAAACGCAAGTCGTCGAAGCACGAGCCCGCGCTGCCGCTGTACACCATGGAAGAAGCGCAGCAGGCGCTGGAACGTTTCCAGCCAGTGGAATTGGGCGAAGTCAAGCAGCTTCGCCCCGACTTCAGCTTCCGCTTCGTCACCTCGGCCCATATTCTGGGCGCATCAATGGCGCAAATCACCCTGGGCGTCAATGGCACGCAACGGCGGTTGCTCTTCACCGGCGACCTGGGCCGCGTACAGGATGAGCAGTTCGCTCCCGGCAAGGTGGTGCACCATTCGCCGCAGCAGGGCGAAACGGCGGACGTGCTGGTGATGGAATCAACTTATGGCAACCGCGTCCATCCCACGACCGATCCGCGGCCGGAACTGGCGCGCCTGGTCCGCGAAACCGTGGCGCGTGGCGGCAGCGTGGTGGTGCCTGCGTTTGCCGTGGAGCGTACCCAGAAGTTCATCTTCATGCTCAAGGCGCTGATGGAAGAGAAGCAGATTCCGCGTGTGCCCGTCTTCGCCGACAGTCCCATGGCGATCCAGGCCATGCAGATCTTCCTGAAGCACCGCGAGGAATTCAACGAAGCGGCGCGTTCGATGATCGCGCGTTGGGGTTCGCCGCAGGACTGGGATGGGTTCAACTTCTGCGCCACGCCTGCCGAATCGAAGAAGATCAATGACACGAAGTACCCGTGCATCATCATTTCGTCGAACGGCATGTGCATGGGCGGCCGCATTCAGCACCATCTGATCCAGCGTCTGCCCAACCCGCGCAACCTGGTGCTGTTCATCGGCTTCCAGGCGCCCGGGACGCGCGGCGCGCAGATCAAGAACGGCGAAGAGGAAGTCAAGATTTTCGGCGAGATCATACCGGTGCGTGCCCAGGTGGCGGCGCTGGAGCAGTTCAGCGATCACGCCGACACGCGCGAAATCCTGCACTGGCTGCGCACGTTCAAGGGCACGCCCCGCACTTGGCTGGTCCATGGCGAGCCGGCATCCGCCGAAGCGCTGCGCGCCACGATCAGCTCCGAGATGCGCTGGAAAGTGGACGTCGCGGAGTACATGGAGAAGGTGCCGCTGCGGATTGGTAATTGGTAATTTGTAGTTTCCGTTTGCAGTTCACGGTTTGCAGCCATTTTCACCGAGTTTGTTGCGACCGCACTCGGTTTTGCTTAGCTGCAAACTGCCAACTTCGAACCGCAAAACTGAAAAATTACAAATCACCGATTACCAGTTACAAATCATGCAGGCCGGGCCGCCGGCCGGCAGCCGAAAACCGCGACCCGCCAGCTTATAATCAGCGTATCTGTACCTGAGAGGCGAAACGTGACTACCTTTCTTCGAGCCTTTGTGCTCGGTATTGTGGCGCTCGCGATCCTGTCTGCCGCGCGCCTCGGCGCCGCGCAGACAGGTTATCCGCCGCGGATCCAACGGCCCGAAGACGAGAACCAAAGTCAGGCAAGAAAAGAAATGGAGCGCCGGCGCCTGCTCGAACTTAACAAGCAGCGCCAAATGGAACTGAAGCGGGATACGGACCGCCTGCTGCAACTCGCCACCGAACTCAAACTGTACGTGGACAAGACCAATGAGAACATGCTGTCTCTGGACGTCATAAAGAAGGCCGAAGAGATCGAAAAACTGGCGAAGTCTGTGAAGGGAAAAATGCGGGGATACAACTGAAGGCCAGCGTGGACAGCGCCGGACGCCGGCCTTCAGCATCACCTCCATCCACGTTCCGTCTATGCCGCGCTCGTCTCGCGCACAGGCGCACCTTGTCGTTGCCTGATGCGCTCCGCCGTTTCCGCCTCCTGCGCCTCGCGTACTTCTGTCAGCCGCGCGAGCGCGTAAGCGCCGAGGGCCATTTCCACGTCGCGTACGGCGATGTCGAAGAACATTCCGGCCGAAACCAGGTTGACCGCGATGCCCAGCAGCCAGAGCGACACCACATAGGCGCCCCAGCGGGTGAATCGCGTCAGTACGACAATGCCGGCCACCATCTCGATTACGCCCACCACATGCATGAACGTCGTGGGGCTTACATGCAGCAACCGCGGGGCGAGCGGGTTCAGGTATACCTCCCACTTGGTCAGAATGTTGAAGAACTTGTCCAGTCCCGCCAGCAAGGGGCCGAGCCCCAGGCCGATGCGCAGCAGCCACCACGCCGGATTCAGACGCCAATCGAATTGCATCATCCACCTCCTGCCCAACAGAGTCGGTGGCGGCGGTTTGGTTACGTCGGGAAGGAACTTTGGTTGTTCAAAAGGCTGTAACCTTTTGCGGCAGCGCCGACTCCATTCAGGTGAGGAAAGAGATGGCTACCGCGATCCTGGAACGCGCACGGCAGGAAAACTGGAGCGACGAAGAAGTGGTGGCCCGCGTCCTGGCGGGTGAAACGGCGGTTTACGAGATCATCATGCGCCGCTACAACCAGCGGCTGTATCGCGTGGCGCGCGCGATTTTGCGCGACGACGCCGAGGCGGAAGACGTCATGCAGGAGACCTACGTGCGCGCGCTTCAGCACCTGCGCCAGTTCCAGGGACGGGCGCAGTTCTCCACCTGGCTGACGCGCATTGCGGTCAACGAGGCGCTGGCCCGCGTGCGCCAGCGCGGGCGTATCCATGAACTCGAAGCCGCCGGCGGCGAGGGAGACCCGATGACCACGTTGCCTTCCAACGAACCCGATCCTGAGACCCGCGCCGGCGATGCAGAGACCCGACATCTGCTGGAAACTGCCGTGCTCGAGTTGCCGGAGAGCTATCGCGCCGTGGTCATGCTGCGCGACATCGAGGAAATGAGTACCGCCGACACCGCGGCCGCATTAGGGCTGAGTGAAGACAACGTGAAAATCCGCCTGCATCGCGCCCGCGCCATGTTGCGGCGTACGCTCTACAAACACGTGGGCGCCACCTCGGCCACGGCGTTCCAGTTCCATGCCGTGCGCTGTGACCGCGTGGTCAACGGTGTCTTTGCGCGACTCACGCAGCCAGGCCCCTCGGGCGAAGGCCCAATTGTTTTATGGCAATCCTAGCGTGTACTTCACCGCCGTAATTTCCCCCCGTGGTATCGGGGGCGGCGGCGCTACCAAACCAGGCGTGACTTTCATCTTGTTTGGTGGGCCGAAGGGAAGGACCGGTACACGAAGGCAAACGACACGAGGAAGAACACCGCGGCCAGCAAATGGCCGAGGCTGGGGGCTTTGTGGCTCAGGCTCACCGCCAGTTCGACTGCCAGCAGTCCGAACAATGTGGTGAACTTGATGACCGGGTTCATGGCGACCGAGGAGGTGTCCTTGAACGGATCACCCACGGTATCGCCGACAACTACGGCCGCGTGCAGGTCGGTGCCTTTGGCCTGCATTTCGACTTCGACCACCTTCTTGGCGTTGTCCCAGGCGCCGCCGGCATTGGCCATGAAGATCGCCTGGTAGAGGCCGAAGATGGCGATCGAGATCAGGTAGCCGATGAAGTAGAACGGCTCAATGAAGGCGAACGCCAGGGTGCCGAAGAAGACCGCGAGGAAGATGTTGAACATGCCCTTCTGCGCGTACTGGGTGCAGATCTCCACCACTTTCTTGGAGTCGGTCACGCTGGCCTTCTCGACGCCTTCCAGGCGGATGTTGTTCTTGATGAACTCCACCGCACGGTACGCGCCGGTGCTGACCGCCTGGGTAGCCGCGCCGGTGAACCAATAGATCATGGCGCCGCCGGTGATCAGGCCGAGGACAAAGGGCGCGTGCAGCAGCGAGAGCTTTTCCACGCCGGTGCTCAGTCCGCCCGTCAGGGCCATGATGATGGAGAAGATCATGGTGGTGGCGCCGACCACAGCGGTACCGATCAGCACCGGCTTGGCGGTCGCCTTGAAGGTGTTGCCGGCGCCATCGTTGGCTTCCAGCAGATATTTGGCGCGGTCGAAGTTGGGAGCGAAGCCGTAGTCCTTCTTAACTTCGTTCTCGATTCCCGGCGCCTGCTCGATCAGCGACAGCTCATAAACGGACTGCGCATTGTCGGTCACCGGGCCGTAGGAATCTACCGCAATCGTGACCGGGCCCATGCCCAGGAACCCGAAAGCCACCAGGCCGAAGGCGAACACTGCCGGGGCAAGCATGATGGCGCCCATGCCGTGCAGGCTGACGTAGAAGGCGATCGTCATCAGGGCGATCATGGCGAAGCCCAGGTAGTAGGCGGAGTAGTTGCCGGCCACAAAGCCCGAGAGAATGTCAAGCGAGGCGCCGCCTTCCTCTGCAGACGTGACAACTTCCTTGACGTGGCGCGATTCGGTCGAGGTGAACACCTTTACGAGCTCGGGGATGATGGCGCCGGCCAGCGTGCCGCAACTGATGATGCTCGCCAGCTTCCACCACATGGTGGTATCGCCGCCCAGTTCCGGGATCATGTACCACGACACCAGGTAGGTCAGGGCGATGGAGACCAGCGAGGTAATCCAGACGAGCGCGGTCAGCGGCTGCTCGTAATTCATGTCGTCGGCGTGGCCGTAGCGGGCCTTTGCGATGACCTGGTTCAGGAAGTAGGCGCCCGCGCTGGAGACCAGCATCATGATGCGCATCACGAAAATCCAGACCAGCAGTTGCACCTGGATTTCGGGGTTACGAATCGCCAGCAGGATGAACGTGATCAGCGCGACGCCGGTGACGCCGTAGGTCTCGAAACCGTCGGCCGAGGGGCCAACCGAGTCGCCGGCGTTGTCGCCTGTGCAGTCGGCGATGACGCCGGGATTGCGGGCGTCATCTTCCTTGATTTTAAAGACGATCTTCATCAGGTCGCTGCCGATGTCCGCGATCTTGGTGAAGATGCCGCCGGCAATACGCAGCGCCGCCGCGCCCAGCGATTCACCGATGGCGAAGCCGATGAAGCAGGGGCCGGCGTACTCGCCGGGCACAAACAGCAGGATGAAGAGCATGATGAGCAGCTCGACGCTGATCAACATCATGCCGATACTCATGCCGGCGCGCAGCGGGATGGCATAGCAGGGGAATGGCTTGCCCTTCAAGCCGGCAAAAGCGGTGCGGGAGTTGGCGAAGGTGTTGACGCGAATGCCAAACCAGGCCACGCCGTAGCTGCCGCAGATGCCCACCACGCTGAACAGCAGGATGATGGGCAGCGTAACGCTGAGCGGCTTGTCGGGCACTGGCGAGAGCACGCCAAAGTACAGGATGATGACGGCCGCAATGAAGGCCCACAACACGGCGAGGAATTTCCCCTGAGTGATCAGGTAGGTCTTGCAGGTCTCGTAGATCAGCTCGGAGATCTCGCGCATGGCGCGATGCACCGGAAGGTTCTTCAACTGCATGTAGATGATCAGCCCGAAAAGCAGACCGAGCGCGCAGAAAATCAGGCCGATCAGCAACAGCGAATGACCATCGATGCCGTGGAACAGTACGGAAGAAAGGTCGGGCAACTTCAGGGCAGCTTCGCCACCCCCGGAATGCGGTTCAGGTTGCGCCAGCGCCACCGCGTTCAAAAGCAGAAGCGAGGCGGCGATGGCGACGGCCTTGGCAGAACGGCGCACCGCGAGCCAAGCACGCATAGAAGATCCTCCAATTGTCTTCAGTTGAATCATGGTTCTATCCCGGCAGACCTCACGAGCGAGGAGACCAGAGCGCCGCAATATAGGCGCACGTGGCAGTTCGCAGCGTATTGGTGTCGGAACCCCGAAGACGCGCTTCCACGTCAAGGCAGGAAAGCTATTGAGGTTTGGCCGCGCCTCCACAACTCATGTTCGAACCGGGCCTTTGGTTGGGCCCCGCTGAACACGTCCGCACAACACACGGCTACCCCCACCGGCAGCAGCTATCTTGTACGGAACTGCTGCCTTATACCACGGAAAAATGGCCCGGGTCAATCGTCTTAGATGCCGATAGAGGCGGCGATTTGCCGCCTTAGGCCAGCAAGCGGGAACGGCGCTGCAAATCCTGAGGTTAGCACGGAGGCCCGTACCGGGTAGTGCCCGGCACAAAAATACGAATCGCGCTCGCTCTGACACAAGCACCTGGGTTGCCGTTACCTCCGTCACCGCAAGTTACCAGAGTGATGTCCAGTTTGTTTCCGCGCTCCTGTACTTTGATACAGCGGAAGACCTATGGGCAGACGTGCCATTGTCGCGATCGCGTTGGTACTGATGGTTGTCGCGTCGGCGCTTGCGCAGGATGTTGCGAACTGGATAGCAGGCGTGCGCAATCGCGTTGAGGAGAAAGACTTCGCGGGCGCCAAAGCCATCGTCGAAGCCCGGTTACAGGCGGTGCCGGACGACCTGGAAGCGCTGGCGTGGCGCGCCCGGCTGTTGAGCTGGACGGGCGATTGGAAGCAGGCAGAAACCGAGTACAGGGCCGCACTCGAGCGCGCGCCGGATGATGCCGACATCCTGGTGGGCCTGGCTGATGTCCTGACCTGGCAGCAGAGAGCGGCGGAAGCGCTGCCGCTGCTGGAACGTGCCGGTCGCGCGGGCGCAGCGCAGACCGAGGTCCTGGTCCGTCGCGGCCAGGTTCTTACAGCTCTGGACCGACGCGATGAGGCGCTGGCCACGTTCCATGCCGTGCTTGCAGTGGATCCGAACAATGCTCAGGCGAAAGCGGCCGTGGCGGCGGTCATCGAGGAACCACGCCACGAGCTGCGTGTAGGGACGGACACAGATTTCTTCAATTACACGGATACGGCGCAGGCGCAGACGATCAGTTTGCGGTCACGCTGGGCACCGCGCTGGACGACACATTTCACCGCGAGTTTCTATCAACGCTTCGGCGAAGAAGCGCAGAAAGCAAACTTCACCGTTACGCATCGGCTCGGAAGGCGCGACTGGCTGACACTCGGAGGAGGCGTTGCCAACAACCAACCGATCGTTGCGCGCGGGGAAACGATTGCCGAGTACGGTCATGGCTTCTTGCTAGGGCCCGGATTCGTCCGCGGCGTTGAGGTGACGCTGCAACAGCGCTCGTTGTGGTTTACGGGATCGCAGGTGGCGATTTTCGGGTCCACGGCAATCGCTTATCTCCCGCACGATGTCACCTGGGCCGTGACGATTGCGGCGGCGCGCAGCCGCTTTGAGGGTGCCGGAGCGGAATGGACCCCCTCCGGTTCCACGCGCCTTGCATTCCCCATCGCAAATCGTTTGAGGGGCAATCTTTCGTTCGGCGTCGGCGCCGAGAATTTCGCCAACGCCGACCAGGTAGGCCGCTTCGCAGCGCGCACTTACGGAGGAGGTCTGCGCTATCAGCTAACGCGTTTGCAGGACATCGGCGGATACACCGCGTGGCAAGACCGCTCACAAGGGCGGACGCAAACCAGCATGGGGTTCAGCTATGGAATCCGTTTTTGATCGGGTTTTGCTCCTGGGACCCACCAGCTCGGTGCTGGGAGCGGGGTTGGCGTCCATTGCCGGCATTTTGTTGCTGATCGTGTTCATCCTGCTGCGCCGGTCGTACCGCGCCCATTACTTCGCTCAGCGGGACGCGCGCGTGTTCAAAATCCGGGGACACTGGGACGACATCGTGAGCGGGATTGTCCCGGCGGCGCAGTGGCGTTCCAATCCATTGGACAGGGAAGTTGTGGAAACCATGCTGCTGGACAACATTGAGGTGGCAAGCGATGAGGACCTTCCGCGACTACTGGCCTGCCTGCGGGTAAGCGGCCTGCTGGAAAAGCGCATTGCGGAGGCCCGAACGGCCAAAGGCTGGAAGCGCGAAGCGGCCCTGGTTGCGCTGGGGCGGACGCGCGCGATGGAAGCCATTCCGGCATTGACTGAAGGCCTGGACGCGCCGGAGGTGGAGATTCGCACCGCTGCTCTGCGCGGTTTGGGGCGGACCGGACTGCCAGAGGCGGCGCTAGCTATCCTGGACCGTTTGAGTAGCGGCCAATTCGCGGTTCCCATTGCACCGCTCAAGAATGCGCTCCTGAATTGTTGCCGCAAACGCCCGTCAATTTTGCTCAGCTATCTGAATGCGAGCGAGGGCGGGTTGCGGGAGCTGCTGGCACGCGTGCTGGCGGAAGTTTGCACGCCTGAAATGGGAGATGAACTGCTTGTCCTGGTCGCCGACCCGTCGCCGGAGGTGCGTGCCTCTGCGGCGCGAGCATTGGCTCAAACTCGCGAGCAATTCGCCATGCCACTGCTGTCCGAGTTGACGATGGATGAGATCTGGTTTGTGCGCCTGCGCGCCGTGGTGGCTCTGTCCGCCTTCAGCCACTCGAGCACGCTTGCGCCGCTGATCCGCTGCTTGTGCGACACCAACCGCCTGGTACGCCAGCGGGCAGCCGCGGCACTGGCCAGGCCGGGGCGCCCGTTGCGGAGCATCGTGGAGAAGATTGTCGCTACCCAGGACAGATACGCCTTGCAGGCGTTTGTTTCCGAACTGGAACGTACCGGCCAATATCAGCGCTTGCTGAGGTCGGTGAGAGCTCGCCGCTTCGACCCAATGACGCCTGCATTGCTGGACCTGATGCAAGAGGCCCGGCAGCAGCTCTGCCTTTCCGAAGCTGGCGAAGAAGAAGGGCAAGCCACGCCGCCAGCGGACGTGAAGGGCGAAATGGACAAGGCGAGCGGCGGCGGGCCGCAAGACGTGCGGCAGGTGAACTGATGCTGCGCCTGCTGCAATTCTCGAATTACTTCTTCCTGGTTTACTACGCAGCGTCGAACCTGGTTTACCTGGTGCTGTTGATTGTCGCTTTCGTCGCCAGCGCTAAACACCGCTTGCGGCTGGCGAGCATGCGGTTGGAGCAGTTGAAAAGTTCGCCATTTACGCCTCCGATCACCGTCCTGGTTCCGGCACGTAATGAGCAGAAATCGATCGTCGAAAATGTGGAAGCCATGCTGGAGCTGGATTACCCCGCATTGGAGGTCATCGTGATCAACGATGGTTCAAGCGACGGGACGCTGGCGGAATTAATGGCAGCTTACCAACTGCGCCCGGTAAATCAGCTTTACGTGTCAGAGATTCGTTCCGCGCAGGTGCGGCGCATCTACGCCAGCCAAAAGGAACCTCGCCTGGTGGTCCTGGACAAACAGTCGGGAGGCAGCAAAGCCGACGCCATTAACGCTGGGTTGAACGCCGCGACCGGCGCCTACGTGTGCGTGGTGGACGCCGATTCGATCCTGGAAAAAGACGCGCTGCTGCGCATCATGTCCAGCGTGTTCTCGGACACAGCAAGCGTTGTGGGCGTGGGCGGCATTGTGCGGGTGCTGAACGGGTCCAAAGTCGAGCATGGCGCGGTCTCGCAGGTTTGCTTGCCACGGCGCCCGCTCGAGGTGCTGCAAGTCGTCGAGTATTTGCGCGCATTTCTCGTCGGGCGTGAAGCCTGGGCCTCGTTTGACATGCTGCCGATCATCTCGGGAGCGTTTGGCGTGTTTCGCACCGACCTGGTGCGGCGGGTAGGCGGCTTTCGCGCTAACTCGATCGGGGAAGATCTCGATCTCGTGGTGCGTATGCACCGCTATTTGCTCGACCACCGGGAACTGTATCGCATCGCGTTTGTTCCTGATCCAACTTGCTGGACTGAAGTTCCGGCCGACCTGGGTTCGCTGGGCCGACAGCGCGCACGCTGGCAAAAGGGGCTGTTCGACGTGTTGTGGTCCAACCGCGATATGGTGTTCCGTCCCCGCTACAAGCGGCTGGGCTGCTTCATGTTGCCCTATCTGTGGACCTTCGAGCTGCTGGCCCCCGTGGTGGAGGCCCTCGGATACCTCAGTATCATTGCTTCCGCGCTACTGGGTGTGTTGAGCACGGTGTTGATGCTACAGTTCCTGGTGTTCGGCTACGCCTTCGCCACGATGATTTCGATTGGCTCGGTGCTGCTGGAAGAGCTGACCTACAGGCGCTATAACCGCTCGCGCGACGTTGCGCGGCTGGTGGCATATTGTCTGCTGGAGCACTTGCCATACCGGCAACTCAATATGGTCTGGCGGCTATACGGCATGTGGCAGTACCTGCGCGGCGATGTGGCCTGGGGTTCGATGAGGCGCGCGGGCCTTGGGAAACTTCAGCATGCGAGCAGCCAGTGAGGGCGTCGTTGGTTCTACCCGGTGACTGCTGACGCTGGACGCTCAAAAAGCACGAGGGCGGGAACCGAACTCCCGCCCAGAGCTGCAACCGTGCAACCGCAGTCAGATTTCCTGGTACTCGTACTCGCGGTACATTGAATAAACCAGATGGACCTTCGAGCCAGCGATTTCTTCCTCGAAGGCGGTGTCTACGATCTGCACTTGGCCGTAAAGTTTCTCGGCTAGCTTGTCAGCTTCCTCCTTCGTGTCCGTGTCTCCTTTGAAGTCGCGCCAGCCGCCCGCCGCGGCGGCAGGATCGAACGCGAAAACCAGAAAACGCTTAAGAGCCATGTTCCCCTCCCCGCGTGCAGAATCTGCGGAGATTCTACCCCGGGAAGTTGCCAGTTGCCAGTTGGCAGTGGTCGGTACCTAGTACCCGTTAGGCAGTTGTCGCAGGCGGTTCGCAGTTGCGGCGAAGTGACCGAACCCTGAGCTGGCAGCTTACTTCACCCCCAGCTGCCAGAACAGGAACGAATACATGTCCGTCGCTTCTTCAATGAGTTTGCTGACCGGTTTGCCCGCGCCGTGGCCCGCCTTGGTCTCGATGCGCAGCAGGATGGGGCGATCCGGGCCATTGGCCGCCTTGGCTTGTAGCAGCGCCGCCATTTTCTTGGCGTGCATGGGATCTACGCGCGAGTCCGAATCCGCGGTCATCAGCAGAGTTGCCGGGTACAGCGTCCCTTCCTTGACGCGATGATAGGGCGAGTACGCATAAAGCCACTTGAACTGCTCGGGGTCTTCTGCCGAGCCATATTCGGCGATCCACAGGCGGGCGATCTGAAAGTTCTGATAGCGCAGCATGTCCAGCAGCGGCACCTGGCAGACAACCGCCTTGAACAGATCGGGCCGCTGCGTCATGGCGGCGCCCACCAGCAGGCCACCATTAGACCCGCCTTGGATGGCAAGATGTTCCTTGTCGGTGAACTTCTCGCGGATCAGGAATTCGGCGGCGGCGATGAAATCGTCGAAGACGTTTTGCTTGTTGGCGAGCATGCCGGCGCGATGCCAGTCCTCGCCATACTCGGCGCCGCCGCGCAGGTTGGCCACGGCGAGAACACCGCCGTGCTCTAGCCATAGGAACGAACCTCGGCGGAAAGACGGTGTCATGCTGATGTTGAACCCGCCATATCCGGTCAGTAGCGTCGGGTTGTGACCGTTCTTTACCAGGCCTTTCTTGGCGATGAGGAACATCGGGACCCGGGTGCCGTCCTTTGAGGGATAGAACACCTGCTCGACTTGATACGCATTCGGATCCACGCCAGGGGCATTGACCTTGTCCCAGACGGTGCCTTCGAGTCTCGCCGCGCTGGCCTTCAGCTTGACCACGGGTACGGTGAAGATATGCGGTGGCGCGGTAAACGACTCAAAACCGTAGAACACTTCCCTGCTGTCGTGTTTGCCACCAATGCCGGTGATGCTGCCGATGCTGGGAAGTGCGAGATCCACCAGGTGCTTGCCATCCAGATCGTAGCCACGCAATTGCGAGTGGGCGTTGTGTTCGAACTCGACGACGAGCCGGCCGCCGATAATGCGGAATTCCTTCATCACCGGGCCGCGCGCGTCCGCCGATTGCGGGATGATCTCCTTCCAGTTGGCGCGCTCCGGATGTTCCGCGCTGACTTTAAACAGGCGGAAGCGCGGCGCGTCCTCATTGCTCGAGATGTACAGCGTGCCTTTGTAGACGCGGCCGGAGTAGAGGAAGTCCTTGCCGGCGGCGACAGTGACCAGCGGGCCATTGCTCTTCAGGTCGCGCAGATAGAGTTCGCTCTTGGCCCAGCCCTGGCTGACGTGAATGAGCAGCCAGCGCCCGTCTTCCGACAGATCCACGCTGGTCATGTCGCGCGGGTCGCGGCCTTGGCCGAAGATCTTCGGGTCCTTTGCGGGGTCGGTGCCGAGCTTGTGGAAGAAGACATGGCGGTTGTAGTTTTCCTGGCCGGCCGGCACGTCGCCCTTTTTCGGATAGCGTGTGTAATAAAAGCCGGAGTTGTCCGGCAGCCAGGCGACGCTGGCATAGCGCGTGCGCTCGATAGTGTCGGGTAGCTGCTTGCCCGTGGCGGTCTCGATGATGTGCAACGTGCTCATCTCGCTGCCGCTGGGCGACACGCCGTAGGTGACGTATTTGCCGTCATCGGTAATTTCCCACCAGTCGAGCGCTACCGTGCCGTCGGCGGAGAGCTTGTTGGGATCGAGCAGGACGCGGTCTTTGCCGTTGCTCCCTTCGCGCACGTAGAGCACCGGCTGGTCTTGCGTGCCTTCACGGCGTGTATGCGCGTAGAAATTGCCGCCTACCCGGGGAGTGCCTACGGTGCCGATCTGAAGCAATTCCGTGAGACGCGCGTGGATAGCCGCGCGCCCCGGCTGCCGATCGAGCACGCTGCGCGTATGGCCCAACTGCTGGCGGACGAATTCCTGCGCCTCGGGAGAGTCTGCGTTTTCCAGCCAGCGGTACGAATCGACGATTTTGACACCGTGAATCGTCTCTTCTGCCACTTCGATCTTCGCCTTTGGCGGAGTGACGGCGGCAGCGGTGGCCGAAACCGGCGCGGCGTGGTGCTCTGCCTGGGCGTTGACCAGCCCGGCAACCAGTAACATCAGGCTGCAAAGCAACAGGATCAAGCGAGAGACTCCTTGCATGCGTGTCCTCGACATCACAATGTCCTCGACATCACAAGAAGTAACGCGAACTGCACAGAGTAGCAGATGGGAGCGACGGCGTGTAAGGTGCGGCTGGTTCCGAGTTCCCCGCTTCCCATTCGCCGTTCTACCCCTTTGTGTTCACGTCTTCCGTTTCACATTCGCCGCCGGATTTGGCGCTCACAGGACGTGCGGTTGGGGCCTTGCCACTCCCGAGCTTGACGCACTCGGAATCGTCGGGCGGTTAGTATAGGCGGTTATCAGCGGACCGCGTGGCGATGACCTGGCAATGTTCGCTGCAGTGCGCCGTCATTCAAGCGGAGCGAGCAGAGCGGCTTTGACCCACGGCGCTCTTTGATATATAAAAGAAATCGACAATCAGCGGACCTTCACGGCCAAGCTCCACTCCTCAGTAGCTCAATGGCAGAGCATCCGGCTGTTAACCGGAGGGTTGTAGGTTCG
>JBHGBA010000022.1:0-55969 GCA_041946775.1 Terriglobales bacterium
TTGAACCCGCGACTTCGACCTTGGCAAGGTCGCACTCTACCACTGAGTTACTCCCGCTCAGCCACCGTGATTATAACGAACCCCGCGCAGAACCGGCAAGCTGTGACAGTTCCCAGGCTCGCGCCCGCATTGCGTTGCGTGAAGGGGTGCAATCGCCGCGCGGCGATATGGCTGAAACCGCTGCGCCCGAGCTGTTCCGCTGGCTCGCCGCCGGCAAGGAAACCGAAATCCTTGCCGACGGTAAGATCGCCCTCGCGGCACTCGAACCTGCAATCTGGTCGCGTTTTTGCCTGGCTGCGTCGCACCCCGAGTGGAGCGGCGCCGCTTTCTCGCCCACGGCTGCGCATAATCCCCTGTATCGCGAATTGTGTTCGATGTTCTGCCGTCGAACCGCCGCCGAGTGGGACGCATGGGCAGAACAAAACGCCGTGGCCTTGCGCGCGCTGCGGCCTCATCCCGCGCCCGCTCCTATGCCGCCATGGACAAGCCGATAGTTCTTTAACAGCTTGCTTTCCCTGCGCAGACGCCTCGTGGTCCGCTTACAAATATTTACATCCCGCTTACATTAATTGCAGAACACAGGGCTTACATTTGGCTCCTGATTGTGTCTAATGGACATTCAGAGTAGCGGAAGTGTCTGAGGCGGACATGATCAACTTCACAATCTTCCGTGCGCTCGTTTGCGCTGCGCTGGTTCTTCTGTTTACGCCTGCGATTTTGGCGCAGCAGGCTCCAGCCCCGCGAGCGGCAACCCGGACCGTTGGCACCGTCAAAGCCATTGCCGGCTCCACTATCACGCTCGCTGCCGATTCCGGTTCTGAACTTAAAGTCACTGTCAGCGACAGCACTCGCCTCCTGCGCGCCGCTCCCGGGCAGAAAGACCTCAAGGATGCCGCCGCAATCACCCTGCAAGACATTCACGTTGGCGACCGCATGCTGGTCCGCGGCGCAGCGGCTGCCGATGGCAGTTCCGTCGCCGCTTCATTGGCCCTGGTCATGACGCGCGCCGACCTCACCGAAAGGCAGCAGCGCGATCGGGCCGATTGGCAGCAGCGCGGCGTCGGCGGCCTGGTGACCGCGATCGATCCCGCCGCCGGTACGGTTACCTTGTCCACCGCTGGCCTCGGCCCGGCGAAAACCGTCACGGTGCGCGTTTCCAAGGCGGCCATTGTGCGCCGCTACGCGCCCGACTCGGTGAAGTTCGACGACGCCACCCGTGCCACGCTCGACGACATCAAGCCCGGCGACCAGCTCCGCGCCCGCGGCCATCGCAGCGCTGACGGTGCAATTCTTGACGCCGAAGAACTCGTGGCCGGGTCCTTCCGCAACATCGCCGGAACTGTCATTTCAGCCGATCCCGCCCTGAACACCATCGTCGTAATGGATCTCGCAAACCGAAGGCCCGTGACGTTGCGCGTGGCTGCCGATTCGCAACTCCGCGCGTTGCCGCCGATGTTGGCCCAGCGCATCGCCGCCCGCCTGAGGGGGACACCTGCGGGGGAAAACGGCCCCGCAAGCGGGCCGCGCCGAAGTCCGCCGCCAAACGGCCGCCCCGGTGGAGGCGGTGATTTTCAGCAGATGCTCGAGCGCATGTCCCTGGTCGCTCCTGCCGATCTGCGCAAAGGCGACGCCGTGATGATCGTGACAACCCAGGGCACAACCAGCAGCGGTCCCACAGTAATTACGCTCTTGACCGGTGTCGAGCCCATCCTGACGGCCTCGCCCAATGACCATCGCGCGGCCATGCTGCTTTCGCCATGGAACCTTGGCGCTTCGATGGGAGATGCGGAATAGTCATCATTCGGGAGTGCTCTTATATATGGTCCGGCCCTTCATAAGGTTGACAGTCCTGCTGATGCTCGTCGTTGCCGCGCTCGCGCTATCGGCGCAAACCTCCGGCACGCTGCGCGGACACATTACCGATCCTTCCGGCGCGGTCGTTCCGCAGGCCACAGTCGCCGTTACCAGTTCCACCGGCCACAAGCTCACCGCAACCACCAGTCGCGATGGCGTGTTCGAGCTCAACAACATTCCCGCCGGCAAGTACGCGGTGGAAGCAGTTGCCAAAGGCTTCTCGCCGTTTCGGGCAGAGATCGAACTCCTCGCCGGCCAGGTACGCGCCCTCGACGTCTCGCTTGAAATCGCCGTTGAGCAGCTGACGGTAAACGTGGAAGACCAGAACGCCAGCGTCGAGGTCAGTTCCGCCAGCAACGCCAGCACCATCGTGATCAAGGGCAAAGACCTCGATGCGCTCTCCGACGACCCTGACGAACTCCAGGCTGATCTGGAGGCGCTGGCTGGGCCATCCGCCGGGCCAAACGGCGGTCAGATTTACATTGACGGCTTCAGCGGCGGCCAGCTTCCGCCGAAGTCTTCCATTCGCGAAATCCGCATCAACCAGAACCCGTTCTCCGCCCAGTACGACCGCCTCGGCTTCGGCCGCATCGAGGTATTCACCAAGCCGGGCAAGGACCAGTTCCACGGTCAGTTCATGACCAACGTGAATAACTCGGTCTTCAACTCGCGCAACCCGTTCCTGCATCCGCAGCCCGGCGTCGAACAGCCCGGCTATCACTCCGAAATGTACAACGCCAGCCTCAGCGGCCCGATTAACAAGAAATCGTCCTTCTTCCTCAATGCGCAGCGCCGCAACATCAACGAAACCTCCATCGTCAACGCCACCGTGCTTGACTCCGGCTTCAATCCCGTTCCGTTCAACGCCGCGGTGCGCAACCCCCGGACGCGCAGTGAAATCAGCCCACGCATCGATTATCAGCTTACGAACAACAACACCCTCAC
Source organism: Terriglobales bacterium (assembly GCA_041946775.1). Lineage (GTDB taxonomy): Bacteria > Acidobacteriota > Terriglobia > Terriglobales > Acidobacteriaceae > JBHGBA01. The sequence goes on from JBHGBA010000022.1 coordinate 2,800, forward strand.
CGTGCGCTACGAGCTGGAACGTTCTACCGGCGAGAACAACGGCATCGGCCAGTTCTCCCTGCCGGAACAGGCCTTCGACAGCAGCGATACCGAGCACGACCTGCAAATCAGCGACACCCAGGTCATCAACTCGTCCACCATCAACGAGACCCGCTTCCAATACGGGCGCGAAACCTCAAGGCAAACCGCTCGCACCCTGACGCCCAGCATCGTTGTCCTGGACACGTTTACCGGCGGCGGCAACAGCGTCGGGCGCAGTTCTGATACGCGGGACCACTTCGAGTTTCAGAACTACACCTCGAAAGTTCACGGCACGCACTTCATCCGTTTCGGCGGACGCGTGCGCGTCAACCGCAATACCGACAATGCCACCAGCAACTTCAACGGCGCCTTCACCTTCACCTCGCTCTATGCCTACCAGATCACCGCGCGCGGACTGGCCGAGGGGCTGACGCCGGAACAGATCCGGGCCACGTGCATCACCGATCCTGTCTCCAATCAGCCGGTGTGCGGCGGCGCCAGCCAGTTCACTATGACGACCGGCAATCCGCTGGCCAGCGTTTCTCAAACCGATGTGGGTCTGTACGCCGAAGACGACTGGCGAGTCCGCCCCAACCTGACCGTCAGCTATGGCCTGCGCTTTGAGACCCAGAACAACATCGGCGACCACGCGGATTTCGCCCCGCGCATCGGCTTTGCCTGGGGCATTGATCGCGGCAAGAATGCCTCGCCCAAGACCGTGTTGCGCGCCGGCTTCGGCATGTTCTACGACCGCTTCAACCGGGACCTCGTGCTCCAGGCCGCGCGGTTGAACGGCATCAACCAGCAGCGCATCGTGGTCACAAATCCGGACTTCTACCCCAACCTGCCCGACGCCAGCGCGCTGCCCGCCGACCCCTCATATCAGCCGGCCATCTACCGCATTGACTCACGGCTCCGGTCACCTTACGTCATGCAGTTCGCCACTACGCTTGAGCGTCAACTCGGCACGCTCGGCACACTGGCCGTCACCTACCTGCATACTCGCGGCGTGCATCAACTGGTCTCGCGGAACATCAACGCGCCGCGCGCTGACGGCACGCGTCCTTTCGGCGAAATCGGCAACATCTACCAGTACGAATCCGCCGGTGTCTTCCGCCAGAACCAGCTCATAACCAACGCCAACATCCGCGCCGGCCAGAACTTTTCCTTGTTCGGCTTCTACTCGCTGAGTTACGCGAACGGCAACACCTCAGGCGCGGGCAGCTTCCCCTCCAATCCCTATGACCTCGCCGCCGATTATGGCCGCACCGCCTACGACGTGCGCCATCGCGGCGTGATCGGCGGCAACTTTGGTTTCCGCTACGGCTTCCGCCTCAGCCCTTTCATCACCGCCAGCTCAGGCCGGCCGTTCAACATCTCCATCGGCAAAGACCTCAACCAGGACTCGATCTTCAACGACCGGCCGGCGTTTGCCACCGACCTCACCCGGCCTAGCGTGGTTGTGACCCGCTGGGGAGCGTTCGACACCGCGCCCTTCGCCGGTCAGACCGTCATTCCCATCAACTACGGCGACGGCCCCGGTCAGTTCACGGTGAACCTGCGCGTCAGCAAAATTTTTGGTTTTGGCAGGAAACAAGAATCCCAGCGCGCCGACGACGTTCCCCGGCCCGGCGGCTTAGGCGGCCCCCGCGGACCCGGCGGCCACGACCACGGCCCTGGCCGCGGCGGCATGCGTGGACACGGCCCTGGCCCCTTCGGCGGAGGCGGCTCCTCCGGCCAGCGCTACACCCTGACCTTCAGCGCTTCAGCCCGCAATCTGCTGAACCATGTGAACCCCGCGAATCCGGTGGGCAATCTTAGTTCGAACCGCTTCGGCGAGTCCGTCGCCATCGGCGGTATGGGCTTCTTCTCTTCGGCGGCAAACCGCAGAGTGGATTTCCAGGTGATGTTCGCGTTCTAGAGAGCGTGACCCCAGTCCTGAAAAATTCCATCGCTCCGGCACACACTGCGCGTGGAGCCGGCGCCAGCCGCGGAGAGGCGGTATATGTTAGCCCCCGGACGCAAGTCCGGGGTGGGCGGCAGCACCGACAACGGGGCCCCGGAGGGGCGACATAATGCTCCGCCGCATGATTCGCCTGTGTGTTCGTAACGCCATGTGCGACTCTGGTGGTCCGACCCCACCGGGACGCGGGCGTTGGCTTTGCGGATGCAGCGGCGCCGGCGTTTGCACCGTCGGGGTTCGCCGGCTCAGCGCGAAAAACAGCAGCGCCAGCACGATAATGGCGAACGCAACCAGAAGCAGGATGCGCCCTGACCTTCTGCTGGTACGACCTGTTTGCACTGTTTCCCCACAGCCCACAGCAAACGCGTGGCCGAAGAATGACAACCCTTCAGGTGAGAACGGCCAAGGGGCAACGCCGGTTGTCCCCTCGACGCAGCCTATGTATCTGCCTGATTAAACTCTCGTGGCTGTCATCCCAAGTGACGCGCAGCCGATTTTGCCGCGCGGAGTCGAAGGACCCTGTGTCTTGGATTTGCTGGATGGGGGAAACGTCGCTTGCGGAACGACCTCAGCTTGCCCCGCGCCGGTTCCAGTAAAGGGCCTCACGCACCAAATACATCAGCAGCAGAATGCCGCCGAAAGTACAAACAATCGTCGCTCCGGTCGGCAAATCGAGAAACACGGAAAGGTACACGCCAAAGGCGGACACCAGGGTGCCCATCGTCCAGCCAATTGCCAGACGGCTCCCGATGCGTTCGGCAAACAACATCGCTCCCACCGAAGGTACGATGAGGTAGCAGAACACCAGCAGCACGCCGGCAATGGCAACCGACGAGGTCACCACGAACCCAAACGACGCGTAGAACAGAAAATCCCATAGCCGGATGGAGATACCCTCGGCTTCTGCCCGTTTGGGGTCGATCGAGATCAGCAGGAACTTGTGGCGGAAGATGTAATGGAACAGCCCGATCGCGCCGTACAGCATGGCAGTCTTAATTACATCGTGACGCGATACAGCCAGGATGTTTCCCACCAGCATGTCTTTCAGGTGTTCGGTTTCCCCGGTGGCCTTGCTCATCGCCAGGATTGCGCCGGCCGACGCGACCGCGTAGGTGATTCCGATGAACGCCTCCAGCGGGATGCGCGCCCGCCGCGAGCGCACCAGGGCAAAGATGCCGGCCCCCAGAAAGGTAAATCCCAGGCTGATCCAGTAGGCTTCGCTGCCGTGCGGACCCATTCCTGCCAGGATCGCTATGGTCGCGCCCAGGGCGGCGATCTGTGCCAGCGCCAGATCAACGAAGATGACCCCGCGCTCCACCACGTGCACTCCCAGATACGCATGGATCCCCGTCAGGATCAGGCTTGCCACAAATGGCAACACCAGGAATTCCAGCATCTCCATCGTACTTCTCCAACGTGTAGCGCCGCCGTCTCGGCGGCGGGCCCGCCGTGTCCCCGGTCAGCCGAAGTCCCCGAAGGACGCCAGAACCAATCTCAGCTTTGTGGCGTCACTGCACCGTTTGGAACGCGTTGACCAGCAAATGGACGTCATACTCGAACAGCTTGAAGTAGTCGGTCACTTCCTTCTCGCCACCGACCGACGGCAACATGGCCAGCACTTTTCCGCCGGTTTCCCGTGCAATGCTGTTGGGCGTTTTCAGGTCGAAATACGGCTCCACCATGATGATCTTCACGTTATCGCGGCGCATCGCCTGGATGAGCTCCAACGTGTGGCGCGGACTCGGCGGGATGCCCGGCCGCGGCTCCACGTAACCGACCACGTTCAACTTGAAGTGTTTGGCGAAATTGGGCCACGAATTGTGGTACGTCACCACCTTGCTCCCCGCGTACGGCCGCATCTGCGCCTCCCAGTTCTGTACGGCCGCAGTCAGTCGCTTGTCGAAATCCTGGAACCGCTGCTGGAAGTAGCTCGCATTCGCCGGGTCCATCAGCGCCAGCTTGTTGGCGATGCCTTTGGCGATGCGCCGTCCATTCTCCGGATCGAGCCAGTAGTGCGGATTCCCCATAGGATGTACATCGCCCATGGCGCGCGTAATCTGTCCCGCGGGGATTTCGAGGATCTCCGCGAATTGGGACGCGTCCAGATACCCGGGTGCGCCCGGCTGAATGCGCGGATTACCGCTCTGCGTGACCAGCGGTGGAAGCCAGCCGGTCTCCAGGTCCAGGCCCACCGCGATCAGCAGGTCGGCATTGCGCAGCTTCAGCAGAAAGCTGGGCTTGGCCTCGACAAAATGCGGGTCCTGGTAGCCCTTGGCGATCGACTCCACCGTGATGCGGTCGCCGCCGGCCTCCTGTGCCAGCGCCGCCAGATCGGTGGTCGAAGTTACGATGTTCAGCTTCTTGGCTTGCGCCTGTGGCAGCAATATGGCAAAGGCCGCCAGCAGCGCCAGCCCCCACCAGGTTCGAGAATAAGTGCGTACACGTTTCATCCCAGATCTCCTAGAACGGGTGCGCGCCGTGCGCGCCCAGCACGAACTGCACCTGCATCAGCAATTCGTTGGCGTTGCGCCCTTCGGCAAAACGCGTCGAGCGGTACTGCCAGCGAAGCTGGCTGAACTCGCTCGGCCAGAACGAGAGCGCTGCCGATGTACCGTGGTCCGTGCCCGCAACGCCGGCACGGTCCGACGTGTCGTAACGCGCGCCGATAAACCACCGCCGGCTGAACTGGTAATCGGCGGAGGCGTAAAAACCGAAGGCCCGCCGCGTCAGTTCTTCCTGCTGCCGCTGGCTCCAGACGAATTCGCTGCGTGCAAGGAAGGAGCGGTAAATCGAGCGTCGCAGCGGCTTCCAGCGGAGTGTCGCATCCACGCCATACAGCTTGGTCAGGAAGTTGGAGCCGAGTTCGTTGTGCCCGCGCGCAAACGACACCCCGATATCGAGGTTAGTGGATTCGGTGATGTCCTTGTACCCGCGCAGGTGCGCCACCATGCTCACATCGCTTCTCCTTGAAGCAGTAAACAGCGGATGCCGTTCGTCGCCGGAGTCGCCGCGGAACACCTGCCCCGTGGCTTCCAGAAACAGGTCCTTCGGCCCAGCAAAGCTGCGTGTCAGCGACACCCCGGCATCGCTGATGCCTTCTTCACCGGCCACCAGGTTGTCGGTCATCAGCGGCCGGTCGGTCCAGGGCAACATATGAGTGTGCATCGTGTTCACCTTGCCGAAGGCGGCGCGCATCTTGCCCACCCTGCCGACAAATCCCGCCGGCAGCGCCGTGAACGTGATGTATCCTTCTTCCAGACCTACGCCCTCTTCCCCAAAGCTGAGAAAGAAATCGCCGCGCGCGTAGGGATCAATCACCGCCTGTAGGCCGAGTTCGGATTCGTGCATCTCCAGCGAGGGAAATGTCCGCTGCGACGCCCCGGGCGGCGGCGAGTTCCCCCCGATCGAGCCGAAGAAATTGCCGATCATGCTGATGTCGGGATTCAACGCTTTCGCCAGACTGGCCGCGCCGCCGAGCCTCGTCGCCTGTCCAACCGCGACGCCGGGTGCCGCCGGCCCGGTTGCTGCCGGGGGAGTTGCGGGCGCTTGCGCCGCGGCCGGTGCGGGCGGCGCGGCCTGCGCTTTCAACATTCGCACTTGCCCTTCCAGGGCGATCAGGCGCTCCTGCAGTTCCTTAACCTGCTGTTGAAGCGCTTCAACCTGGGGGCTGGTTTCCGGCGCGGCGGGCTGCTGGGCCTGCGCCGCCACCGCAAACGCGAGCAACAAAGAAGTAAGAATCAGCGCTTTCATGGTCGTCGTCCGGTGCGCGGTACGCGCGCACTCGCCAACAGCGCGGGCACCCATCAGTTAGCTGTTGGGCCGTGGCTGGTCGGTTGCTGATCGGAGCGGTGCGCGGAGTGGACTACCGGGCCGGAGGCGGGCGGACACGCAGGACAGAACTTGGGGACACTTCGACGACGGCGGCAACCGGTAACAGCTCAGCCTCCAGCGTCAGCAGACCGGGACAAACCTGTGCCAGGGCGGCCGTCAGCGGCGCCGCGTGCGCGCTGGCACACAGCGCGCACGACCTCTGATGTTCGGGTGCGCCGCTGCCCGGTTGCTCATCGGTTGCGGTGTTAATGCGGCACGCATGGGCCACCTGCACGCTGGCCGCAACCAGCATCAGCAGGACGCACGCCACTGCCAACGCGCGTGCTGCCCCTCCGCCATTTGTCCCACTTCGTTTCACGGTGATGACGAGGCCCTCTTCTCCGCTTTCACCAGATAAGCTCTCTCGCAAGCGGGCCGCATTCGCCAGAGAACCTCAGTTAGATGCAAATTGTACACGCGCAGCTCTCTTCACGCAGGCGATCGTAGCGCCGCCTTCCCGGCGGCCGGCCCGGGCCCTGCTTCGCGTCCTGGTTCTGCGGTCCGCCGCCTCTGGCGCAGATAAATCAAAATTCAATTCAAGAATCCGTGCAAGTCCGTGGTCAGGGTTCAGAGATCCACCGCATGCTGAAGCGAAGCGGTCTCCTCATTGCTCGCCGCTTTCTTTGTGAGGTACTCGTCGGGATCGGCGGTAGGGCGTCCGAACAGATAACCCTGAACTTCATCACAACCAACGCTGCGGATCAGTGCAAGTTGCTCGGTGGTTTCCACACCTTCAATGATCACTGTCATCTTCAGGTTATGGGCCAGGTCCGCCACTGACCGCATCATGGCCGGCGGGTCTGGGGAGGCGACGATGTGCTCAAGGAACGAGCGGTCGATCTTCAGGCAATCGAATGGCAGGCGCGGCAAGTAACTCAGCGAAGAATATCCTGTGCCGAAATCGTCCACCGCAAGGCTGACGCCCAGTGCCCGCAATTGCGCCATCTTTTCCAGGCAGGCGTTATTTCCCGGCATCAGAACGGATTCCGTCAATTCAAGCTGCAACAGCTTGGGATCCAGGCCGGTGTTCTCCAGTGTGCGCTGCACTGTTTCTACGAAGTCCCTCTGCAAGAACTGTACGCTGGAAACGTTTACGCCCACGCCGACCGGACTCTCCGACAATTGCTGCCACCGCACTGCCGACCGGCAGGCCTGTTCCAGCATCCATGTGCCGATGGGGATGATCAGCCCGTTCTCTTCCGCGATCGGGATGAACTTCAGCGGCGGGATCATGCCCAGCGTGGGATGCCGCCAGCGCGCCAGCGACTCAAAGCGCACCAGGCGGTTGGTCAGGACCTCGAACTCGGGCTGGTAATGCGCCGTTAGTTCGCCGCGTTCCAGCGCGCCGCGTAGTTGGTTCTCCAACTCCAGCCGCTCGCGCACTGCGTCGCCGAATTCGGGGCTGAAGAAAGTCGCCCGGTTCTTGCCCGAGCTCTTGGCCACGTACATCGCGGTGTCCGCCTGCTGCACAAGTTGCTCGGCTTCCAACGCATCCGCGGGATACATGCTGATGCCGATGCTGGCCGTGAGCACCAACTCGTGCCCGCCGATGGTGAACGGCTTCGCGAACTCGGCCAGCAGGGCGTCAGCCACTATACCGGCGTCCTTTCCACTGCGGATGGAGGTCGCCACCAGCGTAAATTCATCGCCCCCGATGCGCGCAAAAGTATCCGCCGCGCGCACCCGCCGGCCCAGGCGATCGGCCACCTCCCGCAGAAGCAGATCACCAACTGAATGGCCCAGCGTGTCGTTCACCAGCTTGAAGCCATCCAGGTCCATGTATATGACCGCCACCGACGTTGCGTTACGCTTCGCCATGGCCAGCGCCTGCGCCAGGCGGTCGGCCAGCAGGCGGCGGTTGGGTAACCCGGTTAGCTCATCGTTGAGCGCCTGCTGCTTCAATCGGGCGTGGCTTTCCTGGACCTCAGTCAGCATCTGGTTGAAGCCGGACACCAGCTTTCCGATCTCATCTGAGCCTCGCGGCTCGGCCCGCAGAGCATAGTCGCGCGTCGCCGAGACCCGCTCCATGACCGAGGCAAGGCCGGTGATGGGTCGTACGATCCAACTCTGCAGCGTAGTGCCGAGCAAGACTCCTGCCATGAGCGAAATAAACAGAAATGCGACCGTAATACTGACGAAGCGACTGCGGCGCAGTTGCAGCAGCGACAGATTGGACTCTACGTAGATGTACCCGGCAATCGCTTCGTTGACTCGGATGGGCTGGGTAAACACCGCGCCTGTCGGCGTAAATGCCGCCGCCGGCATCGCGGCGACCGATTCGGGACATTTCGCTCCGCTGTGGCGATGGTATTCGGCCAGGACCTTATGGTCGGCGTCATAGGTACACGCCGATTCAATCTCTGGTCCTTCCTTCAGCGTGTTGAGGACTTCGGCCGCTGTTCTGGCATCGTTAAACGCGACTGCCGCCGTGCTGTTGTCCCCGGCTATCCTGCCGAAAGTCTGTAATTGCTCGAGCGCCTCGCGCCGGGAATTCGAGTAGTCGTAGGCGAGAAATGCGGCCGACATCACCAGTACCGCCGTGGTCGTGGCAACGGTGATGATCATCGCCAACTTACGGCTCACCGGGATGTCGCGCAAGCTCGTCACAACGTCACCTCTGCCAGTTGTCCTCGTCCGGCAGCAGTTTCGACAAGCTGAGCAGCTTCGCACTGATCTTCAGCCCTGCTCGCTCCGCGGCCCGTGGGTTAATGCCGACCTGAAAGGTGTGGTCCCGTGGCACCAGGGCTACCACGCCGCCCATGCGCGCGAAGTTTTCGCCCTCGCCAATCGTCAGCACGCTCATGTTCCGGGCGCGGTGCAGGACTTCTCTCGTCCGCGAACTGTCGGAATAGGCGACGATCAGGGCGTTGCACTCGCGCATAGCTGCGTGGCTGTGCACTTCCCGCACCTCGATGGGCAGCGCCGCCAGCCGCTTGCCGTTCAGGAAATGTGTGACCGCCACCGCCGTCGGGCCTTCGCCCGCAACTCCCACGATCAACCGGTCTCCCAACGTGCCCGTCGGCCACTCGACGAACGACAGCAGCTTGTAAACGAACGCCGCTTTTAGCTCGTACTCGTTGGCCCAATCCCGCCTTGCATTTTGTGCGAACGCATTCCACGCACCGCCAAGCAGCATTAGGGTCGCGACGCAGCCTGCGGCCGCGCGGACTTTCCAGGCGGCAAAGCACGATTTGGACTTTGAACTCGCCATGGTCTCTACTGCCGCGAAAACGTGCGACTGATCTTGAAGCGAAACTCGCGGCCATCCATCAGCAGCCGCGATTGCTCGAGCCCCGGCGCTCCGGGGTCATAGTGCCGCCGGTCAAACAGGTTGTAGCAACTAGCCGAAACCTCGAACCCTAAGATTGGTTTGCGCGTGGAGAGCGTCAGGTTCGCGCTGAACGACTCCGGCACTCTAACGTTCAGATATGTCGCCTGTTCGCTTTCGTAGCGCAACTCGGCGCCCGTAACCAGAGCAGGACCCAGCGGCGCCTGTGCTTTGAGCTTCGCCAGGTGCTGCGGCAGATTGGCCGCCGTTCCCTGCGACTGGTGATCCTGCCCATGCTGGAACGTGTAACTCACGTCGCCACGCCACCGGCCGCGCTGCACGTCCACCTGAACTTCAAACCCTTTCGCCGTGACCGCATCTACGTTGACGAACTGGCTCATGCCCGTTGCCGGGTTGACGCGCGTATCCAGCAGGCTGTCGAGCCGGCTGTAAAAGACCTCGGCCACCGCGCGCACATTGGCTGTAAGGGCGCGCTCCACGGCGATGTTGTGGGTGTGGATGGTTTCCGGCTGGAGCTTGGGGTTGGGCTCCTGCGATACCGAATCCGAGTAATACAGTTCGTAGGCATTCGGCACCCGGAAGGCATGGCCGAACATGTATTTCACCGCGGTCTTCGTATCTGGCCGGAAGATCACCGCGAGACGTGGGTTGAACGAGGTGTCGAACCTGGAGTAGCGGTCCACGCGCAGACCGCCGCTCAGCGACAGGCGCGAGGTCACGTTCAGCTCATCCTGCACGTAGAACGCCACCACGCTGCCGCTGCGGTGATCATCCAGCACATAATCGGGAGCAGACTGCCACCGGTTCTGCTGCCGTTGTCGCAAGTTGTAGCGGAAATCTATGCCACCCGTGATCCGGTTGCGGCCCAGGGGGCGCGAGATGTTCGTTTCCGCGCCCACCCAATCGCCGCGCGCGGTGTCGTAGTTGAGCACCCGCGAGCCGTCCTCGTCATACACGTACGTGCCGCGGTAGAAATATGCGTCGTAGAACCAGCGCGAGGTCAGTTGCAGGCCGGAGATAAAGTCGCGCTGATACACCAACTCGCCGAAGCCGCGGGAATCCACCGTGCGGTTCAGCGGGTCATTGAAAATCGTGCCGAACGACGCGGTAGGAATAAGCTTTTCCCGCGACCCGTAAGCGCCCTGGAACGTCCAGTGTTTCCATCGCGCCAGCGTAAACACCGATTCGTAACGGTCTCCGTCCACCCGATGCGCCACGCCATGATTGCTCTCCGGTGAGTCAAACTCGGGGAAGTACAGATGCTCATTGCCATCGGAGCGATACATGGTGGCGGAGAGCAGTGCCCCATCCAGCACGCCCGGCAATCCGATGGTCACCCGCGCCTTGCGCGTGAACTGCGTTCCCGCCTCCACCGAAGTTTCCACCGTAGGGGAGATCGGCGGCTGCCGCGTGATGACATTGACTACACCGAAAAACGCGTTCGTTCCATACAACGACGACGTGGCGCCGCGCACAATCTCGATGCGCTCGATCAAGTCCAGGTCCAGCGGGAACTCGGTGCCGATCAGCGCCTGGTAGAAGATGTTGTCGTTCAGCCGGTGTCCATTGACCAGCAACAGGATTCGCGTGTTGTAATCGCCGGGCCGCGCGAACCCGCGGACCCCCAGATAGCTGTAGTTGCGATCGGAGTTGACCCAATACCCCCGCACCCCTTGCAGCACGTCCGCCAGCGTGCGATACCCATAGGTGCGGATGTCGGCCCGCGTGACGATCGTGACCGATGCCGGCGTGGCGCTCATGTCCTCGCCGTGCTTGGAGGCAGTGTAGAACTGTACCTTCATCAACTGCTCCAGGTTCAGCTCGGAGAGATCGCTGTTTGGCGGACTTTGTGCCGCCAGGCCGGGCGCCAGAAGCGCGATCATGGCCAGCAGTGCGCCACACCAGAAGATGCCCATGGGCTTTCCTTTGCTTAACCCGCATTGTGCAGCCGGCTCTGCCTTATGGCCGCAACCGCTGACCCGTGAGTGTGACGCCAGTTCCTTCACGTACTCTGCTCCCCGTGTCAGCTAATTCGCGATCGTTTCCCACCGTGGCAACAGCGCCATTTTGAAACCCGTAAAACTCACTTCGAAATCCGGCCATGCCACGGACTATCGCATGGATTTTGGTCCGTATCAGCATGACTTTAGTCATGCCGCACGTCGGGCCTTCGCCCCTGACCCGGATTCCGGTTCCAACCCTGTCCGACTCGCGCCCGCGAAATATTTCAGCGGCAACTACGGATTTCGCATCCTACACTGCTGAAAGACGGCCTCGTCGCGCGGCAAACATCCCACACCAGTTCACCTCACCCGCATGGTTGGCCAGATCATTTCCCACTATCGTATCGAGGAGCAGCTTGGGGGCGGCGGAATGGGAGTGGTCTATCGCGCCGAAGACCTCAAGCTGGGCCGCCGCGTCGCGCTGAAATTCCTGCCTGAGACCCTGGTGCGCAGTCGCCAGGCGCTGGAACGATTTCAACGCGAAGCGCGCGCCGCCTCAGCGCTGAATCACCCCAACATCTGCACCATTTACGAAGTCGATGAATATGAGCGCCAGCCTTTCATTGCCATGGAGTTCATGGAAGGCCAGACGGTCAAGCACCGCATTCAGGGCAGGCCGATGGAGATCGAGCAGATCATTGACATCGGCATTCAAATCGCCGACGCTCTGGATGCCGCCCACGAGCAGGGCATCATCCATCGCGACATCAAGCCGGCCAACATTTTCGTCACCCGCCGCGGGCAGGCCAAAATCCTGGACTTTGGCCTGGCCAAGCTGATGGCCCAGCCCACCCACGGCCGCGTGCCCCACGCTGCAGCCGTCGCCGTCACCTACACCCAAGACGACGAGCAACTCACCAGTACCGGCATCGCCATCGGTACCGTGCCCTATATGTCGCCCGAACAGGCGCGGGGCGACGACCTGGACGCCCGCACCGACCTGTTTTCCTTCGGCACCGTTCTCTACGAAATGGCCACTGGCCGCTCAGCCTTCTCCGGCAGCACCGCACCGCTCATCTTCGACGCCGTCTTCCACCACGTCCCAGCCGACCCTATACGGCTGAATCCCCAGCTACCGCCGGAGTTGAACCGCGTCATCATGAAGGCGCTGGAGAAGGACCGCGAGGTGCGTTATCAATCGGCGGCCGAACTGCGCGCCGACCTGAAACGCCTGAAGCGCGACACTGACAGCGCGACTGTCGCCATTGATCGCCGCCCCGTGCGCCGCCTGCCCACACGACTGGTCGCGGCCGCCGTAGGCGCCGTGCTGTTGCTGGTCCTGCTGATCGGGTTTACCCTCGGCGGCTGGCGCGACAAGTTCTTCGGCGGCGGCTCCCGCATTGAGTCCATCGCGGTGTTGCCGTTTCACAACGCCAGCGCCGACGCCAATACCGAATATCTCAGTGATGGCATCACCGAAGCCATCATCAACTCGCTCGCCCAGACCCGCAATCTCCGTGTGATGGCGCGCAGCACCGTCTTCAGCTATAAGGGCCGCGACGCCAACCCGCAGCAGGTCGGCCGCGAACTGGGTGTCAATGCCGTCCTGCTCGGGCGCATCGTGCCTCGTGGCAACCTGCTGGCGATCCAGGTTGACCTCGTCAACGTCAGCGACGGCGCCGAGCTTTGGGGCAAGCAGTACAACCGCAGCTTTTCCGATTTGATTGCCGTGCAGGAAGAGATCGCCCGCGACATCTATGAAAGCCTGCGGCCGAAAATTACCGGCGAAGAGAACGAACGGCTTGCCAAGCACTACACCAATGATCCCGAGGCGTACCAGCTCTACTTGAAAGGCCTCTTCCACTGGAACAAGTGGACGGAAGATGGATTCAAGAAGGCCGCCGACTACTTCCGCCAGGCCGTGCAGAAGGACCCGAAGTTTGCCCTCGCCAATGCCGGCCTGGCCGATACTTACACGCTGCTCGGTGACCTCGGTTATCTGCCGCCCGCCGATGCCTGGCAAAACGCCCGCGCCGCCGCGACCGAGGCCCTGCGCCTCGACGATTCCCTCGCCGAAGCCCACACCTCGCTTGCCCTGGTCAACGAATACTACGACTGGAACTGGGCGGCGGCGGAAAAAGAATTCAAGCGCGCCCTCCAGATCAATCCCAACCTGGCCACCGCCCATCATTGGTACGGCGAGTTTCTCACCAAGACGGGCCGCTTCGACGAGGCCGCGGCGGAGTTGCGCAAGGCCCAGGAACTGGACCCGATGTCGCTCATGATCAACACCACCCTGGGCTGGCACGCTTTCGTCACTCACCGCCATGATCGCGCCATCGAACAACTCAAGAAGACCCTCGACATGGACCCCAGCTTCGTGCCCGCCCAGCGCGCCCTCGAGGCCGTCTACGCGGTGGACGGCATGTACGAACAGGCTATGGCGGAGCGGCAGAAAGTGCTGACCCTCGCCGGCCATCCCGAACTTGCCGCTGCTTTAGGTGAGGAATACGCGGCTTCGGGTTACCGGGGAGTGCTCCAGAGTTGGCTCGACGGACTGAAAGAAATCTCCAAGCGCGGTTACGTGCCGCCTTATAGCATGGCGCAGGCCTGCGCCCTCCTCGACCGGAAGCAGGAAGCTCTCGCTTGGCTGGAAAAAGCCTACGAACAGCGCGACAGCAAGCTCACCACGCTCAAGGTGGAGCCCGCCTTCGACGAACTCCGCTCCGACTCACGTCTTCTTAATCTGCTCAAGAAACTCGGGCTGTAGCGCAGTCTCTCAGTAGCGCCCCGTCTCGGCGGCGGGCCCCGGTTTTCCTCTGTGTTCCCCGTGTCCCCTGTGGTGAACTGCGACTATGCGTAGCCCAGCCACGCTTACGCGCGAACTCCAACCTTATGTCGCTAGCGCAGCCGCTACCGCAGCGGATATCCCGGCTCTCCCGGCAGGTGTCCGTCCACGCGAATCACCTTCAAGCCGGGCTTAACGTCGCGGCTGTCCATGAACGCAATCGCGCCCGGAATGGCGCTCACCAACTCCGCCGCCATGTCATTTGAGTACACCACTTTCGGCGCCGCCGCCGCCTCCGCGCGGAAGATTTTGGCGATCCAGTACTGCTTAAACTGCGATTCCGACATCTGGTAGATGATCTTCAACACTACGTCGCGCTCCCGGGCCCCCGGGGCGCGCACCAGCAAGACGACGGGGACGTTCGCGCTCCAGTACTGGCGGTCGCCGAGAAATACCTTGCGCACTTCCGACAGCTTCAAGTCTCTGACAGGTGTGTCCGGGTGCACGACCACCGACACGTCACTGGTACGCGCGGTCTGGGCCGCGAGATAGCCGCCCAGCAACAGGCCAAGACAGCTCCAGATCAGGCCCGCCTGCTTCCGCCATTTGCCGCCCCAGTCCATAACCGCTCAGAAGGTAAATGCCGTCTGGGCAAAGGCGCCGTCAAAGCGGCGCGGGCCAATGCCGTTGATGTTCTGGGGATCGAATTCGTGCCGGTATTCCAGCTTGAACGCGGCGAACTCCGCGATGTCGTACCGCAACCCCAGCGTGTGCAAACGCAAGTTCACCGCCCGCGACACTCGCTCCAGCACCGGATCGCCCAGCGGCGAGCGGAGATACTCATACCGGTAGTACGGCTTCAGGTGTTTCTGCGCCCACGGAAGCCGGTACGCCGCCTGCAAGTAGAACGCCGGACTGTTGAACTCGCCCCCGGGGACGCTGTGCCGCACGTTGGCGAATTCCGCCATCAGCTCCGGGCCATTTCTGATCCATACCGCATGCGCCGAAGCGATCAGCTCGTTGAAACTAGCGCCCGACGGCACTGGCGCCGGTTCCGCGTCAGGCAAGTTATGCGGGATTCCCAACCCGAATGGCTCCAGCGCCAGGCCGGTTGGCGAGGCCGGAAAAACCCGGTCGTGATACACCGAAGCGCCAATCTGTAGTCCGTTCACACGCGTCGGACGCGAATAGAAATTCACGACCCATGCCCGGTTGTTGTCAACGTCGCCTGCCTGCCCGGGATCGTTCACATTGGGCCCTCGTCCGTTCCCCAGGCCCAGGTTGTAGCCCAACCCCAATCCCCCGGAGGGAAGACTCCCCTCGACTTGCAGGCCGACGAAATGCGCGGGCAGATAGGGGCCGTCGAAGTCCACCATGCGCGGCCGGCTCACCGTCGTCTGCAGCCAGGTTCCGTGATGATAGGCGGTGTTCCAGTAATTAATCGGCGTGTGATAGCGGCCGAATGAGACCTTGAACGCATCGTTTACGTCATAACGGATCTGCGCCCGCTCCAGGTCAATTGCCCAGCCCTCTGGCTGCGCTTCCACCGAAAGCTCGGCAAAGGCGCTGATCTTGCTCGACAATTTCGACGAGAAGTGCAGGACGAATTCGCCGAACAGGAAGCCGCTGCGCGTCTGCGGCAGGTTGCTGGCACCGAAGTTGAGGTCGGCGAAGCCACGCAGTTTCAGCGCCGGACCAAACTCCTGGTCGGCATTGGCGACAGTCGCCGCAGTGGTCTTCTGTTGTGGATCAACATTACGGCCTGGATGTGGAGAGGAATTTGCACCTGCGGAAGCGGCAGTGTTCAGCACTGTCGGGGAATCGGCCGGCGTCACGGCGTTGCACGTTCCGGCCCTCTCCAGTTCGGCGACGCGTTTTTCCAGCGCCGCCAGGCGTTGCAGCAGTTCGCTATTTGTGTCCGCGCTATTCGTCGCGCCTTGACCGGCGCATACGAGTGAGGTCAACAAGCAACACCCGGCAACTTGCATCGCCAGGCAGATTCTCGCGCGAGAGGCGAGCCCTTCTCCCATGGTTTCCCCCGCTGAACGCGAACCCTGCGCCAACCCCCTTCGTCGTCTTGCATCCCCATGTGGTGACAGGTCGTGCATGTTTGTGCTCTGATGCGGAAAGTACTCCCAAGGTCTAGATCCAGAGTTGCGGAATTTGGGCCGGTGAATTACTGCGGGGACAAGTTGTGACGCGAGATGCCGAGCTTGCGCATCTTGGCCTGAAGCGTGGTCCGCTTCAGCCCGAGCTTGGCGGCGGCGCCGTTTGGGCCGGACACTACGCCATTGGTCTCGCGCAACACGCGCAGGATGTGGTCCCGCTCCGCCGAGGCCAGCGTTTCATGCGCGGCGGAAGACTGTTCCGCCGGTTCCTTCAGTTCTTCGGCAGGCACGTTCAACATCGGGCCGAGTGACAGGATCACGGCCCGCTCGATGAAGTTTTCCATCTCGCGGATATTGCCCGGCCAGTGCCAGTTCACCAACGCCTGCATTGCCTGGGCGGGGATGTCGCGAATCTGCTTGCCCATGCGCCGCGCGTACTTCTGGGTGAAGAACCGCACCAGCAGCGGAATGTCGTCCTTGCGGTCGCGCAGCGGCGGCAGCAGCAGCGGAAACACGCGCAGCCGGTAATAGAGGTCGCTGCGGAACCGGTTGTCGGCGACCATCTGCGCCAGATCGCGATTCGTGGCGGCCACCAGGCGCACGTTCACGCGGATGGTGCGATTGCTGCCCAGCCGCTCGAATTCGTTCTCCTGCAAAACCCGCAGCAGTTTGGGCTGCAACTCCAGCGGAATGTCGCCGATCTCGTCCAGGAAGATCGTGCCTTTGTTGGCCAGTTCCAGCCTGCCTACCTTCTGCGCGATGGCGCCGGTGAACGCGCCTTTTTCGTGGCCGAACAGTTCGCTTTCGAGCAGTCCGGTGGGAATGGCAGCGCAGTTGATCTTGACGAAGGCACGATCGGAGCGGCGGCTGAGGCGGTGAATGGCGCGGGCGATCAGCTCTTTGCCGGTGCCGGTTTCTCCCAGGATCAGCACCGGCGCATCGGTGGGCGCGACCGTTTCCACCTGCTTCAGAATGGCCTTCAACTGCCGGTTTTCGCCGATAATCTCGTCGAAGTTGAACTCCGTCCGGATCTCGTCTTCCAGGTACAGCTTTTCTTCCGTCAGCTTGTCTTTGAGCTCGGCAATCTGCTGGAAAACCAGCGCGTTGTCCACCGCGATGGCGACCTGGTTGGCGATCTGCTCGGCCAAGTCGGCGTCGCCGGAATTGAAGGCGCCTTCCTGGAAACTGCCCAGCGTCAAGGCGCCGACGCAACGCCCGCGGTTGATCAGCGGCAGGCAGCAGACCGATTTCAGACCTTCGGCCAGCAGGAGCCGCGTAGGCTCGGCAGGAAAGTCTCTCAGGTGAAGCCGTTTCACCAGCACCGGTTTGCCGGTGGTAAACGCGCGGTCCGCCAGCGAGCCGTGCTTGATGAACGCCAGGTGCGGACGAACCAGTCCTCTGCCTTGCGGGAAATCAACGGCATAAAAAGTCAGTTCGTTCCTGGTCAGGTCGGCGAGCACCAGCGACGCGTAGTCGTGATGCATGATCTTCCGCAAGCCCTCGGAAATGGCGGAGAACAACGGTTGCAGGTCGAGTTTGCTGACCAGCGTGTCGGTGAACTCCAGCAACAGGCGGGCGCGGTCGCGCTCCTGTTGCAGTTGCTTCTCGTAGGTGACTGCTTCCTCGGCGCGCAGGGCGTTGTCCACGCCGACGGCAATCTCACCGGCGGCCTTTTGCAGCAGTCGCAGTTCGGCGTCGGTGAACGGCGCGTCCTGAATGCGGCCAAACGCGATGCCGCCGACACGACGGTGCACGGTGGTAAGCGGCAGCACGCAGAGGCGGCGGATGTTGCTTTCGTGCATCATGCGCGCTACTTCGGGGAACCGCGGCTCGTTGGCGAGGTCGTCGAGAATGAGCGTTTGCTGGGTTTGCCACGCCATTCCGGCGGGCGAGCGGGCGAGAGGAACTTCCATGCGCACCGAGAGCGATACGGGGGATGGCGATTCGACGACGCTTACGCGCATGATGTTGTGCAGCGCGTCGTAGAGGCTGACGTAGATCAGATCGAAGGAAACCAGCGGGCGCAAGCGCAGGGCAACCTGGCGCAGCAGCTCCTGCAAGTCGCCGTGCAGGCTGATGCACTCGAAGACCTCGACGAGGGCTTCGAAGTGGCGCTCGAGGCCGGATTGGGGCTTGCTGGCTTCGCTGCTCATGCGGTGTCGTTGGGGAGTTTCGCCGTTCCCGAATTGGGACAACGGGTACCCTCCCCCCCTCCCCTGCCGTCCTTTGTTTTCAGCAGGTTAGGCAGTGAGTTGCATGTAAATCTTTGCCGGCAAAGGACTTAAGTCCCAAAATATAGAGCCACAAGGACTTAGCCCTGCGGCTCGGGTGGAGCGAAAGGCTCCTAACACCAAGGTAGCCGAGTGCGGGGGAGCGTGCAAGGGAAAAAGTTCAGAATAGCGATATGTTGCTTCTTAGTCCCGAGAGATAGAGCCGACACACTTGCAGCCCTGTAGCTAGACAGAACATTCCCGCGGGCGCTGAAAAGTGCTAAATTCCCGTTCCCGAGGTTCTCGAAGCAATTACGCAGGTAGCGCCTTACAAGGGTTGACATCAAAATGGCACTTGCCCTCGGAACCAACCAACCAAGTACCGACCAGTTTGTCCGGCAGGTAATTCAACAGTACCGGACAAAATTGCTGGACCTAAGTCAGCGCAACCCACTCATCAGCTTCAGGCACTCAGAGCGCTCGCGAAGCCACATCCGAGTAATTGACGAAATCCCGGAGAAACTTTTCGGGAAGCTCGATGGGGGCAAACAGTTGTTCTTCGAGCCGCTGCCGGACCCCGAACCTGCCCCTAGCGACGAGCTCTCGCCCGCGTTCCAGACGCTGCTGCGCCGAGCGAAAACGGAGGATCAGGCATACAAGGACGCCCTCAACGATTTGGGGCCGAATGCTTCACCACGGCAGAAGCAGAAGATTGAGCGCGAGCTTCGTAACCGAATCCGAAGCAAGCTCGGCCTAGCTCCATTTCAACCGACGTGGGACCCGGTTAAACGGGCGAAAGAGTTGGGCATCAACCCGGATTACGAACTGCCGGTGCTGAATGATCAAACGGCACGGCGCTACGGCGACTCGAAAATCCAAACACTGTTCTTTGCTGAAGACCTGGAACGCAAGCTCAGCGCGCTCCGCGACGCGGCCCGCGTGCTCGAAAAAGACGCCGGCTACAACGCGCTCTACTGCACGTTCGGCTTCCTGGAGTATTACGAGTCAGATCAGAGCGAACAAAAGCGCGTCGCGCCATTAGTCTTCGTGCCTGTGATGCTGGACCGCCAGCTCGTGGAGCACCGATACTCGTATTTCATTCAGACCCGAAATGAAGACATCCAGGTCAACGTCGCGCTTGCAGAGCTGCTGAAGCAGATGGCAGTCACCTTGCCAGCGTGGGTGGAAGACGAGAAAGAGGAAAACGCTCTTGGCACGTATCTGAAGCAGGTTGAAAGCGCCATCGCGGCAAAGCGCGACTGGAAAGTCCGACGCTACGTCACGGTTGGCCTGTTCACGTTTTCGACGCTGGCGATGTACAACGACCTCGATCCTCAGCGCTGGCCTTCCGATGCGCCTCTTGAGCAGCGTCCCATAATCCGCACTCTGATCGCGGGCGCAGAGGTCAGCAATGTGCAGTATGCGGACGACTACGAGATAGACGCGCTTCAGGGGCCAGAGCCGCTGCTCATCACCGACGCAGATTCGTCTCAGCACAGCGCCGTTGTGGATGTGCTCAGGAGCAAGTCGTCACAGGTCATTCAGGGGCCGCCGGGGACGGGCAAGTCGCAGACGATTACAAACATCATTGCGGCCGCACTGAACGAAGGTCTCAGCGTCCTTTTCGTTGCCGAAAAGATGGCGGCACTTGAAGTAGTCAAGAAGCGGCTGGACGACGCTGGTTTGAAGGCGTTCTGTCTTGAGTTGCATTCGAGCAAGGTCTCGAAGTCGGCAGTCACCGACTCTCTCGCACAGCGGCTGGAATACCGCGCTCCTCGTCTTCGATCCGATCAGGTCGCGAGCAATGCTGAAGCCCTGGCAAAAGCCCGAACCGAATTGCTGTATTACGTGCAGCACATCAACGACGACGCCGGCAAGACTGGGCTGAAAGTCTACGACGTGCTATTGGGAAGCGCTGTGCGCGACGAGTTGCGGCGCGAACTGCCCGCCGGCATAGCCGATGCGCGCTTTGCCAACGCCCTAAATATCGACCCTTACTCTTACCGCCAGATGTCGGATACGGCCGGGACACTTGAAGCGCAGACACACGCGCTGGCTGCTTTTGGAAAGCTGGTACAGCATCCGTGGCGCGGCTTTCAGAATATCGAGATCACCGAACTCGACGAGACGCGCCTGGTGTCGCTCATGGTGGAGTGGAACCGTGCAATATGCTTGGTTCTGGACCACGCGAAGAGCATCGAGGGACGTATCGGCTCGGCTTTACCGGAAACGCAGTACGGAATCGAGTTGCTTTGCCAGAAGCTGGCCGCAGCTCCTGCGCCACCGACTCATGCCTTCGCTGTCGAGACCTACCGACGCTGCTTCTCCAAACACGACCGTGAACGAGTGCGAGGCGTGCTTGAGCAGGTCGGTAAACTGATCGGCAGCGAGGCAGCGCTGGAATCGTACTGCGAAGATGTGGCCGCAGTGCGAAGCATCGGCAGCAAAGCGACATCTGCAGCCGTCGCCGCCCTACGAGAGCTAAAACTTGAGCACTTTACTGTCTCCTCAATTCTGGATCTCAAGGAGGAGTCTCAACACGTCGCTGACTTGATGGCTAACATCAGTGGTTTCTGCAACACGCTGATTGAATTGGTCGGCCTGAAGCAGGTCTCAATTGGCTCACTGCGCGCCAGCATCGCTGCGGTCGAGCGGCTCGGCAGGTTGCCGCGTCCGCTGTGGAACAAGCGGCTGCCGACCGTCCTGGATGAAGCGAACCGGCCAGTGCTGGAGCGTGGTGCGGCGCAGCTATCAGCACTGAAGCGCCGGCAAGAGGCGCTGGATGCGGAGTTCGATCTCCAACTGCTACCAAAAGCCGAGGAGCTACGCGCCCACGGACTCGCTCTCCGCTCCGCAAATGCGATGACCGCACTCTTTAGTTCCTCGTGCCGCCAAGCGCGTCGGGTCTTTCGCGGTTTTGCTCGAGATTCGTCGCGGAAGCGGCGGCGGACTGAAATAGCTGCCGACCTGCTCGGATGCGCGCAATATCTCGCGGACATTGCCACGTTTGCGTCCAGCAGCACGCTTCGCGGCGTTTGCGGCTTGTTATTCGCGAGCCTTGACACACCGTTTGCGGAACTCCTGGAGCTATCGAGTTGGGCGACCGATGTTCGGCAGCGGCTCGCTCCCTTTGGGGACACTGGCGTCATGATTCAGAACTTCCTGTTCACCGCAACGCCTGTTCAACTCGATAGGTTGCTTGCCGCGCGCGACCAAAACACCTTTTCGACTTTGATGAGCATCCTCGGAAATACCGCAGCCGGTGATGACGCAGCATGGACCGAAATCGTCCAGCGGGAGCGCACTCGGGCGAAGACTGCGAGAGAGGCAGCAGAACTGTTCGTCGCGGCTCGGTTCAAGCGGTCGTGCAGTGAAGTTGATATTGCCGACAGTGTGAAGTGGCTTGAGGCCGCCGAGACCGCAACCAAGCGTCTCTCGGAAGATATTGCGGGACTAGGCCTCGTCGGCGGCTCGGTGGCTGCGCTGCGCGACGGCCGTGAGGCTGTGCAAGCTGCGCTGACGTTCGCGGAGAGCATAGCGGCTCTCGATCTGCCGCAAGAGTTCATGCAGCACTTCTTCGAGAATCCTGACAACATTACGGCGCTGCGTGCAAATGCCGGCGAACTGCTGCAGAAGTGTTCAGCGATGACTGCCTGCGGCGTGTCCGTCAGCAACGTCGCTCAGCTAGACCTCGCGACGTGGTGCGGCACGGAATCACTCGCCCAGGCACCATTGCAGCGGCTGTTGGAACGGAACCAGCGTGCCCTCGAACACATTGGAGCGCTGCGCGATTACATCAGCTTCTTGCTTGCCGAGGATTCAGCTTGCGATCAGGGCATCGGTCCTGTTCTCTCCGTTTTCTCCGCTGCGGGCGAGGATTACCGGAACCTTCCAAAGGCGGTGGAGTTTGTCTACTATCGCTCGGCCGCAGAAGCGATTCTGAACAACGATCCACGGCTGCGGCGGCACAGCGGAGCAACGCATCAGGAGCTTCGTAACCAATTTCGGACACTTGACCGCGAATATCTCGACCTGAAGCGGAAAGAACTGGCGCTCAAGCTGACGCAGCGGCCGGTTCCAGCAGGCAATTCCTATGGTCCCGTTGCTCAACTCACGGAACTTGCGCTTGTGACGCGTGTGGCAGGCCAGACCCGCCCGCGAATTATGGTTCGCGAGCTCATGAACCGGGCCGGCAAAGCGATCCAGGCGCTCATGCCCTGCTGGATGATGAGTCCGATCTCGGTGGCGCAGTATCTCGATCCGCGCAATCTGCGTTTTGACCTCGTGATTATGGACGAAGCCTCTCAGATACGGCCTGAGGAGGCGCTTGGCGGGATTGCACGAGGCGTTAAAGCAGTAATTGTGGGCGACCAGATGCAGTTGCCGCCGACGCCGTTCTTCCAGAAGCTCTCCGCGGGTGAAGCCAGCGAAGACGACGAGTTTGCCGAAGAGACGAAGCAGGATTCCGTGTTGGAAGCGGCTGCGGGGCGTTTCTATCCTTCGCGCCGGCTCAAGTGGCACTACCGCTCGGAGCACGGCTCATTGATCGCGTTCTCAAACCGCGAGTTCTATCAGAACGACCTGACGGTGTTCCCGTCGCCGTTCTACGATCATCCCGAGTACGGCGTCTCTCTCGTGCAGACGAATGGTTTGTATAAAGCAGGCCTGAACGAAATCGAAGGCAGGGCCGTTGTTAAAGCTGCTGTCGAATTCATGAAGGCGCATCCCGAACAATCACTCGGACTGGTCGCAGTAAATGCGAAGCAAGCCGAGTTCATCCGCGAGCAATTGGACAGGGAAGTCGCCAGCGATGCCGATGCAGCCGCTTACGCGCAGGAGTGGAACGGCAAGCTGGAAGAGTATTTCGTCAAGAACTTGGAAAACGTGCAGGGCGATGAACGAGACGTGATCTTTATCTCAACGGTATACGGCAAAGACGAGAGCGGCAACTTTTATCAGCGTTTTGGTCCAATCAATGGCATATATGGGCATCGGCGCCTGAATGTACTGTTCACCCGTGCCAAGAAGAGAGTGACGGTCTTTACGTCCATGTCCCCCGAGGACATTCAGGAGGAGGGAAAGAAACCCGGTGTTGGGGTCCTCAAGCGGTATTTGCAATACGCCCGCGACGGTATAGCCGTGGGCGCGACACCCACCGGCGCCGAATGCGAGAGCGAGTTCGAGCGTTGGGTCCTCCAGGTCCTCCAGTCCCACGGGTACGAGGCAGTGCCGCAGGTGGGTGTCTGCGGCTATCGGATCGATATCGCGGTCCGCCACCCGGCGAATCCCGGTGTGTTCCTGTGCGGTATCGAATGTGACGGTGCGACCTACCACAGCGCTCGTTCGGTTCGCGAGCGGGACCGGCTACGACAAGAAATTCTGGAACGCTACAAATGGAAGCTCTACCGCATCTGGTCCACGGACTGGTTTAGAAATCCGATGCTTCAAACCAAGCAGCTGCTGCGGTACTTGGAACAATTGCACCGCCCAGCTAAATGATTTCTTTACTAATACCAACCAACGTCGTGGCCCACATCTGCCCAAGACAGGCAGATGTGGGGCACCAACACACCAGACTGACTCACTGACGCAATGA
This sequence comes from Terriglobales bacterium, assembly GCA_041946775.1. Classification (GTDB taxonomy): domain Bacteria; phylum Acidobacteriota; class Terriglobia; order Terriglobales; family Acidobacteriaceae; genus JBHGBA01. The sequence goes on from JBHGBA010000022.1 coordinate 26,588, forward strand.
CTCAGTGCTTCTACGCTCCCTGGCTCCTGGCTTCGGCGGTGGCCTCGATGAAGGCTTCCTGGGCGGCGCGCATGGCCATGCCGTACTCGATGTGCTTGGGGCGGAGGGCCTTGGCCACGACGTGTTCCAGGGCGCCGATGATGCCGATGGTATCGAGATAGTCGTAGTAGCCCAGGTGGGCGATGCGGAACATCTTGCCCTTCATCTCGCCCTGGCCGTTGGCCACGACGGCGTCGAAGCGGTCGCGGAAGTCTTTCACGAGGATGCCGGAGTCCATGTTGCTGGGCGGAATGACGGCAGTCAGCGCGTCGGCCGGCACGGCGGCGTAGAGCTTGAGGCCGAGGGCGGCCACGGCGGCGCGGGTCATGGCGGCGCAGACCTGGGCGTTATGGATGAGGGCGTCGCGTCCTGCGGCCAGGTTGCCGCCGGCGCTCTGGGCGATGAAGTCCAGCGCCGCGCCCATCGCGGCGATCAGCGCGATGGCCGGGGTATAAGCGGATTCGCCCTTGGCCGCCGACTTGCGCTCCTTGCGCAGGTCGAAATAGTAGGCGGGAGAGTGCGGCCCTTCCATGCGCTGCCAGGCGCGTTCGCTGACCGCAAGATAGGCGAGTCCCGGCGGAATCATCAGCGCCTTCTGCGAGCCGCCGATGATGACGTCAATTCCCCAGCCGTCCACGTCGAAGTAGGTCGTGCCGAGACCGGTGATGGCGTCAACGACCAGCAGCGTGTTGCCGCCTTTAGCATTGACCTCGCGCACCAGGCCGGCGACGCCTTGCACATCGTGGCGCACGCCGGTGGAGCTTTCCGTCGCCTGCATATAGACGCAACGCACGTCGGCGGTGAGCCTGGCGCGCACTTCATCCAGCGAAACGGTCTGGCCGTAGGGAGCGCTGACGCTCTCGAGGGCACAGCCGTAGGTCTTGGCCAGTCCCTGCCAGCGCTCGCCGAATTTGCCGGCGGTGATGACCACGACCTTGTCGCCGGGCTTGGTGAGGTTGGCGACCGAGGCTTCCATGGCGCCGGTGCCCGAGGAGGCGAGCAGCACGACGTCGTTGGCCGTGCCGATGAAAGTCTTCAAGTCGGCCAGGACTTTCTGGAACAGCGCCTTGAAGTCGGCGGTGCGGTGATGAACGTTGGCGGCCGCCATGGCGGTCTGCGCGGCCGGCAGCAGGGGCGTCGGCCCGGGGGTGAACAGACGGTTCTTCTTCAACATAACTTCATCAGTCCAATTTGAGGGAATGATAATCTGCCGGGACACCGGAAACGATGCGGTGCTCGCGGACGAACAGGGCCAGGGCGGAGGCCATTTCCGGCGCACGAGTGAGCAGCAGGACGTCACCGTCCGGCGGCTGCGGGGGCGGGGCGGCCCATTTCATCGAGGCTGCCTGCTCGTGGGGGATGCGCATCACCATGCCGATCAGCGGGAAGGTGGTGTCATAGACGTTTTCGCCCTGGCAGAGCACTACCAGCCGGCGGGTCCGGGTCTGGTCGGGTGACATCAGCAAGTAGGCCACGCCGCTGGCGGCGCCGCAAAACCGGCCTTCGACGCGGGCCTCGGGCGAAACGTGGTTCTGGCGCATCCAGGCCAGCGCCGCGGGATCGAAATCTTCTGCCTTGGCCAGCCGCCAGCGATTGATGCCGGGAATTCTTTCAGCGTCGGCTTCCCACACCCCCTCGGGCACCTGCGGGTGCACTACCACGGGAGCGCCGCGCCGGTTGGCGCGGTCCGCGGCCATGACCAGCACCGCGATGACCACCACGATGCCGACTGCCAAGGCGATGCGGCCCATCCAGGGACGCGGCATACGCAGGGGGTCTATTTTGATAGTATCGGCGCCCGGCATGGAGCGCAGAGCGTGGGCCAGTTGACCGAGGGGTTCCAGGTTCTCCGATGCGGTGCGCGCCGAGGCAGCGTCCGGCAACGAAAGCTCGCCGATCTCGATTTGGCCGTTGCTGATGAGCACGAAGGTGTGCGGCGAGCGGCAAAGCCTCTCCAGGCAGGCCATGACGGCGCGCGTTCCCAGGAACATGCGCGCCAGCGTGGGATGGTCGGAGCGCACGGCAAAGCGGGCGTTAAAGCGCTCGTCGGGGGTACGCACCAGCACGCGGCCGGGAACGTCGGGCGAGCGTCCGGGCATCACCGACAAGGTAAAGCCCGCGGGCGCTCCCATGCGCATGTCCAGACCGGGGGTGTTTTCGGCGTTGGAAAAGCGAACCTGGACCGGGAAATCGCGCCAGGAGCCGGAAACCACCAGGTCGGTGCCGTCGCGGAAAACGCTGCCCTTGACGGTGCGTGCCAGGCGGATGGCATCGGCGGTCAGGGCCTGGTAGCCGCGGAAGCGGGCGCGATCACGAACGAAGGCGACCACCGCGCCAGTGAAGCCGACCGCAAGCACGATCAACAGCGCTGTCGTGAGTGGCGATATGGAGGGCATGCGTTAATCTGTTTGGGGGCGAATCATACCACGTTCGCCGCGTCACACAGCTCGCGGAAAAACCTGAACTTGCCACTATAATTTAGCCGCCATGGCCATGATGGAAAAAGTTCAAAAGGACATGACCGAAGCGATGCGGGCGCGGGACGAGCGCCGGCTGTCCACCTTGCGCATGGTGAAAACCGCGCTCAAGAACAAGGAAGTCGAAAAGATGGCCGCCTTGAGCGACCAGGAAGCGATGCAGGTGCTGAATACGCTGATCAAGCAGCGCCGCGATTCCATCGAGCAGTTCACCAAAGCCGGCCGCATGGAACTGGCCGACAAAGAGGCAGGAGAGATCGCCATTATCGAAAGTTACCTGCCGAAAGCGGCCGGCGAAGACGAGATCCGAGCAACCGTGCGCGTCACCATCGCTGAAATGGGTAAGCCCACGGCAAAGGAAATGGGCGCGGTGATGAAGAACGTGATGGCCAAGTTCCAGGCGCAGGGCGCACGCGTGGACGGCAAGACGGTAAGCGAGATGGTGAAGCGGGAGTTGAGCAAACCCCAGTGAGTCAGGAAGACGTGCCGGTCTATGACGTCACCCTCATCCTGCCTGATGGGAGCGAGCGCACCCTGAGTGTGCGCGGCGACCAGCACATCTGGGACGCCGCCTATTATGCGGGTATCCACCTGCCGGCCTTGTGCCACCAGGGATGGTGCTGCACCTGTGCGGCGCGTTTGGAAAGTGTCGGGTGTGTGGACCAGAGCGACTCAGTAAGTTACTTCCCCCAGGACCGTGAAGCAGGATATGTGCTGCTGTGCACCGGCAAGCCGTGTGGCAATATGCGCATCCGGACAGGGCAGGCCCGCGCCATGCGCCAGCACCGATTGAAGCTTGGCCTGCCTGCGCCCTACGCGAAGCTGTGAAGCCAGCCCATTTGGTGGTTTGCAAGGTGCGGAGGTGTTTCGCTCATGTCTACGCCTCGTAAATTACAAATTACCAATTGCAAGTTACCCATCCTATGAAGAACATTGGCATCTTGCTCAGCGGCCGCGGCTCGAATTTCGTCGCGATTGCCGATTCCATTGACGCCGGGCGTATCCCGAATGCGCGCATTGCCGTTGTGATCTCCAATCGCCCTCAAGCGCCCGGTATCGGCATCGCCCGCCAGCGCGGACTTGAGGCCTTAGTGATCCCATCCAAAGGCCGTGCCCGCGAAGACCACGACCGCGCGGTCTGCGCCGAACTCAAGGCGCGCAATGTCGATCTTGTCTGCCTCGCCGGCTACATGCGCCTGCTGTCGCCGTGGTTCGTGCAGCAATTTCCCAACCGAATTCTGAACATCCACCCTGCGCTGCTGCCGGCGTTCCCCGGCCTTGAAGGGCAGAAGCAGGCAATCGAGTACGGCGTGAAGGTCAGCGGCTGCACTGTTCACTTTGTGGACGAGCACCTCGATCACGGCCCGATCATTGTGCAGCGCGCTGTGCCGGTGCTTGAAACCGACGACGAGCACACATTGGCCGATCGTATCCTTCAGCAGGAACACGTCGCCTACAGCGAAGCTATCCGCATCGTGCTCGAAGGCAACTGGGAAATCGTCGGCCGCCGCGTGGTGCGCAAGCAGTCCAGCACGGCCAGCACGGATTGAGCGCCTCACTCCGATTTCATCCGCACGCCTTTCTTGGTGTTCCGAGTGTCACATGGGCCAGCGACCCACCAATTGAAATGAAAGTTGCGCCCGGTTTGGTAGCGCCGCCGGCCCCGGCGGCGCGCCCCGGTTCCCCCTTTGCGTGCTCTGCGCCCTTTGCGTTGGAGCTTTTGTCTGCGTAGCCCTTCGATGGAGCAGCGAGGAATCAGCTTTTCGTCGGACGTCCCCGCGGGCGCCAAAACTGGCGCGGCTCGGAAGGCCAAGCTCAGCGCTATCAGCTCATCGCCGTTTTCCTGCATCACACGTGAGAAGCAGGTGAACAACACATGGCAGAAGAGCTGCGGAAGCAAACGTGGTTGTGCGCTCGCGCTCCCGTGCCGAGTTCATTTTCCGCATGGCTGTGGTAGTGGAAGAGGCAGATGAGGTGGTGTTCTGGCTCGGAATGCTGGCCGATGGCGGCATCATTCCTCGCAGGCGGCTCGGCCCCTTAATCGACGAAGCCAACCAAGTTCTCCAAATCATGTCGGCCTCGGGGAACACGGCTGCCCGCACGCGAAACGAAAAATCACAAATCACAAATCACAAATCGCTAATTCACAAATGTCGCCGTCTTGCCAGCGGGCGCAAAATTTGAGAAGTTTATCGGGGTTCAAGGGAGAGGGCCGGCCCGGCATATCTCGGCGGAAAATCACTACATAAGCTGAAAATCAGTAATAAGCTAGAGTCGAAGCGTTCAGAGCGAGGGTGCAATGACAAAGGCGGATTTGATAGACGAGGTGTCGCGGGTCGCCGAACTGACGCGTAAAGATAGCGAGATCATCGTTGAGAGCATATTCGATAGCGTGGTGCGCTCGCTGCGTGCCGGAGATAAGATCGAAATCCGCGGGTTCGGCAGCTTCCGCACGCGCCAGCGCAAAGCGCGGGTGGGCCGTAATCCCAAGACTGGCGACCGCGTCGAGGTCCCGCCCAAGAAGATTCCCTATTTCAAGCCGAGCAAGGAACTGAAAGACCTGGTGAATACCACCGCCGTGGCGACGGCCGGTATGGTCCCTGCGGAGAATCCGCCCGCAACCGGAGAGGGTCAGTAGTCAGCAGCGGTAGCCAGTAGCCACTGCCCAGTAATCAGCACTCGCTGCCGAGATACTCCCGTTTGTCATCTCCAGCGGGGCGCTGCTGATTTTGCCGCACGGAGTCGAGAGACCTTGTGTTTGCGGCGTTGAACTTGGAACCAAACGGGGAACGGGAAACGGCCTCAAGGCCTGATTCCAATCACTGCCATCATTCGCCCGGTGTGCCCTTTCTCCGCGCGATGCGAAAACAACAGGTCGGTACGGCACGCCGTGCACAGCGGTGACGCCCAGATGCTGCGCGGGTTTAGTCCCGCAGCCAAGAGTTGGCGGCGATTGGCTTCCGTCAGGTCGAGGCGAATCTTTACCGGCAGGTGCGGCTCGATGTGCCCCGGCGCGCGCTGAATGAGAAACAACAGCGGGTAGCGTTCGTGGATGGTGTCGGATTCCTTGGTCTCGGTGAAGAGCGCGTCGGCGTAGGCGAACTGCGATTGGAACTGCTCGCGCACCTCTTCGCCGATTTCATAGCAGCAGGCGTGGATGCCAGGACCGATGGCGGCGCGCAGGTCCTCCGGGCGTGAGCCGAAGCAGCGCCGCATCTCGCCGACGGCTTTCTCCGCGATGCGTTTCAGTGTGCCGCGCCATCCGGCATGGACCGCGGCGACGGCGCGTTTCTTCACGTCGGCCAGCAAAATTGGAAGACAATCGGCCGTGCGAACGGCAAGCAGCGTGCCGGGCGCGCCAGTCAGCAGACCATCGCCGGCGCCGGGATGTTCGCAGTCGGCGCGCCAAACCAGGTCCGAGTGGAACTGGCGAACCGCGGCCAGCGGCCATCCCGAAGCGCCGACGGCGGCAACGAACGCCGCGCGATTGCGTTCGACCGCAGCGCGCGAGTCGTCCTTGGTGAACCCAAGGTTCAGCGTATCGCCGCCGTAACACTCCGACCATCCGCCCAGGCGGGTGCTGAAGCCGTGCACCAGCCAGGGAAGGCGCGCGAGCGTGCCGGCGCGAAGGACCTCGATCTGTGGACGCGAGGGCAAACCCCATTGTAGCTAACTGTTATATTGCCCCGGCTGCGCGGCGCGGGGTATAGTGTCACTTTCTTCCATGTACGAAGACTTTTGCGCCATAGACCGCTGGACGGGCAAACGAGTCCATTGCATTTATCAATCGCTGATCATGGCCATTGCCACCCGCCATGCCGATGCGGTGGACGTCAAGTTCCTGGCGGACGGCAAGCCGGTCTGGATTGCGCTGCCGCATCCCGCCTGGGTGGAATACAACAAGCGTACCGGCAAGGTCATCACCGATCCCATGGCGGTGCAGATCGCCGGTCATTATCTGAAATGGGCCATCGAGACGGGCGAGCATGACGGCCGCGAGATGCACACCTTGACGGTACCCGAAACTCTGGAGCACCTGGATGCGCTTGTCGAGGAAGAGCATGCGCGCCGGGTGGGTGCATAAGTAAATGGAGTAACTGCTGCCGCTCACGGTCTGACGTGACCACCATCACAGGCAGACCGCCAGCCGGTTACGAGAATCTAAGAAACTCTGTCCCTGCTCTCTCAAAGCCGTTTTCCCCTGGACAGCGACAACAGACGTTGATGCGGGGCGAGGAGTTGAAAGCGGCACCACCAAGGACGGTTACGAAGTTGATTAAGTTTGCACTTATTGAGGAGAGTTGATATGTCCACGCCGAGACAGGCAGCCGAGCAGGTTGCACTCGTCAGGAACAAGAAGCTGGGCCAGTTTGTGGAACAAGCGGTACAGATGTGCCACCCCGACCGGGTCCACCTCTGCGATGGCTCCGATCAGGAATACCAGTTGATGTTGCGCCTGATGATCCAGGCGGGAACAGCGATCCCCATCAACCCGGCGAAGCGCCCCAACAGCATCTTTGTCCGGTCCAACCCGGCGGACGTGGCGCGCGTCGAAGACCGCACCTTTATCTGCTCGCACAGCAAGGAAGACGCCGGCCCCACCAACAATTGGGAAGATCCGGCGAAGATGAAAGAGATTCTGACGCGGCTCTACACCGGCGCCATGGTTGGCCGCACGATGTACGTGATTCCTTACAGCATGGGCCCTATCGGCTCGCCCATCGCCAAGATCGGCGTCGAGATCACCGATTCACCGTACGTCGTGGCCAACATGCACATCATGGCGCGGGTGGGGACCCGCGTACTGGACGTGCTGGGCGCGGACGGCGACTTCGTGCGCGGCCTGCACTCCGTGGGCGCTCCGCTCGGCCCCAATGAGCAGGACACGGCGTGGCCCTGCAACCACGAGCACAAGTACATCTGCCACTTTCCCGAAACGCGCGAAATCTGGTCATTCGGCTCGGGTTACGGCGGCAACGCGCTGCTGGGCAAGAAGTGCCACGCGCTGCGTATCGCCTCGGTGCAGGCGCGCGACGAAGGCTGGCTCGCCGAGCACATGCTCATCCTGAAGCTGACCAACCCCCAGGGCAAAGTGAAGTACATCACCGGCGCGTTCCCGTCGGCGTGCGGCAAGACCAACCTGGCCATGCTGATTCCCACCGTGCCCGGCTGGAAAGTGGAGACCATCGGCGATGACATCGCGTGGATGAAGTTCGGTGCCGACGGCCGGCTTTACGCCATCAACCCGGAAGCCGGCTTCTTCGGCGTGGCGCCGGGAACCAGCATGAAGTCGAACGCCAACGCCATGCTGACCGCCACAAAGAACTCGATCTTCACCAACTGCGCGCTGACACCCGATGGCGACGTGTGGTGGGAAAGCATGACCGACGAGAAGCCGCCGGAGTTGGTGGATTGGCTGCGCCGTCCCTGGACACCGGACTGCGGCCGCAAGGCGGCGCATCCGAATGCGCGCTTCACTACGCCGGCCAGACAGTGCCCGGTTATCGCGAAAGAGTGGGAAGACCCCAAGGGCGTGCCGATTGACGCCATCCTGTTCGGCGGGCGCCGCGCGGGCGTCGTTCCGCTAGTAGTGGAAGCCTTCGACTGGCAGCACGGCACCTACCTTGGCGCCACTGCGAGCAGTGAAACCACTGCGGCGGCCGCGGGCAAGGTCGGCCAACTGCGGCGCGATCCCATGGCGATGCTGCCTTTCTGCGGCTACAACATGGGCGACTATTTCGGCCACTACCTGAAGATCGGCAAGGCCACCGACGCTTCGAAACTGCCGCGCGTGTATTACGTGAACTGGTTCCGCCAGGACGCCCAAGGCCGCTTCCTGTGGCCCGGCTACGGCGAGAACAGCCGCGTGCTGAAGTGGATCTTCGAGCGGTGCGACGGAGCGGCGAACGCGGCGGACACGCCTATCGGCCGCATGCCCACACCCGCTGACCTCGACACCTGCGGGCTCGACATTTCCCCTGCTAACCTCCAGACGCTGCTCAGCGTTGACCTCGACGGCTGGCTGGCGGAAGTGCCCCTGGTTCGTGAGCACTTCGCCAAGTTCGGCTCACATCTCCCCGAGGGTCTGAAGATGGAAGTTGACAACCTGGAGAAACGGCTGAAAGCGGCGAAGAAGTAATTTGCCGCTGATTAATGCAGGATCAACGGAGATACGCCCCGAGCGCAAGTTCGGGGCTTTCTTGTTTGGTCATTTGCTGATTTGGTTATTTGGTTATTTCAACCCCTGGTGGGCCTGAAGGGGGCTTCTTTGTTTGGTCATTTGCTATTCAAACCACGACGGAACCCGCGACCGACACATGCCGCACGCGCTACGTTCACTTAACCAAATGACCAAATGACCAAATCACCAAATAGAATCACTTCATGTTCGCCCGCAAGATTTGCGTCGAGTACCAGCAGGATGGCAATTGGCAGCCGGCGCCGCTGAGATGGCTGGACAACTTCGCCATGCGCAACTTCACCAACGACCCGATCTTTGATGACACTCTGCCCGCCGGCGACGGCCTGCTGGAGGTCGGCACCCGCGTCCCGCTCGACCGCCTGAAATCGGCGATGGAAGATTGGTTTCGCAGGAAGGGTTACATCGCGAAATCTGCTGACCTGCGCGTGACCGAACCTACGCCAACCCTGTCATCCTGAGCGAGCGCGGCGCGCTTTTCGCCGCGCGAGTCGCAGGACCTTGTGTTGCTTTCGTCGTGAATCAAACGCAAGGTCCCTCGACTCGCGCCAACACCGGGCGCTCGCTCGGGATGACAACCCCGATATTTGTGAAGGCTTACAGTTCCCGAACCGCCCAGACAGGACGCCCGATTGGTTTTCCCCAATCCGCGCTCAGGTCACGCCATTGCGGATTGGTGCTTTCGACCAGCCGATTCTTCTTCTCGCGGCGCCAACCCTTCAGCTGCTTCTCCCGCGCAATCGCGCTGCGTATATCGGAATATCGCTCGAAGTACACCAAGCGCACGGCGTGATAGTCGGCGGTAAATCCCTCGAAAGTGCAATCCTGTTGTTGCTGAATCCGGTGCTCCAGATCGCTCGTAACGCCGATGTAGAGCGCCCGACGCGAGCAGCTTTGCATCATGTAGACGTAGTACCAACCGGTTTGCGAAGTCATGACCGCAAGGTCCCTCGACTCGCGCCAACACCGGGCGCTCGCTCGGGATGACAATCCCTACTTTGTTGTTACCGCAGTTGTTACCGCAGGTTCCGTGCTCGAAGCATGCGGTCCCGAGTCCTTCTCTACCTTCAGCACCATCAGCACCTTATCGTCGTGGTGGGGACCAGCGGTGGCGAAGGCGTTTACCTCCGCCAGCACCGCGTCAATGATGGCCTGTGCGGGGCGGGAGCGATGGCGGAAGACGCAGTCGGCGAGGCGCGCGTGGCCGTATTCTTCCTCGTCGCGGTTGGCGGCCTCCAGGATACCGTCGGTGCAGAGCACCAGGATATCGCCGGCCTTCATGCGCGCGGAGCCGCGCGTGTAGTCGGCGTTGGGGAACATGCCGATGACCGTACCGCCTTCTTCCAACAGGCGGTACTGCCCGGTCCGGCCGTCAATCAGCATGGGCGGGCAGTGGCCGGCGTTGATGTAGTGCAGGCCGTTGCGGCGCGTATCCACCAGGCCGAGAAACATGCTCAGGTATTTTTCACTCTTGGTATCGGTGCAGATCATTTCGTTGAGCGAAAGCGCCAGCACCTCCAGCGAGTGCAAATGCATGACCAGCGCGCGCAGCGTGGCCTGCAAATTGGACATCACCAGCGCCGATGACACGCCTTTGCCCTCGACGTCAGCGACCACAAGCAGCAGCGTGTGCGGCCCGAGCGAAAGGAAATCGTAGTAGTCGCCGCCGCACTCCCAGCAAGGTTCGTTGACCACCGCCACGTCGTACCCCGGCACGACGGGCGGCGCATCGGGCAGCAGCGAGCGCTGAATGCCACGCGCCAATGCCAGGTCGCGTTCCATGCGCTGTTTTTCCAGCGCCTCGCGATGAAGCCGGGCATTCTCCAGCGCCAGCGCCATGTGTCCCGAAAGCTTGCTCAGGAAGTCTTCATCCTCGGCAGTGAAACGCGGCCCCCCTTCCTTGTTAAGCAACTGAATCACGCCCACGATGTCGCCGGTATGGTGACGGATTGGCAGGCAGAGGAGCGAGCGCGTGTGATAACCGAATTTCTGGTCAAAGCTGCGGTCGAAGAAGGGCAGCGAGTAGGCGTCCTCCACGTTGACCGTCTGGCCGGACTGCGCCACGCGCCCCGCAATGCCAGCGCCCATCGGCAAGCGGATTTCCTGGTGGTTCAGGCCGCTGGCCACAATAGACCACAGCTCCTGCGTGCGCGAATCTACCAGAAACACGCTGCCGCGCTCCGCCTTTACTTCCGTGCGGGCAATGCGCAGGATGAGTTCAAGCAATTCCGCCAGGTCGAGGGTTGAATTCAGCAGCCGGGTAGCTTCAAACAGTAACGAAAGCTGCTGGATGGTCTTCTGCGTGTGCTCAACATCCAGCGCCTGGCGCAGCGCGACGCTGCTGGCGTCGGCGTACATGCGCCACCATTGCAGGATGTCGGTGCCCGCGTCCTCGCGGGTGTAGAGCGCAAGCGCGCCCAGCAGGCTGCCGGCGGCCAGCAGCGGATACGCGGAAACCCGCGCCAGACCGGCGTTCACCAGAGGTTCGAAATTCGGCCCGCAAGCGGAAAGCACCACGTTCTCGACCGGCCTGCGCGTGCCCAGGGCGACCGCCAAAGGGCCGGCGTCGGCCGCAAGGTATTCGCGGCGATGGGTGGCGTCCGCGCCCGCGCTGTGTACCAGATAAGCTGAGCCCGAGGAGTCGTCCCATAGCCAAAGTTCGCAACGGTTGGCGGCAAAGTCGGCGCAGGGCAGCGTCGTGATCAGGCGCAGCAGGTCGCCTTCGCCGGGCGAAGCGAACCGCGAAATCGCGCGCGCAAACGCGTCAACGTACCAGGCGGCCAGCGACCGGCTTGAGGGTGCGGACGATGCACTCATGGCCACTTTCCCGACCCCGCAAAATTCCTTGCCCTGCCTCGGCCAGGGCGCAGTACCGCGACCTGCTGAGAAGGGGTAACTATAACCGCATAACTCGGGGAAGTAAACATACCGGAGGTACAGCGGGGAAAGAGCGCAACGCAAAGGACGCGAAGGAAAAAATGGGAGGCGTCGTGCCGTAGCGCCCGAAACATTTGTCCTCTGTGCCCCTGTGCCTCTGTGGTGGAAGTTCGGCTATTCCTCGTAGTGAATCAACGAAAGCACCTCATAGGGCTCGAGCTTCTTGCGCCCGCCCAGCGCGTCGAGTTCAATCACGAACGCCAGGCCGACGATCTCGGCGCCCAGCTTTTTCGCCAGCTCGATGCTGGCTTTGGCGGTGCCGCCGGTGGCGAGGAGGTCATCCACGATCACCACGCGCTGCCCGGGTTGCAGCGCATCTTTGTGGATCTCGAGCGTATCGCTGCCGTACTCGAGGTCATAGGTCCAGCGGATGGTCTCGGCAGGCAGCTTCTTGGGCTTGCGGATGGGAACGAATCCGGCGTTGAGGCGATAGGCGAGCGCCGGGCCGAAGATGAAGCCGCGTGCTTCGATGCCCATCACCACGTCAATGTTCTGATCGATGTAGTACTCGCTGAGCGCGTCGATCAGGCGGGCGAAGCCGACCTTGTCTTTCAGCAGGGTAGTGATGTCGTAGAACAGAATGCCGGGCTTGGGGAAATCGGGTACGCCGCGGATCAGCGATTTCAGCGAATCACATTCAATGGCCGGCTTGCTCGCCATTACCACGCTCCTTCGATGCGAAAAATTTTCAGCCCCGCTACCGGCTGGGCCTCGGATTCCACGACTTCATCCACGCGGGCGGCACGCGGGCCGGTCTGTAACTGCTGCCGCAGGCGTGCCAGTTGTTCGCGCGTGCCGGTGGCCAGCACCTCGACGCTGCCGTCGTAGTTGTTGCGCACCCAGCCGGCAATGCCGAGTTCCTGCGCTTCGCGCTCCACGAACCAGCGAAAGCCTACGCCCTGCACGCGTCCCCGCACGACATAGCGGCGCGTCAGGAGGGATGGTTCTGCTGAGGGCATTCCGCGTGAAGTTTAACAGACAGGTTGGGGGAGAGTGAATGACAGCCGCTACGCCGCTTCGCCGGGTTCCGCTTTCGCGGCCTCTTTCCGGGCCTCGCGCGGCAACTCCAGCACGCATTCGCGCGGCGATTTATCGGGACGCAAACCTTCGAAGACAGGAGCGCGCATCTTCACCTGGCCGCTCTCCCCTTCATGCGTCCATTCGATGAATTTGATCTCCGCCACCAGCTCGGGTCTTACCCAGTGCGTGCGCCGGTTAGCTTCCACCTTGCCATGGAACGGGTTCTTATCGGTCTCGAGCCTTTGCAGACGGCGCCACATATCGGCGTGCGTTGCCTCGGTAAAGCCGCTGCCCGCCTGGCCCACATGGATGAGCCGTCCTCTGTCGTCGTAGAGCCCGAGCACGATGGAACCGAAGTTTTCCCGGCTGCCGCGCGGATCGGTGTAGCCGCCGATGACGCACTCCTGCCGCTGCGTGATCTTAAGCTTCAGCCACTCGCGGCTGCGCTTTTCCAGGTAGCACCCGCGGCGGCGCTTGGCCACAATGCCTTCCAGTCCGCGTTCCCGCGCCGCCTGGTAGAGCGCCATGCCGTCGGGGAAGTCCTCCGAGAACCGCACCAGGTCGGTAGTCGCCAGGATTTCGCCAAGCAGCCGCTTGCGCTGTTCGAGATCCACACGGCGCAGGTCAAAGCCGTCGAGGTAGAGCAGGTCGAAGGCGTAATAGACGATGGGAATGGAGCGATCGCCCTGCCCGCGGCGGAAGCCGTGTCCCAGGCTGCCGGTGCGTTGCTGCATTAGCGAAAACGATGCCCGGCCCTGGTTGTCGAGCGCACATATTTCGCCGTCCAGAACGGCATTGCGGGCGCGCACATAGTCGGCGAGCGAGGCGAGTTCGGGACATTGCGGCGTCAGGTCGTTCTGGTTGCGCGAGACCAGGCGAACCTTGCCCTCCTCGACAAACGCGATCGCGCGGTAGCCGTCCCACTTGATCTCGTAGAGCCAGTCGGGACCGTTGAACGGCCCGTCCACTAGGGTCGCAAGCATCGGGCGGACGACAGAAGGCATCTTGGCGCGCTGCGCGGCTTTGAGGGATTCGAGTTCCTTCTCGCGTGACGAGACAGATTTCACCGCAGAGGGCGCGGAGGTAATTTCCGATTTCCGATTGTCGATTTGCGATTTGGCTTGGCGCGCCGCTGTGCTCTTTGTCGCTGCGCTCCGCTTGGCCGTGGACTTCGTTGCCGTTGGTGACGCCGCTTTTTTCGCCGCGTTCCTAACCGCCTTCTTCGCAGACTTCTTTGTCGCTGCTGATGCTACTGCGTGGTCGTGCTTGGCAATGGCTTCGGCGAGCCATTCGTTCTTGGCCGCGGTCGTTGCCGGGCGGCTGCTCTGCCATTCTGCCGCGCTTTGATCGCCGGCAATTTCGTCGAGCGTGCTCCGGGTCAGCACGGAGTAGTCGTAATCGTCAATGTTATATCCCGGCACGACATATTCATCGCGGTGCTTGATCAGCAACCATTCGTTGCCCTTGCTGCCGGGACGGCGCGAGCGCATGCGCGCCAGCACGAAACTGCCCTTCAGCTTTTCGCCCTTGAGTACAAACTTCAGGTCGCCGCGCGCCAGCATCTCGGAGGCATTGCCCTGCGCTTCCCACGTGCCGGTGTCCCACACCATGACGGCGCCCGCGCCGTAGTTGCCCGGCGGGATGATGCCCTCGAAGTGGATGTACGACGCCGGATGGTCCTCAACCATCATGGCCAGGCGCTTGTCGGCGGGATCGAGCGACGGCCCCTTGGGCACGGCCCACGACTTCAGCACGCCCTCCATCTCCAGGCGGAAATCGTAGTGCAGGTGCGAGGCGCGGTGTTTCTGCACGACAAACCGGCGCCCCGAACGGGATTCAACTTTCGGTGGCGGCTCGGGCGTCGCCTCGAACCGGCGCTTGCGTTGGTATTCGTCGAGGGCCATGACTCGTTAGATGTCAAAAGCGCTCACCACAGGGGACACCGAGGACACAGGGGAGCCCGCCGCCGGGACGGCGGCGCTACGGAACGCAAAAAAGGCGGCGCCGAAGCGCCGCCTTGAGGAACCGCAAACCGGTAATTAGAAGCTGTAGCGAATGCCGAACTGCACCTGGCGCTCGCGGAACAGCGTGGCATCGGCGTTGGTCACCTTGCCGAAGTCAGGTTGGTACAACCAGGTGTTGTAAACCACCTGGCCGGCCGGCGGATTGCTGGCGGTGGTGCAGGCCGGGGTGGTGGACGACGAACACATACGGTAAATGGTGGTGCTCAGACGCGACGCATTCACGTGGTTGAACAGGTTAAAGGCTTCCGCGATCACTTCGAGCCGGTGCTGTTCGTTGAGGCGGAAGGTGCGCGCCAGCCTCAAGTCAATGTTTTGGATCCAGGGATAGCGCCAATTGTTGCGGCCCACCAGCGGGGCGAGACGGTTCGTTCCGCCCGAGCCATTGAAGCCGCTGGTGATGTACCGCAGCCCCGACGGCATTCTGGGACTGCCGCTGGTCCCCTCTGTGTAGGGACGCCCGCTGTTGAACGAAAAGATAGGAGCGATCGTCCAGCCATCAAAGATGGCCTTCAGCGCGCCCCCCTGCTGGCGGAACACCTGTGGCTGCCACACCAAACTGCCCACGAACCGGTGCCGGACATCAAAGTTCGAGTTGCCGTACTCGTATTCCGGATGGAACACGTCATAGAAGTCGTTTCCATCAATGAAGGTGGCCGAGTTCTGACCGCTGTCGAGCGCATGCGCCCAAGTGTAGCTGCCCTGGAACTGCAGACCGTTGGTCATCCGGCGGTTAACTTGTGCGACCAGCGCATTGTAGCTGGAGTTAACGTTGCTGGTGATGGCCGTGATCTTCTGGTAAGCGGGATTGGGACGCGCCGCGCCGGTAAAGATCTGCGCCACCACGCTTCTGCCGGCGAACGGGCCGCCGTAGAAGTTGTACGTCACCGGCGTGAAGTTCGCAGCTAGGTTCGTATCCGTAAAGTTCACCAGTTCGCGGCCCAGGCTGAGCAGGTACGACACGCTGACCACGGTGTTCTTTGCGACTTCCTGCTCCAGGATCAGGTCAGCCTGGTGAATTTGCGGGTTCTGCATGTTGGCAGCGAAGAATGCCATGTCCGGTCTGGTGCCGGCAACCGAGGCGGTTATCACGTTTGGCCAGTTTGGCGCGGCCGCGTTGCTGGCAGTCAGGTAGTAGTTGGCTTGGCCAAACATCTGGCCCGCGCTGTTCGTCCCCGTGTTGTAGAGGGCGTTCGCGATGGTCGAGTTGATGATGCGGCCATAGTACATGCCGTAGCCGCCGCGCAGCGCTGTCTTGCCATTGCCGAAGATGTCCCAGGCGAAGCCCACGCGCGGAGCAATGTTGTTCTTGTCGGCGGGGAAGCTCTGGGTCAGCGGGAAGTCCGGGTTGGGCACCTGCGGATCCGGCAGGTTTTGGTACTCGTAGCGTACGCCGAGCGTGAGAGTGAAGGTGGGGAACAGCCGAATTTCGTCCTGCAGGAACCCGGCGTAATCCCAGGTGTCGAATTCCCAGGTAAACCGGCCCAGGCCCTGCTGGAAGTAATAGTAGTTTTTCTGCGGGGTACGGTTCGTCAACTCGGGATACGCGCTGGGGTTGGCGTTGGCCAGCAGCAGCGTGTAATCGGTGGCGAAGTCGTAACGGTAGTCGTAGCTGTATACGCCGCCGCCACGGTTAATGTGGCTCATCACATCATTCACCTTGCTGACGTCCAAACCGAACTTCAACAGGTGCTTGCCCAGTGCCCAGGTGGTGCTGTTCGCCAACTGGAACCGGTGCTCATCCGGGTAGGCGTAGCGCTCAGTATAGTAGGGCCGGCCAATGTTGTAGTTGCCCTCGTTGTACAAGGTGGTTTCCGGCAAGTACACACCATAGCTGGGCGTGGTCGCCAGCTTGGCCAATGCCTGTTCTGCGGGCGATTGGTTGGGACTGCTGACCTGGTATTCGAAATCGCGCCCCCAGGAGAAGCGCAGCTCGTTGGAAATCGTGTTCGAAATGGCGGAGGAGAGGCGGGCGTTCACCATGTCCACCTTGACGAAGTCGTCCCCCCAGTCGCCCACACCGCGGTTGACCACCGCCGGGCTCTGCACGCCGCCGAGGGCGCTGCGCCGCATCCGGTTGTAGCTCATGGTCACCGTGTGGTTGTCGCTGACCCGCCAATCAAGTTTGGGGAAGAAGATATCCTGCGGGAACTCGCGCGGCTGGATGCCCGTAGTGCCCGCCAGGAAGTCGATGGCATCGTTCAAGTAATTTGTGGCGTATTGGCGGTACACGGGATCGTTGACCAAACTGCTGCCGAACAGCCGCCTGGTGACCGTGTCTATCTCCCTCGTTTCCAGCGGCCGGAACAGCCCCGTCTTGGGATCGCCGACGTTGTTCGGCGCCGCTACGCCGGGATAATTCCACCGCTGCCCGTCATAGTTGAAGAAGAAGAACAGCTTGTCCTTGACGATCGGCCCGCCTAGGTTGAAGCCGAATTGCTGGCGCCGGTCGGTCGGCTTGTAAGGCTCGGTCAGGTACGAGCCGTCGGCCTGCTTCGTCGTCCTGGTGGTAAACGCGTTGGTCGCGCCCAACTCGTTGTCGCGGATGTACCAGAAGCCCTGGCCGTGGAAATTGTTCGTGCCGCTCTTGGTGACAGTGTTAACCACCGCACCGGCCGCGCGCCCGTATTCCGCCGAGTAGTTGGAGGTCGTCACCTGGAACTCGCGCACCGAGTTTTGGCTGACCACGTAGCTGGCGCGCGTGCGGCCGCGCTCTTCGGCGAAGAATGCCTGGTTGTTGTCGCCGCCATCCACTGTGCTGTTGTTCATCAGGCCGCTGATGCCGCGGAAGCTGATCAGGCCATAGTTGCCGTCCGGGGTGGCGCCGGGCGCGAGCATGGCGAAGTTTGACCAGCGCCGCCCATTGATCGGCAGGTCCTGGATCTGCTGGGCATTGATGTTGCTGGAGAAATCGTGCTGGATGGTGTTGACCAGCGGCACATCGGCCGTGACCTCCACGGCTTCCTGCTTGCCGGCGACCGCCAGGGTGATGTCGATTTCAGTGATGCGGCTGACTTCCACGATCACGCTGTCAGCCTTGTTGGGGGCGAAGTTGCTCGCTTCGGCCACAACCGAGTAAATGCCCGGAGTCAACTGCACCACGCGGAACTTGCCGGTGCTGTCCGTGGTGGCCGATTGCTGAAGGTTGGTTTCGATGTTGCGTACCGTGACCTTGGCGCCGACCACCACCGCCTTCGACGGATCGGTGACGGTGCCGGCGATGGCGCCCGTAGCGGTGGACTGCGCGAACCCCGCCACGCTCAAGGCCACAATCGCAACCAATAGGACAAAACTACGGAATATGTGGCTGCGCAAAGTGTGACTCATAGGTGTTGAACTCTCCTTCACGATCGGTTCGGCCTCCGAACGCGCCCCCAGGCTGACTCGTCCGAAATGCCGCCAAATCCACCACGCATCACCAGGCCCGCCGCACTCAGTTCGGCCGGCAGTCTGGCGCTTCGCGCACACGATTGCTCTGCCCCTGCGGCTTGCGCCGCCAGGCTTCAGGGACGGTGGTTACTGGTAAGGCGACAACCGCACACGTGCCCCCGGCGAACAACTCGTGCGGAGAAGGTCTTGCGTCAAAGCGCGAATCAGAGAAGATGAATTACACCACGGCTGGGGCTGCGGCTCAAAGAAAAACTTGCTGAAAACAACCTTAGAAACTGCGCCGCGAGAAACTGCGCCGCGCCGTCTCAGGCTGCCTCAGCATTGGTGCAAGTCGCCACTGCGCACCCGCCCGTTACCACTCGGTGCAGCAGACGCCCGTTGGCTGTCGGCGGCTTAATGCCAGCCCTGCCTGACGCGCGGAATGGCGCATCCTTTTACGTGGCGGAAACTCGCAACTGAGGAAGCGCGCACTTGTACTGCTTTTTGCGATAACCGTCTGCCGCATGATTTTGGCAGGACGTTGCGAAAGCCGAGTTTTTTGGGAATAAGAGGGTACAACCACCCGCAACTGCTCTAAAATGAACGGGGATTCTTAGCGATCGCTACGATGCGGCTCCGAATCGGCTGATCCCAGTCGCAGAACACGGTATGCAGGTCACCGTCAAACTCTTTGCCACCTTCCGCCACGGACGCTTTGCGACCGCAACCCAGGACTGTCCGCCGGGTACGCGGGTCGCGGACGTAATCCGCGAACTGCAAATTCCCGCCGGCCAGGTCGGCATGATCCTGCTGAACAACCGTCACGTGGAACCCGAGCAATGCCTCGAGGATGGCGCCAGCCTTGCGCTGTTCCCATTTGTGGGTGGCGGATAATGGCAACAACTCCCCCGAGAGTGGTTTCAACAACTCCCCCGAGAGTGGTTTAATGAACCAGACGGTGTGACGAACCCGCCCGTGCAGGCGCTTCCCGCCAATACTGTTTTAGAGGTAACGAAATGCCTTCATTTGAAGAGGCACGCCAGCTAGTCCTCAGCAACATCACCCGCCTGGGGACCGAGCGTGTGGAACTTTTGGAATCTGTGGGCCGGGTGCTGGCCGAAGACGTAGTCGCCCCCTGGGACATGCCCTTGTGCGACAACTCCGCGATGGACGGCTTTGCCGTGCGCGCTGCCGACTGCGCCGACGCTCGTCCGCTGCCAGTCTCCGGGTATATCCTCGCCGGGGGCGAAGTCACCGGCGCGCTGCGCCCCGGTTGTGCCATCAGGATCATGACCGGAGCGCCCGTTCCGCCGGGCTGCGACGCCGTCATTCCCATCGAAGAAACCGAGACTACCGATGAGCAGGTGCGACCCGCGGCAACGGTCGTTCCAGGTCAGCACGTCCGCCGCGCGGGTGAGGACGTGCGCCAGGGCGAGACCGCCGTCCCCGCCGGTACGCTTATTCGCCCGCCAGAGATCAGCATGCTGGCGTCGTTCGGCAAGCTTATGGTTCCCGTGTTTCGGCGGGCGCGCGTGGCCATCGTCTCCACCGGCGACGAACTCATCGAAGCCGGAGAACCGCTCGCGCCCGGCAAGATCATCAACTCCAACTCCCTCTCGCTGGCCGCAGCCCTGAAGGAAATCGGCGCCGTTCCGGTTCTGATTGGCATCGCCCGCGACAACGTCGAAAGCCATCGCGAAAAGATGATCGAAGGGCTTAAAGCCGACGCCCTCATCACCTCCGCCGGCGTCTCTGCCGGTGACCGCGACCTGGTGCGTGACGTCCTGGCCGGGCTGGGAGTCAAGCAACTGTTCTGGCGCGTCGGCATGAAGCCTGGCGGGCCGACTGCATTCGGCTTAAAGGATGGCAAGCCGGTCTTCTCGCTTCCCGGCAATCCCGTCTCCACCATGATTACGTTTGAAGAGTTTGTGCGTCCTGCTCTGCTCAAGATGATGGGCCACAGGCGCGTGCTCAAGCCGTTTGCCCGAGCCGTGTTGCAGCACGACGTAAACAAAAAGGCGGGGAAGATCCAGTTCCTACGGGTGCGCCTGCAATCGGCGAACGGGGCCTTGGTGGCGTGCAGTTCGGGCGACCAGAACACCGGCATACTGAAAACGATGCTCCAAGCCGATGGCATCGCGGTGCTCCCCGCCGACCGCACATCGTTTTCCGCCGGCGAGCCAGTCAATGTGCACATCTTGTCCGGCAATGCGGAGATGCTGGAGGAAGCGTAGCACCGCTATTGGGTGGCGCCGCCGTGGCGGCGCCGGCCTCGCCTGTCTGTAGCGCCGCCATCCCCGGCGGCAGGGCCCCAACCTTTTGGCGCCCTCTGCGTCCTTCGCGTCCTTTGTGTTCAGTAACTCTCTGCCGGGGTTAGAAACTCACCGCCCTCGCCCGCGCCGCTTGCTCACGGAAGCGCTCTCGCCATGCCCGGCCCGAGCGCTTCTCCGCCAACTCGACCGCCAGGTGGACGGTCTTCATCCCCGGCGTCCTTCCCAAGCCCTGCACACACGACGGGCAATTCGTCAGCATGACGGCTTTGCCGTTGCCATTCATCGCCTCCGCAATTGCCTCGCGCTTGCGGTGCAGCATGGAATCTGCGATGTCCGGGCGTGACAGCGCCAGCGTGCCGGCCTCCGAACAACAATGCGGCACCACACTGACCTTGCCGAATCCGCCCAGGCGCGCCAGCACCTGCGGCGCCCGGCCGTCGAGCGAATCGTGGCAGGGCGCATGGTAGAGATAGTTACCATTGGCTGGCAGCCGCAGGCCGTTATCGAGCACGTACCGCGTGACATCAACCATCCCGCCGAACAACTTGTCCGCCTGCATCGCCTCCAGCCCTTCGCGGCAGGTGCCGCAGGTGACCACGCAGGCAGCAAATTCCAGGTGCGCGAACATCTCGCGAATCTGGCTAAACAAGATGGTGTCGCGCAGCACCATGCGGGAATGCAGGTTCGTCTTCGCGTTGATGTGCGCTGGGAAGCCGCAGCAGAGGAACGGCGGCGGCAGGACCACCCGCGTGCCGACTTCCAGCAACAAGTGGATCGCTGCCATGGCAATCGTGCCGCGCAGCCGCTCCGATCCGCATCCGGGGAAATACAAGACGGTGTTGCGCGCCTCCGTCTCCGGCTCAAATACCAGCACGTGGTCCGGCTCGCAGTGCGGCAGAACATCGCGCAAGGTTTCGCCCTCGACCGCGGGAACCGGCGACCGCAACAGGTCGAGAGGACAAAACGCCGCATCGCCTTGTCTCCGCTGCAAAGGCGCGGCGATCCTCGCTCCGGCTCGCTGCGCCGCCCCGCCCAGGCGAACTACCACGTCGCGGAACATCCGGTTGAACGCCGGCGAGCGGCTTTCCAGGTATTGCAGCGTTAGCTCGGTGATCGCCGGCGTGTGTTTGTAGCCCCAGCCCGCCAGGATTTCGCGTTCGAGCACCGACACCTCGCCCGTATCAATATCCACCGGACACGGCTTCAGGCACTTGTGGCAGATGGTGCAGTGGTCGGCCACTTCTTCCAGCCACTGCAACAGCTCAAATCGGGTGGAGCGTTCGCGCTGTGCGTCATACAACAGCGCTTCGATCAGCGATCCGATGGCCAGGTTCTTATTGCGCGGATGGAAGAACATCCCCCGCGCCGGGTGGTACACGCAGCAATCCGCTTTGCATTTGCCGCAGCGCACGCAGTGCGCAATCTTCTTCGCCAGCTCTTCAAGCTGTCCGTGTTGCAGGATGCGCGCTTCGAGTTCGAGCAGATTGAATGATGGCGTGAAGATGTGCCCCAGCGCCGCAAAATCCTCGAGCTTGCCGGGATTCATCAGCCCGCTGGGATCAACCTCGCGCCGGTACGCCGCGAGTTCTTCCACGCGCTCGGGGTCAAGATATTTCAGCTTGGTTACGCCGATACCGTGCTCGCCGGAGACCACGCCGCCCAACTCGATGACCTTGCGCATGACCACGTCAATCACCTGGCTGGCGCGATCCAGCATCGGCCGGTCGTTCGAGAGCACCGGGATATTGACGTGCACGTTGCCGTCGCCGGCGTGCATGTGCGTGGCCAGCACGATACGCCGGTCGCGCACCTCG
This sequence comes from Terriglobales bacterium, assembly GCA_041946775.1. Classification (GTDB taxonomy): domain Bacteria; phylum Acidobacteriota; class Terriglobia; order Terriglobales; family Acidobacteriaceae; genus JBHGBA01. The sequence goes on from JBHGBA010000022.1 coordinate 48,737, forward strand.
CGGTGGATGCGGTCCAGTTCGTCAGTCGCCTGCGGATAGCCGCGCACCAACTCGCCCAGGCCATTCCGCAGCTCGTTGAGAACGGCAAACGACCGCAGGTCCTTCTTGTTCGCCGTGCCTAGCGACTTCCGCGCCAGCGCGCAATGTTGCAGCGCCGCCGGAACCTTCGTGGCAAGCTGCTCCGCGTCATCCCGCGCCGTCGCGGAACGGAAGAACTCTTCGGTCTGATCTACGAAACGCTGCTGTGCGTAGCGTTCCTCTTCCAGGTTGAGGCCCTCGACAAAACGCGCAAACTCCGCCAGCGCCTCCAGCGGGATCACGATATCTTCATTCAGCTTGAACGCATTGGTGCGCCGCGCGATTGCACCCAGCTTCTTGCGGTCGGCCCAGAACCGTTTCGCCTCCGCGGCATCGCATGCCACGAACATGAGCGTGTTCGGATGCCGCTCCAGCAGTGCGCGAATGCGCTCCACGCCCGCCTCGGCATCCTGCTCCGAATGTCCCGCCACATCAATCAGCAGCACAGCTTTCGGCGTCTCTGCCCGCGCCGCCTTTACCTTGTAGCCGATGGCGCGCACGTATTCGTCATCGAAGTGTTCCAGCGCAAGCAGCGCCTCCTGGCCGTCGGCGGGCAGCGGCAACGCCTGCGAAAGCTCCAGGATAACGCGGCTCGCCTCGTCCATGTCCGGCCCGAAAAATTCCAGGCACAGCGTTTTCCTGGCCTCGTACTGCGGGTACAGGATGAACACGGCCGACGTGATCACGCCGTCCGTGCCTTCCTTCTGCAACCCCGGGACACCGCCTAGCGCCTTGTTGGTGATGTCCTTCCACAACCCGCGCTTGCGGATCTCGCTGCCGCGCAGTTCGATGCGCTTCACCAGCGCGCCGTTCTCGTCCACGACCTCGAATGTTGCCGTATCTTCCGGCAGAATTTTGCGCAACTGGTGATCGGTGCGCTTGACCGTCCACCGCACTCCGCCGGGCATGGTCATGCGCCATTCCAGCAGGTTGTCAATACATGTGCCCCAGCGCACCGCCAGCTTGCCGCCGGCATTTTGGGCGATGTTTCCTCCGATCGAGCACGCCCACGCGCTCGTCGGATCAGTGGCGAACACCAGCCCGCGCTCGCCCGCGTATTCCATCGCTTTTTCGGTGATGACGCCGGCTTCGACCTCCAGCGTCTGTGCGGTAACCGAATGTCCATCCGCCAAGCGAAATTCGCGCGCGCTGATGCTGCGAATGCGGTTCAGCTTTTCCGTGTTGACGATCACGCAGCCGGGCCGCAACGGCACCGCGCCCCCGGTCAGTCCGGTGCCCGCGCCGCGCGGTACGGCCTTCAGTCCAAGTTTTGAAATCGCGACCAGCAACGGCCCAACCTGGACCTCCTGGTCTGGCGTGACTACCGCCACGGGCAGGTACAAGCGCCAATCCGTCGCGTCCGTCGAATGTGAAACCAGCGTAAACGGATCAAAGTGGACATTCTCCGCCCCGACCACCGCCCCCAGTTCCCGCCTGATGCGCCGCCGCAGTTCCGGCGCGCCCTCGACTTCGGCGCGAAATTCGGCGAGCAGTTTGCGGCACGCCGCCACTACATCGAGCACCTTCAGCTCTGCGCCCGCATTCTGCTCGATCAGGTCGAGGTCTTTCGCCGCGTGCTCGAAAAGTCGCTTCTGGCGTTTGCGGGAATCGATCAGCTCCTGCAACAGGTAGGGATTGCGGCGATGCACCAGGACCTGCCCGAAGATGCGCATCAGCAGACGCGCCGAGCGGCCGGTCACGCGCCGGCTGCGCAACTCGTCCAGCGTGCGCACCACTTCGTCGCCCAGCAGCCATGAAACCGCCTGGCGGTCGCTGGCAGACGTGTAGTTGTACGGGATCTCGCGCGGCGCGGCAGCGGGACTTTCCGGGAGCACGGGCAGGGTTGGGGTACCGATTACAGCCATTCCCCTCAGCTTAACAGCTCTCGATTCAGCCGCTTATCGAAGCTTTGTTTCCGCCTTATCGGAAATTCCGCGTCCGAACGCCACGCCGGCTACTCTGGATTCCGCGCCAACCGCCGCCCTCGCCCGCACATCACAATCGCAAAACCGCACAACCCCAGTGCACATCAGGAGTGTAGGCATGAAGAGTCTCCGCGTGATCGTATTTCTCTTGGCGGTTCTGCTTCTGGCAGGCGGCGTGGTAGTGGCGCAGCAGACCGGGCAGGCCGATCAGGGAACGGCGGCGCAACAGGGCGCCACAACCGATCAGCCCGCAGCTGGACAACAGGGCGCCACAACCGATCAGCCCACCGCCGGACAGAGCGGTGCGACTGACACCGGCGCTCAGGCTGGCGCCACGGGCGAGCAGCTTCCCCAGACCGCTTCTCCGTTGCCGTTGCTCGCGCTGGCCGGCTTGAGCAGCATGGGCGCCGGTCTGCTCATTCGTCGTCGTCGCTAATTAACGGGCTTTCTCCTGCACACTTCGTCTGGTCGCTCTCCGTGAGCTCGCGGGGCCGGCAACGCTGGCCCCGCGCATCCTTTCGCTTCGCTTGCCGACGGGTGTTCCCTTGGCCTTCCCTGTATTGACGGAGCGCTACATATCGCGGATGAAGGGACAGGGTAATTCAGGGCCGGAGAGAAAGCCAACCCGAGCACGCGGCGCTTCTGGTCAAAACCCTCGCCTGGCGGTACACTTGACTTTCCCACCGAGTGCGCCCGCCGCAGCCCGCCATTTCAGCTCTGCCGCAGGCGCTGTCCATCAATGTGGGCAGAGGAGAGGAGACGCCTCGTGTCCGACCGTAAATATCGCCAGCCTGGCTATCAGGACCGCGACCAGGAGCGCATCGCCCAGGGTGGCGGCAAACCGAAACCGAAGTCCAGCGACATGACCTTCGGCCCGCGCGCCATCCAGATGGCCCCAACCCATACCGTCTCGCGCTGCGCGCAATGCGGTGTGGTGCTCAGCGCCTTCGTTGACCCTGCAGGCAACTGTCCGCAGTGCGGCGCCGCGCTGCACTCCTGCAAACAGTGCACGCACTTTGATCCCGGCAGCCGCTTCGAGTGCCGCCAACCGGTGCCGGAACGCGTAGCCAAGAAAGACGCCGCCAACACGTGCACGTTTTTTACCCTGAGCACGCGCGTCGAACGTCAGACCTCCGCCAGCGCCGCCCGCGTCCAGGACGCCCGCCAAGCTTTCGAGAACCTGTTCAAGAAATAGGTAGCGCCGCCGTCCCGGCGGCGGGCCCCGCCCGACTTGCTCTTGGTTGGTGCCCCACATCTGCCCGCTTTTGGCATATGTGGCTATGTATGTTGCTGGAAGGCGACAATCACACAGCCCGTTCTAGCTGCAGACTGCGAACTGCAGACTTTACGCCGCCGACCGCTCCGTCGCCTCCCCGGTCGTCACCGGCAACTGCGCAGCCTGCCACGCATCGAAACCGCCGACGACGTCAACCACGTCCTTCACCCCCGAGCGCATCAACAATCCTGCGGCGATTACGCTGCGATAACCGCCTTTGCAATGCACCGCCACGTTTTCCTCGGTCCGCGGCAACGTCGTCGCGAACCGGTCCAGCGGGTAGTGCCGCGCCCCGGGAATGTGTCCGCTGAGCCACTCGCCGTCGGCGCGCACGTCGAGGATTTGTCCCGGCGGAAAACTCTGCAACTCCGCCACGCTGATCTGCGGCAAGCGCGCCATTTCGCGCCCGTCTGCCACCCAACGGTCGAACGGCATCCAGCCCGCGACGTCTTCAATCCCGACGCGTGCCAGCCGCATCCGCGCCTCGCGCATTCTCTCCACCGATTCGGCCACAATCACCACCGGCGTATGCAGCCCGATCACTGTGCCCGCCCACGTGGCAAACTGGCCTTTCAGGCTGATGCACACCGCCCCCGGCACATGCTGCCGCGCATACTCGCTGCCCGGTCGCGTATCCAGGATGAACGCCCCGCGCCGTTGCCACTCCAGCAGCCCTTCTGCATCGAGCTCCAACGGCTCGGCCAGCGCTCCCAGCGCTTCCGCCCCGCGGCGGTTGATCATCGCGTCTTCGCTGAAGAACTGCGGTCGTGGCGGCAGGTTCGAGGTCAGCTCCGCGATGAACTCCTCGCGCGACTTGACTTGCAGCGCCGCATTGGTCAGCCGTTCCGTCCCGATGGTCGAAAAGCGGTCGGCGCGCATGTTGCGTCCGCACAGCGAACCCGCCCCGTGCGCCGGATACACCAGCGTCGCATCGGGGAGCGTGAGCAGCTTGTTATGCAGGCTGTCATACAACATCCCTGCCAATTGCTGCGGCGAATGCGTCTCCGACAGGTCGGGCCTTCCCACGTCGCCGATAAACAAGGTATCGCCCGTGAGCACCGCCCAGGGCGCGGTTTCCTGGTCCGGGTCGTACACGGCGAGACAAACGCTCTCCGGTGTGTGTCCCGGCGTTTCGATCACACGAATCGTCGCTTGCCCTGCGCGCAACTCGAAGCCCTCGCGCACCGGCACATGCGGAAACTTGGCGCCCGCCCGCTCGCTGACATACACCGTCGCCCCCGTGCGCTGCGCCAGTTCGCGATGGCCGCTGACAAAATCGGCGTGCAGGTGGGTCTCAAAGATGTGCGCGATCTTCCAGCCGTGCTCATCGGCAGTGTTGAGGTAAATGTCCACATCGCGCTGCGGATCAACGACAACCGCGATGTTGTCTGCGGCCAGCATGTAGGACGCGTGCGACAGACAGTTCAGGTAGAACTGCTCGAAGTGCATTGGCATAGCACACCTCCGGCGTCTCGCCTCTTAGATGCACCGCATCATGCCCCGGCGCATTGCGATTCAAAACACCTTACTTGCAGACGCCCTCCGCTATACTGATCGGTCTTCATATTGCCCCAATACTTAGGAGGCATCATGTCGCTCTTGAAAAACTGTCTTCTCGGTCTGGTTTTGGTTTGCGCAGTAGAGCCCGTGTTTGCGCAGAAGGAAGGGAAGCCCATGCAAGAGTCCACCGCCGCCGCGCCTGCCTGGATACAGGACGCGACCGCCAGGCTCGTTACAGAGCTGGTTGCCAAATACGGCGAGGTGCAACGCCCCCGCATCGAGCGCGGCCTGAAGCAGGTCGCTGACTTCTGGCGGAAGGAAGACGGCAACCGCGAAGTCTTCGACGCATTCGTGCGCGCCAACTTCGCCGGCGACCAGCCCGCGCTCGACACACTTTTCTCCCGTTACGAGCGCCTGCTGGAGCAGCTTTACGGCCACATGCACGAGATCAGCCGCGAGTTCCGCGTCCAGGCCGATCTCGACCTCGGCCCCATGCTTCCGGTGGACGAAATCTTCGCCGGCTACGACCCCGGCGCGCACATCTCCGACGATTTCTTCCGCAACAAGCTGGCATTTGTCGTGCTGCTCAATTTCCCGCTCACCACGCTGGAGCAGCGCCTCAACGAAGGCCGCAACTGGAGCCGCCGCCAGTGGGCCGAGGTGCGCCTGGCGCAGATTTTCTCCAAGCGCGTGCCGGCGGATGTCAATCTCGCCCTCGCCCAGGCCGCGTCCGAGGCCGAAAATTACATCTCGAGCTACAACATCTGGATGCACCACCTCATCGACGAGCAGGGCCAGCGCCTCTTCCCGCCGCAACTGCGCCTGCTCTCCCACTGGAACCTGCGCGACGAGATCAAGGCCGACTACCTTGAACCTAACGCTCTCGCCAAGCAGCGCATGATCCAGCAGGTCATGGAGCGCATCGTCACCCAGACCATTCCCCAGGCCGTCATAGACAATCCCGGCGTGGACTGGAACCCGTTCACCAACGAGGTGAAGCCCACAACCGCGAACGACGGCGAGGCCAAAACAATCAAGGCCGCCAACGCGCCCGAACCGGACACGCGCTACGCGATGCTGGCCAAGACCTACCACGCCGCGCGCCGGGTTGACCCCTACTCGCCCACCGCGCCCACGCTTATCGCCCGCCGCTTCGATGAGAACCGCGAAATCCCCGAGGAACGTGTGCGCAAGATGCTGGTGGATGTGGTCGCCTCGCCGCTCGTCGCGCAGGTCGCCGCGCTCATCGAAAAGCGCCTCGGGCGTCCGCTCGAGCCGTTCGACATCTGGTACAACGGCTTCCGGCCGCGCGGCCAGTACACCGAAGCGCAACTCGACGAGATCGTTGCCAAGCGCTATCCGACGCCGGAAGCCTATCGTCAGGACATTCCCAACATGCTGGTGAAATTCGGCTGGACTCCCGAGCGCGCGAAGGTGATCGCGAACAACATCGTGGTGGACCCGGCGCGCGGTTCAGGCCACGCCATGGGCGCCGCCATGCGCAGCGAGAAGGCCCACCTGCGTACCCGCGTCGCAAAATCCGGCATGAATTACAAGGGCTTCAATATCGCCATCCACGAAATGGGCCACAACGTCGAGCAGACCCTTTCGCTGAACGACATAGACCACTACTTCCTCAACGGCGTGCCCAACACCGCCTTCACCGAGGCCCTCGCCTTTCTTTTCCAGACGCACGACCTCGAACAGCTCGGGCTGACCACACCCAGCGCCCGCGACCAGGCGCTCAACGTGCTCAACGATTTCTGGGCGACCTACGAGATCGCCGGCGTCGCCCTGGTTGACATGGCCGTGTGGCACTGGATGTACGACCACCCCAACCACACGCCCGCCGAGTTGAAGGAAGCCACGCTTCAGATCGCCAAGGATGTGTGGAACCAGTACTACGCGCCGGTGTTCAAGAAGAAAGACGTGGTGCTGCTCGGCATCTACTCGCACATGATTGACGCCTTCCTCTATCTCCCCGATTACCCCATCGGCCACATGATCGCCTTCCAGATCGAGGAGCACATCAGAAAGACCGCCGGCGCGAGTGGCAAACCGGTCATGGCGAGCATCGGCCCCGAGTTTGAGCGCATGGCCAAGTACGGCGCGGTCGTCCCCGATCTCTGGATGCAACACGCCACCGGCCAGTCGGTCGGCCCCGACGCGCTTTTGGAGGCCACGCGCCGAGCGCTCACCGAAGTCGCAGCCGACTGAGCTGGCAGTTCACAGTTTGCAGTTTGCAGCTAAACAACCAGCCTTCGTCTCCTCTGGTTTCGGCTGCAAACTGCAAACTGAAAACTGCAAACCCTTTGCATTCCTCTGCGTCCTTGGCGCCCTCTGCGTTCATGCTTTAGGGCATTTTCAGGATTGGCGTGGCCCCGGAGTTGTCATCCCGTCTATGACGACGTTGGCGTTGTCAAGAGACACTTCACCGCACGCGCGCCGGAAGCG